>NZ_CP036264.1:7247640-7847640 GCF_008035925.1 Stieleria maiorica
TCGACTCGGAGACGTTTCGGGTCGTTCGGACATCCGTTCTGTTCTTGGCCAAGAAGCAATCCAAGCAGGTCTTTTTGCTGACCAGTCCCAGTCCCGCAGACGGCAAGTCCACGATGGTTTCAAACCTGGCTGTTTCGATGGCCCAGGCCGGCAAGCGTGTGCTGCTCGTCGATGCGGACATGCGGCGGCCGACGATTGACAAGGTGTTTGGCGTCGAACGTTCCCCCGGGCTTTCCGATTACTTGAACGGCGTGGTCAGCTTTTCGGAGTGTCAGCAGGATTGCGAGCAGCTCAACTTGGCCGTGTGCCCTGCCGGTTCGCGGACCTCGTCCCCGTCGGAATTACTTGAATCCGAGCAGTTCGCAGAGTTTATCGCACAGGCTCGGCAGTCCTTCGACATGGTGTTTATCGATTCCCCGCCCCTGCTGGCTGTCACCGATCCTGCGATCATCACGTTGCACGTCGACAGTTGCCTGTTGGCCGTCCGGATCGAAAAGAACAGTCGGACGTTTGTCGAACGCGCTGCCGAGATCCTCCGCGACCACCACGTGCCGATCGATGGTGTGATCGTCAACAGTCGCGACTCGCGCCGTCGGGGGTATGGGTACAGTAGTTACAACTACTACGGTAAAGGCCAGTATGGTTACGTCGACAGCTATCGACGTTATTACGAAGCGGAAGAGGAAGACGAGCCGGCTCGCGTCAACGGGCGGTCGCACAAACGCATCAACGGCCAAGTAGCAAAGGTAAACGGCCGCACCGCCACCAGCGATCGCTTGATCTCTGGAAAACGCTAGTAAACGTTGGTGTTTGGACGTTGGCAAGCGTTGGTGTCTAGGCTTTAGCCGATTCCCGATCCCCGCCCACCGTACGGCGTCCTTTCGAGGTCGGCGCCGGGAGTCCTTCGGGCGACCTCCCGTAAAAGCCATCGTGCCTCGCAGATCGCCCCAGGCTGTGCACCAACACCTTTCCGATCAACTGTCGGCTTCTAGCCATCAATTGAAACAACGCTCCACTGCGATGCCTTGTTCCCTCAGACCTATCCTGGTTCTCGTTTACTCCGGTCATGGAAGTGTGTGAATTCGATGAACGCGACCATTAAACAACCGTCAAATGTTTCACCTGTCCGAGTGGGCGTCGCGACTGCGCCGCCGAATGGGGCGGGTGGCAAGATTGATGCCGCTTCGCTGCAAAAGCTTGGCACGTCGGCGGCATTGGCCTTGGGGCGAAGGCAGGCCTGGTATGACTTTCGATCGACGGCGCCACTGCTGGTTTTCGATGTTCTCGCTGCCGGCCTGGCCGTTTCCTTGGCAACCATTATACATCGCTTAAACGGCGGAACACCGCACCTGACGTTTTGCGTCGGCGTGGTCTTGCTGGTTCTATTGATGCATCGGATCCACGGCCTCTATCCGGCCTGTGGGGCGAGCTACTCGGACGAGTTTCGCGGGATCATGCGAACATGCATCGTCGTCACGGTGGGGTCGGCATTCGGGCTCTTGATGGGTTCCAGCTTGCATGCGTTTCCTTGGCTCTGTTGGGGGACGTTGTCCACCACGTTGTTCGTGAGTTTGGCGGCGGTGCGTCCGGTGGCCAGACGTTTGCTCAGTGAGTTTGACTGGTGGACCCAGCCCGTCGTGATCGTCGGCAATGGCAGCGCAAGTCGGCGACTCTACGAGCGACTGGATCGCTCACGTCATGAAGGGTTGCGACCGGCAGGGATCATTTTCGATCCGACCCGGCATTGGGATGGCGTTCCCGCGGTGAATGAATCCGAATCGAAGCTCGTGGGAACTCCATTGCACGAACAACCCGGCGGGCAGTTCTATCGGATCGACTCGCCTGAAGAATTGCGACGTCCGAGCGGTGACACGAATGGTCGCTCCGTCAGTCACGGTGCTCCGGTGCGTCGCTCGGAAAGCTGCTGGTTGGGGCCGACGACGGAGCTGGAGTCGATTCTTCACGGTACCGGTGCCTGCCGTCTGGCGTTGGCCGAACAGGACGCCGGCCAGTGGCAAGACTATCATGCATTCCATGGCATCCCACACGTGATGCTGCCGATGGACTTTTCCTACCACCCGACCGAATCGGTGCGTCTGGCCGAGCGGGGAGAGGCGATCGAGCTTCACTGCTACACCGCGTTGACCAGCCCCCACGCCCAGTTGGCCAAGCGGGTGATCGACCTTGCCCTGGTGTTGCTGACCCTTCCGTTCTGGTTGCCGTTGATGGCGGGCATCGCGATCGCCATCAAAATCTTCGATCCAGGCCCCGTGTTTTATTACCAGGACCGCGTCGGACGATTCCGGACACCGTTTCGGGCGATCAAGTTTCGCAGCATGGTCTGCGACGCGGATCGACGATTGCGAGAGTATCTGGAGCAAAATCCGCAAATGATGAAGGAGTGGAAGCGGACCCACAAGCTGCAAAAGGACCCTCGCGTCACCAAGATCGGCAACTTTTTGAGAAAGACCAGCTTGGACGAACTGCCACAGCTGTTCAACGTGCTGCTGGGTGAAATGAGTCTGGTGGGGCCGCGGCCGATCATCGACAGCGGCGACTACGACCGCGAGTACATCCAGGACTACCCAGAAGTGTTTGAGCTGTACCAGATGGTGCGTCCCGGAATCACGGGACTCTGGCAAGTCTCCGGACGCAATTCCACCACCTACACCCAACGCGTCTTCATGGACCGTTTCTATCTCCACAACTGGTCAATCGGTCTGGACATCTTCATCCTCTGGCGAACCGTTAAAACGGCCCTCTTCCGTGAAGGGGCTTGTTAGAGAAGAGTTGGCAGTCGTTAGTAGACAGTCGTCAGTAGGTACGGGACTTGAAAAGTTTGGCTGGGTTTGAGGATTTAGAGGTTTGGAAGCGGGCAGTCGAGTTGAGTGCAGCCATTTATGTTGAGACGCATTCGCTGCGGGACTTTGGGTTTCGTGATCAGATTACACGTGCCGGGCTTTCGGTTCCGTCGAACATTGCGGAAGGAATGGAGCGTTCGACGGTGGCGGATCAGTGTCGCTTTCTCGACTATGCACGCGGATCTTGCGGAGAAGTGCGAACACAGGTCATTGTCGGGATGAAAGTCGGGTTCATCAACGAATCCACAGCCCAACACTGGCGACAAGAAACTAAAGAGCTCTCCGCAATGCTCCAAGGCCTGATCAAAAGCATCAGGAGAAGGGAAAAGTAGTCAGTTGGCAGGAAGGCGAAGAAGACGAGAAGGAAGAAAAGGCGGATAGACGGATTCAGGCGAATGCCCTTGGTTGGTGATCACATCGAATCCCTGAATCAATGCCGGCTCAACAACTGCCAGCCGCCCTCCTTTCCCTGCTAGCGACACCGCCTACTCTATCAACTCATGCTCTCTTTTTCCCTTACTGCCAACTGACTACTGCCAACTGACTACTGCCAACTCTAAACCCATGAAAAAAGCACTCATTACAGGCATCACAGGCCAAGACGGATCGTACCTCGCGGAATTATTGCTCGAGAAAGGCTACGAGGTCCACGGGATCAAGCGTCGCGCGTCGTCCTTCAACACCGACCGAATCGATCACATCTATCAGTCGCCGCACGAGGAGCAGGCACGGTTCAAGTTGCACTACGGTGACCTGACCGATACGTCCAACCTGACACGCATCATCAACGCGGTTCAGCCCGACGAAGTGTACAACTTGGGTGCCCAATCTCACGTCGCGGTCTCGTTCGAGTCGCCCGAATACACGGCCGACGTCGATGCGATCGGAACGTTGCGTTTGCTCGAAGCAATTCGCTTTCTGGGGTTGGAAAAGAAGACACGTTTCTACCAGGCGTCCACCTCGGAATTGTTCGGTCTGGTCCAAGAGATTCCGCAAAAAGAGACCACGCCGTTTTATCCACGCTCGCCCTACGCGGCGGCGAAGATGTACGCGTACTGGATCACGGTCAATTACCGCGAATCCTACGGCATGTACGCCTGCAACGGCATCCTGTTCAACCACGAATCACCGCGGCGTGGCGAGACCTTCGTGACCCGCAAGATCACCCGCGGCGTTGCCAACATCGCACAGGGACTGGAGGAGTGCCTGTACCTTGGTAACATGGACGCCCTGCGAGACTGGGGGCATGCCAAAGACTATGTCCGTATGCAGTGGATGATGCTGCAGCAAGAACAAGCCGAAGACTTCGTGATCGCAACCGGCAAGCAAATCACGGTCCGCGAATTCGTCAAGATGTCGGCCAGTGAGGCCGGGCTGGAGGTCGAATTCTCCGGTGAAGGCGTCGACGAGATCGCCACGGTGACGCAAGTCCTCGACAGCGAGAAAGCCCCTTCGGTGAACCCCGGCGACGTGATCGTCCGCGTCGATCCCCGCTACTTCCGCCCGGCCGAAGTCGAAACCTTGCTCGGTGACCCCACCAAGGCCAAGGAAAAACTCGGTTGGGAATGCGAGATCAGCGTCGAAGAGATGTGCGCCGAAATGGTCGCCGCCGACTTGGAAAACGCCCGTAAACACGCCCTGTTGAAGCTCCATGGCCACACCGTCAGTGTGGCGGTGGAGTAGGGCTGGTACGCAGTTCGTCAATGCGGTTGGAAATGTTTCGTCTCAACGCACCGTTGCAAACCTTCTTCTTGCTGTCTCCGTCTTGATGACAACCGAGAAACCTAGCGCACCTACGGCCTTGATCACCGGAATTTCCGGTCAAGATGGCTCGTATCTATCGGAATTGTTGCTTGAAAAGGGATACACCGTCCATGGTCTGGTGCGCCGCAACAGTTCTACTTCGCGAAAACGGTTGGAGGAGTTGTTCCACGACAAGACGATCTATGATCGACGATTGTTTCTGCACTATGCAGATCTAGATGATATGACAACGATTCGCCGGATCTTGACGAAGACCGCACCAGACGAGGTTTATCACCTCGCAGGTCAGAGTCACGTCGGTGCGAGCTTTGAGATCCCCGAATCAACCTGCGAATTTACAGCGATGGGGACGCTCAGGCTGTTGGAGCTTGTTCGCGACCTTTCGAAACGCCCCAAGTTCTTACATACCAGCAGCAGCGAGATTTTCGGGCGTCCCGACGAATCGCCACAAAACGAAGACACTCCCATGCGGCCCGTTTCACCTTATGGGGTGGCAAAGGCGTTTGCCACGCAAATGACACGTCTGTATCGCGAATCCTTCGAAGTGTTCGCCTGCAATGCCATTTGTTACAACCACGAATCTCCGCGTCGTGGAGAGTCATTTGTCACTCGGAAGATCACCAGGGCTGCCGCGGCGATTTCTCTGGGGATTCAAGACGAACTGCGAATGGGCAGCCTGAATGCACGGCGTGACTGGGGATACGCCCCGGAATACGTGGAGGGCATGTGGAGAATGTTGCAGCACGAGCGTCCGGACGACTACGTGCTTGCGACCGGAATCGACCACAGCGTCGAAGAATTCATGGCATCGGCATTTTCCGCCGTCGGGCTGGATTGGTCGGATTACTACCGACGCGATCCGAGGTTCATTCGTCCCGCGGAGTGCTGTTCATTGATCGGTGACGCGGCCAAAGCACATCAAATCCTCGGCTGGAAATGTGAGGCGGATTTGTCCGTGATCGTACAAGCGATGGTGGATGAGGATCGGCAAAAATTGCAGCATCTGCAGCGGTCAGCAGAGCCATCGGCGCTGGATACCGCGGGCAATTCGTAAGCGTCAGCGATGATTGCCAGGCTCGCATCGCACAGAATTCGACGGGGAGGCGAGTGGGTTCGCCTGCTCGTCCTGGTGGGGTCGGCGCAGTTTATTGTTCAAGTCGCAGGCTTTCTTTGTGGAATCATCGTCATTCGCTTGTTGTCCGTCCACGAGTATGGTCTGTACACGCTGACCAACACGATGCTTGGCACGATTGCCGTGCTAACGGACGCTGGTGTTGGGACCGGTGTGTTGTCAGAAGGCGGCAAGGTTTGGAATGATCGCAATAAGTTGGGAGCTGTACTTGCAACCGGCATCTCATTGCGACTCAGGTTTGCCGTCATCAGCTTGACGATGGTGATCCCCGTGCTGTACTACATGTTGGTGACTCATGGGGCATCGTGGATAGCTGCGTCAATGCTTATTTTGGCGCTTGTTCCAACGCTGTTTGCGACCTTGTCAAATACTTTGCTTCAGGTGCCGGCGAAGCTGCATCAGGATGTTGGTCTGCTTCAAAGAATTGATCTGTCCGCGAACCTGGTGCGTCTGGCGATCACGGGGGTAACCCTGCTCGTCTTGCCACTTGCCGGCTTCGCGATCTTTTCAGCCGGGATCGCTCAAGGAGTTGCAAACTGGCGGCTCCGCCGGTCCGCGGCGCTCTTTTCGAACAATCAGCAGGAGCAGAGTCCTGAGGCTCGCGTCGAGATACTGCGGGTTGTAAAACGCGTTTTTCCAGGAGCGGTGTTTCTGGCGGTGTCCGGCCAGGCAACCTTGTTGTTAATCACGCTGTTTGGCGAAACCGATCAAATCGCAGAGTATGGAGCACTCGGCCGACTCGCCGCGGCAACGAGCGTGTTCGGCGTGCTGTTTTCAACGTTGGTTGTGCCGCGTTTCGCAAGATTGCCTGAGTCCAGCCGGGCGAAACTAAAGATTTTTATCCAGATTCACCTCGGTCTGACAATCGTTGCCGCAGCGATCGTGGGGGCGACGGTCCTGTTTCCCACACCCATCCTTTGGTTGCTCGGTAAGGACTATGCGGGCTTGGCGGAACTGTTGCCATTGGTCTTCGCGGCAACTGCGTTGGGGCAGATTTCCGGCAGCACGCACCAACTGGGGGCTTCGCGTGGGATCATCATGCATCCTGCAATCATTATTCCACTCACGATTGTCGTCCAGGCGGTTGTCTATAGCATTGCAGATCTTCGCAATATCAACCAAGTCGTGATGGGCACGATCGCCGTCACAGCGACCATCGCGCCGGTTCGATTCCTATACATCGCAGGGAAACTGTAGTTATGTCTCTCGGTCTGAAATACTTGCACATCAAGACGTATTGGAGAGGGTACCTGTCTGCCTGTTTTCTTCGATCCTTTAGCCCCTTGATCATCCGGCGTGCTTCAAGGGCCAAGCGAAAGACAGGCACCGTCGTAAGCCTGACTACTTTCGGAACGCGTGTAGCGATCGTGGACGTGGCGCTGCTCTCCGTGCTGCGTGGAAGCGCCCTTCCCGAGAAGATCTGTTTGTACGCCGATGCACTTTCGGTTGAAAAGCTGAAGAAGAGAGGGATCATCACCAAGCTCGAATCGGAGGGCTTGCTGCAAATTCGTGCCGTCCAAGACGTTCGGGCGTATACGAAGTTGGTCTATGCGCTCGAAAACCACCCCGACAAGCAAATCGTCGTGTGTGATGACGACGTTGCGTACCCAAAGTATTGGCTTGAAGATCTTTTGCGAAAGCGGTCAGAGGTCGGCAATCACACAATCGTGTGTCACCGCGCGCACCGAACGGTCCGCGATGAAGAGGGCGATCTCGTCAGCTACACGGATTGGAAATGGGAGACGTGTGAACCCGAAACGCCGACTCGAGACATCTTTCCAACCGGGACCGGTGGCGTCTTGTATCCAGCTTCTTGTATGCCGCCGTCCACGACGGACCGAACACTGTTCACCCGGATTTCACCGTCGAACGACGATATCTGGTTTTGGTATTGCGCTCGCGAGAATGGATGTGATTTTGTGACGGTAGATCGACCGTACAATCGAAAGCGGTTTCCTGATGTCCCCGGTTCCCAAGCTAGCAACCTGTTTAGCGAAAATGTAATCGGGCGTGCTAACGATGGCCAAATCACTGCATGCGAGGATTATTTTCAATCCATCAAAGTAGCAAAGGAAAGTGAATGTCGAATGACATAGTGTTCACATTGTTTGAAGGCAGTTATCACCTTGGCGCGGGCGCGCTTCTCAATTCGGTCGTTAACAGCGGGTTTAAAGGAGATTTCTACCTTGTGCATCGCGAGCAGCCACCGGTTTGGTTCGAGCCCGCACGCGAAAGCATCGCAAATCACGGGGTCCAACTGAAAGCGTTGCAAACGAGCGAGTCAAAGCACCTTGCACAGGTAAAGGCGTCGGTCGCATTGAATCTGATGGAAGAACATGGCTCCTGCAGCAAGGTCTTCTATTTTGACCCCGACATTGTCGTCAAGCGAAATTGGGCATTCTTCGAAAAATGGACTGAATTCGGGGTGTGCTTGGTTGAGGAAGTGGTCAAGCGGAGGATGTCAGCCGACCACCCGCAGCGGATGTTGTGGAAGGAGTGGGCCGAGGAGAAGGGATTCGTTGTGAAGCGAACACTAGGAAAGTATTTCAATTCTGGCTTCTTTGCGTTTCGCAGAGAGCACTGTGATTTCCTTGAACATTGGAATGCTGTCCTCACCCATCGTCATAACGACGGGATTGAGGTCAACGTCGCGGGCGGTTACAGCCAAAAGTTCGACGACCAGGACGACCCACTGCAGGCCTTTTCGACTTGGGACCAGGACGCAATGAATCTAGCATTGATGATGTCTGATTTGCCATTATCGACGATGGGGCCGGAGGAAATGGATTTTCTGCCCGCCGGCACGACGATGAGCCATGCGGTCGGTTCGCGAAAGCCTTGGAATCGCAGCTACCTCAGGGACGCCCTCGTTGGATTTCCGCCACAAACTGTTGACAAGGTTTTCTGGAACAACGCGCAGTTTCCTATTCGCCTTTTCTCGGCCAGGCATCTTACGCAAAAGCAAATTGCGGTGAAGCTTGCCAGTCTTGTCGGAAGAGTGTATTGCCGCGGCTAAGTTGTGAGTCGTTGCCTCTGCACAGTGAATCCTCTGCACAGTGAATCCTCTGCACAGTGAATCCTCTGCACAGTGAAGATGTAAGTTCGGCGGGCGATGCGCCGGTAGATGTGGCTGCGGTATCCCGAGTTCGAGAGTTAGCATCGATGACGTGCGTTTCAGTTGGAACGCGCGCTGCGATTGAATGGTAATGAATATCGCCTTTTTATGTGGTTGCCTTGAATCAGGGAGCGATGGAGTCGGGGACTACACGCGTCGGCTCGCAGGTGAATTGACTCGGCAAGGGCATCGAGTTGTTGCAATCGCTCTGAATGACCGCTATGCAAGCGATTGGGCACGCGGCACTCATCGCGATCGACTTCGCAAGGATGCAAATGTTATTGATGGCCCGATCGTCTTTCAGGGCGGTGACGACGTCGGACTGCGTGTGTTGCGTTTTCACTCATCGCTTTCGTGGGGCGAGCGGATTGGTTCGGTGCGCGAGTTTCTTCGGACTCAGAGCCCCGACGTCGTCAGCTTGCAGTTTGTTCCCTACTCGTTTCATCCGAAGGGGATTCCGTTCCGATTGGCTCGGCGATTGCAGAGCATCGGCGGAGATTTGCGTTGGCATCTGATGTGTCACGAGTTGTGGGTCGGGCTCGGAAGTTCGCCGCCGTTTCGGCACCGACTCCTGGGTGCGATCCAGAGAAGAATCTTGGCTTCAATGATCGCGCGTTTGCGTCCTTGTCGTGTCGACTCTCACGCATCGCCGTATATCGAGCTACTCGGAAAGTTTACGCAGCATGTCGGTCGCGTGCCATTGTTCGGTAACATCCCCGTGGAACCGCAGCAGGTTCCCCGTGACGATTCGGGGCCGATTCGATTTTGTTATTTCGGTTCGGTTCATGATGGTTGGGGGATCGAGGACGCAGCCGGTCTGCTCCATCGGATCGCCGCCCCCAATGGACGAACGCCACAGATCTGTGCGATCGGAAGCGGTGGCGCCGGCGCCGCCGCAGCGTGGCAGCGGTTCCGGACGGCCGGCGTCCCCGTCGAGGAACACGGCAGGTGCGATGAACCAAAGGTGTCGGCGTTACTGCAATCGTGCGATTTCGGCTTGAGCGCTTCTTCCCCGGACTTGATCGAGAAGAGTGGCGCCGCTGCGGCGATGTTCGAGCACGGATTGCCCGTGGTCGTGACACGCGCACCGATCTGGGGTGATCGGTTCGTCTCGCACGTGCGTCAGAATTGTCCACTTGCGGTTTTTGGTGATGCGATCGACCAGCCGATGAAGCTGGAACGACGGCAACCGGCGGAGCATGCCTTGCCCGAGATCGCGCGACGATTTGCGGCGTCGCTTTCGACGAACTGAACAGCTTTCCAATCGAGGTCTACAAATCAAGATTGCTTTGATCGCTACGGGCTTGGGCATCGTCAATCGCGGATTCGAGGTGTCGGCAACACAGTGGGCGTCCGCTCTCCGGGACCGCGGAGCCGATGTCGAGCTTCTGTCTGGTGGGGTGCACCCTGATGCGCGAAGGATCCCGTGTCTGTCGCAGACGGGATGGGTTGCAAGTTGCATGCGAAGCGTCAAGTTGATCAATGACGGGGCGCGGCTCCAGCAACGCAGTTTTACGCCACTGGCGAAGCGCGCGATATTGAAGTTCCAACCGGAATACGTTTGGCTGCAAGAAGGAACGTTGGCCAGGTCGCTGCAACGCTGGATCCGGCGGAATCGCATCCCAACTCGTCTGGTCTTTTGTGACGGAGCGCCCGTCGGCGCGGAGTTTTCGTCCGAATTCGACTTCGTCGTGAACCTGACGCCGACGGCCCGCGAGGAACTCATCTCACATGGGTATCCCGAGTCTCGAACCCGGTTGATTCCGCATCCGGTCACGATACCGGCGCCTACGAAGGATCGTGCAACCTGGCGGCAATCGTTGGGCTTTCGCGAGAGCGACCGATTGGTGATCTCGGTCGCGGCTTGGAATTCCCACCATAAGCGTATCGACTATGTGATACGCGAGATGGCAGCGGTGCGTCGTGATCACGAGCAGTACAAGTTGCTCTTGTGCGGTCAGCCGACACCGGAAACGCCGGGGCTTCAGAAACTGGCGCGTGAACTATTGGGCGACAATGTGCGGTGGATGACGCTTCCGCTCGCCGAGTTATCGAATGCTTACCACGCGGCCGATCTGTTTGTATTGGCGAGCCACAACGAAGCCTTGGGGGCCGTGATTGCCGAAGCTGCGATTGCCGGTTTACCGATCATTTGCAATGACTTTCCGGCCGCTCGCTACATCCTCGGTGACCATCCCGGGATCGTCGACCTCCGCCACGACGGAGCACTCGCCGAGGCGATCGGTGGCGGCACGGCGATCCGCGGTGCGTCCGGTGTCACGGAGAGGGTGAAATCCCAGTTCTGTCCTCGCCGGCTCGCGTGCGAGCTGGCTGAGTTTCTTGAGGGTGTTGATGCGTAACCAAATGAAGATTGCGATCTGCATTCCGACATTCAACCAGTCGAAGTATCTCCGCATTGCGGTGCAGAGTGCACTCGAGCAATCGGGGGTGGAAACCGAGGTTTGGGTGTCGGACGATGCGAGCACGGACGAGACGCCGACGGTAATGCGGGCATTCGAAAATGACCCGCGCGTGCATTACCACCGGCACGCGACCAATCAAGGCATCGCCGCGAACGCGGGCTGGGTGATGGAGCAGCCCGACACTCCCTATCTCGTTCGTTTGGATTCCGACGACGTCTTAAAACCGGATTACTGTCGCAGCTTGTCAGAGATGCTTCGTCGGCACCCGGATTCAGCCGTTGCTCACGGTGCGGTCGAGGAAATTGACGAACATGGAAAGCACAACCGTCATCGTCGGTTGGGGCGTGTCCCGGGTGAACAGACCGCCGATGCGGCACTCGCGGGGGCGACGTCCGGCTATCGCGTGGCCGCGAACATTTGCATGTTTCGGACGTCCGCCCTGCGCCAGCTTCCCTACGTCTATCGGCCCGGAATGAATTTCGCGGAAGACTGGGATCTCTTTGTCCGACTTGCCGTCGCGGGTTGGAACAATGTTTATTGCAGCGACACTCTGGCCGAATATCGCGTCTGGAGTGATGCGGGCGGGTATCGTTCGGGGCGCAAGGCGAGTGAAATCCGTGGGATCCTTCGTCTCTTCGACGAAACCCTCCAGCCCGAATGGGATCAACGCGGCTGGGAGACGAATGACTTGTGGAAGGCACGACGACGACTGGCATTAACCCACGCCGAGTCGCTAACGGTGATCCCGCCGGGAACGGAAGATTACCAACAGGTGTACGGGCTGCTTGAGAATCTGGCGGGAGACGGTGAAGTGATCGAGTCACATCTGGCGTTCAGGGATTCCAGGATCGGCAGGTTCGCCGAAGCTCTGTCCCGGACCCGTCAGCGATTGCGATCCCATGCAAAGTCGGTTTACTTCCGGGTCGGCAAGGTTGTCCCGCTCGCCCAACGCAGTTTTCTTCGGCAGTAATCCGCATGCTCCGCGATGATCGATCGACAGGATACCGCGTGAGTCCGTCGCCGACCCGAACTGATCGGCGTGGCCCGCGTGCCGGCAAAGGAACGCAGTCATCGAGCGGGAGGACGGGACAGATTCGATTTTGGATCTGCGTGTATCTGGTCCTCTGGTTGATTGAAGGGGGACTTCGACGATGGATCCTTCCCAGTTTGGCAACACCACTTCTGGTCGTTCGCGATCCGGTGGTACTGGTCATCTATTGGTTGACGCTCAGGTCTGGGATGTTCCCCAAGAATAATCTGATCACCGCAACGCTGTTTTTAGGAGCCGTGAGTTGGTTTTTTGCGGTCACCCTCGGCCACATGGATCCCCTCGTGGCTTCGTACGGCGTCCGCTGTGACTTTTTTCATGTGCCGCTGATCTTTGTGATGGGGCGTGTGCTGACACGTTCCGATGTGGATTCGATCTGTCGAACGGCACTCTGGGTTTCGATCCCCTTCACGCTCTTGCTGATCGCGCAGTTCTATTCGCCGCAGAGTTCGTTCCTAAACCGTGGCGTCGGCGGTGATTTGTCGGGGGCGGGCTTTTCGGGCGCACTGGGCAGGTTCAGGCCACCGGGAACATTCAGCTTTATCAATGGACCGGCGAGTTTGTACCCGATGCTGTGCTGTGCGTGGTTTTACCTGGTTTGCCGCCGCAAGATTTCCCTACTTCTGATGGGGCTTTCCGGAGGCGCGATTCTGTTGGCGATCCCTTTTTCGATCAGCCGATCATTGTTTATCGGCGAATTGGTCGCGATCTGCTTCGGCGTCGCGGCGATCGGTTTCGGGGGCGCGATGTCGTTCAAACTTGTGTTCCGCAGTTTGTTGGGAGGCGGTGTGGCGATCGCACTGTTTTGTTGTATCCCGGGGACATCCGAAGCATTTGCCGCGTTTGCCGACCGATGGGAAAAGTCAACGACCAACCGAGGCGGCGTTCAGGAGGCGATCGTCGGTCGCGTCGTCGAAGGACTTCTACAGCCATTTTCCAACATGCCCGTCATCGGCTATGGGAGCGGGATTTCGACAATCGTCGGGCAGAAACTCGCAACCGGAACGCGGGGATTCGGCTATTCCGAAGGCGAGTGGGGGCGGATCCTCATGGAAGGAGGTCTGGTGCTTGGCCCCCTGGTTCTGGGCTATCGCATTTCTATCTTGTGCGTGTTGGCATTGGCGACTTGCAGAGCGGCATTACGACGTGATTGGTGCTCGCTACCCTTTCTCGCAGTGAGCGCACAAATGATTTTGCTCGGCCAGTGGGGACAAGCGACGTCGTTGGGGGCATCCATTATCACCGGAGGGTTTTGTCTGGCTGCTTCAAGACCTGCCGGCGTTGGGTCCAGGAGGCGGAAAAGTCCAACACGCAACCGGCGATCAGCGAGACGCGTTTCGCGGCGTCGCGATCAGACACCGCATTTTCAGAATCGTGCCCCCGGGGTTCAGGCGGCTGAGGCTACATCAGGCCGAAACTAGCATCGTTGCCACAGCGATCGATTCGCTTTGGAAGGATGGAGTGAAACGGCCGAGCCATCAGGGCAATCGCGACCTTGGTGAACCCGGGCATCTGCGGACACAATCGAACTGGATACATAGATGATTTTGATTTCACATCCGACCGGAAACAATAACGTCCGTGAAGCCGCAACTTCACTGGCTGATTCGCGGTTGCTCTCGGAGTTCCATCTCGGGATCGCGGCTTGCGACGGAAATTTTTTCGCACGAGCAGCCCGACTCCCCGGATTATCGGAGATTCGCCGACGCAGCTACGATTCGAAACTCTCATCCTTTTTGAAGCTACACCCGTGGAGAGAAACGGGGCGGTTGACCGCCTCACGCATGGGGTGGAACTTCTTGACCTCCCAGGAATCGAGCTTCTTCGGAATCGATTCGGTGTATCGGTCATTTGACCGAGCCGTCGCTCGTCGGGTTGAGGCAATGGAGGCAAAACTTACGGCGGTCTACTGCTACGAGGATGGGGCGCTGGAGACGTTTCGAGTTGCAAAACGTCTTGGCCTAAAATGTATCTATGACCTTCCGATCGCATATTGGCGCCGGTCACGAGCGCTTCTTGAAGAGCAGGCGGAACGTTATCCGAACTGGGAGCCGACGCTCGTCGGAACGCGCGATTCGAGTTCAAAGTGTGCCCGAAAGGACTCCGAGCTGGAACTCGCCGACGCGATCCTTTGCCCAAGTGGCTTCGTGCGGGACTCACTTCCCGAGGGGACAGCCGACGAAAAGCTCGTCAGCGTGACCCCATTTGGGAGCCCCATGCTGACACAGATGATCCGCGGTGCTGAAGAGGGTTTCGGTGGACAGGACACGCCGCTCAAGGTCCTGTTCGTCGGGTCAATGACGCAGCGGAAAGGCTTGGCCGACTTGTTTGAAGCGATGAAGCTCCTCGACCCGACACGGTTTGAGCTTCACGTGTTGGGGAGTCCGATCGTGCCGATGGAATTCTACACCGATCAGTACGGGTTGTTCATCCATCATGCAACTCGCCCACACGATCAGGTCCTCGAATTGATGCGTTCGATGGACGTGTTTGTGCTTCCATCCATCGTTGAAGGTCGAGCGCTCGTCCAGCAAGAAGCGTTGGCATGTGGGTTGCCGATCGTCGTGACGGCGAACGCCGGCGCGGAGGATTTAGTCGAAGACGAAAAGGCCGGATTTCTGATTCCTATCAACGATCCCCGAGCGATTGCGCAACGGCTCGAGCAATTAGAACAGGATCGTCATCTTTTGGCGGGGATGTCCTTGGCCGCAGTCGAAAAGGCAGCGGAGTTGACCTGGGCGAGTTATCGCACTCAAGTCGTTGATGCCGTCAAAGAATGTTTGCAATCAGAAGCATGTGTTTCCAGCACGTAGCATTGAGAACGCCGGTGCGAGCGACGATTGAGGTGATCGATTGAACACTCCAAGATGCGATTCAGGCGTGCAAAAGCTGATTGTCATCGGCAATTACCCGCCCGATTGCCAACAGAGTATGGAGCGATTCGCCCAGATGTTGCGTCGGGGGGCGGAGGAACGGGGGATCACCGCCGAAATCTGGCGGCCCGAGGTGTTCTTTGCAAAGAGATACACCAACACGACGTCCGGTGCTGCCAAGTGGCTCGGCTACCTGGACAAATGGGTGCGTTATCCACGAGTGATCCGCAGGCGAATCGCAACGATGCGTCGCAGCGACTCGCTTCGGGGCGTCCATTTCCACGTCGCCGACCACTCCAACGCGTTTTACATGCGACAACTTCCCGTCGCGGGGTCTGCGATTACGTGCCACGACGTTTTGGCGATCCGTGGTGCGCGTGGCGACGCGGATGCATATTGTCCGGCGTCGAGACCGGGAAGATGGATGCAAGCTTGGATTCTGAGAAACCTTGCCAGATCACAGAAGGTCGCCGCCGTCTCTGCGACCACGCTGTCGCAATTGCAGACACTTTCGGAATCGGTCACAGGGGCCTACCCGCCAGATCGACGTGACTGGCGTGTCATCTTCAATGGTTTCAACGCGCGTTTCTCGCCGATGCCATGCCACCAGGCGAAACCGTTGCTTCGATCCGCCGGGGTTGATCCGGAACGTTCGTATTTGCTGCATGTCGGTTCGTCACTGGAGCGAAAGAACCGGGCGATGCTGATGGAGATGGCGGCCAAAGCGGGATCGAAATGGAACGGAGCGATTGTTTTTGCCGGCACGCCGCTGACCCCAGATCTCGAATCACGCGCGAGGCAGTTGGGGATAGCCGATCGAGTCATTCAGGTCTTGCAACCAGACCACGAAACATTGCTAGCGCTTTACAGTCGCTGTTTCGCGTTCGTATTTCCGTCGTTTTCCGAAGGCTTTGGGTGGCCCGTCATCGAAGCCCAGGCATGTGGGGCTCCGGTGATTGCAAGTAACGTTCCGCCCATGCCCGAAGTAAGCGGCGGTGCAGCCATCCATGTCGCTCCCGATGATGTCGCCGGTTTTTCGGATGCTCTGCTCAGCCTCACTGACGAAACTACGCGGGCGGATCTCATCGAACGGGGATTCGGCAACTGCAATCGCTTTGATAACGAACGAATGGTTGAGTCTTACCTGGATTTGTTCAACGATTCGAGGACGGCCGTTTGACCGTCATGCGACTTGCACTGAAGTGTGTGATTGTGTTGATGCCGTGGTTTCTGCGACGGCGGATGCTGCAATGGGTGTTCGGTTACAAAATCCATCCCCTGGCGCGCATTCGAGCGTCATGGGTCTTTCCCCGTTACCTCGAGATGTCAGCCCACGCCCGAATCGGTCCGTTCAATGTCGCGATTCATCTTGACCGTATCGTGATGGACGAGAACGCAACGATCGGTCGGGGAAACTGGATCACCGGATTCCCAACCGGCACCGACTCACGCCATTTTTCTCACCAAAACGAGCGCGTTTCCGAGTTGGTGATGGAACGTGATTCCGCCGTGACCAAGAATCATCATCTGGACTGTACCAGCCGCGTTCGGATCGGCAAATTCGCGACCGTGGCGGGATATCAATCGCAATTCCTCACGCACTCGGTCGATCTTGCCGGCGGTCGTCAATCAAGTGCGCCGATCGAGATCGGTGACTACACCTTTGTCGGTACGAATGTGGTCGTCTTGGGTGGGGCGGCGCTGCCGGCATACAGCGTTCTTGGTGCGTCTTCGCTGCTCAACAAAAACTACACCACCGAATTGGTGTTGTACGGCGGAGTTCCGGCAAAACCGATTCAAACGCTGGACAACGAGATGAAGTATTTCAATCGAACACAAGGCTTCATCGACTAGTTCCCCCCGGTGGACGGAAACTGGTGTGAAGGAAAACAAAATGAAAGTGCTGCAAGTTGTTTCGTCGATGAACCCAGATCAGGGCGGAGTGTGCCAAGGGATTCGGAACACGCTTCCTGCGATGGCGTCGTTCGACTGTGACAGTGATGTGGTGTGCCTGGACGGAGTCGATGACACCTACGGAGTCGCCGATTCGTTTCGGGTCATCCGTCTCGGTGAGCGTATCGGACCGTGGGCGTATTCCAAGAAGCTTCGTGGCTGGCTGAAGAAGTCACTGGCGGATTACGACGTCGTCGTGATCAACGGACTATGGACCTATCACTCCTATGCCGTTACCAGTGTCATTTCAGAACTTCGGCGTGAAGGTGTCACCAACCTTCCGCGAGTTTATGTCATGCCCCATGGCATGCTTGATCCGTGGTTCCAACGACATCCTTCGCGACGTCTCAAAGCGTATCGCAATTGGGTTTATTGGAAAGCGGCAGAACATCGAACGGTCCGCTACGCCGATGGGATGCTCTTTACTTGTCGCAAAGAGTTGGAGTTGGCACGGGAACCCTTCCGTCCCTATTGCCCCAAGAAGGAGGTGAACGTGGGCTACGGAGTTCCCTCCCCACCCGGGTTTGGCCCGCAAATGAAGTCCGCATTTCTGGACGCGTGCCCGCAGGCGGTCGACCGGCCGTACCTGTTGTTCATCAGCCGAATCCATCCGAAAAAGGGCGTTGATCTGTTGCTGCGCGCTTACGCAGAAATCGCCAAAAGCAAGAAGGGCACGGACGTCATTCCCCTGCTGGTCGTCGCCGGGCCCTGTGATTCGGCCTATGCCCAGGAGATGAAGGAACTGGCACGACAGCTCCATTTGTTGGCCGCGACGCCGACGGTAAACGACAATTCCACGCCGCAAGTGGTCTTTCCCGGAATGCTTCGAGGCGATGCGAAATGGGGGGCGTTCTACGGATGCGAAGCATTCGTCCTCCCCAGTCATCAAGAGAACTTCGGGATCGCCGTGGTTGAAGCACTGGCCTGCGCCAAGCCGGTTTTGATTTCGAAGCAAGTGAACATTTGGGACGAGATTCAGGAATGTCAGGCATGCCTGGTCGATGACGATACACAAGCTGGAACGAATCGTCTGATCGATCGATGGCTGCACCTTTCCCCCGAATCGCAACGCGAGATGGGGCAGGCGGCCCTGCGATGCTATCAACAACACTACCGGCCTGAATCGGTCGCCGCTCGGTTCGTCACTGCTTTGTCGGGGGCCTAGTCCGTTGGATTCGGCATCACTACTCGACGCGTCCCGGACGAAACCGTCCGAAGGTGGCGCAAGTTTCTCCCTTGGCAGTCGACTGACTCGGCTGATTTGGAACCTGGCGTGGATGGTATTGGCGTCATGGACGCCTGCCCCCCTACACCGATACCGGGTCGCGATTCTGCGATTCTTCGGCGCCCGCGTGGACTGGACGGCGCATGTTTACGGCAGTGCGAAGATTTGGTTGCCGGCAAATCTAACGATGGGAGCCCACAGTTGCTTGGGGCCACGCGTCAATTGCTATTGCATGGACCAGATCACCTTGGCCGACCGTGCGATCGTTTCCCAAGATTCGACACTCTGTGCCGGTTCGCATGACATCTCCGATGCCGACTTTCAATTGATCACACGCCCCATTGTGATCGGCGAGCGGGCCTGGGTGGCTGCGGAGGTCTTTGTCGGCCCCGGAGTGACCGTCGGACGGGGCGCTGTTTTGGGAGCCCGAGCGGTCCTTTTCAAGAATGCGATCGAGAATGGCATCTATGTAGGTAACCCGGCAAAACTGGTGAAAGAACGATCCTGGCGACAGGAGGCAACACAACATGCCCCAGCTTGACCTGACAATCGTCATCCCGACCAAGAACGATGCGGAACGACTGTCGGGGTGTCTGCAGGCGATCGGAAAGGAGTTCGCGTCCGAAGTTGTCGTCGTGGATTCCGGCAGCGAGGATGACACGGCGGAGGTGGTTACGCGATTTGATGCAACGCTCGTGCAGTTTCAATGGAACGGCAAGTTCCCCAAGAAGCGGAACTGGTTTTTGCGCAATCACACCCCCAAGACCCGTTGGGTGCTGTTCTTGGATTCCGATGAAATCCTCACCGATGCGTTTAAGCGGGAACTTGCCGAAACGCTTCCGGGGTCAACCGCATCGGGGTATTGGTTGAACTACTCGATCTACTTTATGGGGCGGGAGTTGAAGCATGGGTATCCGCTGAAAAAGCTCGCGCTGTTTCGCGTCGGTGCGGGCGAATACGAGAGGATTAATGAATCACGCTGGAGTCACCTGGACATGGAGATCCATGAGCATCCGATCATTGATGGCGAAGTCGGGCATTTCAACAGCAAAATCGACCACCGTGATTTTCGCGATGTGTCCCACTACGTCGCCAAGCACAATGAGTATTCCAGTTGGGAGGCCCGGCGGTTTCTGCAGATGAAGACGCTCGGGGAGACGGCGAATCCGCTGACACTGAAGCAGAGGATCAAGTACCGGTTGATCGAGTCACCATTTGCGGGCATCGTCTATTTCTTCGGCGCGTACTTCATGATGGGTGGTTTCTTGGACGGGAAACGTGGTCTTGCGTTCGCCCTGTTGAAGATGGGGTACTTCACGCAGGTGTATTGCAAGATCCAAGAACTGCGGGCGGAACCACGAGAATCAGCTGAGACGGAGGTCGCGCAGCCGTTGCTTGTAGATGCTGCGGTGGCGCATGAGCCGCAGGGGTGATGGGTGGGGGCAAAACGATGGGGGCAAAACGATGGGGGCAAAACGATGGGGGCAAAACGATGGGGGCAAAACGATGGGGGCAAAACGATGGGAGGCAGAATGATGGGAGGCAGAATGATGGGGCGCTGCAGTTGCTGCCGGGGTGTTGGTCAAAAGGTTTTCCGGTCAAGAAATGAAGATGAAAGGCAGAAGGAGGCGGGGCAGAATGTTGGGACTTGGATGGGGTGGCATTGGGTTATCTGTGCGGCGGGCGGATGTTGAGGTTTTGTGATTGGCGTCAGGCGGAGTGGGGAGCTCGCTTGCGCTGTCGAACTGATGGGCCGTGGCACGGACGGCCTCGGCGGATGACTCGTCGGTCTTGTTCATTGTTTTGCCCCCATCGTTTTGCCATCTCACCCTGGACCGCGACTAGATGAAAATTCTGCTACATGGACTGAATTACGCTCCCGAAGAAATCGGGATCGGGAAGTACTCCGGGGAAATGGTGCGGGAACTTGCCGAGCAGGGACACGAAGTCGTCGTCGTCACCACGCCGCCGTACTATCCGCAGTGGGAAATCGCCGAAGGATTCAGCGGGCGATGGTATCGACGTGAGTCGCAGCGGATAGAAGGGGAGCCGGGAGTTGGGAGCCGGGATTTGGGAGATCGCGAAGGAGCAGAGGTTCTTCACAACGCCAATCCACCTCTTCAATTCGCCTCTCTCTCAACTCCCTGCTCCCCACTCCCCACTCCCCACTCCCAACTCCCCGCTCCCCCGCCTCCCATCAAAGTGATTCGTTGTCCACTATACGTGCCGGGGAAGGTGACGGGGTTGAAGCGGATCGTGCACCTGGCTTCGTTTGGATTGTCGAGTATTCCGGCGGTGTTTTGGACGGCGATGCGGTTTCGTCCCGACGTGATCATGACCGTCGAACCGGCTGCGTTTTGTATGCCGACGACCTGGTTGGCCGCTCGGCTTTGTGGCGCAAAGGCGTGGTTGCACGTGCAGGATTTTGAAGTCGATGCGGCGTTTGAACTTGGGATCTTGAAGCAACCGCTGTTGAAGCGGCTTGTGCTGGCGGCCGAAGCGTTTCTGATGCGACGCTTTGATCGTGTCTCAAGTATTTCGCCGAACATGCTGTTGAAACTGGTTCAAAAAGGTGTCGCCGAACAGCGTGTGGTTTCGTTTCCCAATTGGGTCGACTGCGACGTCATGAAACCGATCCCGGCCGGGCCTGAGTTGCGTGCCAGATTTGGGATTCCGGCGGATCGATGCGTCGCGCTGTATGCCGGGAACATCGGTAACAAGCAGGGGCTTGAGATCGTCATCGAAGCGGCTCGCCGGTCCGCCGATCGTCAGGATTTGCACTTCGTCATTTGTGGTCGCGGCGCGGCCTATGAGTCGTTACTGGATTCGGCGGAAGGTTTGTCGAATGTGCAGTTTCTGCCGCTTCAGCCGATGGAACGCTTCAACGAATTGATGAATTGTGCGGACATTCATTTGCTGCCGCAACGCGCCGATGCGGCGGATTTGGTGATGCCGTCGAAGCTAACCGGCATGCTGGCCACGGGGCGACCGATCGTCGCCTGTGCGTCGCCGGGAACACAGATCGCAGACGTCGTGAACGGCCACGGGATTGTGGTTCGTCCTGCCGATGGTGTTGCGTTTTGGAATGCAATCATCCGGTTGACGTCAGATCAACCGCTTCGGGAAAGCATGGGCAGAAAGGCGCGCGATTATGCAGTCGAGCGACTTGGGCGGCGGTCGATTTTGAACCAATTCATTGCCGCATTAAACGCTCTATCGGGGTTCGACCATAAAGCGAGCCGATCGAAAGGCGTGACTACGTCGGAGTGTGGGATCAGGGTAGATTCGGCCGGCGCGATTCATCAACCGGTCGGCTTGAGAAAGATGGCCGAGGAGTCGGCGCCTGAAGGTGCGGCCACTCAGGGTTGATGGCGGCCACGAAGCAGATGTTGTCGTCAATCGATACCTCGCCGATGAAGGCAGATGCTTTTGGTCGTTGGCGAACGGCCACCGCTCTCGGATGGCTTACGGTCACTTTGTTGGTCTCCGCCTATGCGATCGTCAAGCCAGGCACTTCGGCTGCCGATTTGGTGTTCTTGCCGAATCGGTTTGCGAGCTGGTTGGATTTGTATTTCAACTTTCGAACATTCTTGATGGCAATCGGCGTCTGCGGCGTGCCGGCGTTGCTGTGGGCGTCGACCGAAAATCGACTCAGACGCCGGATTCTGCTGGCAATCGTTCTGGTGATTCTGCTTGCGTTAGAGGTGATGCAGCGATGGATTCCCACGCGGGGGTTCAGCTGGCAAGATGTGATCTACACCATTGGTGGAGTTGTCGCATCGGAGTTGTTCATTTTGGGTGGGCGTCGCTTCTATGCGCTCGCGTCAAGGTCGCGGAATTGAAGATCGCGAAAGACCGGATCGTTCTCCTCCCATGAAGGCGGTGATCACGGCATTGTGTGCGCTACTGATTGCAGCGCAAATCGGGTACCTTTTCGTCGCTGAATCTGACGACCCACGGGACAGTAACGATGTGCGTGAAGATCGGCAGTCTGACCAAAATGATGTTGGTCGTGCGGATCAACTGGATTTAGATTCCTCGGATTCGCCGCAGATGCAGCCTGCCATGTCGCCAACAAGTGACGACCCAGAGCATGCCGAATCGGATGAGGACATCAAACTGATCGCTCAGGGCTCCGCAGTCCAGATTCGAGATTCGTTGGGCGAGTTGGTGGGCAGCGGGGTGGTTGTGTCGATCGCCGCTCGATCCTTCGATGTGTTGACAGCGTTTCATGTGATCGAAGGTCGAGATCGCTTCGGGGTGGATGCATTCATCGAATCGCGGACTGATTCGCTTGGACCGACACATTCGTTTGATGCTTATGTGCGGCATTGGGGTGTCGTGGTGATCGATACGGACCGGGAAAACGATCTTGCGTATTTGCGCGTCGCGTCTCTGAATCGACCGAGAGAAGTCGTGTTTCTCGCTGCCGAACCTGTCGATGCCCCGCCGCCTCCTGCCGCTTGGGTCATCGACAGCACTGAATTGGGGCCACCCGACGTGCAGAAGGTCGACGGATTGATGCTGGAAACAGCAAAGCGGCCTCAAGAAGGTCGCTCTGTTCAGATGTGGCGAATTGATCAGCAATCCAAGCCTGGGATGTCCGGCAGCGCATTGTTAAACGCTCAGGGACGACTGATCGGACTGGCAAGCGGAAACAACGGTGGAGATGCCTATTATTGTGGTTTGAACAAGTTGCGTGATTTCGTGCATCGCGTTACTCCTAGCGAAGTACGCGTTTTACGCGGAGATCGAGACGCGTCTGACGCGGAAGAGTGGCTAACGCGATGAGGCGAAGCATGGGCCCCGGTGGGGCTTTGGGCGCGATACAGGTGCCGATCCAAGCGAGGTCTACCCGTGCTCGACACGAGGTCGGTCTAGTCTGGAGCCGTTCGCGCGAATGTCCACCGCGAGTCTATCAAACTCGGCAATCTGTAGCGGGTATGCAAAGGCCGTTGTTTACAGCTACAGAGTGGCGTGGTTCCCTAACCGGCCGCAATTGGATCTTCACTTTCGCTGGCCTTGTTGTATTTGACTCTCTGTCTTTAATTGGACGAATCTAACCAGAACCTCGGCGAGTTACGTGTTCGCACGCCCCCGGATGCAAATCCTGGAGCTGAACATTCGCAGATGGTTTTTACATATATCAAGAGACGCTCGGCGTGTTCGAGCATCCGTGCAGTTGTGGTTTCTTAGGTAAATAAATGGTGCTTCATGAAATATTCACTTCTTCCATTCCGCACTCTCTTACCAGTTGCGGTAATTGCTTGTGTAGCGTTGACAACTCATTCCGCGGCAAACGCTGGAATTGTATTTAGCCAAATCCCTGAACCCTTTGCGACCGAATCCTATCAAGGTGGGACCTACGGGGTGTCACAAAACGACATTGGAGCCGCGGGGACGATCTATCGGGAAAACTATTCGACGTCCTTCGACAACTTCTCGTTTGCGAACGATCTGACCGTAACACGCTTCCAATGGGCAGGCGGTTATGAGCTGATCAACGCCGACGGGTCAACGACGGCATCGGCCGACTCGTTTACGATCGGCGTCTATGCCAACGACACGACGTCAGGGATGAGCGAACCGGGGGCGCAACTGTATTCCTTCGATGTGGGGCTTGCATCCGAAACCAAGATCGCGGGAGTTCCCGGTTTCTATGAGTACAGTGCGTACGTGTCTCCTTTCGCAGTTGCCGGTGGCGAGACATACTGGTTTTCGGTCGTCGCCAATTTGGACTACCTGAACAACGAATGGGGTTTGGGGTACAGCGACCTCGGTGACGACGTGTCGTTTCAAGACATCGGGCAATTTGCCGCGGATCCATTGACGCGGGTTAAAGATTCGGTCGATTATGCATTCAGTGTGTCGGCAGTGCCGGAACCAAGCACCTTTGTGTGTTTCGCCTCGATGGGGTTGGTGATCGCGCTGCGTCGACGACGCTGTTCGACTTCGACTCGCAAGATGCGTGTGGCCTGATATCTGCGATTCTCATTCGACGGTCTTGGCATTGAAGTCAGAACCGGCTAGGGGAACTTTCACAACCTTTAATAGGAAGAAACCTATGATGAATAAGATAAAAGTTGTTTTTGCGGGATTGACGGCGGTAGTTTTGATTGGTGCCGCGGTTGCAATCGCCGTGTCGCCCTCAACGGCGACGAGTTCGCCGGAGTTGACCGATGTGGCTCCGGTAAGTGCGAGTGGAGAGCCGGCGACCGATGTCGAGCTACTCGAGGATTGGGAATTCACCGCACGTTCGCGAGAGGACCGGTGTCGGATCGGCAGTCCGGACACCGGCAACTAAACGGCCTGTCGATTTTCTCGCCCGCGGCGCGAGCAAGGGGCAAGGCGAATCCACTCGCTTACGCTTCGGGCTCGTGTCGTCCTGTTTATTTATCGAATACGATAAAATTTGCAGGCTGTAGGGGCATGGATGTCTGGGCGTGGGGAGCTTTGGTTCGATGTCGGAAAGCCGGACGGTGAGCCGATACGGCCAACGGATCGCGAGCGACCCAATTGGAAAGCTCTGCCAAAGCATCATCGAGGTGCTGCTGCTGGGGGTCGTGGTTTGTTCGCCTTGGCCGTTCGGGTGCACGGGTGCGACCCCTGAGTTTTTCGTGTTTTGCGGTTTAGGCTGCGCGCTCCTTTCATTCGCGGTCTGGCTGCTGTTCGGTGCGAAGCCGACTTGGCAGGGTGGATGGCCGGGGTGGCTGATGCTGGGCGGGATGCTTGCCCTGGCTGCGGTCGCGGGACTGCATCTGGTTCCACTTCCCGATCGAGTCGTTTCGCTACTCGCCCCCGGAGTCTCGAAGTGGATGCAGGGTCATGCTGCCCTTGCGGGGATCACGGAATCGTCGTCCGTCGCGGTGGATGCGGCGTCTGGGTGGTTTGTCGGTTCCAGGCTGGCGCTGAACGCGGGCGGGAGTTTTCAATTTCTGATTCGGGCCGTTGCCGCGGCGAGCCTGTTCGCCATGGTGTGCTGCCTTGAATCCCCCGAACGGAGATTGCGGCATCTGAGCGTCGCTGCCGTTGTGGTCGCCGCAGCGCTCGCATTGTTTGGGATCGTTCAGCATTTTGGGTCTCACGACGGGCTCGCCTATTGGACGTACGAGATCCGCGGCGGATTGGGCTTTGGCCCATTCATCAACCGCAACCATTATCCATTCTTTATCAACATGGGGCTCGGTCTGGCTCTCGGTTTGTTGATGGAACGACTGGAGAAGATGGGACGCCATTGGTACCGGCTGTTTCTGGCTGATGGCATCGCGACTTGGCTCTTCGTCGCGTTGATCTTTATCATCGCCAGTTTGATCGTCTGCGGCTCACGTGGCGGTATCTTGTCGGCGATGTTGGCATTGACGGTGGTGCTGTTACTGCGACTAAGCGTAAGCGGAATCAAACGCTGGTTGGTCTTGGGCGTTGGAATCGCGGCGCTCACCACGCTGCTCCTGGTGTGGGTCGGATTCGATTTTTATGAATCACGCCTGAACATGCTCGCCGAATCCGATCGTTATTCCGACGACGGGCGATGGATTCTTTGGAGGGCTGCGTTGATGAGCGTCCCAGAGTTTCCCTGGTTCGGATCGGGGGGCGAAACCTATCGCTACTGGGAAACCATCTATGTGGCGGGGGATCCCCAATGGACCAGCGAAACAAATCAGTCGATCCGGGCGGATAACGAGTTTTTGGATGTCTTGAACGAATACGGCATCGCGGGGTTATTGTCGCTGATGCTGATCGCCGGAGGCGTTCTGTCTCAAGTGGTCGTCGGAGCGCGCGGTAGTGCGCTTTCAGCGGGTGCATGCATTGGTTTGCTGGCCGTGCACATGCACAGCTTCGTGGATTTTGGGTTGCGTGTTCCGGCCACAGGTGCATTCGCAGTCATTCTTGCCGGGTTTTTCTGCTGTCAACCGGTTGATTCGGCGGGAGGGCGATTCAGGCTGCAAAGCGTCCAGCGTTTCGGGGGATCGGCGGCGGCAGTCACTGTCGGCCGTTTGGGATTAACTGCTACAGCGCTGCTTCTGATCATCTTCACTTTTTTCGCCATTCACACCAAGCGTCGCTACCATCAGGCGAGCCGCTGGTCCATCGCCGCGGGCGAGCTGATGGGGCAATCGATGCCCGAGCAGTCGCTGGAGATGATGGTTCGCGCAGCGGAAGTTACCGCCGAAGACATCTCCAGACATTTGCAGATTGCCCGGGCAAGCCAATTAGCAATGCGGCAGTCGGCATCGCCAGCGGCGCAGGGGCGATTGATGGATCTGATCAACGAGCACAGCATCATTGCGATGAAGCTGTGCCCCCTGGCCTGGCAGCCGAGCGTTTGGCTGGCAAACTACGGCTGCCTTCGCAAGAATGCTCGCGAGCGACTGGTCGGGTTGCATTGGGCGAGACGACTCCATCCCGGTGATCCAAATCTCGCCTACCTGACTGGGAAACTGGCACTTGAGCAATCAGGGATCGACGAAGCGGTCGAGCACTGGAGAGAATCGTTGACCTATTCGACGAAGTACCTTCCTGAGATCTTGGCGGTGGCCGGAACACGATTGAGACACGCTGAGCTCCTGGAGCGTCTCTTGCCCGCGGACCCGGTCGTGACGCTGGAGGCCGCGTTGTATTTCCAGCAAGCGGGCGATCCCGAAGGACGGGGCATGTATGCGACGCGAACGCTCCATCTGATTGCGAATCCGTCGACGACCAAGCGAAGGCTCGATGATGGTCAAGCCTACGAGATGCAATCACGTTGTTACGGGCTGTTGGGGCAATCGGAAGCGACGATTGCATCGCTTCGACTGGCACTCAACCACGACCCGACGAAGGTCGCATGGCGAACGCGTCTGGCAAGATTGTTGATGGATTCGCAGCGATTGGAGGACGCCTTGCGCGAGGTTCGAATCGCATTGCAGTTGGAGCCCGAGGCAAGCGATGCGCTGCGGTTGCAAAAGGAGTTGTCGATCCTTCGGGCCTCGATGGAACCGTCTCGCTGAGCGGGGAGTGAGACGGCTGTTGTTCCTTGTGTCCATCGTAGGTTCAGCCGTCGGACGCCAGGCTTCGCGTCCCTCATACTTCTGCCCCGCATCATTCTGCCATCCCACTCCTGATTCCCACCGGCGTGGCAGGACGCCTTGGCGGGAGACGAGGGAGGAAGATTTTGGAGGTAAGAAAATCGGCTCCGTCGAATGGATGGGGGATTTCACCATGACGTTGCTCGTTAGAGCGATGTGAGGAACCGCACGCCGAAGTGGCCGTAATCTTGTCCGTCGACGTCTCCGTCGCCGTCGAAATCGAGTTGGGGATTAAAGTTCGGGCCGAGAGAGTTTCTCAGGAACGTTAGCCCGAAGCGTCCGTAGTCTTGTCCGTCGACGTCTTTGTCTCCATCGGTGTCGCCGAACAGGCGGAAGAAGTCATCGGTCTCTGCTGAACCGGTGAAAAGATAGTCTTGCGACATCGCAATCCCTCCGAGCCCGAGGATCTGGCCGGAGAGGATTCGCAGCTCATATCGGCCATCAGCCAATGAGTTGCCCAGCGCGCCGGTTCCACGGCGTGGCTCGGTGGATGCCCCGTCGAACGTCAATTTGACAGTCGTCGCGTTGGCGGTGTCGGTCGCCGTCACACGGATCTGGCCGACTCGGGTCTGGGTCGTCAAGTTTGTGACGACGAACGCATTGTCTAACGCGGTGTGATCGACCGTCTGGTCGAATTCGACCGTCAGCTCTGTCACTTGGCTGCGGGACGGCGATTGGCCCAAATCCACGGAGGTGACTTTGGGTGGTTGGGTGAAGCTGGCGTCTGAGTGCCAGGCCAACGCATAGGTTTCGTCGTTGCCTGAATTTGGGACGTCGCGGCGAATCACTTGCAATTCATAGCGGCCTGGTTGCAGGTTCGTTAGGTGCAGGTGTTCGACATTGTCCACGGTGCTCTCGGAGCGGGCGACCGGAACGGAATCGCGCAGCAGGACAAGATCCAGATTGTCTTGGGCATCATTCGGGTCGACATAAAAGCTGTCCGCGGCATCGATCCGTCCGTTGGAATTGGCATCGTTCCAGAACGTATGTCGATCCCAAGTCAACGTGACGTCAATCTCGCCCCCGGTTGTGACATGGCCGAGGTCATAGGTCGCGACTCCTGAGCCGGACTCGACGGTTCCGGCCAGATCGCCGAAGTCGTAGCCGATCGCCGCGACTTGCCCCGGTGCCTGCTGGCCGGCGGAGTACATCTGGTGAACGCGTGACAGGTTCAGAACACCGGTGCCTTGCTGATTGTCCAGCGGTCGTGTGATGGTGTTGCTCCAGGGGGAACCGTCCGCGTCAAGCGTCTTTATGCCGGAGTTCATCACGATGGCTTTGATCAGCCGGTGATCGGTGGTCAATTGATTGCGTTTGCCGAAATCAAGCATTTGCGCGACCGCGCCGGTGACGAACGGGGCCGCGAAACTGGTGCCGCCGAATCCACCGCCGGCAAGGCGACCGTCGCGCCAGTCGGAGCGAGTCGAGACCACATCGACGGCGGCGTTGCCGAGTAAGTCAGGCTTGCTACGTCCGTCGAGCGTGGGGCCATAATCTTGTTGGCTCCACGCGCGGTCGAGTGTCTCTCGAAGCCCACCGACGGTGATCACGTTCCGCGAGGACCCCGGCGCGGTCGGACGCAAATGATTGCTCAGTTGGTTGACCGCGGGGACCGCAACGATGTCCAGGCCGTAGCTGAGGTAGTCGACCAGCAGATTCGTTTTCGACGTTTCACCCAGGTAGGAATCCGTTGCCGAGCCCGCCCACCAGGACCAGCTCATGTTGATCACTTCGGCGCCGTTGTCGACCAGGAATCCTGCGGCATCGAAGACGTCTTGCACGTTCAATCCTGGAACCTGAGCGCGATTGATGAACTCCGCCGTGACGTATCTGGCGTCAGGTGCCAAACCGGTGACGTCGCCGCCGTTGTCACCGCTGGCCAAGACGATTCCCATCACCGCGGTGGCATGATTCGCATTGACGGGGCTGTCGCCGGGCCCATCGGTGTTCTGCGAAGATGCCACCAATCGGTCTCGTCCAACCGAATCGGTTCCGGTGAACCAGGGGTGATTGAAATCGAAGGCATCGTCCATGGTGCCGACGATCACGTCGGTTCCGTCACCCAGCAGGGCGTGACCCTGTTCGGCTTCGACCAACGCCCACTCATGTGTGATGTCTCCGCCGACGGTCAAGTCGACGGTGATCGAGTTGTCGGATTCGTTTGACTCGTCAATGGTGTTGCCGACGTCAAGTGTGACCGTGATGGGATACGTCCCCGCTTGGTGCATCACCCAGGTTCCCCAAAAATGATACCACGTCGTGCGGCCGGCCAATCCAGAGCCCCAGGTGATCGGCGGTGAGACATGCTGCGGATTACTGTTGACGGTTCGCCCGATCGAATAAGCATCGTGGAGCGGGTTGTCATAGGTGAACTCGACGCGCACGAAGAACGGTTCGCCGGCTTGCGGGACGATCACGTTGTTGTTTCCGTCGACCGGATAGGCTGCGGTGGGGAAAAGGTTTGCCGATGAGGCCTTCTCCGGATCGGCAGAGCTGGTCGGCGCGGTGACGATCATCGGCCCCGTGGTTTCAAAGGGGCCACCAAAGCCCGAGTCGGCTGGATCGTCAGCCAACCACGCGTCCGCGACATCCCCGGCGAGAAGGCAGCGGGGTTCGAGTCTTTCGACCCTGGAAAGCCTGGGGCGGTATCTTGGACGGCGGTGAAGGGGATTCACGAGAGATCGGCGACGGGATGAATGCTGAACAGACACGATTGGAACGACTCGGCGGGCGGATGTCGGCAATTCGCTGCCTCGGGATTGCTCGAGGTCGTCGACCGTGGTCGGGACCCTCACCATCCACAGACAACTTTCTGAACTCGATCGGCCGCGTTAATGTAACAGAACGGATACATCGGCGATTTTCCGACAGCCGTCACGACCGTGGCGGATCTTTTGACCACTCCGTCTTTGACCCTCCATTCGCTCCAGGCCCCGAACGCAGCGCGGCGATCGGTCATGCTACTGTTTTCCGCTTGGACCCGTCATTCGATTCATCCTCATTTCCAACGATGCACATTCACCGATCACCTGATTTCGTTTCTTACTCCCAAATGGTGCGGCGGCGTTGGCTGCTTGCCGCCCTCGGGATTGGCGTACATCAATAGCGGTCACTCCGAGGGCGATCACGGGTTGGCGACGTTCGGGTTGTACGCGATCGCAAGGTTCTCGGTGGACGGTCCGACGCACTCGTGCGATCGGATCAGGTTTTCGTTTCGCCGGGGTTGCCGTCGACTATACTGCACGACCATTGTGACCAAACGCGTTTTGTTGGATGTCGCAGTGGGCCATTGACTGGTTTCACTGACGACTGAATAAAACGCCATAGCGATGACAAGGTGATGATCCATGACCGGCAACGCGCAGCCTGCGAAGATCAACAGAAAGAAGTTATGGATGTTCCGGTTGGTGTTGCTGACGGCCGCAATGGTGCTGTCGGGATTGATGGCTGAAGCGATTGTGCGGATTGCCAAGCCCGGGTTTCTTAGTTTCCGAATCCCGCAAATTGAACATCGTCCCGCCCCGGGGATCGGTTTTGAAATGATCCCGGATCAACAGGGATATACATTCGCGGAGCCGGCGACCATCAATTCGCATGGGCTCCGAAATCCGCCGATCCGGAATCGTGACGCGGTTGATCTGCGGGTGATGTGTTTGGGGGATTCGATTACATTTGGCGTCGGTGTTTCCGACGCTGTTCCGTATCCTCGTCAGCTGGAGCAACTGTTGCAACGGCATCACGAGGGGCAAAGTGTCGAGGTGATCAATTGTGGGGTGCAACGTTACTCGACCTATCAAGTGATCGACTATCTGCGAGAGGCGGTCAAGAAGTATCGACCGGACATTGTGACGCTGGCCGTGTACTACAACGACTTGGACATCCGTCCCGAAGGAGATTACTCCGAGGAGTATGAAAACGAACGGGAGCAGGTTGCGTCATCGTTTCGCAAACGTGCCCCCTGGTTGTACCTGCTGGTGAAACAGTCAGCGACGATTGAATTGACGAAGAAAGCGTATCTCGGTTGGAAACATGGCGATCATACGTTGCGTCAGTTTGCCGAGGGTCCGACCGAGCGTGAAGAAAAACGCTGGGAAGCCATGGCGGAGGATCTTGCTACGTTCAGCGCCATGGCACAGGAATACCAGTTTCGACCGTTGGTGGTGACCATTCCTGGCCGAGTGCAGGTCGAGCAGTCGTTTCCAGAGGCTCGTTTCCCATCGCGCGTACTCAACCTTTGCGATCAGTCTGATCTGCCCGCGGTGAATGTCCTGCCCGCATTTGTCGACTCCTTGCAACGCGATGTCGATCCGTATCTGGCGTGGGACAATCACATGAGTGCGGTGGGGCATCGAATCGTAGCGGAGACGCTGGATTCAGAACTTCGGGGTGCCGGCCATCCATGACGGCGATTCTCGGCATTTCGGCGTTTTACCACGATTCTGCTGCGACGCTGGTCGTTGATGGCGAGTTGGTCGCAGCGGCTCAGGAGGAACGATTCACTCGCGAGAAACACGATCATCGGTTTCCGAAGAAGGCGATCGATTACTGCCTGGACGAAGCGGGACTGACGCCCGAGCAAATCGACTACGTCGGGTTTTATGACAAACCCCTCATTAAATTCGAACGCCTGCTTCGAACCTTTCTGGCGTTTACGCCTGCCGGGTATCGTTCGTTTCGGCAGGCGATTCCACTTTGGTTGACGCAGAAACTGCACCTGACACGAGAACTCAGCCGTGGTTTGCAGGGACGTTATGCGGGGCGGTATGTGTACACGGATCATCATGAATCCCACGCCGCCAGCGCATTTTTCCCCTCACCCTTCGAAGAAGCAGCGATTCTGACATTGGACGGTGTCGGCGAGTGGTCGACGACCTGCTTTGGAATCGGCCGCGGAAATCGAATTCAGCTCACCGACGAAATCCGTTTTCCGCATTCACTGGGTTTGCTCTACTCGGCATTCACCTACTACACCGGATTTCGTGTCAATAGTGGCGAGTACAAACTGATGGGACTGGCGCCCTACGGGGACCCGGTTTACAAAGAAGCGATCCTGAAGAATCTCTTGGATTTGAAGGAAGACGGTTCGTTCCGCATGGACATGAGCTACTTCAATTATTGCCAGGGTCTGACGATGACCTCGAAGAAGTTTCATGATTTGTTCGGCGGAGGACCACGTCGACAAGAAACAGAGATTGGCCGGCGCGAAATGGATCTCGCGGCGTCGGTTCAGGCGGTCACGGAAGAGATCATGCTTCGAATTTCTCGACACGTCCACAAAAAGACAGGGATGAAAAAACTGGTCTTAGCCGGCGGCGTCGCGCTCAACTGCGTCGGCAACGGGCGGATCCTTCGGGAAGGCCCGTTCGATCACATGTGGGTTCAACCTGCGGCCGGTGACGCAGGTGGTGCACTTGGCGTCGCGCTGTTTATTTGGCACCAACTGTTGGAGCAACCGCGCCACCCGCGTGTCGGGGATAGTCAGAAGGGCTCCTTGCTCGGTCCACAATTTTCTGACGAGCAGATCGGCGATACCTTGTCTGCCCTGTCGGCCGTCTACACGAAGTACAGAACGGACGACGAACTTTGCGACGTCGTGACGGATCTGATCGGGAAAGAAAAGGTCGTCGGATGGTTTCAAGGGCGGATGGAGTTTGGGCCTCGTGCGCTCGGGGCTCGAAGCATTCTCGGTGATGCTCGCAGTCCCCGGATGCAATCGGTGATGAACCAAAAGATCAAGTTTCGTGAGTCGTTCCGCCCGTTCGCGCCCGTCGTATTGCGCGAGCATGTCGACGAATACTTTCAGATGCGTCGCGGCGAGGACAGTCCCTACATGCTTTTGGTCGCGCCGGTTCAGACGTCAATCCGTACGCCTGTCGCTTCCGAGGACGCGACGGCCCGGGGAGTTGAGAAGCTCCGCATCTGTCGATCCAGCATTCCCGCAGTGACTCATGTCGATTATTCAGCACGAGTGCAAACCGTCGATAGGCATCGCAATCCATTACTTCATCACCTGCTGAGTCGATTCTATGAAAAAACCGGTTGCCCGGTCTTGATCAACACAAGCTTTAACGTCAGAAGCGAACCCATCGTCTGTACTCCCGAGGATGCCTATCGCTGCTTCGTGATGACCGACATGGACGTCTTGGTATTAGGGCGGTATGTCCTGATCAAGGAGGAGCAGGACAAACAGGCAGGTGAGGCCGATCGTGCCGCCCACCTCGCGCAATTTCAACTCGACTGAATCAGGGAATCACACCGCGAGCTATCAATGGCTGTTGTCAAAATCAATTGGAGTCCGACCGATCGGCAATTGCGTCAGTTTGGTGTGATCTGTTTATTCGCGTTTCCGTTATTCGGTTGGCTCTGGAACGCCGGTTCGGCGGCGTTGAGCTGGTTGACGCTGGCCGGCTTGATTCTTGCCGGGTTCAGCATTGTCGTGCCGGCAGCGGTGAGGCCGCTTTATCTTGCGTTGACTCTGGTGACCAGTCCGATCGGAATGGTGTTGGGAGAAATCGTCATGTCGATCGTCTATTTCGGGGTGTTTCTACCGATCGGGGTCTGGTTTCGTGTGATGAAACGAGACGCTTTGCAATTGAAGGTGGACCGAAAATCATCGACCTATTGGCAACCGAAAAAACAATCACGCGATGTCAAGAGTTACTTTCGACAATCCTAAGGTCGGCTACGTACAGCCGTTGATAAAGATGAGGTTTGATGTCGTGCCAAATCACGAAGATAATGACCGAAACAGTCCGAGAACCGAGTTTGAAGAAGCAAGCGATGGACAACCGTTGTCGCTGTTGCAAGAGTTCTGGGTTTTGATCACGGAAAACAAAGCGTGGTGGATGATCCCTATCCTTTTGGTCCTGTCTTTGGTTGGTGTGCTATTGGCATTTGCTTCAACAGGAGCGGCGCCGTTTATTTATACGCTGTTCTAGACCGCCATGGCCTGCGAGCCTCGATGGTGTCTAACCTTGTGGCGATTCACGGTCGCCGCAGCGCGGCGAGAGGCGACCGTCCGGAAGGGCCGTCGTGCCGGAAGCAGCGCGGCGGCTAACGCTGGGACGCCGGCGCTGTTGCACTCTATCAGGGGTAGACGATCGTGTCGGGCTGGCCGTCGGGCCGGATCAGCTTGATTACCAGACGCCGCACCTTGCCGTCTTCGATCTGGCGATCCAACTCTCTCAAGTCGCCCCCGTTGCGGATCGCGCGACCGTTGACCTCCAGGATGCGGACGCCGCGTTGCTTCAATCCCAGTTTGGCCCCCAGCCCGTCGTCTTCTCCACCTCCGACGGTGACTTGACCGCGGAAGTCCAAGAAGACCTTCAGTTTTAGCGGCTGAAGAATCGTGCCTCGGGGCGCCGACGCTTTCCGCAATGTTTCTTGATTGATCGTGATCGTCCCACTTTGCCCGCGGCGCAGGACCGACACGACGATGTCGCGGCGCTGGGAGACGATGTAGGCTCCGCTGAATTCCGCCAGCGTGTTGACGGTGACGCCGTTGACGGCCGTGATCACGTCGCCGAGTTGAAATCGCAGACCGGCGCCCAGGCCTCCGGGTAAGACTCTTTGGACGGTCAACCCATCGAAGGCCTGTGAAGGCTGCAGCTGCAATTGTAAATTCGGACCAGACTGGCCGGGAATCAACTCGATCGGTTTGTTCGGACGGTCAGGAACGAAGGGCCCGTCGGGTCGACCCGGACGGTCGGGCCATCGCGGACGATGGGACAACACGGGGCCATCCGGGAATACATCATCGGGCGGAAGTTGCAGCGAGATTGGCCGGCCGCTGCGAAGCACGACGATCGTCGACGAGCCGCCGGCCAGTTCCAAGGCCTTCTGGTTAACAGTGGCATCTCCAGGGGACAGACCATTGATGTTGGTCACCACATCACCGGCTTGGATCCCCAGGCGGCTGGCCAGGCCTCCGCGGACGACCGAGCGGACCGCAAAGGCACTGGAGCCGTCGGATTGGCGAACCAGATCACCGTGGATGCCCAACCCCTGGCCGCGAGCCGGTGGGGAAGTCCGTGCCGAAAGCACGGCGAGAACGATTGTGGTCAGGATCAACACCCGTGGACGCGACGGCGTCGATGAAGTCACACGCATTGGGTTAACCGGCGTTGCTGCTTGAGGGACCGATCTTGGTTCAATATCTATTCTAGCGCCGCCGGGCGAGAGTAAAGATCTCGTGATTGGGATGATCCCGGCGCGGTTTCGGGTAGCGGAATCCGCGGAGGCTTTCGGAATGCGGCATTGCCGCTGGGGGCGAAACTCTTGGCGAGTTCCGCTACATGGATCGGCCGGCGCCGGCGTGGTGATGGTGCGAGTGATCCGACGTGGCCGCTGGCGATTTGGAAAACGTTAGCTTCTTGTAAGGCAGCGATTCGATATCCGAGCGGCCTTCGGTGATGCGGAGGAACTGATTGGCATTGATATTTTCGAAAACTTGGGTGGTGCCGGTCGTCGGCCACTGGATTTCCAGCCGTGAAATTTGGTCGTTTTTGCCCAGCCCGATGTGCTGTCGCAGCGGGTTGCCACCAAAGCTTCCACCACTGTTGACCCAACGGTAGATCGATCGTGTTGCCGTGTCGTGATTCAAATCGATTCGGATACGGGCACCGATCGCGCAGGCATTGGATTGTTGTCCGACCAGCTTGATCACGATCCAATGGTTCTCGAAGCCGGGGTTTTCGAACAGTGCGTCGCCATAGGCGTCTCCGGCGAACCAGCCCCCGAGTTCGTGAAAGACGTCTTGGTCGCCATCGTTATCCAGGTCTGCGAACGCGACACCGTGCCCTTTTTGAAGATGGCCGAATCCGCCTGCGCTTGTCACGTTTAAAAACGATCGGCCGCCGTCATTTCGGAACATTTGGTTGGGGACGAGTGCTTCGAAGTCGGGGAAACCGGTTCCCAGATAGAAATCCAAGAACCCGTCGTTGTCCAAGTCACCGAAATTCGACCCCATCGGTTGCGTGACCCGGCGCAGGTTCTTCGGCTCAGCGACGTCGGCGAACCCGCCCTTGCCGTCGCCTTGGTACAGACGGTCCATTTCGGTGCCGTGGTGCAGGTTTAAGAAGTCGGCGGCGACCGGATCCACGCTTTGCGAAAAACTGGCGACGAACAAGTCCAAGGCTCCGTCGTTATTAAAATCCCAAAACCAGGTCGGAAAACTGTCCTGTGGTCCGGTCACACCCAACCGACTGGCGACGTCTTCAAAACTGCCGTTTCCCAAGTTGCGGAATAGCCGGTTCGGCCCGTCCAAGTTGGACACATAAACATCGGGGAATCGGTCGTGATCGAAGTCGCCCCAGATGACGCCCTTGGTAAACCCTGCGTCGGCGACTCCGGTGTCTGGGGCGACATCGATAAACGTCCCGTCGGCTTGGTTCTGAAAAAGCTGGTTGGCAAAACCTTCGTTGCCGACGTACAGATCAAGGTCGCCGTCGTTGTCGTAGTCGGCCCAGGACGCGGTTTGTGTGGGGAAGTGTTCGTTGCCCAGCCCGGCGTCGAACGTCACGTCACGAAAACGACCGCGGCCGTCGTTCTGGAGTAGCGAATTGGGGTGTCGCCCGGCATCACCCAGCCAGCCGCCGCGCAGCACCAGGACGTCTATGTCGCCGTCATTGTCATAGTCGGCGTGGATCAGATTCAGCCCTCCGTATAGACCCGTCAGCCCCGACTGCTGCGTCCAGTCACTGAATCTTCCGTCGCCATCGTTGTGGAACATGCGAATCTGGTCTGCCGGGCTCCAGGATGAAACCATGATGTCCAGAAAGCCGTCGTCATCAAAGTCATCGGTGATGACCCCGCCGGCAAGGCTGACGGTATCAAGGCCCAGGTTCGATCCGCAGTCGATGAATCTGGGAAACGCCTGTTCCGACTCGAAGGCTTTCGGCGGAATCAAAAACGATTGCGGGACATCATCGGGATAGCGACCAAGCGCCATGTAGGAAAGGTTTAGCAACCAACGCGACGGCAGGTGCCCAGGTTGTGATTCGAGCACACGCGAAAAGTAGGCGATCGCGCGGGTGGCTTGCTCGGGGTCGGCATGCACACCGTCGCCGCGGATCGGGAAAATACAGCTTCCGGCGCTGTGAGCCAGGATGCAGTTATCGTTTTCGGCTTTTCGAAGATGTGACACACCGATGGAAAAGAACAGCTTGTCGAACACGCTTTGCGGCACGCCGGCTTGGCGAAGCAATTCGAATGCCGCCTTCTGTTCTTCGATCCCTTGGGAGGTATTCCCGAGGAACACATTCTTGGTTCCGATTTCAAACATCAACGCCCCTCGCATCGCGTAGGCATGTTGCGGCTGGGCGGCCAGTTGATGTTTCAATTGGATCAGATCGGCATCCCCGAGGAAGTCGTTGTCTTGGGAAATCCTTGATTTGATCTGTTCCAGCACGCTCAGCATGCGTTCATGCGCGTTTTGCCATTGTTGGGCTTCGGGACGCGCCCGCCGGGGGTCATCGGTGGCGTTGCGGTCGCACCCGCTGGTCAACACGACCGCCAGCGCGATGCACGCGGTTAGCGTCCAGGGGTTCGGTCGGGCAATCGAGAATCTGTTATGCATGCCGTTCACTGATGACCGAGATTCATCTTGGTTGCCGAGCCCTGGCCCTGGACGATCAGGTAGCGGGCGTCTGCGTCCAGGGTACCGATGGAGTCGGTCGAACCGTCCGGCCAAAACACTTTCACCTCGGTCACTTTGTCCGATGGTCCCAGGCCCGCCCGCAGGATCCGTTCGTTGCTGCACAGGTAACCGTCGCCGGACAAACACCACAGCGACCGATTTCGCCCGGCATGTGAAAACCGCAGGACCGCGCCGGTCGCATCGCGAGAGCAGGTCGTTCCGACCAAGCGAAACGAGATGCGATGGTTTTGGTCAGCGGTGCGGTTGACCAGCAGTCGTGCTTGTTCACGGGTGTGTGTCACTAGCAAATCATTTCGGTCATCGGCGTTGATGTCGATCGTCCACAGCGCGCGACCAACATGTGCTCGCTCAAAGTAGTCGCCCCAATCGTCATCGTCGACGACGGCGAATCGCCCGTCGGCTTGGCGACGAAACAGCTGAAACGGTTGCTCATAGGCATAGTCGCCGTCATCGAATTCCCCGATGTGGCCATTGGTCACCGCGATCTCCACGGTTCCGTCGTCGTCCAGGTCGATCGCCTCGGTCCCGAACCCCACGAGGGAAAGTGTCGGTTTCAACAAGCCGACGGTGGTCGTCACATCACTCCAGCAACCCGGAGCGGTTTGTTCGTAATAAATGTTATGCTCGTTGGCGAAACCGGTCACGTAGAAATCCAAGTCGCCATCGCCATCAAAATCGCTTGCCGCGATTCCCATCGATGCCTGGGGACGGGTTCCGGCATCGACCGCCACGCCCCGCGCCACGGCGCTCTGTTCTAACTTGGCCGTGTCAGAATCGGTGGGCGTCAAGAACTCATTGGGGGACATGTCGTTTGCCAGTAGCACGCCGATTTCGTCAGGCAGCAGGGAGCCCGCCAAGATTCCCATCGTGCGACCGGGGGTGACGTTGCCGATCAGCCGTTGCGTCCGATCGTGGAACTGTCCGTCGGGACCGGCCAGATACAGCTCGTTGGCCTGGGCGCGGAATCGAAGTGGATGGCAGGTCCCAAGCTCACCTGATTCATTGGGGCAAGGGCGATCGGGAGCACCATCGGTGGTGCAGTAATTGCCGGTGACCAGATCCGCGATGCCGTCGCGGTTGAGATCGATAAACGCGGCGCAGGTCGTCCAGCGAGGCGATGAGCGATCGCCCAGGAGATGGCTGCAGTCGGAAAACGATCCGTCGCCGTTGTTGCGAAGTAGTCGGTTGCGCCCCAGGTTGGCCAGGAACACATCGGGGAAACCATCTTCGTTGTAATCGCCGACGCAACACCCTTGGCCAAAGTCCGTGTCGGCGAACCTTGCATCGCCGGAGACAAGCTTCAGTTCGTTGCCCAAGTTGCGCATCAGCAGGTTGGGATTCGAGTCGGATCTCAGCATCGTTCCCCCGGCACCCAGCACGGCGACATCGCAGCGACCGTCAAGGTCGAAATCCAACGCGCCGCCACCGGCACCGGTCGAACGCGTCAGCGCGCCGCGACGATCGTCCTCGGGGTCGCTTCCGCCGCCAACGTCCACCAGTCCCCACTGCGCACTTTCTTCGCTCAACCGCAGCGGAATGTTGGATGGACCATTGAGAGGTCCGGCAACGACCGGAGCGACGACGTCACCTTCGTCGCCGGCCGGGGCATCGGGATTGGGCGCCGGCAAGTGTGACAGATCGATGCCCAGTTCGGGGTTCCATGTGGTCGATTGCCATTGTTGGTCCTGCTTCAGTTTTCGGATGATGTCGGCGCGAACCTCTGCAGCATTCTGCACGCCATCATCTTTTAAAGTGGTCGCAACGGCCGCCCATGCCTCGGCCTCCCAGTTTCTGCCCAGCTGCGACAGGGTGCTGGCGATGTCGATCGCGTTTCGTTGGCTGGTATGCCCGCTCCAAACAAACGCGGTCAAGTGATCACGCATCGCCAGCAGATTTTCGATCCTCGCTTCGATTGACTCCAATTGCGGTTGGTCGAGCGGCGGCGTCTGCGTGTCGTCGCGACTTCGGATCCGGTGAATCGAACCGGCCAAGCGAGTCCATGCGACAGGGTTGTTCGGATCACGCAGCGTCGCTTCGTAGAACGCGCGAGCGGCTTGTGCGGGGAGGGTTCGGGACTGAGCCCAACTACCCAAGGCAAGCCAATAGTAGGCATCGTCGCGACAATGGGGCGACGTGCCGGCGGACCATTCGTCGATCTGCGAGAATCGGCCTTGCGCAGCGAGAACGTAACCCAAGAGGGCTTGGACGGGCGTGAAATCAGCATGCCGCTTAAGAATGTTGCGGCAAACCTCTTCCGACGCGTCGAATTTACGATTGTCCATCAAATCAATCGCGTGCCCCAACTGGATCCGCCGGTCCTCGGGATTCCGCTGCGTCAACAGTTCGAGCATCGGAGCAGAATACGTGCGGCGTTGGGCGTCGGTGAAAGCGAGCAACAGTTGCAGGTCAAAGTTTCGCGTTCGAATCAATGATTCGTAATGCGGATCGATCCGGTGATGGAGTTGAGCTTCTTTGAGGAAACCGATCAGTTTGACGCGCAGGGAATGATCCGATGGGTTCGCATCGACCGCGTTTTCCAACAGTGAGATGACATCGTACAGTCGCCCGACTTCGATCAACGCCCGAATGGCTTGATCGACCCGCAACGGGTCGTAGTCGTCGCGCTGGGCCGCTTCGACCATCAAGTCAACGGCCTGGGGCTTACGCCCGGTCATCGCAGCGACCGTCGCTACTTCGGTCAGTATGTCGGCGTCATTGGGGTGGGTGATGAGCACATGTTTTGTTTGTGCCCAGGCCGACGCCCAATGGCCCTCGGAAACCGCGCGTCGCATTTCAGCGACCGGATCCGACGTTTGTTCACCATTGGTGACGTGTTGAGGTGGCGAATTGGTGGGCAGGTCGTCGCTGCAACCGGCGATGAAGGCGAGTGTAACGATGACGCAAGGCAGTCGGATTCGGCGAAACAAGGGATCAAGCCGTAATCAAGAAACACAATGGACGACACTCGTTCACTTCATTGTGAAGCTGTTCGATGTGACACCATCGGGTGTCGAAATCATTTTGGATTCAATTGTACTTGAATCACACACATGCGTTGTGAGTGGTTATGTTACTTTTCTTCTACATGCTAGCAGTGTGAGTTCGTTCGCCAGTTTGACGCGTTCACGTTGGGTGCAAAAGTTATCGAAATAATTGCCAAAAGACTGCGAAACTCGGTGATGCGATCGGGGTTCAACGAAGGCGATTGATTAAAAGCCATTGCCCGCCTGATGCCATCAATACCGCGCTTCATTCATATAAATGAGCCGGCACCCTACCTTTAGTTTGTCCCGGCCGCTGTTTTGGTGGTCTGGCTTCGCGTTGATCAATTGTTGAGCGACGATCGCTCGTGAATCGAATTCATGTTTTCGATTGCTTCACGTCGTCATCGTTGTCATTTCCGTTATCTCTTCCTTGTTTGTTTCAATGGAGCACACCATGGTTCGAAAGCATGCGGCAGGACGTTCTGCCGGTTTTACTCTTGTAGAGTTATTGGTGGTCATTGCGATCATCGGCATTTTGGTCGGTCTATTATTACCGGCCGTCCAGGCGGCACGCGAAGCGGCTCGGCGGATGAGTTGCAGCAATAATTTCAAGCAACTCGGCTTGGCAATGCACAATTATCACGCGGCATTCAAGCAGCTGCCTCCTTATGGTGGCGGAACAGGTAAAGGGTTGGAGACACCGCCGGCATGGTGGCGTGCCAGCAACACCGCGAACCGTAAAAGCCTGAGTATTTGGGTTCCGTTGACGTCCTATTTTGAACAGCAAGGATTGTGGGACCACATTTCCAATCGAAGTGTCCAAACGGTGACAGGGGCGACGCCGCCGGCGCCGCTGAACTACTGGCCGGCGATGGGGCCGAGCCCCAAATCGTATTCGACCAGCCCGGGTTATATCCCATGGCAATCGGAGATTCCGACGCTTCGTTGCCCGAGCGACGGGGGAACGGGGTTGCCGGGGCGTGGCCGGGTGAATTATGGCGCCTGTTTGGGCGATTCACCAAAGAACCAAATCATGTCGCACTATGACACGGCGCAAATGGTGCCGACAACCAACGCGGGTAACGCTCGAAACGCCAAGGCACTCCACCGCGGCATGTTTGCTCCGTACACCAAGTTCGCATTTCGTGACGTAAAAGACGGGCTTTCCAACACGATCGCGTGTGGTGAGATTGTCACCGACCAGGGCGATAAAGCGGTCAACGGTTCGCTGTCGTGGGACGCCGGCGGAAACGGCGATGATCACTTTTTCAATCCGTTGCACTGCGTTGAATCGGGTGAAATCGATCCGGATCGACCGCGATTCTGGTGCGATTCACAAAGCACCGGTTGTACACCGCCGGTGAGTGTCGTCGTTAATGAAACCAATGGTCGCGGGATGAGTTGGGCGTCGGCGTTCCGCACGTCGATCCAGGCGGTCTTCACCGTTCGTCCGCCCAACAGCGAACTTTGTATCGGACAATGGGCCGACAACCTGGGCAATTTCTCGCCCAGTAGTTTCCACCAGGGCGGATGCCACGTCCTGATGGGCGACGGTGCGGTCACGTTTATTACCGACTCGATCGAGGCGGGCAATCAGAACGCTGCGGGAATCTGGTATGACCAGAACCAATCGCGCCCGGGCGGTGAAAGTCCTTATGGCTTGTGGGGCGCCCTCGGCAGCAAAGCCGCCAGCGAAGTGATTGAAGAGCAGCTGAACCAATAAAGTCAGCTGTCCCGCGATTATCCATTTCGTCCCGCCTCTATTCACTCATGGGGCGGGGCGTTCGATTAACCAGATCCCGTCGCGAGCGATTGATCGTTGGCGTGAAATCTGGGGGGCGCATGAAGTGCGCGCCTCTGTGTCCTAGCAATCACCTCTATTATTATCGAAAGGTTTCTCCGTGAAAAAATTCTTGATGACATTCCTCTGCGCCCTCGCCATCTGTCCCGTTTTCGGCTGTGGAGGGTCAGGCGAAACGACGATCGTAGCGGCTCCTGAAAATGAAGCTACCGATGATGTGCCCGTGGAGGGGATGAGCGACGAAGAGTACGCCCGAGCGATGGAAAAGTCGATGCAGCAATAGGAAAAGCCTTCACGCTGGATCTCGTTGAGTATGCCGACGGTCTGTGCCGGATTGCCGGGGAGAATGATACCCGGCAATCCGCACAGCACGGTTGTCCTCCAGTCGCTGCTGTGGCACCAAAGCATATGGATCGATTTGGAAATCGCAGTTTGGCGATGATGGTGGCAGTGGCCTCGGGTTTCTGTTTGGTGACGCTATGCGCCCGCTGCGTTGCCGTGGATGATAAGGGTGAAGTTCGCCCGTCGAACGTTGCTGAATCAGTCGCGTCAGTCAGCGCGCCAACGTATGTCGGAAAGCAGGTCTGTCGGGAATGCCACCCGCAGAATTTTGATCTTCATCAGCATTCCGGCCACGCGGACACGTTTTCTCGGTCCGTCGATTCGGAGATCGCAAAGAAGTACGCCGGCAAGGCGCTCGACGCCGGAAACCCCTACGGTGTGTTTCATTACGAGTGGGGCAACGAAGGGTTGCGAACGCGTCGCGCGGCCGACATGGACCAAGCGCCATTTGCGCTTCAGTATGCCGTCGGGTCCGGACGTAATGCGATGACGCTGTTGACACTGATTGACGATAAAGAGTCCGATGCGGCAGGAATCGAACATCGCATTTCTTGGTTTGGTTCCCATGGCGATTTCGGATTGACGCCGGGACACATCGGCATGACGCCTCAGGACGAAAGAGGGTTGCTGGGAAACGTTGTGCGGGGAAAAAGCGTTCGGCAATGCGTCTATTGTCACACCACCACCGGGACGATTGTGGGCACGGAAATCGTCGATCTGGTCGCCGACGTGAATTGCGAAAAATGCCACGGTCCCGGCAGCGAGCATGTCCAACAGGCCAGACGATCCGAAACGCCACCGCCGTTTTCGATCGGCCGCGATCGGTGGGACTTGGAAGCCGAGTTGCAGCTGTGTGGTGATTGTCACCGCTTGCCCCGCAATATCGATCCGGTGGCGCTGCGTGAGTATTCTGCTGAGCTGCTTCGGTTCCAGCCGGTCGGCATGCTGCGAAGTGAGTGTTATTTGGAATCGGACGGCAACTTCATGTGTTCGACTTGTCACAATCCACATCAGGATTCCAAGGCGAAGTCGACGGCAGCGTACGAGCAAGATTGTCTCGGCTGCCACCAACCCGATTCGGACGCGCACGTCGCCTGCAGTGTTTCCCCGACCAGCGGCTGCGTCGAATGTCATATGCCGGCGACAAAGTTCGAACAGGGGATGGTGTTTCACGATCACTGGATCCGCATCCGAGACGCCGAATGAGTGTGATTGGTTTCAGCGGCGGATGTGATTGCGGACGGGGTCTGCCACTGCGGTGGGCGGATCGTGCCGGCGTGATCGGCGGCATGGTGCTCGCATTGGCGGTTTTGACGCTCGGCTGTGATCGCTCCGGTGACGACACAGTCGAGAGTCGCTCCGATCCGGTCCCCGTCGTCAAGGAGGCTGCGCCAGAACCGTCGATTTCTCAGCCGGAGCCACTGCCACAGTCGGAGCCGACGCCGCAGCCGCAGACGGTCGATCAGGAAGCTTCGATGGTTCAGGCGGTGGACGTGCATGATAATGATGCATCGACGATCGCTGATCCTGCCAAGCGTGCCGCCGAAGCGTTGCGAAGCGGCGATGTCGATGCGGCTTATCGGTATGCCCGCGAAGCGATGTTTCGATCCCCCCAAGACCCGCAGGTGGTGTTTTTGATGGCCCGCGTACTGGGGCGGCGGCAGCGTTTTCCTGAAGCGGTGCGGATGCTGGACCGCTTGGCCGAGGCGCATCCCGAGACTCGATTGCCCGGTTTGGGGCAATCGTCCGAGTGGCTGGTTTTGCATGGCGACTACGCCGGTGCGGAGACGCGACTGCGAACGATCCTGGACGAAGTGCCGACCATTGCGATGCCGCATCGTGCGCTCGCGCGGCTGTTGCTGGGATTGGGCCGCCGCGCCGAAGCGGAGGAGCATCTGCGTCGACTCTGTCGCATGGGTGATGTCAACGATTTGGAGCTGGTCTCATTGCTTCGCATTTCATCCCCGTTGCCCGGCGGCAATGCGATCGAGCCACTTTCCGATTCGGCAGCCGTCTTGTCTTTGGTCGGGGAGAACCGATTTGAAGAGGCGAGGCAGCGGTTGCTGGAGATCGAGCAGCCAGACGAATTGCAGCACGCGCTGCTGGGGCGTTTGGCGGTGCTGCTGGGTGACACCGACGCACTGTCCCGCTGGAGTCAGACCGAACAAACGCAACATGGAAGCGTTCATGTCCAGTTCGTCTTGGCGGCACAGCACGTCCAGTTGGGTGACGACGAATCAGCGACGCGACACCTTTGCCGCGTTGTGATGCAAGATCCGACCGACGACCATGCCTATCGCATGCTCAGCGGTACGCTGGAAAGACTGGGGCTGGATGAAGCTTCACGCACCGCCACGCAGCGTTGGAAGTGGATTCATCGGACGCATGTGATCGCGGCGGAATTGAATCGGGCACCGAACGACAGGTTCGATCTGATCGGCGAGTTGGTTCAAATCTTGGATCAATTGCAACGACACGATGAATCGCTCGCCTGGCAGAGCATGCAGGTGATCCACGGGCAAGCGGTACTGACGAAGCAACAGGCGATCGAGCGAATGGGGCAGATTAACCGGCGTCGAATGGAGTTGAGCGCGGCGGGGACGCTGGGACCTGACGATGAATTCATTCGCTGTGGAGTGGATCTGGAGTCGCTCGCGGCATCCGAGTGATCGACCCGGACTGGACTGTCATTGTCATCGATTGCACGCGCGGGCATGCCGAGAACCGGCGGACACGCCTTTTTTTGGAAGAAGATCCGAACGACGCAATCCGCCGGCCCCACAGGATCGTCTCTCTATTAGGGGCGTAGTCCTCGTTCCCGGGCTCCGCCTGGGAACGGAAAAGTGAGGTGTGTGGTGATCTATCGATTTTTGGCTGACATCACGGTGGCGGTCCACTTTGGTTACGTCACGTTCGTGGTCCTGGGAGCGGTCGCGACGCTGATCGGCGCGATGCGGGGCTGGCATTGGGTCCGCAACCGCTGGTTTCGAGGGATCCATCTGGCGATGATTTTGGTGGTGGTGCTGGAGGCATGGGTGGGAGTGACGTGCCCGTTGACGACACTGGAACAGGACTTTCGTTCGGCCGCCGGTGAGCAGACGTACCAGGGTGACTTCATCGCCAACTGGATGCACGAGGCGATGTTCTTTGAACTGGATCCCTGGGTCTTCACGGTCGGCTACACGTTGTTCGGCGCCTTGGTCGTCGCCAATCTGGTGTTCGTGCCGCCGCGCTGGCGCAAGGGCAAGTGACGGACTGGCCCGCTATTCCGCTGGTTCGGCATCCAGTTCGCGTTTGGCGATCAGGAATTGAGCTGCGTCGTAGGCGGCATGGGCAACGATCGGGACCAGCAGGCTGTCGGTGGCGATCATCAGTGCGGCGAAGTAGACGCCCATCAGCGAGGCGACGAACACGTAAAGTTTGGTGATCGGATGCAGCAATCCGAAGCCGATCGAGGACACCAAAACGGCCGCGGCCAGCAGGCCGGGGACGGCCACGCTGAAGCTGTCTCCGACTTGGAACGGATTGGAGAACGGACCGTCGCTGCCGCCGGCGGCGGTCAACCAGGGCAGCAGGCAACCGCGAAACGCGAGCTCTTCCCCGATCCCTGCACAAACGCTGAGCGTCAGGAGTTCGCCGTGGGACAGTGACAAGAGGGCCTTCATCGTCGGCGCATCGCTGAGCTGTTTGATGGCGTCGATCGCGCTGTGCGGGACCTTCATCAGCAGCGTGATGGCGATCAGCATCGGAATCGACGCGACCACGCCGATCCCCAGTTCGATCGCGACACTTTTCCACGCCAACTTGTCGATCCGCCCGAGGTAGGCTCGCGCGTCGATCCCCAACACCCAGGCCAGCAGCAGGCCGGCCAGACCGATGGCCAGTTCGAACCCGCATGCCCAGACGAATAGGAGCTCGTCGGACGCTTCTTCGTGGGGAGGCGTGTCTTCGTTCAAGTCAATCCAGCTCGACGAATTCCAGCGGCTGTTCCTTGCGAACGTTGGCAACCCGGATGGCCGCGTCACCGCTGAGTAGCTTGCGAAAGGTTTTTCCAACGATTTCACCGCGCCATCCGGTCAACAGCGCCGGGACCTGGTCCCCTTCCTTCGGATCCAGTTCATAGCCGAGCACTTCTTTGACGTCGTCGGCGTTACCGACGATCGATGGGGCCAGTTTGTTTTGCCGACTGATGCAGGCCATTGAGGTCGAAAGGAACTGGCTGAGCATTGGCGAGATCACGCTGCGCGATTTGCGTGTCCGGCGGGGAAGTTGGTCGTCGGGAACCTGCAAAGCCTCCCGAATCGCCGCGGAAATATCCTCGTAATGGGCGCTGTACCCTCTCCAATCCATGCCGCGGATGTTGCGGATTTTTTTGATGTCCGCCGACCCGCGTTTGGCAAGCTCGACCATCAGATCGTCCCGCATCACCCGTCGCACGGGGCGGTCCAGCGTGGCGGCGCGTTGGTCACGCCATCGCCACAGGTGACGGATGATTTCCAGTTGCCGCGGCGTCATCCCGGCACAGCCGCTGACACGTCGCCAGTTCTCGCTGGTTTCTTGCTGGATGACCTTGCGCTGTCGGATCTCGGTCTCTTCTTCCAGCCAAACCATGCGATCGAGTTTCTCGATCGCCTCGCGCTGCATCTGATACATCGCCTGCAGGTCCGTCACGTCTTGCAGGGCATAATTGAGCTGGTCGCGCGACAGTGGCCGGTGCCGCCAGTTGGTTCGCGATTCGCCCTTGGCCAGCGTTTTACCGGTCAGCCGACTGACCAGGTTTCCCAGCGAGATCGGAAACTCCATCCCGCTAAACCCGGCCGCCAATTGGGTGTCAAAAAGCCCCGCGATCGGCTGGTTGGTGAATTGGAAACAGAAGCGACACTCTTCGCGGGCCGCATGTGCGATCACCGTCCGTCCGGGTTGGACCAACAGATCCCAGAACGGTGCGGTCGTGTGCATCGCCAATGGGTCGATGATCGCCAATCGATCACCGGCGGCGACTTGAATGAGACACAATTGTGGTCGATAGCGGTCTTCGGAAACAAACTCGGTGTCGAAGGCAATGATCGGCGCATCAGCCAGTTCATCGCAGAATTGACGAAGATCGCCGATCGCACTGATCGATTCGTATTCCAAGGGTCGTTAGACTCTCTGCATCAAAATTGGAGGGAGATTCGGCTTCGTTTGCCCCAACGGCAACATCGGACGTTCTTTCGTGATCGGCCCACACTCTAACCGCCCGGCACCGGCGCGACCATCCTGCATGCCCACCAACGCCCCCTGCGACGAGCCTGTCGCGGCCCCGGAAGCACGGCCCGAGAAATCCAAACCACAGTGGCTGGTCAGCGTCCGCAACCTTGCCGAAGCCGAGCTGGCGGTCCGCTTCGGAGTCGATATTTTAGACCTGAAAGAACCGCGCCGCGGCCCGCTGGCCCCGGTTTCGGCCGAAGTTTGGCATCAGGTCGCCGATCTCGTGGCGCGGCCGCCGAGTCATCGTGACGGCGGCCCCCAATCGTCGGCCGCAGTGTTTTCAGCGGCCCAGTTGTCTGCGGCCCAGTTGTCTGCAGCACTGGGTGAATCCGCGCAAGCGGTCGCACTGGCCGATCGGGTGCCGCCGCGGTTCGCGTTCGCCAAAGCCGGCCCCAGCGGATGTGAAAGCGAATCCCAGCTCAGGGGGCTGTGGGACGCGGTCCGAGAGCGGATGCCGGCAGAGGTCGAATTGGTCGCGGTCGCTTATGCCGACCATCGCGCGGCCGGTTGCATGGAGGCCGAACGGATCATGGCCTTGGCCGCCCAGGGCGGTTTTCGGCGGGTGCTGCTGGACACGTTTGAAAAGAACGGGTGTTCAGCGATCGAAGTGTTGGGCCAGACGCGGCTGTCCCAGCTCGGTCGCTTGGCCCATCGGCAACACTTGTGGTGGTCGCTGGCCGGTTCGATCACGCTGGGGCACGTCCAACGGGTGGCCGAGCTGGTTCCGGAACGCGACGACCGCCCCGATTGTTATGCGGTCCGCGGAGCCGTTTGCGACGGCGATCGAACCGGGGCGTTGTGCGAGGCGAAGATGCGGCAGTGGCAACGCACCCTGCGGTAGCGCGTCGGTCGGTAGCGGACCGCGGAGGATTGTTGGTTTTACCCGGCCAGTTGGAATTTGCGCACTGTTGCTAGCCCGACGCGTAAGCGAGGGGCGTCGCGTGGCCCCTCGCTAACGCGTCAGGCTGGCATGAACGTGAAACAACGGTCGTTCGGCGAGATCCGCTACGCCTATGGGTGTCGTATTCCTAGACCCAATCCAGCCCGGTCAGCTTTTGCAGGCGTTCCTCGAAGTTGCCGATCAACCCCCCCACGAGCATCCACTCGCCTTTCTTCCGCAGTTCGATCTCACCGAATCGATTGATCCGAATGATCGAATCGCTCGTCACGCCGGCCTGATGCAGCTGTTTGAAATCGACTTCACCCTCGTTGACCACATCAAGCAACGTTTTTCCGGTCAGTTCAATGAATTCCATGGCTCCCTACTCAGCCTGCGGCTGGACAAATGCGATCGACGCCCGCCCATTTTCTATGCGGTCGGCGGGGCTTCGACAAGCATAGTCAACAGTTGCCGCATTCGCGATCGAGCGCTATGCTACAGGGGTAGATCGCATGCCACGATGAGCCGGTTGATTGTGAGCATCGAGCGATTCACCAGTCGCGTCTAATTCAGGGCTTTCCCATGCGTTTGATCCTCTTCGCCTTCATCGTCATCATCGCGCTGGCCAACGTGCTGCTCGAGTCGGCGGTCAGTGTGGCCCAGTCGACGACGGCGGATGCCCCGGCGGGCGAGGCGAAAGCGCCCTCCGAGGACGCGTCCGACGAGTCCTACCTGCGGATCAAGAAAGATGAGAACGGTAGAAAAGTCGCGTTGCAAACCGCGATTGTTCGGTTTCACGGCAAGCCCGGCACACGTTACGACGGTGCCATCGTGGATCTGGTCGGCGTCGTCCACATCGGCGAAAAAGCGTATTACCAAGATCTGAACCAGCGGCTGTCGAAGTACGATTCGGTGCTGTACGAGCTGGTCGCCCCCGACGGCACGCGGATTCGTCCGGAGGATTTGAAGAAACGCCGGTCACTGGTCGCTTCGATGCAAACCGGCATGAAGGACATGCTGGAACTGGAATACCAGTTGGAACTGGTCGACTACATGGCCGAAAATTTTCGACATGCGGACATGAGCCCCGAGGAGTTCAGCGAAGATCTGCAGCGACGCGGCGATAGCGTGTTGAAGATGATCGCGCGGATGATGGGCGCCGGCTTGGCGACGCAATCGAAAAACGGCGGCGACTTGGGCGTGTTGATGGCACTGTTCAGCGACGACCGCTCGACCGCGATGAAAAACGCCATGGCCACCCAGTTGATCGACATGGAAGCGGTGACCGTTGGGCTGAATGACGCCAACGGCGAGAACACGCTGATCAAGGGACGCAACGCAAAGGCGTTCCAAGTGCTTCGCGAAGAGCTAGCTGCCGGCAAGGAAACGCTGGCCGTGTTCTATGGTGCCGGGCACTTGGCCGACATGGCCGAACGACTGGAAAAGGATTTCGGCATGAAGGCCGGCAAGACGACTTGGTTAAATGCTTGGGACCTGGCCGGCAATTGAATGTCGAGCCCTTCGGTAGCGGAAGCCGCGTAGGCTTTCGGAATGCAGCCGGCTTCGCCGCCGGAAGCGAAACGCTTGGCGAGTTCCGCTACGTGGGTAGCAAGCGTGGAGGCTCACTCCTTAAGCCGCCTGCTTCGTCGCTGATTCTTGCGGGATCGAGGCATGAGCGATCGCTGCTTCCTTCGGATCGTACTCGGCCTCCATCCGCAACAACGCGTCCTGGATGCGCCGTGTGAACTCCGCAACCGACTCTCCGTCGCGCGGGTACATCGGGTCGCCGAACACGCCGTCGATGCGGCAAAACGGAAGCGGGATTTGCGTGCGGTCCCAGGTTCGCGACAGCACGATCCGGCGTCGGGGGACGAGCGACATCGGCAGCACCGGGGCACCCGTCTTTTGCGACAGCATCGCGATTCCGGGATTGACGACCCCGCGCGGTCCTTTGGGCCCGTCGACGGCCAAGCAAGCCGGTTTGCCGCTGCAGACATGATTGACCATCGCTCGCAGCGCCGTCATGCCACCCTTGCGGCGGGCACCACCACTGCCGCGAATCGGAATCACCCCGAGCTTGTTGAGCGTCCGAGCGATCAGGTCGCCGTCCTTGCTGCGCGAAACCATCGCGCCGGCGCCCTCTTTCTCTTCGGCCAGGATGACCATCGCAATCTGGTGCCCATGCAAGCCGGCGTAAACATACGGCTGGCCGTCGGCGCGCAAGCGGTCTCGTGAATCGTTGATCGCGTTGACGCGACAGGTGGCGCGCAACAGTCGGATTAATCCCGTCACCAAGAAGGGCAGCACTCGATTCATTCCCAGATTCCGTTCCGTTTGCTGTCAATTCATTTCGCCGGCCGTGAAACTCGGCATGCACGTAGATAAGCTCGCCGGCGTTTGGAGACAAGATCGATTACGGCGGAGTGACTCATTCTCCGCCGGCGGGGTTTTCGATCCAGATCTGAAAGCAGGGCGCACAGAGCAGGATTCTGCGGCGACAATGCACCTGGTTTTCCGCGTCGACCTGCGGGGTCGATTCGAGTTGTTTGATCACCCGCCCCCATTCGGCGTCCATCTCGTCCGGATCAAGGGTGGCGGGGGAATCCAGGATAGGAGGCGACGAATCGACGGTGGCATGAATGTCAATTTCATAGAACTCGCCTCGTCCACCGATCAACTCCTTCAGGCATCGATCGCACAGACCGGGCGGATCGGAATCGAAATCATCCATCACACAGGCTCGATTCGAAGAGTGGAAGACGAGAGGGGCGTGCCGCGATGTCAGTATAACGCATCGGCCTGCCCGGCACGTGCGCTGCCGGGCAGGCGGGCGAACGAGCGGGAGCGGGGGAAGTGGGGGAGAGAATGTTGGTCAAAAAATGGGGGGGGCAAAAAATGAAGCCGACCGGGGTGGAAGCTCAACGCAATCAGCCGGTCACGCGAACGAGCCCGTATTTTTGGCCAGCGCGGGGATCGGGTAAGAAGATTTTGGGGGTAAGAAAATGATCAGATGCACCCTCCGTTCGATTGGCCCAATTTTCCTGCCTCCAAAATTTTCCTACCGCTCTCCCAGCTGCCGTGCCCTGTCACGTCGGTGGGCATCAGGAGAAGGATGGCAGTATGATTCGGGGCAGAATGATTGGATGCCCGTGGGCTGGCGCCAAGAGAGTACGGCGGAATCAAAATCCTAATAATCCACGAATGAAAATTCGCGATCACCGAGATGACTTACACAGCTCAGGCAAGGCCCGACCGACGTCTTCATCTTTTCGCCACCCCATCTTTTCGCCCCACCTCCAGCCTGGCCTGATGAAAAGTACGTGGCGTCGAAAACTGGTGAACCGGCAACGATTGAAAATTGCAAAATGAACAGTGCAAATTGCGAAATGATTTGAGCGACGATTCCCGGCAAATTTGAATTTTGCAATGAACAGATTGCAATTTGCAATCGAGGGCTCCAGCAGAATCGCTGAACGTCCCCGAACCTACCCAACGTTCCAAGTTCCATTGATTTTCGCCAGCCCACCTCCAGCCCCCCGATCTTCCGCCTTCCATTGATCCAACCTGGATGCGATGAAGTCGACGATCGCTTGCTGTTGTTGGCTGCCACGGCCTTCGATTTCCATCGGCTCACCGAACGCAAACCGCACCTTTTTTTCCGGTCGGATCGGCCCCAGGTCCTTGATCCATTTTCCGTTGCCCCAGGCATCGGTCTGCAGCGCGATCGGCAGCACGGGGACCTTGGTTCGCGCCGCCAGCTTGACCCCGATCGTGTTGAATGATCTGGGATCGAAGGTCTCGCTGCGCGTGGTTTGGGGGAACACGACGACCGAGATACCTTTGCCAAGTCGCTCGGCCCCCATGCCCATCACCTGCTTCAAATCTTCACGCGGGTTGTCTCGCGACACGGCAATCGGATCGCGGGAGCGGAGGATGTGCCGAAACACCGGATAGTCCATCAGGCTTTGCTTGACGACGAAGGTCACGTCGCAGACCGGTTGGATGATCGCGGGCAGCACGATCGTTTCCAGCATGCTCATGTGATTGCCGACCAGCACGCAGGGCGTCGTCAGGTTTGCCAGGTTTTGCAGGCCGCTGACTTCGAATCGGACGCCGACCGATTCCAGCGACTGCAGCACTTCGAAACTGGTTTGGCTCCAGCGCAGGCTGTCGTACTGTCCCCGACGAGCGACGTTGCTGGAACGAAACACATTGCCGAGGAACTGGCTGTAGAAGGTGAAGGTCGGAAACCGCGTTGAAATCCAGCCTGACGGGCGGGGCTCGGTCAGGTAGCGTCCGTCGATGTCGGCGAGCAGTTCGTTGCAGTGTGGGGATTGGTTTCCTTTCATGTCATCCACGCAAACGGCGATCAATCGTCCTGTGACGCCGGAGCCGATGATGCGGGGGTTGGGGCATCATCATCCGTCTTCGTGCCGCGCGGCGGGTTCTGGTCGCGCGTCATCGGTTCCTCCGACCTGCCCAGTTGAACCGCTGGTTGTCGGTTTGGCAACTCGGCCTGCCGATGCAGCGGTCCTTGCCGGGTTCCGAAGATCAGCCGCGTCAATCTGGCCTTGCCATCCAGCAGTAGGCTGAACAGCGTGGGCACCAAGACTAACGTGAAAACCGTCGAGACCAACAACCCGCCCAGCACCACGCTTCCCAGCCCGCGATACAGTTCGCTGCCGGCACCGGGGAACAGGACCAACGGAAACAGGCCCAGCACGGTGGTCATCGTCGTCATAAAGATCGGGCGAATCCGTGTGCGGACGCTTTCCAAGATCGCCGCCCGCGGCGCCATCGAGTCTTCACGCATGTGATTGAGCGATTGGTGCACGATCAAGATCGGATTATTAACCACCGTGCCGATCAAGATCACGAAGCCCAGCATGGTCAGGATGTCTAATTGTTGTGTCAGTTGACCGGTCATCCCCAAATAGACGTTCAACAGGTTCAGTCCCAGGATGCCTCCGACGGCCCCCAGCGGCACGGTCAAGATGATCACCAGCGGATACAGCCACGATTCGAACAGTGCGGCCATCAATAGGTAAGTGATCAGGACGACCAGGACGAATTGGCTGGTCAACAGGCTGAGCAAACTGTCGAGATTCCAACCCGACCATCGGCCCAAAAACGTCTCCTGCATCTTGCTCAGTTTGTCGGCCGTGCCGGCCAGATTGACTTGGTATCCGCCGCCCAGTTGACCGCTTTCGATCAGCGGTTGGACGATCTCGCGTCTGATTTGTGCCATCGCATCTTCCAATGCGACTTCCGGCGGCGGAGAAACCTCGATCGTGATCGCGCGGACGCGTTCGCGGTGATTGACCTGTTCGGGGCCGCTAGCCAAGGCGACTTCGGCCAAGGCCGCCAGCGGGATCAGATGACCGCCGGGCGTCGCGATCGGCAAGGCTTCAATCTCTTGTGTCGTGTCGGCATACTCGGACTCACCCACGATCGTCAAATCGATCTTGTTGCCGTCCAAGTAATAGTCGCCGGCATAGGCGCCGTCGATCAGACAGTTGGCGGCGAACCCCAGGTCGCGACTGCTGACGCCCATCTCGGCGGCTTGGACCAATTTGGGCGTGATGTGGATTTCGGGACTGGACAAATCCAAGCTCGGAATCGGACGAGCCTGGGCGGTCGGCATGATCTGTTTGACCTTGCCGATCGTTTGTCCGCCCAGCCCGACCAGTTTGATCAAATCGGGGCCGGTGATTTCGATCTCGATGGTCCGCCCGGCGGTCAAGCCCTGTTCGAACAGGCTGGATTGTTTTGCGACGGCAAACGTCCCCGGCATCTTCGCCCCGACCTGTTGCACCAGCGGAACCAGTTCACCGGCACGCTGGCCGTCGTGGGCGCGGATGCCCATGAACACCTGGCGGCCGCGGGCGACGAAGAAAAAGTCACCGATCGCGGGGAAATCCAGCGCGGCTGCTTCGGGGCTGTCCGGTTCCACGTCCCAGTACGGACGCAACTCGCTCTCCACGGTCTTCCCCGCCGCCGTCAACTGGTCCAGGTTGTAACCGGGCGGTGGCAACAGGATGCCGAAGACCAAGTTGCGATTTCCAGTCGGCAGGTACTCCACCTTCGGCCAGAACGTCCAACTGATGCCGATGGCCAACAAGACCAGCGTCGCGGCGACGACGATGCGGCGCAGCGTGCCGCGCTGGACCCAGTCGTTGAAACCGACGGTGCCGCGGACAAAGGCGGCGGCAAAGGCATGGACCGGCCACAAGAAGAATCGTGTGATTCGGTTCGATGACGCGTCGGAAGGTCGTGATCGACCGTCGGTCGGGACGCCCGGTCGCTCGCGCCGGGAATCGAACAACCGCGACGCCGCGGTCGGGATCACCGACATCGAGATCACCAACGACAGCGCCACCGCCGCGCTGATCGCCAACGCGATGTCACGAAACAGTTGGCCGGCTTCTTCTTGAACAAAGACGATCGGCAGAAAGACGGCGACGGTCGTGATCGTCGAAGCCGCGATCGCGCCCCAGACCTCCTGCGTTCCTCGAACCGCGGCGGCAAGCGGGGAGTCGCCGGATCGGAAATGGCGGTACACGTTTTCCAGCACCACCACCGCGTTGTCGACCAACATGCCGACGGCGAACGCCAGCCCGGCCAGACTGATCACGTTCAATGACCGACCCAGCACTCCCAGTACCAGGAACGATGCGATGATGCTGGTCGGGATCGCAAGCGCCACCACCAAGGCGCCGCGGGCGAACCAAAACCCGGCGGTCAAAATGATCGCGATGCAGATCAGAAAGAAAAGCGGCGAAAGATAGGCCGCCGCCAAGGAGCTGGCGATGATCAGCGGGATCGTCAGAATCGTCCGCACGCCCAGGTGCAAAAACAGCATCAACACGATCATCGTCAGCGCGCCGCCGATGAAAATGTTCTGTTGCACCAGATCGATCGACGAATAGATGTATTCCGTTTCGTCGTAAACTTGCGTCAGTTGCAATCCGCGCGGGGCCAAAATGTTTTCGTCGATGTCGCGGTTGGCAATCCGCAATCCCTCCATCACGTCCAACACGTTGGCGTCGGTTTCCCGCAAACAGTTGATCGCGATGCTCGATTCGCCGAAACGCCGCACCAATCCATCCGGTTTTTTGTACCCCAATTCGACTTTGGCGACGTCGCGGACGTAGACGGGAGCCCCGTTGTTGACCGACAACAATTGTTGCTCGACCTGTTCGGGGCTGCGGAATTGTCCCATCGCTCGCACGACCCAGCGACGTTTGCCTTCCCAGAAATCGCCCGCCGACGTGTCCTTGTTTTGTCCCTGCAGCACATTGCGGACATCGGCCAGCGTCAATTGCCTGGCGGCCAGTTTCTCGGGGTCGACGATGACCTGTAGTTCGTCTTCCAAACCGCCGATGACGTTGGATTGAGAAACGCCGGGGACACGTTCAAAGCGGGCTTCGATTTCGTCTTCGGCAAAACGCCGCAACTTGGTCACGTCCAAGTCGTCTGGCGGCAACAGTTCGTTGACCTCGGGGTGTTCTTTGGCCAGCATTCGCAGCCGCAGCATCGCCAATCCGACGTTGTGGGCGTTGCGTGCCGGCGCGATTTTTTCCGCCAATTCGGGGTGTCGCGACTGGAACGCCGTGAACGTGTCCTCCGTCGGCCGACGCGTGCTCAGGATGAACCAGGCGATCGGGCGGTCGGAGGCATTGGCGGTCGTGATCACCGGTTCGTCGGAGTCCTCGGGGTACTCCGGCACCTGTTGCAGTCGGCTGTTGACCTTCAGCAACGCCTCCTCCATGTTCGTGCCGACGACGAATTCCAGCGTGATCGTGCTTTGGGAATCGGCGCTCTCGGACGTCATCTTGGTGACACCTTCGACGCTCTTGAGCTGTTCCTCCTGCTCCATCGTGATCTCTTGCTCCACCTCCTGTGGACTGGCGCCGGGCCAGGTCGTCGCCACGGTGATCGTTGGGATCTGGACTTCCGGAGTCAGCTGCATCGGCATCCGCGTCAGCGCGACGACACCGAACAAAGAAACCAGCAGAACGGCGACAGTGACTTTGACCGGGTTTTTGACGAAGGCTTCAATCAGTGCCATGGTTTGCCCCTCCGTTTGGCTCGCTGCTGCGGGGCGTCGATGCGGGTTTGACGACGCTGGAGATCACGACGCTTTGTCCGGGACGCAAGCGTTCGTTCCCTTCCACGACGACCAGCTGGCCAGCTTTCAGTGGCCCGATCGCCTGGATCAGATTCGGCATCGCAACCCCGACTTCGATCGGGACCGGACGGACGCTGTGGCTGTTGCCATCACCCGTTTCGACGACGTAGACCAACGGCTGCGGGCCTCCCAGAACCAAAGCGTTCTTGGGCACCATGACCGCACTTTGTGGCGGACCGACGGGCAGTTGCACGCGAGCGTACATCCCCGCTTTGAGCAGCGGCCCGGAATCGGTGATTTTATTCTGCACGCGGATTTTGACGGGAAAGGTTCGTGCCTTGGCGTCGGCTTGGGGGATCACCGTGGTGATCACGCCGGTGAAGAGTTCGTCGGGTAGGGCGGGGACATCCACGCGAACCGTTGTGCCGGGTTTGACGTGCGCGGCGTGTTGTTCGACGACATACGCATAGACTTCGACCTCATCGAGCGCCACCACCTCCATCACCGGATCGCCGCTCTGGACCCACGTCCCTTCGTCGACATGTTCGGCGACGACATAGCCGTCAAACCGTGACATGATCGTGTACTTCTTGATTCGGTCGTTGATTCGATCGACCATCGCTTGCTGGAACGCAACCTGGGCGCGGGCCTGGGCGATCCGTTCGGTACGCGGTCCCTCGACCATCAAGTCGTACGCCGCCTTGAGTTCTTGGTAGACCTGTTCCCTTTGGCTGGCTTGTGACTTGACCAACTCGTATTCCTCGGTGGACGCAGAATTCGAGTTGCGCAGCTGTTTCAATCGGGTCAGTTGGGCCTGTCCGAATTCCATTTCGGCTTTGGCACCGAGCATCTTTGCCTTGGCTTGTTCGATTTCGTTCGGCCGTGACCCCGCCTCGAGTTCGGCGAGCTCTTGATTTCGCAGGTCCAATTCGGCCTGAGCGGCGGCGAGTTCCAATTCGATCGTGGCGGTCAACAGCTTGGCAAGCGTCCCGCCCTCGGCGACACGTTCGCCCTCGTGAACCACCAACTCCACCACCCGGCCGTCCACCGCGCTGCCCACGACGGAGCGTTTGAGCGGCATCACGGTGGCCACGAAGGTTTGGCCGGCGGCGACGTCCATCTGGACCGTTTCGGCGACGGCGACCGGGGCGGGCGGTTGTTGTTGCGCCTGTGTGATCGACACGCAGACCGTGGCGACGATCAACGGCAGCACGCATGGAGTGAGACGAAAGGGGGAATGGTTCATCGGGCATCTCGGACGGCTGGGATGCGTCATCCCTGACGCGGACGTCGTGGGGGAAGTCGGGAAATGGGAGGAACGGCTAACGGTCGGACGGTGCGGTCGGGATGCCGGGCATCAGGTTCTCGTGGACGCGGCCGAGCAGCATCTTGAGTGTGGCTTGTTGTCGATCGGTCAATCCGTCCGTGGCCCGCGCGCGAATCCGTTTGGCACACTGGATGATCTTGCCCCACACCGGTTTGCTCTTTGCCGTCGCGTGGATCAATTTGCGCCGACGATCCTCGGGGCAGGGGCGGCGTGTGATCAAACCATCACGCTGCATGCGGTCGAGGATCCGCACCAGCGTCGGAGGTTCGATCATCATTCTGCCGGCCAACTCGGATTGCGAAAGATCGCCTTCGAGCGCCAACCATCCGAGCACCTGAGACTGTCGAAACGTGATGCCGTAAGGGACCAGTTCGTCGTTGAACGCACGGTGGTATCGTTGCGTGGTGATGGTCAGCCAATAGCCGATACTTTCGTCAAAATCATAGTCCAGCACAGACCGACTCCGGAGACCCGAGACAATTCGTTAGCCAGCTAACTATTAGCGTTGGGGGGAAATCGCTTGTCAAGTCTTTCCCCGATCGGATTGTGCCGGATCGCCGGTGGATTCGATCCCCGGTGGGTCGATGCGTTGCGTTACAATCCGGCTCCACACGACCTTTCGAATTCAACCAGGAGCAGAGTGATGAGCCATCGCTTGAAAGTTGTCGGGATCAATTTTGATCATTTTCACATGGGCGATCTGTTGCGAATGGCGCACGAGCATCCTGAGGTGGATCTGGTCGGGATCTGTGACGAAACACCGAATCGAATGCAGGATGCGATCAAGGCCTTCGGGATTCCGGCTGAAAGGGTGCACACCGATCCGGAAGCGTTGTTTGATTCGACTTCGGCTGATCTGGCGATTCTGTGCCCGGCGGCGTCCAAGCACGGTGATTGGGTCGAGCGGATAGCCCCGTTCGGTTGTGACTTGTTGGTCGAAAAACCGTTTGCAGGTTCGTTGGCCGAAGCCGATCGGATGATCGCGGCGAGTCGTAGCGCCGGCGTGCGTCTGGCGATCAACTGGCCGTTGGCCTGGGTGGCGTCACATCGCATGGCCAAGCGCTTGATCGACGACGGCCAGATCGGTCAATGCATCGAAGTGCACTACTACGGCGGAAACCGTGGACCTCTCTGGCACGTGGCCGACAAGGTGGAACGCACTGCCGAAGAAGTCCAACGCGAGAAACCGACCAGCTGGTTTTACAAACAAAGTCACGGTGGCGGATCCTTGTTGGACTACCTCGGTTACGGCACGACGCTGGGGACGTGGTACATGGACGGTCGGCGTCCGATCGAAGTGACCGCGATGGTCGATCAGCCTGTCGGATTGGAGGTCGATGAACACAGCATTGTGGTGGCGCGCTACGAAACCGGACTGTCAAAATTTGAAACCCGTTGGGGCACGTTCACCGACCCGTGGACCCATCAACCCCAACCCAAATGCGGCTTTGTGCTGGTCGGCACCGAGGGAACGATTTCCAGCTACGACTATGAAACGACGATGCGAATCCAAACGCGCGATTGCCCCGAGGGGCGGTCGATCCAGCCGGCCCCCTTGGCACCGCCGCTGGAGAACCCGATCCAGTACATGGTGGACGTGATTCAGAACGACCGCCCGATCGATGGGCCGCTCTCCACCCATGTCAGCCGCATCGGGCAACAGATCGTCGATTCCGCCGTGCAAAGTGCGCGGGAGCAGCGAACTGTGTCCCTGTTGCAGTGAGAAGGCGCCCCGGTCGCAGTGAGAAGGGCGTGTGGACACTTTGGCAAGAGCACGGATCTGCACGCGAGATCTTCATAAACGGCCGTTTTCCAGGGATTCCACGTCAGGCGAGGCCCGCAATCTGTGACTGACGGCGGTTATTCCGCCGGTCCCCGAAACGACAGGATTCCCGCATTGTTTTGATCTGGCAGCGCGATTTAAATCGTGTTGAAACGTAGATCGATCTACGAACACGGCGGAATCCATCTTCAAACGTAAGAGTAGACCGTAGCCATGGAAATTCTTCTGCCAAAGCGATGGCGCGTCAGCCGGGGGGCGGCAATCGATGAGGCGTGGTTCAATTCCCTGCCTGTAACGATTCAGCGTTTGCCTGCAATGTTTCGGCGATTGCGCGGGTGCGGTGCCGTCTGGCTAGGGATGTGTTGCCTGCTGATCGCATTCGTCTCGGTGCACGATGCGGCATTGGTTGTCACCAATCATGAAGTGATTCATGAAATGGAACAGAACCCGATCGGGGTCTGGTTGCTTGATCTGCAAGACGGTCAAGTCTGGCTGTTTGTGGCGGTGAAGCTGGTCTGTACGGCGCTGGTCTGTGCCGTACTGATCACCCTGTACAAGCACCAGCGACGCATCGGGATGACGGTCGCGGCCAGCCTGGTCTGTTTCCAACTTTCGCTCCTGTGTTATTTAACGGTTGCCTGATCGTGTTGGAATTGATGCGATCACCAAGGCACTGGAAGGTTTGGAAGCAGGTCGCCGACTTCATTGCGCTATGGGGTTTGCTCCTCGGCGGAGTTTTTTTGCTCGCCGGCGCGGAAGCGGTTGTGATTTGGAGCAGCGGGTTCCGGTACGAACCCGATACTCAAACGCGGTCGGTCTGGTTCGAAGACCTGTCGTTCCAACGCTCAAAACGCATGGCCGCCGCCGTGGTCTGTTTGCGTCAGAACGCGCTGGCCGAGGGCGTGAAGTCCGATGTCGTGCTGATGGATTTTGTGACCCGTCGAACGATCTCGCTCGACGCCTCGCACCTGAATCCGATCGCCGTGGCGCTCTCTCCAGACGCGTCGACGGTCGCGGTGGTCGGCGCTGACGCCACCGTCCGATTGATCACCGATGTGACGCCGATGTCGACGGCGCGGTTGATGGCTGAAATCGAGACGATCGACGGTGCCCACGTTCATCATCCCATCCGTCTGCGGTTCTCACCCGACGGTGAAAAGCTGGCGGCGATCAGTGAGCACTCCGTTTGGGTCTGGAGCCTGTCGGAGAACCGACTGTTGCACGAGCACCGACGTCGCGGTAACGCCAAACGCAGCGTCCAAAAGGTGCTCGCTTTCACCCGTGATTCGCAGTGCATCATTGCCGCCGACAGTGACGGCGGGATTTCGATTCGCGACCTCCATTCGGGCAAGGTTCTCAAGCGGGACTTGACCGATCATCATTCCTTGTTTGATGCCGATCTGTTCCAAGAAGATCGATTGCTGGCCGTCGCGAGCAACGGAACGCCGCACGAGGTCTCGGTCTACACCTTTCCTGTCGATCAAGGCAAACGTGCCGCCGACGAAAGCGGTGGAGAGGCACGGCTTTGGACTCAACGCGTCTCCGATCCGGTGGTGGCCCTCGGTGGGCAGGGCTCTTGGGTGGCGACGTCGGTGTATCGAAACGACGGGCACCAGATCCTTATCCGTGACATCCGGACGGGCAGGGAGCGATGCATGTTTGCAGGACATGAATCACCGATCGTGGGATTCGCTTCGTCCGGTCAGACGCTGTATTCATGGGATTCCTGTGGGTCGATTTGCGAATGGGACATCGCTACCAAGCAACGGACCTATTCATTTTCAATGCTCCAGTGGGTGCTCGATTCGCTCGATCCCGATCGCATCCGCGACTGAATTCCTCTCCATCGCCATCGATGTGTGCGGAAGCATCTCTTGGACGTTACAATCCTCGCGATGATTGAGGAATGTCGTCCGAACATGGGGATGGGAAGTTTTGAAGCAACAGGATCGCAACCGGTCAAACCGCTCGATCAAGGCTGGACGTCGCAGTGGACCGCCAATCTCCTCGCAAGAAGCCGGGACCGTGTCTCGCCGGAGAGTCGGGGCACGCCGCCTGGGCTGCGAACGATTGGAGCACCGCGTTTATCTGGCCGCTCGTTTATCGGCTTTCGACGTCGTGGCGGAGATGGAACCGGCCCAGGCTTGCCAGCACGGCCCCGTTGCGATCTCGGAATCGGCGAGACAATCCAGTGCAACCACCGCGATGGCGGAATACTTTCTTTCGGCACGTGATTCGCAAGATCAACTGCTGTCGGTGGTCGATGGCATGGTGGAAGTCGGTGTCGGGATTGAAAACTCCTTCTTCCTGGAAGTGGCGTATTCGGATTTGCGAACCTTCGGCGACGACGTCGGGGCATTTAGTGTCTATGTCGACCTGGGACTCAGCCAGCCGAATCTGCTTCGTCCCGTGCTGCGTGAAACCCAGCGAATTGTTTTCGGCAATCAAATCTATGATGCCACGTCGGGCTCAATCACGTTTGCAATGCAGGGAATGCCGCAAGCCTACATCGTCGATTTGGCGGATTTTGCCGAGGACCCGATCCGCGAAATCCAGGCTGCGCTCGATCACTTTGGATACTTGGGATCGCAATACCAGGTCACCAGCGTGCCCTCGGATGATCTACTGTTTGAGATTCGTTTTGTGGATCCGGCATTCGGGAATCTGGACCTGCCCAACTTCATCGTGACCAGCAACTTGGATGTCAGTGTCCCCACGGACGTCGAAGAAGTCAGCGCGTTCATGACCGATGGCGTGACGCCCAACGGCGATGCGTTGCGTTTTAATCTGGACACGCGCAGCCGGACATTCAATGACAATCAACGCTTCTATTCGCTCTTGAATCGTGGCACCTATGACTTGACGGCAGGGTTCATCGATGTCGGCGGCACGGGACTGGTCCCGGCTGCTTCCGGAGGGATTCCCGGGCTGAGTCAGAATGGGCAGTTCATCGAACCGTTTGACGTGTTTCGGATCGAAGTCTTCCTGGCTGATTACCTGCGGTCGCCGTTGGTGGTCGATGTCAACCCGAGCGAAGGTGTCGACCCACTGTTGTTGTTTGGCGAGGACGAAGTGGTTCCTCCTGATGCCGTTGTCTTGGGCACCGATGCGAGTGTGACGTTGGTCACCCCAAATCCGACGGTTAATCAGGTTGTCGTCAATGGTGGGGCGAACAGCCGATCGCAAGTCACTTCGATCGCCGTGACGTTTGACGAGGCGTTGGAGATCGCGCCCTTGCAATCGGCGTTCACTCTTGTCAACACAACGACTGCAACGCCCGTCGGCATGGTCAATGTGTCGGCCAGCGTCACGCCGTTCATGACGGTGGTCACCCTGACGTTCGACGGCGACAGCACCATCACGCGGGCCGGAACCGCAGCGCTCGGCAACTCCTTGGCTGACGGCAATTATCGATTGCACATTGAATCGTCCAAGATCCGTTCGACGCGAGGATTTGAAATGCGTGACGACGAAGTGTTTGGCGACCAGGCGGCCGATCGGCTCTTCCGCCTTTTCGGAGACAGTGATGGTGATCGAGATGTCGATGGCCAGGACTATGGACGTTTCGGTCTGGCGTTCCTCTCGACCTTCGGCTCCGAAGGCTTCAATGCCCAGTTGGATTCAGACGGCGATGGCGACGTGGACGGCCAGGATTACGGCCGTTTCGGACTAAATTTTTTGAGACGGCTTTAGAGACCGTCCAAGCTGGACGATCGCTCGCGGCCGAATTCCCGATCATTTCAACGTCTTCTGTTGCAGTTGCTCCAGCCGCATCGCATGTGCTTGGGCCAATTGCGAGTGGCGGCCGGCTTCGTCGACACGCCCCTGTGACTGGTAGATCGCGGCCAAGAAGCGGTGTGCATTGACATGGTGCGGTGCCAACTCCACCGTCTTTTTTAGCGCATTGATCGCCGCATCTGTGTTGCCGGAGTTCTGTTCGGCGACGCCCAGCTGAAAATAGTCAAAGGGTTCGGATTGGAGCTCGGTGACTTCGCGGTAATACTCGGCGGCCTTGTCGAATTCGCGGCGTTGATAGGCCAGACCGGCCAGTAGTCGAAGCGATTCGAGTCGCGGGCGCGAGGGGATCAATTCTTTCGCCAGCACTTCTCCGGCAAGGTCTCCGGCGATCGAAGCCTGGCCTTGGGAACGCGCCAGCATGGCCAGGATGGTTGTCGCATCGGGGTCCGACTTGCCGGTGTTCTTGACTTCGATCAACGCCTTGGCCGCTTCGATGCCGTAGTCTCGAAAATTTGAATTGCCAGGATTTTCTTGGGCGACCTGGAACTTGGCCAGTGCTTCGCAGCGTTTTCGCACGATCTCGGGCAATCGGGCGACATCCAAGACGGAACTGAGCCCGACTGCGGGTTCATTCTCCGTCGTCGCGCCGCTGTGGATGCCGATACGGTGGTGATGGAATGCGGTGTGGGGAACCTCCGTCCCTTGGGCCGGCATGTGACAGTGGCTGCAATCGTTTTGTGCGTCCGCGACCCGAACGGCGTGTGGTTTGCCGCAGGAATCATCGGTGTGGCAGGACAAGCAGATCTTGCGATAGTGGTCGATCGCCGCCGCTGCGGGGACGGTTTGGTGTGGGTTGTGACAGGTGATGCAGGTCAGCGATTCGCTCTGCTGATAACACTTGCTCTGGTGCAACTGTTCGACATGCCCGACCACACGCATCGTGTCGTCACCGAGGCGATATTGGTAGTCGATCCGAAAGTCGGTCAGCGGAAGCCCCGGACGATAGTCCCATTCGTCCCGGTTGGCCCGCAACGCTTTGCCGGCGGCCTGTAAATGGCATTGTTGGCAGATCGCTTCGGAAAGTTCGCGGGAAAGTTTTGACGGGTGGACGATCGTGTTGTCCGCTCCGGTGAACTTCGGATTCTCTCGGTAGCGGGCGACGTGCTTTTCCCCCGGTCCGTGGCAGCGCTCGCACCCGATCTTCTCTTCCAATATCGAAAACTCGTTCGGGTTGCCGCGTTTTCGATCGACCGCGCCGACGTGACAGAAAAAGCATTCCGTGCTGAGTTTGCGTCCAAAGCCGGGATGAAACGGCACGTCATAGCCGGGCGACATGGACCATTTTCCGGTGTCCTCATACCACGACAACGGCGACTGCCCGAAATGCGATCCGTCGTGATAAACGTAGCTCTTGCCGTGCGTTCCCGAACCGAGCGTGAATACGATGGGATGTTCCGTTCTGGCCAGCTCCGCCCCGTTGACCCCGCGGATGATTTCGCGGTGAATCAGGTCGTCGCCTCGGCGGAAAACTTCATAGTCGTTGCCCGACGCGTCGTGATGGTAGGTCGCCGAGGAAACCTCTTTGTCCGGGTCGACTCGTTCCATCGACTCGCTGTGCTTGGTGTCCAGGTAAGACAGGTGCTCCGCCTCATGGCATTTCACGCAGGTCTGGGTTCCAACGTATCCGACCGCAGGGTCTGCGTTGGTCGGCGGTTCGGCCATTGTGTGCGCAGTGCAGCCGAAAAGAAGCAGGCACACGGCTGAGATCGTTCGGACAAGCAAGGGTATCGATCCGCGGATGAACGGAGGATTCAGGAAAAGTGAACCCAAGTCTAACAGGGTGGAATTCGGCGGCTCAAGTTTTTTGTCGCAAACAGCACGAGAGGGCAGAAATCTCCCCGGCGTCCTCTGCGACGGAGGGGATCGGCGGAGGACTCCGGCGCGATCCTCCCGCCCGTTCGATGGACCGGCGATGGACTCAACGGCCGACAGGCACCCAACCACGATGAAATGATCGAGGGGGCGACGAAGCCTACATCCAGGATGCGCTTGCCTGGGGGATTTTCCGACGCATCGCTTTGACGTTGCCCTTGGGATAATGTCGCACTCCGGTGCAGGTGAGGTTGCCCCGCTCACCCTTGCTGTCGCCGGGCACTCTCGTTGACATCGGCGTCCCACGCAGACCACGATTGGCGGAGTTGCTCGGCCAGTTCAGGTTTGTCGTCGGCAAGGTTGTGCCGCTCGCCGGGATCGTTGCCGAGGTGATAGAGTTCGGCCTTGCTACCGTTTCGAAGCGGTTGGACGAGTTTCCAAGGTCCACTTCGAATGGCTGCGTGAGTGAAGGTTCGCCAGCACACAACCCGGGTCGCCGGCGGCTTATTCTCCAACCACAACGGGACGAGATTGACGCCGTCTGTCTTCGCTCCGCTGGCCGACGTGTCACCACCGAGCGCCAACAGCGTCGGAAACAGGTCATTGCTGTGTGTCGTCTGGTCGCAGACCCGTGCCGCAATGCGGCCGGGCCAGGATACGATCATCGGCACGCGATGGCCACCTTCGTAAAGGTCCATTTTCTGGCCGCGGTAAGGGCCGTTGCTTGAGATGTTCTTGAAGCGTTTGCCGTAGGTCAGGTAGCCGCCGTTGTCGGATGTGAACACGACCAGCGTCTGCTTTTCCAGGCCCTGAGCTCGTAAAGTGCGAATCAAACGGCCGACGCTTTCATCCAGCGATTCGACCATCGCCTTGACATGCGGTGCGACGTATTGCGGGTCAGGGATCACTCCCCATTTATCCCGATGGTATTCCGTGCCGGCTTGGCGATGCGGCGGATCATTCGGTCCCTGCCACGGGAAGTGAATCGCCAGATGGGCAAGGTACAGGAAAAACGGTTTGTCCCGATGGGCTTCAATAAACTCGATGCTGTGATCGGTCAGCAGGTCCGTCGTGTAGCCGTCTTCTCGCACGGGCGTTTGGTTGTGCCACCAGTCTTTGTTCCCCGATCGGTCGATCCGCGTGTGAAAGTCTCCGTCACCGGAAACCAGCCCGCGGAACACGTCGAACCCCTGATGCGTCGGCAAAAACGGCGGCCGGTAACCGAGGTGCCATTTGCCCATGCACGCGGTGGCGTATCCCTGTTTCTGCAGCCGCTCGGCGATTGTCTCCGCTTTCAGCGGAAGACCGAGATCGCCTTGCGTGGTTCCCGAGAGGGCGCCATCGAAAATCTTGCCGAACCGTTGCGGGTAAAGTCCTGTCAGTATCGACGCACGCGTAGGGCTGCACATCGCACCGGCGGAATGAAAGTCCGTGAATCGCAGTCCGGATGCGGCCAGTGCGTCAATGTTCGGCGTTTGGTGGACCGTGCTTCCGCAACAGCCCAGATCGCCGTAGCCCAAGTCATCGGCCAGGATCAGGATGATGTTCGGACGAACGTCTGAATCTGCTTTTGCGACGGGTGAACACAGCGTTTGTGCCGCTAGGGCTGCGACGATGATCGCTGCGTGTGGCGTTGCGCGGTGTAGTAAATGAGAGGGGACCAGCCGGCCGCAAACAGCCCAAATCCGGGCAACGCATTGCATCATGTTTTCGAACTTCCGCTACATAGTGGTCGGCTTTGGCAGGGCGAGCCCGGCGTTATTGAGCCCGGATCGGAGACGCCTTGCGGAGTTTTCCGTTTCGAACGATTCCGGTTTCTTTCTCGGGATCGTACTGGGGATTGCCGGTCGGTACCTGAGCTTCGACAGACTCCCTCCACGCAACCAATTTGGCGTAGAGCTCGTTTGCCTTTTCCTTTTCAATCGTGACCAGGTTGTCGTTCTCGCCGAGATCACTGGCGAGATTGTACAGTTCCAGCGACTCTTTCCCGAACACTTCGATCAGTTTCCAATCGCCCGATCGGATCGCGCTGTAGGGCTGGGCGCCCATGGAGTGATAGTGCGGGTAGTGCCAAAACAGATCTTCGCGACGGGGTGGGGCTTGCGGATTTGTCAGGTAGGGTCGCAGCGTGAGACCGTCTTGCACCTTTGCGGCTTCGGCCGGCAGGTCGATCTGGAGCACGTCACAGATCGTCGGCAGGATGTCCATCGTGATGGCCGGTCGCTCGCACAACGCGTCAGTGGCTCCAGCGCCGGGAAGACGGATGATCAGCGGGACGCGGACTCCGCCCTCATAGATACCGCCCTTGCCCTGGCGGAGTGGAGCGTTGTCGGTCGCGACCGGTTTGAGTCCGCCGTTGTCGCTGGTGAAGATGACCAAAGTGTCATTCCACAAGTTGTGTTCTTGCAGCTTGTCGACGACGCGTCCGACCGCTTCATCGACGCTTTCCACCATCGCGGCATAGCGGACGTTGGTGTGTTTCCGCTGCGGGTTTTCTTTCAGCTTTCGTTCGTACTTCTCCACCAGATCGGGGCGCCCCATCAGCGGCGTGTGCACGTTGTAGAAGCAGAAGTTCATGAAGAATGGTTTTTCAGACGCCGCGAATTGATCGATGAGGGTCTCCGCTTCGGCAGCCAGACGATTGGTCAAGTATTCGCCTTCGCGCTGCCGGTCCGAGAGGTCGCCTTGGGGAAGCGTTTGGTAGATCGTGTTGTCCTTCCTTGATTCCAGGCTGCGCCCTTTTCCGTAGGGCCAGAAGTAACTCGGCGGGGCTCCTTTTTCGCAGCCACCGATGTTGATGTCGAATCCGTGTGCTTGCGGGTAATTGTCAGGATCGGCGCTGTCTTCTTGTCCCGTTTCGTAGCCGTCGCGATGAGCCAGGTGCCACTTTCCAAGGTGAATGCAGGTGTAACCGTGCGGCTTGAGGATCTCGGGCAGGGTGGTGTGCTTTTTCTCCAGCACTTTCGTCCAATCGGGAATCGTCATCGGAGTGTTGACGAAGGGGTGACCGGGAATGAAGTCGGTCACGTGAAGCCGGGCCGGGGATTGGCCCGTCATCAGTGCCGCGCGACTCGGAGAGCAGACCGTGCAAGCGGCGTATCCGTTGGTGAAGCGGACACCACTTTTGGCTAACGCGTCGATGTTGGGCGTTTCATAGAAATCGCTGCCGGTACAACCGAGGTCCGTCCACCCCATGTCGTCGACGAAGAAGACCACGACGTTTTTCGGAGCCGCGTGCGACCAGCCGGTAAGCAGCAGCGCTAAGACCAACAACAACGAAGCTCGGGCGGTGCATTGGATCATGATGTGTCCTTTGGGCAGCTTGCAGATCGGCGCGGGGGTCTCAAAGTCTATAGACTTTGATGGCCTGTGCAAGCTGGCGGCGGAATGGGATCAGGCGTGCCTGTCACGTGCGAGTCGTACGCTTCGGGCACGGTAGCGGCTCCAAAGACGCCCGCCTTGGGGACGGCGCGAGCCGAGGGGACAGCGTGCGGGGCGCGGGGACAGGACAGGAAGATTCTGGGGGTAAGTCGGTTTGGGCAAACCTGGGGAACCGCTTCAGATTCCCGACGACGCGTCCGCGGATTCCCTTCTCTCAATCATCCGACATGGAAAGCCATAGTCCCCTTTTCAGAGCCCCCATTTTGGTAGGGGCGGCAACACAACTTCATTCTGCCACCATTCCTACCGCGAATCCGTTCGCAAAAGGTGCCACCCACCATTTAGAACCCGCTGCTAACGACGCAAAAGGTGCCACCCACAACGACGCAAAAGGTGCCACCCACCATTTAGAGCCCGCTGCTGGTTTGCTAGCGTCAAGATGGCTCGGCGCGGGGCAGCACATTTTGTGGGTGGCACCAAATGGAGGCTGGGGGCTTGCCACCCGTTGCGTGGGCCCCCGCTTTTCGTCGATACTTCGGGCAACTGGATGGGTGACTCGGGGGGCGGGATGCAATGCTGGCACGACTGAAGACGTTTACGTTGTTGGGCATCGAGGCGATGCCGGTGGATGTCGAGGTCGACATCTCGCCGGCGGCGATGCCCAAAACGATTCTGGTCGGGCTGCCCGATACGGCGGTCAAGGAATCCACGCATCGCGTCGAACGGGCGATCGTCAACAGCGGCTTCACCCGGCCACACGACCGCGTTGTGATCAACTTGGCCCCGGGAGATCTGCCCAAACAAGCCGCCTCGTTCGACTTGCCCGTCGCCCTCGGGGTCCTGGCCGGCAGCGGGCAATTGATTCCGGACCGTCTGGAAGAGTACGCGATCATCGGCGAATTGGCACTCGAGGGGCACACTCGTCCGGTCAAGGGTGGGTTGTCGATCGCGATCGAGGCGGCCAAGAGCGACGGATTGCGAGGGATCGTGTTGCCGGCAGAAAACGCCAGCGAAGCGGCAGTGGTGGAAGGCTTGGAAGTGATCCCGGTGGAAAGCCTTGGCCAAGCGGTCGCCTTTTTCGCCGGCGAAGTCGACATCGATCCGGCACCGAGTCGTCTGGAGCAACTCTTCGAAGCTTTCAGCCAATATGACGTCGACTTCGGCGATGTCCGAGGCCAAGAGGCCGCCAAACGGGCGATCACCCTGGCCGCGGCCGGCCGACACAATCTGATCATGATCGGGCCTCCGGGTTCGGGGAAGACGATGCTGGCCAAACGCGTGCCCACCGTCTTGCCGCAGTTGAGTGCCCCGGAATCGATCGAGACGACGCGGATTTACAGCGCACTCGGTCAATTGCCCGCCGGGCAGCCCTTGCTGGCCCGACGGCCGTTCCGTTCGCCGCACCACACGATCAGCGATGCCGGGCTGGTCGGCGGCGGCAGCCCTCCGTCACCCGGCGAAATCAGCAAGGCCCACAACGGGATTCTCTTCCTGGACGAGTTGCCTGAGTTCAATCGCAAAACGCTTGAAGTGATGCGTCAGCCGCTCGAAGACGGGGTGGTCACGATCTCGCGTGCCCTTCGCTCGACCACGTTCCCCAGCGACTTCATGCTTATCGCCGCCGCGAACCCCTGCCCCTGTGGATACCGGAGCGATCCTCGACGTGCTTGCAACTGCACACCGCCGCAAGTCGAAAAGTACATGAGCCGGATTTCGGGACCGCTCATGGATAGAATCGACATCCACATCGAAGTCCCCGCGGTGCCTTTTGAGGAACTCTCCTCCAGTTCAGAAGCAGGAACATCCAGCCAAGAGATGCGAGCTGACGTGTTGCGAGCACGCGACATTCAAGCTCAACGCTTCGCCGACGGACCATCCGGCGTGCGATACAACGCGCAAATGACCAGTCGACAAGTCCGCCAGTACTGCAAGCTTTCACCGAACTGCCAGAAGATGCTGCGTCACAGCGTCGAAGAAATGGGCCTCTCCGCCCGAGCTCACGACAAGATCTTGCGTGTCTCGCGAACGATCGCCGACGTCACCGGTGATCAGCAAATCAACGAAATGCACCTCGCCGAAGCCATCGGCTATCGAAGCCTCGATCGAGATCTGTGGACATAAACCCGTTTGAGCGTCTGTCGCCTACTCGTAGCTCAGCGAAGCGGTGCTCCGTGTCACGGTACTCGTGCCCGATTGTGGAAGGATCGTGATAACGATGTTCTCTCAGCGTTCCGTCCTGCGTTTTTGAAGACGTCTCAAGACCGACGTTGTTCATTTGCGTAGGCGTCGAAGTAAGATGAATGGCACCGACAGATTCCTGGTACCAGGAAGAATTCGCAATGGTCACTGAAGAGCATGACTTGCCGCGGACGCGAAGGCTGAGTCGGCTGCGTTTCCCCTTTGATTATATGATGGCACCGGATCAGGAACACGAATCGTTGTTCGATGCTGCGGCCGGCGGTGATCAGGAGGCCATCGGCAAGTTGTTCGACGCTCACCGCGAGCGGCTGTTGGTGATGATCCGCCTGCGTTTGGACCGGCGTCTGCAGCGGAGGGTCGACCCGGGCGACGTGCTACAGGATACCTTTCTGATAATCCAAAAGAAGTTTCCGAAGTATTTGAAGAATCCGGAGTTGCCATTCTTCCTCTGGCTGCGTTTGGAAACGGGGCAGACGCTGGTCGATCTCCACCGCTTTCATTTGGGTGCCCAGGCCCGAGACGCGGGACGTGAAATTTCACTGCACCGAGGCAAATTACCATCCGTGGAATCGATCACGCTTGCCGAACGTCTGTTGGGACGACTCACGTCGGCCAGCCAGGCCGCGATGCGAGTCGAATTGAGGCAACGAGTGCAGGATGCGATTAACGAACTGGAACCCGGAGCCCGAGAGTTGTTGGTGATGCGTCATTTCGAAGAGCTGACCAATGGCGAAGTGGCACAGATTCTGGGGATCAGCCCGACGGCGACTTACGGCCGATACTTACGTGCAGTCCGCCGGATGCGGAAATCGCTGGAGCAGTTTCCGGGCGGAATGGAGGTGTTTTCGAAATGAGCGAAGTTGACCGGCGGGATGAGATGATCGGTCGAATCGCGGACGAGTTCCTCCGTGATTGTCGCGCCGGTTGCATCCCGAGCATTGAAACGCTGGTCAGCAAGCACCCTGAGTTTGCCGATGAACTTCGCGACTTGCTTCCCACGCTGGCGGTGATGGAACAGGTCAAGCTCGCGGACGAGGAGGAAGATTCCGACCACCTTCCCGCAGCGGACGAATCGATGGTCGATCGGACACTGGGCGATTACCAGATCGTTCGTGAGATCGGTCGCGGGGGAATGGGGATCGTTTACGAGGCCGAACAAATTTCACTCGGCCGTCGCGTCGCGATCAAGGTGATGCCGCGGCAATCGTCCTGGGGCGGGACTCAGCGAACAAGATTTGAGCGTGAGGCCAAGGCCGCCGCACGTCTCCACCACACCAACATCGTTCCCGTTTTTGGTGTCGGTCAGGCCGAGGGGGTTCACTACTACGTGATGCAGTTGATCGTCGGCCAGGGGCTCGATGACGTGCTGGATCAGCTGAAGTCGATCGGACGGCGTTCGGCCGACCAAATCGGCCACCGATCGATATGGGAGCACGTCGGTGGCGGCGAGGAGTCGGAGCAGACCGACCAGAAACCGAGCTCGCCCTCGTCCGGGGCCGCGCCAGCGAGATCGGGATCACGGGGTGGAACCGGCTCAAGCACCGGTTCATCGATTGATCCGTATTGGCGGAATGTAGCGCGGATCGGACTTCAGGTCAGTGATGCGCTCCATTACGCCCACACGCAGGGCGTCACCCACCGCGATATCAAACCGAGCAACCTGCTCCTGGACCATCGCAACGATGTTTGGATCACCGATTTTGGACTGGCCAAGGCTGATGACGACGATGGGAAATTGACTCGTTCGGGAGATATTCTGGGCACGATAAGGTACATGCCGCCGGAGGCGTTCGGTGGCCGGTCGGATGGCCGAAGCGATGTTTATTCGTTGGGCATCACACTTTACGAAATGGCAACCTTGGTCCCGGCTTTCGATGCGGTGGATCGCCGGGAGCTGGTCAAGCAGGTGACGACGGGACGACCGTTGCCCGTGTCCCGCGTCAATCGACAAGTCCCCAGAAATCTGGCAACCATCATCGAGAAGGCGATGGAATGCAGACCGGAAGACCGGTATGCCTCGGCCGGCAAGATGCGTGAAGATCTGCGTCGGTTTCTCAACGACGAGCCGATTCTTGCCCGTCGTGCGACGCTCGGCGAGCGTTGCGGCCGATGGGCAAGACAGAATCGTGGTCTCGCCGCGTCGCTCGCCGCGGTCGCCTCGCTGTTGCTGCTGATCGCTTTGGCCAGCAGCGGTGCGGCCATCTACTATTTTGATCAGGAGGAGCAGCAGCGGCGGTTGTTCCAGCAGGCGCGGTCGGCTTCCAACGCGAACGAACAATTGTTGCACGAGCTTGAAGATGCCCTCGATCGATCCCGGCAGGCGACCGTCGACGCCGAGAACGCTCGCCAAACAGCGGAACGAGAATCCGAACGCACGAGCCGAAGTCTGTATTCGGCAAGCATGATCAATGCCGCCAATGCAATGGATCAGCACCGTGGATTTGCGCGTGCCCAGGAACTGCTTGACCAATGGCGGCCGACAGGCCATCGTCCCGACCGACGGGGGTGGGAATGGTTTTACATCCAAGCGTTTTGCAACCAGCATGATTTCATCCTTGACGGACACGACAGCGAAGTGCATGCGCTGGCGCTCGGCCCGCAACAGCGGTTGGCGTCGGCGGGACGTGACGCCCAATTACTGATCTGGGATTTGCAATCGCGTCAAGTGCTCAGGCAAATTGATTCTCCCGTAGGACCGTTGAACTGCGTCAGCTGGGACGGTCCCAGGAATCGCATCGCGGTCGGCGGCTCGAAGGGGATCGCGGTCTACGAAACCACGACATGGAAACGGATCTATCTGTCTCCAAGCCCACTGACGATTTACGCGCTTCAGTGGAGCCCTGACGGCCGCTGGCTGGCAAGAATCGGCAGGGCACCCGCTTCCGCCGGCCCCGTGCCCCATTACTGTCTGCTTGATGCCGACACGTTCGACGTTGCCCAGGAATTGCCCGGCGTCTTGAACAGGAGCGTCCAGTTCACTTTTCAGATCGACTGGTCCGAAGATAGTCGCCTGCTCGCATATCCGGCGAAGAAGCAGGCCAGGGTTTGGGATCGCGATGCGGGACAATTGCGATTTGAAACTAACAAATCATGGGGCGAACTGCGTGCAATCCAGTTCCATCCGACCAACCCCAACGAAATCATTGTCTGTGGTCGTGACGGGGTCGTGAGACTCTGGGATTGGAATCGTCAGCAGATCGTGACGACGATGATGGCGCATACCCACGCGGCCGCCGCGGCGGCCTGGCACCCGAGCGGGCGGCGTGTGGCGACGGCTTCCTGGGATGGAACGGTGCGAGTCTGGCAGTCGGAAAGTGGAACGCTGCTTCGCACTCTCCACGGACACGAGCGTCACGTCTTTAACCTCCAGTGGGATTCCATTGGCGAGCATCTTTTTTCGACCGGCATGGACGGGGCGATCAAATGTTGGCGACCTGAAGCTGCGGCATGTCGTCGAGAGTTACCGGCGATAACGCACCCGGTGAGTTATTGCGGATTCAGTCCCGATGCGGACCGTGTCGCTTTGGCGTCGGGTGTCGGAGCATTGATCCTGCGTGACACGAACGACGGGCATGTGCTTGCGGAGGCTAAGCACGGTCGCTGCCGTTTGAAAGCGTTCGATTTCTCACCGGATGGCCGCCGGTTGGCCATCGTCGGCGGCGTTGGCACCGTTTACGATCCCGGACTGCTTCGGGTCTGGGATTCCACGTTCGAGTGGCCGACGCGTGAGATCCGACCTGACGCCACGCTCCGTGCCGTCGACTGGAGCCCGGATGGCAAATGGATCGCGGTCGGTGGCGATGACGGATCGGTATCGATTTTCGATCCGAATTTGCAACCATGCGCCAGGACCATTGAACGGGAGCCGGGCAGCATCTGGTCGCTCGCCTGGCGTCCCGATGCGCGAGAATTGGCAATCGGCGGAATCAGGTCGGGGCTGCGAGTGTGGGACTTTGAGACTCAGCAGACTCGTCGGTGGCATCAGCCGCAAGATTCGGTCATCGATGTCGCCTGGAGTCGCTCAGGAAAGCAGCTGGCGGTTTCCACCTCTGACAACCTGATCCGAATCCTGGATGCGGCCGACCTAAGCCAGATCGCTCAGTTGCCCAGGCAATTCGAGACGGTCTACGCTCTAAAGTGGGGGCCGGGAGATCGTCGCCTGATGACGATCGATGCCCGGGGCACACTATTGCTCTGGGATCCAGTCAGTTGGCAACGGACGCTTAAGTTAACCGTGGGGTCCGGAGGAGTGCGGGCGGCCGACTGGAGCGAAGACGGCGAGAAGATCATCGCGCCGCGCGATAACAAGATCGTGATCTGGGACGCATCGCGAGGATACGCCGCCGAATCATCCGACCCTACGTGGGATCAGCCGTTTCGAGCGAGCGTACGGGCATTGAAACCGCGAAAGATCGCACCGGGGCCCGTAGGCTCGCGCCCAATGGCACCTACTTTATGAGCCGACGGCGCTAGCCGCGGGCCTTGGATTGCCCGTCGAGGCATGTAAGGCCCGAGGCTAGCGCCCACGGCTCAGTTTGTGATCGACAGTAGGTGGTGTTGGGCTCGCGCCATACGGCTGATTAAATCAACAGGCCGGGGCAACACCGGCGGGACGCCACGATGCCGACCTCTGGCAAAAAAAACACGCTCCCCGCCCGATAAGGGGGATGAATCACGGCGGCGGTTCTCCGTGTAAGGGACTGGGGACCGGCGAGCTTCACCGCTGCGACGTTCACACGATCGGCGTCGATCGGTTCCCGATGCGACTCGCCGACAATCCCGATGACTTCGGAATCGGTGTGACCACTGGGCCCTTTTATCAGCGAACCAATTCTTATGTCTACTCTCCCGTCAACCGCACACCGTCGTCGTCGAAAGCTAACCCGCCATCGCCGCAGCCGCGCCGAACAGCTTGAACGCCGCGATCTGCTTGCCGCATCGTTGAGTATCGGGGACGCGACCGTCGAGGAGGGCAACCCGGGCGGGGCACCGGCCGAGTTGAAGTTTCCGATCACTCGAGCCGGGGATACCAGCGAGGAGTTGACGGTGACGTTCGAAGTCTTCGCCGCCGGCGACGATTTGCCCACGGACGATGAGCGAGGCGCTGCCCAACGTGGGCTGGCAGCCGCCGGAGGCAAGGATGCCGATTTCGTCGTTCCCGCCTTCCAGACGGTCACGATCCCGGCCGGTTCGGTCAACGAAACGTTAACCATCACGGTGAATCCCGATGTCGTCCCCGAAGGCGATGAACGACTGGAAGTGCGATTCAAGTCGGTTGTCGGTGAGGTGACGTTTGCGAGCGAGGAGGATACGCGGGCGACGGGAACGATCGTCAATGACGATCGGCCCAACGAACTTCTGGAACTACTGACGAGTCTCGACACGGAGGAGCGAGATCGTCTGATCGGGCAGGTCAAGGACGGGTTTGATGACACCTTCGCGGAAATCGTTGCCGGCATCGAAACTGCCGTTGACGAGATTTCCGGGGTACCCATCGTCGGAGGGCAACTTGCCGATGCGGTCGAGCCGGTGCTGACCGAGATCGAGGCGATTCAGACCGATTTGACGGAGTTGGTCGAGACGGTCTTTACTTCAACCAGCGAGAACTTGATCGCCGACTTCCAGAACGCGATGTTCGAGATCCTCGAACCGATCCTGATGGACAGCCCCGATGCGGGCACCGATATTTCGGCGAGCGACATTCTGCTCAGCTACGGCGCCGACGATCTTGACGGTCCAAACGACGAGGGGGACGGGAATCCGGATCCAGGCACCAGCTGGGTCCAGTTCGACTTTCATCTCGGCCAACGCACCATCCAAGATCTGCCGTTCGAGTTCAATCTCGGTGCCGCCACCGCGTTGCCGGGGCTGGAAGCACTCGGATTGAGTGTCGATGCGTCGGACGGACTTCGTTTCGATTTACGCTGGGACCTCCGCTACGGATTCGGGCTCAGCCAACGTTATGGGATCGACCCGAATTTCGACCTCGACTACTTCTACGTGAACTCCGGCGCGGTCGATGTCACTGGAACGCCGGTGGAAGAGTTTCGCGCTTCGATCGACATCAAGTCCGCCCCCGCCAAAGACGACGATGGCTTTGATGTGCTCAGCACCGATGCTGGACTGCAAGCCGAAGCGACGATCGGATTGCTGGCGGCAAAAGTCGAAGATGGGATTCCCTTTGCCGTCGACATTACCGCCGAGCGAGGATTCGACTTCGGCGGCAGCGAGACGGAGGCCGACTTCACCTTGGTGATTGACTCGGGTGGCGATGAGCCGGTACAGGTCGACATCTCAGGTCTCGCGCTGCCGACCGGGGCCGACGATGATCTGGCTGGCGCGATCGAGAACCTGGGGACCTTTCTGATCGATCTGCAAGCGGAATTGATTGCGAAGTTGGAAGGCAAGTTCAACGACGTCGAGACGACACAGGGTGAGGGCCAAACGGCGTTCGTCCCGGTCACCGTGTCGCTCGATTTTGGCAGCATAAACGGTTTTGCCAATCCGGACTTGCCGACCACGCCCTCGATTGTCCTCAGTGCGGAAATCCCACAAATCTCATCGATGACGATCATTGGCGGTGGAGAACTTGGTTTTGCGGAAAGCAACCTCGGCAGTTTGCTCGATCCCGGTCCCTTCGGTCAATTCGATGACGGGCGGAGTGCTGCGTTAGGTTTTGATGCCTCGCCATTCGATGAATCAGACTTCACAACCGCCAGCAGCGAAGTCGTGCCGGGCCGGTTCCGGTTGCGTGCCGGCGCTGCAGCCCCTGCGAGCGGGCTGTTGCGACAGGACACGGAATTCACCCTGGTGCTTAACAATGGCCAGGGTGCCGAATCCGAAGAGCGGATCCTGATCTCGATCAGCGAGGAACAGAATCGCGACATCAAGTCGCTGCGAGACCAACTGAACACCAAGAGTCTGGAATCGGTCTTCCGCGACACGATCAATCAGGCGATCAGTCAACAGCAGAAGAACAATGCATACGAGACGATTGACGTTCAGATCGATGACGAAGGATTCTTTGTTCTGACTTCGCGCGGCGATGCAGCCAACCCGGGTCCGACAATGGACATCGACTACCCGTCGACCGACCAGTCCAAGATTTCGGTGGTGTTTACCGTCGACATTGATGACCCGAACTGGACGCTGTTCAACCAGCGACAGAATCCTAATGATCAAGCGTTTCTCGATCGGGTGACCCGCGGCGACATCCAGGACGCGACGAAGATCACCGATCGATTTCAGCCCGAAGCCGAAGCCTCGTTGGCATTAAAACTGCACACCACAGCCGACTTGAACGCGTTGATTGAGGAAGCCGGCGACTCGATCCCCACGGTGCCGCTGATCGACCAAGGATTGCTGTTTCCCCAAATCGAGTTTGACTTTGTGCTCGACGCAACCGCTTCGGCCAAATTCAAAAACCCGAAGACGCCCGATCCGGACAACGATGAGGCGGGGGAAAAACGATACACCAACGAACTTGAAACGCTCAGTTTCGAAAATGTTTCGATTGACATCGGAACGCTTCTGGAAACGTTCGTCCAGCCGATCGCCAATTTTGTCGGTACCGCACTTGGCCCTGCGTCGGTCATCGTGGGAGGTCTGGCAGGTGACAACTTCCTTGATCTCAAGCTGCCGGTGCTGGACGAATTGCACGACAAATGGAATTCGATCCCGGAAAAGCTGTTGGACTTGGCGGGTGACAACAAAGACCACATTTATCGCTTCCGTGAAGCATTGGGAACCGTGCTCGGAATAGCCGAATCGGTCGAGGTTTTGCTCCGGGATTACGAGGGCGAGGCAATCGCCTTGGGTTGCTTCGAATACTTCAAGCCCGAGAATGCCGACAGCCGAGTTCTCGCACCCTGTGCGGCGGCGTCGGCGATCGATTCGGCGACGAGCACCGAGGCAAGCCAGTTCATCAACGCCTACAATCAGGCGACCAGCACGGTCGGCGGCTTGCGTTTCGACTTCTTGCAGCCGACCAATTTTGTCAGCCTGCTAAGCGGCGAGGATGCTGACCTGGTCAGTCTGAACATTCCCGCACTGAACGTTACGCTCGGCAAGAGCATCAATATCGACTTCGGGCCCGCCACTTTGAACGGTGACGTGGAGGCCGAGATCAACACCGAGTTGGGGCTCGTTTACGACACCATCGGTCTTGGCAAGATTGTTGGTGCCTTCCGTCGTGGCGACGACCCCAATTGGGATGATCTTCTCGACGGGATTTACATTCGCAACTCGGACGGCAAGGAAGTCGATGTCCAGATCGAAGCGGGGGCCAATGCAAAAGTTGATGTGGAGATCGCATCGGGAAGCGTGCGAGCCGAGTTGAGTGGCAGTGTGGGCCTGGATGTTCTTGACCCCAATGAAGACGGCGCACTGCGACTCGATGAAATACAAAGCGTTACCGGCGGTGATCCCGATAAGGTGTTCTGTCTGGTCGATGCGTCGGCCAACCTGTCAGGAGAGCTCGACCTGGAGGTGGAGTTTTTCGGTATCGGCGGTAGTCTGAGCGACATCGGCCTGGAAGGATTGACTGAAATCGACGTCAATTTAAGTTTTCAACGAGGTGAACTGAAAGACCTACTTGAGGATTTGGGCTTTGATCTCGATTGTCTGGACGAACCGAACCCGATCCTAGCATCGCCGAGAATCGAGAACGGCGAAGAGGTGATCCGGATTCACACCGGCCCCTACGCTCGTGACCGTGTTGAGGGCGATGTCAGCGACGAGGACGGGCCGGCGGTGATCTCAGTCGAACAGAATGGTAACGAGATTACGGTGATCGGATTTGGCGGTGAGACCACGGTTCCATACAAACCCGATCAGCCGCCGCTGATCGTGATCACGGGCGGACCTCATGGTGACGTCTTCGACTTGTCGGACGTCAGTTCCCTGTCGATTCGAATGGAAGGAGCCGGCGGCGGAGATACGCTGATCGGTGGTGACCAGCAGGACGGTTTTTTTGATGAAATCTACGGCGGCAACGGTAGCGATTTCATCGACCCTGGTCGAGGAGACGACGTTGTTGTTACCGGTGCAGGGTCCAACGTGGTCCTCTCAAGCCCGGGTGCCGATACGATCGATGCCAGCGCGAATACCGCCAGTGGCGGTTTTGTCTATGGCTACAAACTCGACGCTCTGGGAAGACTGGAACGCGACGGCCAAGGCGACCCGATCCCACTGCCGGACCGCAACGTGGGCGATACCGTGATCGGATCGGACATGGACGACTTTCTGGTCGGTACGTCTGTCGCCGGCGGCAAGGGCGAAGACACCATCCGCGGAACTGGAACCGGTGGCACGCTCGATGGTGGCGCAGAGAACGACGTCATCGTTGGCAGCGATGGCGATGAGACACTTTTCGGAGGACCCGGTGAGGACACGCTCAATGGCGGAGGCGGTGCCGACTCCATCCTAGGCGGTGACGACAACGACGAGTTGATTTCGGGCTACGGCGACATCCTGGTCAGCGGGGGCGGCGGAGAGGATGAACTGACGGTTGATCTGGGCACTGAAATCAGCGGGCTGGGCATCGTCGGTATCAAAACATCACTCGGCGATGGCAATTACACCGCCCAGTCGATCAACGATTCGACGATCACGGACGATCCCTTCCCCTCGGAGAGTACATCCTATGCTGGTATCGAAACGATCGCTGGATACCGACTGGGGAACGGTCAAGACACCGTCGAAATCAACGGCGTCGCCGTGGAAGTCGAAGTCTTAACGCTGGCCGGCGAAGACACCATCCGGTGGATCAACAACTCGGCCGAGGTCGAACTCGACGCGGGCGAGGATCGAGATGAACTGGTGATCGATCGCAGCGGCCAGTCCGACCCGATCGATGCAACCTTGCAGAGCAGAACGATTCGTGGATTTGCAAACGAGCGACTTGTTTTTTCAGGCTTGGAACAGATCACCGTCACGACCGGCAGCGGTTCCGATCGCGTCCGGATCGACGCGCCGGCGGCAGACTCGACGATCCGAGGCGGCAGCGGCGATCACGTCTTCGTGGAACGGCTGACCAACGTCGCGACGATCACGGCCGAGCAAGTGATTCTGGAACTGGATTCCGACGCCAGCGGACTTCGAAACGAGTTCGGCGATGGCGACCGTTTGAGGGCCACCGTCGACAAGTTGATCGTTGACAACCGCGAGAACATTCATGCGCTGGAATTTTCGGTGAAGGACCGCGAGGTGCTGGTCGCAGGTTTGACCGGGCCGCTGATCGAAAACACCTCAGGAATTGATTTGATCGAGTTCCGGGGAACCACCGCAGCAACGACCCAGGACACACTGCAAGTCGTCGACGCCGCGGAGTCCTCAAAAACTTTTCGCATCGAAGATCGACTCGTCGAGGTGATTCAAGGCGGTGACGTTTTAAAACCGGCAGCCCGATCGTCGGAAGTCGTCGTCGAATATCCGGAAATGCCGGTTTTGGACGGACCGCTGCAATTGATCTTCGCTCCCAGTACAGGGGCCCCGGGAAGAAGCCTGTACGCGGCGGGCGACCATGGAATCAGTATCTTTCAAGAGTCTCTTGATACCCGATACGAGTTTTTTCCCGTTGGCAAGATTGATTCCCCATTCGGATCGCTGTCAAGTCGCACGCAATTGCGGTTCGATCCCTTCGGGACGTTTCTTTATGTCAGTAAGCATTTGCCGAGTGAGCGCACGAGCAAAATTGCGGTTTATCAACGTGATACCGCGTCGGGGGCTCTATCGCTGGTCGAAGTGATTGACGAGTTTCCCGAAGCTACATTGCGGTTGAAGGGTTATCCGGCAATCGTTGACATGCAGGTGATCGAGGAACGCGTCTTTTTGACCGTCGAAGACACCGGCGCACCGGATCCGGAAACACATGTCCTACGTTTCGAACGCGAGCGGCTTTCGGTCGTTGGTCACACGGGAAAACTGATTGAGGGGAAATTCGAAGGAGGCCCAGCGACGGGAGTCCCGATCGATTCGGTGTGGGACCCCAGCGGCGAGAACCTTTTTGTACTCACCGATCACCGGTCACGCCTCCAGGTACATCGCTATTCAGCGGATCCCAACAACGAGACCCGTCTAAGGGGACCGTTTTTGGATTACGAAACTGGACGTGGCCCGGGTCAGGGAGAGAAGTTGGAGGTTCAGCCGGTTCGCCATTCGTCGCCGCGAAAGGTCTACCTTGTCCAAAGGGACCGGATCACGGTTTTCACCAAGAACGGTGCAACGGATCAACTGGAAAAAATCCAGGATGTTGCATTTCTACCCCGTGAGAATGCACCCAGTTCCGATTCTGAAAACGATCTGGAATTCAACGGTAACGGGACTGTTGTTTACATCAACAACGGTGCTGAATTGCAAGCTTACCACCTTGGTTTTGACGGTCTATTTCTGGATGAGCGTTCAAATTCGCGACCGGCTCTCACGGCAATGCCGTTTGCAACATCAGGCGCCCTCTCGGTCACGAACGACCTCAACAGCGATTCACTTGCACGAGATCCTCGTAGCGGACGCTTGATCGCGACCACGGGCGAGAAACAGTTCACCACCTTTACCGAACCCACGAGCGGGGACTCGATTGAGGCCATTCAGCAGGTGGCTGATGGTGTGAGACAAACCTTTGACACTTCTTCGTTACTCAAACTGGTCTATTCCACCGATCGGCCGCGAAACGCTTACGGACTTTCCGACAACGGATTTCTGATCGAATTTGATCGTTCGGTCGACGGCGACCCGCAAATGAATCCGGAAAGCATCCTGACGCCGGATGACTGGGAGTTTGATCGGCTTCGTGACAAGGGCCTTGCATTTGCCACCGACCTGTTACTTGCCGACGACATCGGCGACGACGAACACCTGTACGTGGCGACCTCCGATCGAACCGGCGGCGGCGGGATCACGCTGTATCGCCGCGACGGCGCCAGTGGTGACCTGACATTTGACCCAACGATCGACGGGTTTGTACGATTCAACGGCGTCCGCACCCTGCAGCTCAGCCCCGACGGCGACACCTTGTGGGCTGCTTCTCTCGGAAGCGTCACCCCGTTCACTCGTGACAAGACGACCGGATACCTGACTCAGGGAACGGGGACAGGGACTCTTGATTTCACCAGTGAATTTGCCATCGATCCAGAATCGGACTTCATTTTCCTCGCCCTCGGTGGTTCCGACGGCGGCATTGCCACGCGGCTGCAAAGTGATGTTGCTAACGAACCAGGTGCCCGGTTTGAACCGCTGCCAAATGCGACGAGTGTGAAACTGATCGGCGACCAGATCTACGCCGGCACGAGCGACGGTCTGCTGAAGGTCTACAACGTGAATCACAAAGGCGAGCTGACGCTGCTGCAGACCGTTTCCGGCGGTTCGGGTGGTGCCGGCTCTCTGAGCGACGTCGTCGATATTGTCTCCAGCCGAGATGATCGATACGTCTTCGCCGGTTCCGCCGAGGGCGTGATCATCAGTTATCGACGCGATCATTCCACCGGAAGGCTGTCCTTCTCCCAACGCACGGCAGAAGGAATTCTAGGCATCGAGGGGATCGTCGAGATGACCTCACTGACCTTCGCCGCCTCGGAGAACGAATACCTGCCCGATCTGCTGTATGTCACCAGCCCGAACGGCTGGACGGCGATCGAAATCACCCCCAGCAACTTTGTCCGGACGAGTAGCTACCGGGTCGGATTCGATGACCACTTCGCTTCTCTGACAGTCGCATCTGCGGACGCCGAAGGCGGCGGTGATTTCAGCGACAGCGTCAGTTCCACTGGCGTTAGCGTCGTCCCGTTGACCATTGAAACCTTTGGCGGTGCCGATGATGTATCGATCGCCTCTCAACCGGGCAGACTGACCGTCGATACCGGGCCGGGCAGTGATTTCGTCAGTTTGAGATCGGTCGTGGGTGAAAAGACGACCATCGAACTTGGCAGTGGCGACGACACGATCGACGTCAACCTGCCGGGCTTGGACATCTCCGGTGACGACGCGATTGTCTCGATCAACGGTGACAGCCCTCTGTTCGACAACAATCCCCCGCTGGGTGATACGCTGACCTACATCGTCGGCGGGCTGACGTTTGATGCCGATCCGGAGACTGCACTGGAGACCCCCGAAGGCCAGATCAGTGTGGGCGGTCAGGTAATCGTGAAGTGGGAAGAGATCGAGAACCTGGGGGCTCTCGCCGCTCTGTCGGCCTCGATCACCGTCACTCCGGGAAGCGTCGCCGAAGGCAACTCCGTCGATTTGACCGCTACCGCGTCCGCCGAAGGCGTCATCGTTGCCGAAAGCGATTATCAATGGGATCTCAACGGTGACGGGGTGTTTGGGGACCGAACTGGCAGCACCCTTTCGCTCGATTGGTCCGCATTGCAGGCACTGGGAATCGACGACGATGGTAATTACCCGATCGCCGTGGAGGTGGCCACGTCCGGCCTCCGCACGATCGCGTCCGCATCGATCGTCATCACCAATGCGGATCCGGTCCTCTCGGCCACCGTCAGTCCTGGCACGATCCACCAATTTGAATCGGTCAGCTTGACACTCGGATCAACCGACCCAGGGGACGATACGATCGAGCGTTGGGAAATCGATTGGGACAGCGACGGCAGCGTCGATGACATCTACTTCATCGCTGCGGGCGTCGTGCCCCATGTCTACAACGGATCCGGGACCCAAACGATCACGGCGACGGCGTTTGATGAGGACGGTGGCCCCTATGCAGCGGTCACTGAAACGGTCGTCGTCAACGAGATTCCGCCGCGTGTACGGGCATTCGAGGGCACCACCGTTTTGAATGAGGGTGGGACGGGGAATTACACGCTGGTCGCAACCGGCGGAACCACCACGCCCCTTTCGTGGATGGTCGATTTTGGCGACGGAACGATCGAACAAATCACGTCGACGGAGTTTACCCATACGTACGCTGACGACGGAATCTACACGATCAACGCCATTGTCTTGGAGAACGACGGGAGCAGCCAGTCGGCAACCGCAACCCTGACGGTCGAAGTCAATCCGGTCGATCCGACGATCATCACCGAGCCGGGGGCGTCGCCGATCGACGAAGGCCAGGTGTACACGCTTGGGGTCGCAGCGATCGATGATCCCGGAGACGACACCATCACCCACTGGACGATCGACTGGGGCGACGGCACGGTCGAAGCGATCGTTGGCGACATCCGTTCGGCGGCTCATCCGTATCTCGACGACAGCGCGGCGGAGCCGGGCGGTGAGTACCAGATCACCGTGTGGGCGACCGACGAAGACGGGACCTATCAGGCAACCGCAGCTGTCCCGGTGGCGGTTACCAATGTCGCCGAGCCGATGATCAGCGTCCCGGACAGATTTTCCTCCATCAGCAATATTGATTTCACCGTCGCCGAAGGTCAGCCGTTGGAGTTGATCCTGTCCAATGACGACCCGGGTAACGACACGACAACCGAGTGGATCATCGATTGGGACGGTGACGGACCACTGACGCCCGTATCCTACCCCAGCGACCCGACAGCGCCCCTTCGCCATGTCTCCTTCGTCTACACCGCCGAGATCGCTCCGCTGCAGATCACCGCGCTGATGATCGATGAAGATGGTGAGCATCCGGCCAATTCCTTGACCGGAGAAGTCACTAACACGCCTCCGACGCCGAGAATCCGCGGCGGTTCGACAACCGCCGTCGAAGGCAGCCCCTTCTTTGTCACACTCGACCCGGGTACCGAAGGCACCAACACGAACATCGTCCGCTGGCGGATCGAATGGAATGACGGAACTGGCGCCGAAACGATCCCGCTGGAAGAACCGTCCACCAACGTGACCCTCTCTCACGTCTTTCCCGACGGGGATGGCAGTGGCATTAATGTCAATGCGTTTGCAATCGACGAGGTCGGCCAGCAGTATCCGGCTGCCTTGACCGTCCCCGTGCTCAACCAGCCGCCCACGATCTCGCTCTCGGGACCGGCATCGATCGAGGAGAATACCGAGTACCAGCTGACCCTCGGGCCGGTGATCGACCCGGCGATCATCGACACGGTGTCGCGTTACGTCATTCATTGGGGTGACGGCTCATCTACCCAGCTGACGTCGCAGGAAGTGAGCGATCTCGGCGGTGTGGTGCCCCACGTGTATCTGGATGATCCGCCGTTCCCCGGCAATGTTGACACCATCATCAACGTCGACCTGGTTGATGAGGATGGACGGGCTCCCAACGCGGGATCCACCCGCGTGCAAATCGTCAACGTCGCCCCGGTCGCCGATGCGGGAGGCCCCTACCAGATCCTGCTCCCGGCCACCCAAGTGACGTTGAGTGCCTTGGCGATCGATCAAAGTCCGTTAGACACATTCACGTTCGAATGGGATTTCGATGACGATGGGGTTTTCGGCGATGCGACCGGACCCAACCCCATCTTCGACGCAACCGGTGCCTTCCCTGGGCAAGTTTTCAATATCGGCCTTCGGGTTACCGACGACGATGGGGATGTCAGCGAGATCGTAACCACCACGGTCCAATACCTCTCGATTCCCGAAATAGATTCGATCACGCTCGCCCAGGCCTCTATCAACGAAAATGATGTTGCGGTGTTGACCGTCGATTTCAGCGACACCGATCCCAATCAGACCCATACCATCACGGTCGACTGGGGCGACGGAGTGGAGCCGACGGTCCAGACACTGCCGGTCGGAGAGCGCTCGATCACGCTGACCCATCCTTATTTGGATGATGATCCGACAGACACCCCTGCCGATTCCAACACCATCGACGTCACCGTTGCCAACACCGCCGCCGACGACACAGGATCGACCGGCATCACGGTCGCCAATGTCGATCCCGACGTGCTCGAGTTTGTCAGCGACGCTGCGATGCTGGAAGCCAAATCGAATGATCTGGCGGTCACCATCAGCGGCTGCGTGGGCGACATCGGATCGCTCGACACGCACGTCGCGGTGATTGACTGGGGGGATGGGAGCGATCCGGATACGATCGACGTTGATCAATTGACGCGAGGCTTCGCCGCACAGCATGACTATCCTGGGCCTGGGATTTATGAAATCACCGCCAAGGTGATCGACGACGACGGTGGCGTGTCGGAGATCGCCACAACAGCGGCGGTGATCCAGGGCGTAGGTCTGGTCGATGGCACACTCTTTATTATCGGCACCGGCGGCCGTGATCATGTCAAGTTGGACTACAAGGAGAAAAAGGACGAACTCGATCTCAATGTGAAATTCAACCAGGGCGCCGGTCAAGACCACGTCAAAGCGACGTTTCAGGCATCGTCGATTCAGCGAATCGTCGCATTCTTATGTGGTGGCGATGATCACTACCACGGAAAAATCGATGGCAAGAAGGGATCATCAATCTCGATTCGTCAAATCGTCTTCGGTGGTGTTGGACTGGACCACTTGCAGGGCGGCGATACCGAAGATGCGCTACTGGGCGGGGCGGGGAAAGATGACATCAGGGGCCACGGCGGTAACGACCTGCTGATCGGCGGTCACGGCGAAGACAAGATCCACGGCGATCATGGGGATGACCTGTTGATCGGTGATGCAATCGGTGCCGACGAAAGTGCGGTGACAACGGTCGGGCATTTGGATGCGGCACTGCAGTCGTGGGCCGCCGCCGCGGATCCAGGCGGCGCCGTGAGTGCTCTTTCTGGCATCATCGACGACGGGGACGACGATCGGCTGCACGATCGCAAAGGGGCCAACGAGTTCATCGAGGGAGCGAGCGATCAGCCCTGGATCTGGTGGGTCGATGTTGACGGCAACGGTGAATCAACCGCGCTCGACGCATTGTTGATCATCAACCGTCTATCGATGACTCACCGTGCCAAGGGCGAAGCCGACGGGGCTGCGTCCGAGACAGGTATCTACGATGTCAACCTGGATGGACGCGTGACGTTGCTCGACGCCCTTCAGGTCATCAACGCACTGGCGCGTTCGACAGGTCCGTCTGCGGGCTCGGCCCCGAGGTACACACCGCCGGTTGCAGCTTGGCACGACGCGGTCGACACGCTGATGAAGGATCGGGACCCCCTGGAACACTTGGATCCTTCGCTTGAACAACCCATGCTCGATAGCGGATTGTATCGGCCACGCGGTCGGAGTTTGTGAGCTCACTGCTCGCGGAGTGGATCTTCCCGGTCTGACGAGCCGATCAACGAAATCTATCTCGCCGAAGCGATCGATGATCGCTTCGCTTCTCATTTCGAATCGACCAAACCTCGCAACGTGAACTTGGAAACCAGCAGCGCGTTTTGCGTGTTGCCTGCCGACGACTGCGTTGGTGCTTGCAGCAATTTGGGCAGCGCGACGGTTTCGAAGAACGAGAGATTGGGACGTTTCCCGAGTTCATCCAGTTTTTCCTGAATCGACTGTCCCCGCTCGGTTTGTAACATCATCGGAATGTTGCCTGCCGAACGCGACCACGCCTTCGTACCTCCGCTTTCGATTGTGATCGTCGAATTGTAGACGTTGGCAATATAAGCGCCTCGGGCGATGTATGAGATCGCTTCCTGTTTCGGACCCGTGATCCCCGCCTTGATCTTGATCGCGGCGCTGTTGTTGAGATTGTATCCGGCCTTGGCGATCGCTACTTTTAGTTTCTGTTCGACTTCAGCACGGTCATTCCCCGGGACGCCTGAAACATCAAGTGCGACGCTGACGCCCGGGTGGATCAAAAACACACTGGGATCATCCACGGCTTGCTTCAGAATCTCAGTCGCCTTGGGATGCGGGATCGAAGTCGGAACGATCAAACCGCCTTTGTCGGACAGCAGTCCGACGAACTCCGTTCCGCCGACCGAAGTGATCGCCGCCGCATCCTTGTAATCACAGACGGTGATCCGTGACGGGATGTGCAACAGCAAGTGGTTGTTCAACAGCGCAAAGTCGGGCGCGGGATAGCTGAGCCCATTGGGTGCAATCGGGGCTCCGCCTTCGCGTGAATACTCGTCGATCGTTTCTCCGGTCGTCAGGTCCATGACACGAAGCGTGTTGATAAACGAGAGCAGCATCTTGTCGCCGCTTTCGTTGAGCCGCATTTTGGTCCAGCCGAGACGCGGTTTACCTTCCAGTTGCATGCTGCCTTTGGATTGTCCGCTCGCGGGATCGACCAACATCAGCGTTTGTTCGTCCAGCACAAACATCTGCTTTCGATCGGTCGTCAACGTGACTTCAAAGTTGCGTGACAGGCGGGCATGCCAAACCGGGGTGAGGCTTGCCAAGTCGAAACAGGCAAGGTGGCCGTTATCGCCGAGCATCACGAGCAGGTCGCCGTCGATCGGGATGGCCTGGACCGGATGGGCGTTGCTGGTTTTTCCGAATGCCTTTTTGTCGTCTTTGAAAGGCACCCAGATTCCCGAACGCGTGACCTTGGTGCCCGTCAAATTCCAGAGTTGAAGCTGGTCGCCGGTTTCAAACCCGTCGCGGTCGCCGCCGGTTCCTTGCATCAACACCGTCTGGCCGTCATTCAGGACCGCCAGCGGGCACATGTTGCACTCGACCGGTTCGGAGTTGATCGCTTTACCCGACGGCAGATCCACCAATGAGATTCGGCTGAGCGGCTTCGGTGTGCTGAATGTCCACGTGTAACCTGCCACGCAGCGCGCCGCCAACGGGTTGACCTTCAATCGTCGCATGCCTTCGAAAAAGTTGGCCTTCCCGGGCAGCGAGGCGGATTTGGGTTCAAAGGCTAACGTGTTGCTGGCCGGCGGCGTGTAAGTCCATGGGCTCTCCCCGAATCCCCTGTCGATCGTCGGCACGTTGTTCCAATTGACCACCGGCGGGTTGTCCCATGCCGAGCGTGATGGGCTGGCGCCACTTGACTGTGCGGCGGGAACAGTGGCGGGAACCGTGGTGCGAGGCTGCGGGGCTGCATCGACCATTTCGAACGGGTTCTCGCCGGCTTCCAAGAAATCTTGGTCGGCCTGACTGAGTCGCGTCAGCGGAATCTTGAGTGTTTTTCCCGCGTCGGTTTTCAGAAACACGACGTCGTCTTGAACCTCGATCAAGCTCGCCGTGACGCGAAACTTGCCGGTCGAATCCGTCCAGACCCGTGGTTCATCGGCGACCGACGGTGAAGAAACCAGTGCCAGAGAGAGGGTGAGTGCGGCGGAAAAAAAACAGTGTGTGGAGAGAGGTGTTTGCATGAATCGAGATCCTAAACAAGGACGACGAGGGAGCTTTCGTTGTCCAGAATACACGATCAGCACCGTGTCGTGCCGAACCACGCTGGATAGGCGTGGGCGGGCGGAAAGGGCTGTGGTCAAAAAATTTGCTGGTCAAAAAATGGGAGCTGTGTGTGGTGCACGATTCGAGGGCATTATGTTTTGACCCACTCATTTTTTGACCACCTTCTAACGCCGGTCGCTACGTTCGATGCTGTTTCCTGCGCGAGGCAATTCGGTCGCGTTACTCGCTCCAAAACGTCGACGCCTTCGGGGCGGTGTAGGCGATGTCCAGATGCGGGGTGTCAATCGGTTTTTCGCCCGCGTGAAGACTGTCGACGCCTCCGATGACCATTCCCGAGGTGAGCAGGGTCCGTTGGACGGGATAGGGAGCTTTACCGTCCAGGATCATCGTCTCGATGTGCCGGACCAGCGGGTTGAAAAAGTCAGCCGTGGTCGAACCGTGACCGGGCATGGGCAAGTACATTTGGCAGGACACCCGGCTACCATCGGCCAGCATCCCGGCATAGTTGAAGTCGCGAATTCCCGTCAGCAGCATGGTCGTCTTCAGCCCGTCCAGGTGTTCGATCAAGTAACCGGTCGTCTGTGGCATGGTTTGACGCATCCAGTCGATCGAAGGCACATCGGTCGGGAACCCGGTTTCCACAGGCAGATTGTGACTGCGCGAAAGCGCGGCGGCGACCAGTTGTCGGGTGATTTTGCAATCCTCCGATTCCAGCCGTTTCCAAAGGTTGTCACCTCGCAGTGCGTGAATCCGTCTGACGCCGCGTTCGCCTCCGGCGCGTCGTTCGGACATGCACTGGGCGGTTTCCAGGGCGTGAATGTCGTAGCTGTCGATACCGCCATAGGCCACGCACACGCTTTCTTGCAGCGGGGCGTCATAGGGCATTTCGATCGCGGGCATCCGCCGCGTCACCGGCAGCGACGATCCGGCCAGGAAGGGGAACCCCAACCGCCGGGCATCGTCGACCATCTCCACACACTCGTTCCAGTCGGTTGACAGATGTTTGTCGTTGAACACCGGCACGCTCCGTCCGCTGCGTTCAAAGACGTTGACGATTCGCTTGAACCAGTCGTAGCGTGGATAGAGGTACTGCCCTTTTTCGTTGCGGGGGTAGTCGCCGTGTTCACCGATGACCACGACGCCATCAACGGCTAACGTTTCCCCGCCCAGCGTCAGCGCTTCTTCGATCGTCGGAAAGAGCTTCAATCCGTGACGCTTGACACGCCCGCGGGCAAGGTCATCGTCGGGAAACTGGTCGATGAAGACCGAAGCGACGTCGATCCGTGGTTGCTGCCAGCGGCCGTTCCAGCTGTAGCCCAGCGTGTGGCGATCGAGGAAGTGTTGGGCATGTGAATGGCGTCGAACCACCGTGCCCAGAAAGGCGATCTTGGGACGTTTGCCGGGTGCGGCGACCGATTCATCCGCAGCGGCCCGGTGCTGTGGTGCCAATCCGGCGGCGCAGTGGAACGCGCCCAATCCGAACAACGTCTGCCGACCCGATCGGGCCAAGAAACGACGACGATCAAGCTGCACTGGCTTAGGTTTCACTGGCTCAGGCTTCACTGAGTGAGGTTTCATCAGGCTGGTCTCTCCAAAAAATCCAAAGAATGATGGCCGCAAGGGCGGGCAAGCACGCTGCGGCGGCCAGCCCCAGGTCATAGGACCCGGTCACATCGACGAGTCGGCCGAACAATTTCTGCGTCGGCGGGACCAAGAACCAGGCCGTCACCCCCGCGATCCCGGTGATCTTGCCTTGGTGTTTGCCCGAGATGTCTTGTGTGAACGCGTGGTACAGCGGAAACATCCCCAGTGCGCCGGCGCCGCCAAAGAGCAGCACGGCCAACAGGATCCAGCCCTTGGGCAACCAGGGCAACGACAGCATCGTCAGGCAGAGTGCGGCACAGGCGGTGAACATGATTTGTCGTGCACGGGTCGCCGACAATCCTTTCGAGCACAACCACAGGACGACGGCGCCGACACCGAGGCAACCGACATCGGTGGCGGCGAACCAGGCGGAATTGAACAGCAAGGTTTGCGTTTCGCTATAGCCGCGGCCTTCTTCCAAGAACAAGTGCAGCCAGGCGCGAAACAATTGCCACGTCGTGTTGATCAGACAGACAATGATCAGCACCACGATCATTCGTCGTTGCAGCAGCACGCTCCAGGGCGTCGCCTGTTTGCGTTGCAACGTATCGCCAGCCAGATCGGCCGACCGTGCGATCGAAAACCAGGCGATCACCCAAAAGACACCGATTCCGCCGACGATCGCAAATGCCGGACGCCAGCTGCCGATGTCATCGGTCAACAACGCCAGCATGATCAACGGCGCGAGCACGGCTCCGATCGACGTTCCGCTTTGCAGCAAGCCGTTGCCCATCGTGCGACCGCGGGCCCGCGTCAGGCTGCGGACGACACGCACGCCGCACGGCCAATGCCCCGCTTCGAACATCCCCAACAACAGCCGCAGCCAAAGCAGGTCTTGATAACCGGTGGCCAGCGCCGTTGCGGCGGTCACCGTCGACCATGAAATCACAACCACGGGGTACAGCCAACGGACGGGCATGATGTCGGCGAGAATGCCGAAGACGATCGACCCGAGCACAAAGCCGTAACCGAAGACCGCTTCGATATCACCGTATTGTTCATTGACCAGATCAAATTCGCCTTTGATCCGGGCCGACGCACTGGCCAGTGTTTGGCGATCGAGGTAATTGAGTGCCGAGGCGAGTAACAGCAGCGCACAAATCAGCCCGATTCGGGTCCGGCTGACGGTCGGTGTGTTTTCGTCGTTGGGGGCTGCGTCTTGCATGTGAATCAATTCATCCCTCCCAGGATCGGCCGTCCCATCGCGTGACACGTTCAAGCAGAGCGACGACACCGTCGGCAAAGACTTGCAGTAGTTGTTCGCCTTTGTCGGCCGACGCGGCCGCGGCGTCACCGACGTGTCCGGGGCCGGAACGGTCGCTCATCGTCCAACCTCGCGACGCCGGCAAGAACGGATTGCCGAATTCGACCGGATCGACGGCGGTGTGGTCGTGGACCAATTCCGGCGTCAACGCCAAGATCATCGACGTTTCCCACTCACAGGCATGCCCCATTTCCTGCTGACGCAATTCGTCCAACCGGTCCGCCGGGTCGGCCAGGTGCCAGTAGGTTGCCGCCAGCAGCAACAGGTCCTTGCGGTCGCGATAGCGCTGCCGCAATTCGAACACGACCTGTCGCGCCGGGACATCGTTGCCGCCATGTCCGTTTAAGATCAGGATCCGACGGAACCCGTGGCGGATGAAGTTGTCCATCAGCCCGGTCAGCAGGTCCAAGTAGACGCGGGGATCAGCCGAAAGCGTGCCGGGAAAATCCATGTGGTGATGCGAATTGCCCAGCCACATCAACGGGGCCAGTAACGTGTCGCCGTCGAAGGATTCGTGGGCGCGGCGGACGATTTCGCCCAGCAGCATGCTGTCGGTAAAGACGGGCATGTGGCGGCCGTGTTGTTCCAGCGCGGCGACGGGAATGATGACCGGCGTGTCGCGGTCGAGCGCATCGACCTGGGGCCAAGAGAGTTTGGCGAGTTCCATGGCGGGGATTCAAAAGGCGGGAGGGCGTTGTCGGTGTTTCGCGCGCGAATCTCCGACGGCGGAAACAGATTCTAACCGGCATCGCTCGCCGCCGGGTCCGCGATGGTGGAAAAGGCTGCTTGCAGATAGAATCTCCCTCAGACGGCGGACCGACGCCCCTAGCCGAACCAGGCGATGCTCCCGTGAAGGTGACCCAGTGAACACGCCCACCAACGAAAACGACGGCTTCCAAGGATTGGCTTGGGTCAGGGCGTTGCGTGAGGGGCTGCAACAAAGTGATCAGCGCATGCGGTTGGCCGGTTTGGCCGACGGGTGGGCACTGGTCAATTATCGCGGACGCGTGATTCGCGAAGCGATGAAGTGCTTTTATGAACGTGTGATCGCCGAGGCACCGCCGCGAGGATCGATCGTCGTCTATGGCCTGGGGGGCACCGGTCGACGGGAAATCTGTCCGGGATCGGATGTCGATATTGGGATCATCGTCGAAAACATCGAAGACAACCAGCACTTTCTGCGACACCTCTCCAGTCGACTGCGATCGTTCGCCCGTCGTGTGCCGGGGCTGCGAAGCGTGGTCAAAGCGAACGCCTTTCCCGACCTGAAAGACCGCGAGCACTTTGACCTGAAGTCGCTGGTCGCGCTGCTGGATAGTGACTTGTTGATCGGCGATTCGGAATTGGACCACCGGATTCGGCGGGTGTGTCGTGGGCGGGCGGCCGAGTTGGGGCTGGATTTTATTTTCGCGATCAACCAGGACTTCCGCCGGTTCGATCAGCTGTATCCCCAGTCGCCCGGCGACATCGGCGGGTTCCACGTCAAGAACGGCAAAGGGGGATTGCGCGGCTTTCAAATGGCGATGTGGTTGTATTCGTTCGAACGCTGGATTCCGTCGCTGCAGGTGTACCAGCAAGTTCGAAGCACCCGACGCTTTGATCGCGAAGGGGCGCCGTCGGCGAATGTGTTGGAAGCCGTCGGAGTGCTGTTTTCGACGCGTTGTTGGATCGAGCAGCGACGTGCCGCTCAGACGGCCGAACACAGCGGAGGCGAGAAACTTCCCCCGCCGCTGTTCATGGACGTTTCCGATATGGAGGCGTTCTTGCATCGCTTCGGCGCCGGCGGATTAACGCAACTGCGCAACGCCCGCGACGTGATCGATTCGTATCGCCATGAAACCATGGACCGGCTGCTCGAACGTGGCGTGGTCGTTCCCGACACCGACGGCTTGGTCGTCTGGGGATCGGACGGGTTGCGGATCTCTGCGGACGCGTTGTTCAAAGACGCGACCGAGATGTTCTTCAGTCTGTACCATGCCCAACAGCGGTTTCTGTTGCCCATCGATCGCGCCGTCAAACGGGCGGCCCGCAAGAACATTTCCGAATCGTTGCGTCCCGATCCCGCGTTGATCAAGTTGATGATTTCGCCGGGACCGGTGTACCCGGCGATCAAAGATTGGTTCGAATTCGGAGTCCTGGAAAAACTGGTGCCCGGTTTCGGCGAACTCTTTCACCAGCTCTATCAACCGGGGCACCGAGCGGCAACGCTGACACGTGCGGCGCGAGCGGTCCAGCGGATCCAGGGCTTGGAGTACCTGGATACGTTAAAACGGTCCGAGATCACGTCCAGTGACGAAGCGTATTTCTTGCGGCAGTACCAAGACATCGGGGATTCCGGACGCGGGGCGTTGCGATTGGCGCTCCTGACCGATGAGATTCCGCAAACGCTGTACCCGACCAACGCCCCGCCTGACCCCTCCGGCTACGACGCCCAGACCTATGGCGACAGCGTCCGACGTTACGTCAGCGAGTATCTGAGCGACGTCCCGGGACTTTCCGGACCGACGCTGCGCACGATCGAGTTTCTGTTGCTGAAGAAACGCGAGCTGCTCAAGTGGGCCGAAGCGGGAAGTCGTCCTCAGGTGTTGGAAAGTTGGCGACGCGAAATCGATCAACTCCATTCGCGTGATTCGGCCGACACGATCCGGGCGCTCGCGCTGTTTGCTTACGCGGCGTTCGACTATCACAATCCCGAGGGCGTGCCCCGGATTCGGCTGGAACCCGAGCAGTGGCAAAAGATTCAGAATTTGACGCAGAATCTGCTGCACGGCGAGTTGGGCGTCGGCGGCCGACCCTTCGAAGACCACTACTTTGATCCGACGGGCCAGCGGATCGGGGCGTTGTTGCCGCACCGGTTGTTGGCCAGCCCGCACGTCGACAACTCGCTTCGACAGACATACGAAGGCACCGAAACACTTGATCCGCAACGTGCCCACCGCATCATCTTTGCCTTGACCGCCGTCGTTCAAACCGGGCGTCCGAAAGTCGAGCTGAAACGCGACGGCGACTTCTATCGGTTGACGCTTTATTCATGGGATTTCCCGGGCCTGTTTTGGCGGGTCGCCGGAGCACTCTACGAAATGGGATGCGCCATCCGTTCGACCGACCTTTACGAAGTCCCCGACCCCAGCGGCAGGGCGACGGACGGTGAGTCGTTGATGCCCGGCGAGCGACATTTGATCGTCGACGTGCTGACCTTTGACGCCACCGAGGTGTCCAATGAAGCGTGGGAAGATGAGGTCCGACGGCGGATCCAGCGGCGGCTGGAAAACCCGAATGAACCATTGGCCGACCAAACCGCGGAGATTTTGAAACCGGTCCTGGAAACGCTCTGTCCGTCGTTGACCGATCTGGGGGATGGACGCATCAAGTTCTCGTGCAACTCGCCGCAGTCCAATCAGGGCACTCGCTACGCCGTCAGCCGTTTGCTGTCCGAACGGGCTGGGGCCAGCATCGAATCGATCGTTCGTGATGGGACACGCGATTGGCCTGTGCCCCGCATGAACTTCTACGTCCGCGTCGGCCGCAGCGTCGAAGCGGTCGCCGAGGCACTGCGTGATGATTTGGGCGATGTGACGATCGAGACCGAGGAGATCGTCTAATGCAGCGCATCACCGACGTTGATCTGGAGTCCCACCCGCCCATTCCTGATGGGAGGGATTGCAAAATGAACATTGCGAATTGGTTATTGCGATTGCCCCGCAGTATGCTTGCCGAGTTGGGCAACGACCGTTCGTCCGGCATGGAATCGAATACGAGCACGCAGCGCTAGCGTGCGTGCCTGGGAGCACGTCACTCGCGTGCGCTTTGGGCTGGTGTTGATGGCAACGAGGCGCCGTCAACTGACAGCGTCAAGTCAAGCAACCGCCCGGACAGATCATCGGGTCTCATGGTGCACCTTCGATTCACAATTGATTGGCCGGGTTCAAAACAATTTGAAATTTGCAATGTTCATTTTGCAATCTACCGTGCCAGTCAACACGGCGCTCTTCGGCCCACGACAACGATTGCAAGTGTGACTCCAGCCGACAAATTCAACCATGGATTTGCCGTGAAGATCAAGTCTTCAGTGGGATACTGCTTCGTCTATTCTAAAACTTGGGGGCGACTGGCGCCCCCCTCTTTCAGGTTGCGGTCGTGCATGATGGGGGGCCCGCCAAGACCGCAGGTTTGTCGGATTCCCCTCATTCGCCTCGCCGCAGCGACTCCCCCCTATCGATTGCGTCCCACAGTTTCTCGCAGAACCTGTTGTGTTGCGGACAACCGCAAAACCAAGGCGGCCGGTGGAATCGAACGCGTTGCGACGAGCCTGATCCTGGACGGATCACGATCCAAAGAACAAGAAGCACGATGAATCCAGACATAGCGAAGATCGTAAACGGCGAGAACATGCCGTCGCCGCCCACCATCGCTGCGAAACTTCTCGATCTGGTCAACCAGCCCGACGCGAGGATCGCCGACATCACGAAAGTGATCAGCGCCGATCCGAAGCTGTCTGCCAAGTTGATCGATTATTGCAATTCGCCGATCGTCGCCTCGGCGCGAACCGTCGGCAGCCTCCAGCAAGCCATCCCGCTGCTCGGGATGAGGACACTTCGATTGTTGTCGTTGTCCTTCTCGGTGATGGATACTCAAGGGCACGCGGGGTTTCCCTACCAGGAATTCTGGCGCCGGTCGTTGGCGACCGCCATCGCCGCCAAGCTGATCGCCAAGTGCGCCGAACAAAACGCGGATGAATCCTTCTTGCTGGGATTGGTGTTCAACATCGGTGCGATGGGCATCGGCAGCGCCTATCCCGATGAATTGGCCAGCCGGTTCGAGCCCGAAGAACTGCTGGATAAACTCAGCACGAACGTCGAACGTGAAATCTGCGGGGCCGGCCGATATGAAGTGGGCGCGTGCTTGCTGGACAAATGGAATTTCCCGCCTGCGATGATTCAGGTGTTGGAGAACTACGATCCCGAATCCACCGTCATGCCGTCCAAACTGTTTTGCGTCAGCCAGCAGGTCGGCAAATTGCTGCTGTCGGCCGAACCGGACGAGCGAGAAATCTTTGGCGTTCGAAAGTCCGCCAACGAGTTGTTGGGCATCGACGATGATCAGTTTGATACGTTGTTCGATGCAATGATCAATGAATGGAAGGGTTATGAGCCGCTGTTCAAATTCGAATCGATCGCGTTCGATTCGATCAAGGAGTTGGAAACGCGGGCCAAAGAATCGATGGTCCGAATTTCGCTGAGCATGGAACGCACGATTCGCGAGATGTCCGAGCAACAGCATGAGCTGCGTCAAATGGCGTTGTTGGACTCTTTGACGCAACTAAAAAACCGCTCCGCGTTCGACGCCGAAGTCTTTCAGCTGTCCAACCAGTTTCGTCGTGAATGCCAGTCGTTCGGGCTGATCATTGCCGACATCGATCACTTCAAGATTTTCAACGACACTTACGGGCACGCGGCCGGGGACAGCGTCCTGCGCGAAGTCGCGGCCTGTTTGAAACGGAACTGCCGGCAATACGATCGCGTGTATCGGTTCGGTGGCGAAGAATTCGTTGTGCTGGTCGGCAATTGTGACTACGAGGCGACGCTGAAAGTCGCCGAACGCCTGAGAAACGCGGTCGAGACGTTGCAGGTGGATTTCGGCGGCAACAGCTTGTGTGTGACGACCAGTCTGGGCGTCTGTTGGGTCGACCGCGGACGCCACGACAGCTTCAACGCACTGTTCGAAAAAGCAGACGAAAGTTTGTACGAAGCGAAACGCAAAGGACGCAACAACTGCGTCGCGATCACCGCGTCCTCGGCGATGGGTGCGGTGATCAACGCGGCGGGAAGCCACCCGACCGGTCAGCCGACGATCGCCGGTTCCGCCCAGTAGCTTGTTGACACTGGTTCCCAGGCTCTGCTTGGGCTGCACAAACTCGTTCGCGTTTTCGATTCCGCTGAACCCTCATGCGATCGGCCATTGGGCGCCAGCCTACGGGCGTTTCATCATTCTGCCCCGAATCATCCTGCGGCGTTGCCGTGCGACTGTTTCGGATCACCCCAGCCGCCTCCGCCGGGCGTCTCGATCCGCAGACGATCGCCCGGGCCGACTTCGATCGTCGCTGCGGAGGGCAGATCGACCGCGGCCTTGCCGGCCGGGATCAATCGGTTGCGACCGGGCAATCCGGCCCCGCCACCAAACACACCGTAGGGCGAGGTCGTTCGGCGACTGGTGATCAACGAAACGGTCAGTGGACGCAGGAACTCAAACTCGCGGACCAGCCCATCGCCGCCTCGATGCTTGCCGGTTCCTCCGCTGCCGCGACGGATCGAAAACTCCACCAATCGGATCGGCAGCCGTGACTCCAACACCTCCGGATCGGTGATCCGGGTGTTGGTCATGTGCGTGTGCACGCCGTCGGCACCGGGGCCGAAGACCGTTGCACCGCTGCCACCGCCGATCGTTTCGTAATAACCAAACGACGCATCGCCGATCAGGACGTTGTTCATCGTCCCCTGGCTCGCCGCCACGGATCGAAACACCGGCGTGTTCTGGTCGGCCGAACCGATTGCGCCGAGCAACACGTCGACGATCCTCTGGCTGGTTTCTACGTTCCCCGCGACGACGGCTGGACATGTGGCAGGGTCAGCCGAGTGCGGCGGCGACAATAGCCCGGGCGGCAATTTCAAATCGATCGGGCGCAAGGCACCGTCACACAGCGGAAGATTCGAATCGCAAAAACAACGCATCACATACAGCACGGCAGAGCTGACGATCGATGGTGTCGCGTTGAAACCATTGGGATGCACACCGCTGGTGCCTTCAAAATCGATGACCAACCGATCGCCCTGGCGCATCAGCTGAACCGCGATCACCGTCCCGTCATCCAACGTGTCTTTAAAGTGCATTTCCGACGTCGGCAAGCTGTCGATCCAACGGACGACGGATTCTGCCGCGACGTCCAGCAAACGATCCATCATGTTTTGCACATGACGCAACGAGAGCTCCGCAGACATCTGTTTGAGTGACCGTGCGCCTTCCTGACCCGCCGCGATCTGGGCGTGAATATCCGCAAGATTCTCGCCCACGTTGCGTGAGGGATAGGGACCGCTGGAAAGCAGTTGGCCGAGTTCGTCTTCATAGGAGACGCCGTTTCGAACGAGTGCGAATCCGCGAATCAAAACCCCTTCTTCGGCCAGCGAATGGGCCAGCGGAGGCATCGATCCGGGAGTCTTACCGCCGATTTCGGCGTGGTGGGCGCGGCTGGCGACAAAGAACGACGGTTGGGAATCACGTTCCATTTCGCAAAAGACCGGTGTCACGACGGTGACGTCGGGCAAATGAGACCCGCCGGCATAGGGATCGTTGGAGACGTAGCAATCACCGGGGGACATTTCGGGAAAAGCGTCGGCGATGGCGCGGACGGTGTGTCCCATCGCACCTAAATGCACGGGCACGTGCGGCGCGTTGGCGATCAACGTCCCGTCGCCGCGGAACACGGCACAGCTGAAATCGAGTCGTTCTTTGACGTTCACGCTGACCGCCGTGCGGCGCAACACTTCGCCCATCGCATCGGCGATGCTCTGCAACCGGCGGGCGACGATTTCCATCTGCACCGCTTCGTCGCTGCCGCCGAGTTCCTCGTTGGCCGTTTCGGCGCCATCAGACAAGGCGGCTGGCGAGAGCGTGATCGTTCCGTCGTCACAAACGACACCCTGCCAGTTCGGTTCGACGATCAAGGTGGACTGGTCACTGACGACGATGCTGCCCGGTGGAATCGAATCACCGGCGGACAGTTGATCGCGATCGAGCAGATTGAACGAGCGCCATCGACCGCGGTGAAACACCTCGGTCGTCTCAGGGCCACCGGATCGGTCGCCCAAACGAGCCCCCAGCAGCCGAGCCCCCTCCAGCCAAGGCCCGTCCGCCGGGGAGACATCGCCGGTCGCTTCACAGCGCAGCGAGACCAGTTCGATGCCGTGACCGTCGCGGCGGTAGCCGAAGCGGTTTTGATGTCCGCGATGAAACCGCTCGGCCAACGCTTTCAAAAATGGCTGGGGCGAATCGTCAACGACCAGCGGAATCGAAGAATCGGTACCGACGTAGCGACAGTCACATTCCAAACGTGTGCTCACCGCTCCGTGTTGATCCTGTCGAAGCAAGTCGATCGTTTGGCGGGTCAACTGGTCAGCCGACGCTTGGAATTCTTCTGCCGAGACCTGATCAAGCCGGCGATAGATGCCGACCGTTTCGATCCGTCCGCTTGATGCAACGCCCATGCCCACGGCGCTCAGCACGCTGGCGCGGGGATGATCGACGACTTGCCGAATGCCCAACGCATCGGCGACGCGACAGATCAGTTGGGCTGCCGCACCGCCGAACCCGACCAGGGCGTGATCGCGGACGTCGACCCCGCGAGCGGTGGTGATCGCGCGGACCGCTTCGGCCATGTGGGTGACCGCGATGTCCAAGAAGCCTTCGGCCAGCGATTCAATACTTTCCGGTGGCGACGGCATCCGCGAAGCGACGTGGTCGATCCGCTGTCGTGAGGCCGTTGGGAGCAGCGGGAACGGAAACCGATCGACGCGCAGCCGGCCCAACAGCAGGTTGGCGTCGGTCACCGTCAATGGCCCGCCGCGTCCGTAGCAGGCCGGTCCGGGAGCGGCGCCGGCGCTGGTCGGTCCGACGACCAGACGTCCGCCGACGAATTCACAGATTGATCCCCCGCCGGCGGCCACCGTGTGAATGTCCATCATCGGTGTCATCACCCGCAGGTCGGCGATGCGGGTCGAGTAGCGCCGCCCGACCTGTCCGTCGAAACGGCTGACGTCCGTGCTGGTCCCACCCATGTCCAAGCCGATCGCCAAGACGCAGCGATGCTGCTGGGCGACGTGACGCAGCCCCACCACACCGCCGGCCGGCCCCGAAAGCACACTGTCTCGGCCGCGGAACTCATCGTGCCCGACCAGATTACCGCCGCTGGTCATCAGCTGTAATTGGCACGTTTCGCCGCCGAACTGGCGTCGCACGCGGCCCACATAGGCCGACAGGATCGGATTCAGATAGGCGTCCAGCGTGGTGGTTTCGGCGCGCGAAACCAGCTTGATCAGCGGTGCCACTTCGCTGCTGCGGCTGATTTCGGCGAATCCGACGCGCCGCGCGATCTGCTCCACCGCGATCTCATGGGCGGGATTCATGTGCGCGTGCATCAGACAGATCGACAGTGTTTCGACGCCGGCATCGCGCAGGATTTGCAGACCGGATTCGATTTCGGCTTCATCGATCGCGATCCGTTCCCGGCCGTCGGCGTCCATCCGGGCTCGGATCTCCAGCGTGCTTTCGGCCAGCGGAGGTGATTTGACCAAGGCCAGGTCGAACAGTTCCGGGCGGTCTTGTTCGCCGATCCGCAGCACATCGCCGAAGCCATGGGTGACCACCAGTCCGGCCGCCGCCCCGGACCGAGTCAACAAGGCGTTGGTGCCGCGTGTGGTTCCGATGCGAGCGGTCATCGGCGGCATCGGTGCGTCGATCGGAATGCCGGTCAGCAGATGCGTCGCCAGGACCGGGGCTTCACGCCGACAATCGATTTCAACGATGTCGCCGGCGGAGAGTTGTCCGGCGACTTCGGCGTCTACGTCGACCAGCGAGAGTGTGGACGTGTCCGAGTCATGGCCGGCGATCTGGCCGACGAAGTGATTGATACCTTCGACCAGCCATTCAAGTTTGGCCGTGCGAAAAAACTGATCGGGCAATCGGCGACCGGACAGTCCGCCCAGAAGTTCGTCGGGGATTCGGATTCGGACCGTCGTGCGATCCGGCACGTCGACAACGCGGCATCGGATCAGCCCTGTCGAAAGCACTTTGATACAACCGGAATGAGACGATCCGGATGAGTCGGTCCAAACGGCCAAACAATCCGTAAACGTTCCACCGACATCGGCGCAAACCGAAAGCGTGTCGAGTGACATGAGAGATCAGCGGTTAAACAGGGCCAGGCAGTCGGTGATGTGTTGCTGGTCGACCAGTGCGACGACGATGTCACCGGGTTTCAATTGATCGCTGGCGGTCGGCATGCGGATATAGCTGTCACGCTGGATCGCGGTGATCAGACAGCGTCCGGCCAGCGGCAAATCGGCGAGGGTGCCTTCGGTCACGCGAGCCCCTTCGACGATTTCCAACTCATAGACCGCGATCTTGCCGTTGGGCAATCGGCTCTGGCTGATCACGGCACCCTGGTTGAGAAACCCGAGGATTTGACGTGCCCCGACGTCGCGTTCGCTGACGACGTGATCGATCCCCAGCTTGCCGACCACGTTGGCGTAATCGGGACGTCCGACCACCGCCATCACGCGTCGTGATCCCAGTTCGCGGGCCTCGACACAGGCCATGATGTTGCTTTCGTCGCTGCCGGTGCAGGCGACGAAATAGTCTGCCGAACCCCCGCCTTCGTCTTCCAGCACGCTACGTCGATTGGCGTTGGCGTGCACGACGGTGCAGTTGGGCAACAGTTTGGCAAGCTGTTCGCAACGATCTTCGTCGAACTCCAGCAAGGTGATGCGGTAATCACTGCTGGGCAGCGCCCGTGCGATGTGGAACCCGATTTCACCGCCCCCGGCGATCAGCACGCTGCGCCGTTTGCTGCGTTTGGTTGACGCGGCGAACAACGCCCGGCTCTTGTTCACGTCCGACGGCATGCCGATCAGACTGACGCGGTCGCCGACTTGCAATTCATCTTCGCCGCTGGCCAACCACAGGTCGCCGTCACGTTCGATCGATCCGATTCGAACCGATCCGGGCATTTTCAAGTCGCGCAGTCGCTGATCGGTCGCTTGCGATTTCGCTTCGACTTCCGTTTCATAGACTTCCAGATGCCCGCGGGCAAAGTGTTCCAGCGGGATCGCATCGGGATTGCGGATCGCACGGGCCAATTCGAACGCGCTTAGCTGTTCCAGGCTAAGCAGCGCGTCGATCCCGAAATGGCTTTGGTAATCAAACGTACTCGCGTCACGGAACGCCGGAGCGTAGACGCGGGCCAGAGCGCGACGCGCGCCGAGGGCTTTGGCCATGCTGGCGGCAACCACGTTGGCTTCGTCGTCCCCGGTCACGGCCAAGCAGATGTCGGCGCTGCAAACGTCGGCTTGGAACAGAATCGTGCTTTGCGACGCACTGCCCTGGATCGCTCGGACGTCCAATTCGCTGTTGATCTGACGGACACGCTCTGGATCGATGTCGATGACCGTCACGTCATGCCGGCGGCGACACAGCATGTCGGCGATCCAGTGTCCGACCGTTCCCGCACCCAACGTCAATACTCGCACTAAACCATCCAGTTAATCAGCAAGAGGATGACGAAAATGATCGCCATGAAACCGGTGATCCAACGAGCGGTGTAAAAGGCATGCTTGAGGATCGTTTGCGTGTCTTCGTGGCGTGTCGCACCGAAGACCAAAGAGATCGAGATGATCAGCGGGATATAGTACATCAGGTAGGTCGGTGAAATCGAAATCATTGGTTTGCCTCCTGATAGGTTTCGCCGGTGGTGACTGAACCGGCGGTCGCTGAATCCCCGGTTGCTGCCGCCTCGGGGGCATCGGTGTCGTCGTCAGAATCGTCGTCTTTCTTTTTCCGTCCGCTGATCGGTACGGCCAATGGACCGGCGTAGGCATCGTAGATCACCAGGATGTTGAGCAGCCCCGCGATCATGGTGTACCAGGTGCCCATTTCATACCCGGCGCCGTAGGTCGCATACCACGCAGAAACCTCGTCCGTGTTGTCTTCGATGACGGGTCGATGGGGCGGCGCCATGAAACCGCCCCAACGCGGTTCGTAATTCTTTGACGTGATCCCTTTGTTCGTATTCTTGCGCATGTGGTTGCCTTGGATCAGCGCCGGCAACGCGGCCGCACCCACGCCGGCTTGCAAGATGTAGTGCCAGCGTCGGTCGCCGGGTTGCCAGGACGCATAGACCACGTGCCCACCGCCGAGCGCGAATCCAAGCATCCAGGTCGTCAGGATGCAGACCAGGTACAGACTGCCCTTGGTGTGCCGGCCCTGATAAAAGTGCCCCGCACCGGGAAGCAGCCAAGCGAGCAGTGCCGCGAGTGATCGGTTCTTCAAGTCGATGCGTTGGGAGTCGACTTGGATCACATTTTCGCTATCGGCCATGGATTGTTTGCGTTTGCGTGGGAAGGGAGGTTCGCTGGGTGCTGCATTTTGCGGGAAAGTCTTTCCCAGCGATAGCCGAGTCGGTCACGACGTAATTCAAGGTTGACGCGTTGGGCCGTCCGGTGGTAACGACAACTTCACTCGGCGTTCCGCAGGACAGTCTCGCCCAGAGTGAACGCCGCCACGACGCCCACCTCCCCGACATGCCGAACTGGCAACATCCCTGTTTTCTATTGGATTGTAAAACCACGCTATGGAAGCCTCAAACCCGACCGTATTGAAAACACGCCTTTCGACCCCCTCCATCTGCTGCGGATACGCAAAAACCTGGCGACGGATTGATTCGAGCTGCGATTACGGTCTGTTCGTCCAATCGTTGCGGTTCTTGGCGGTGTTGGCCGTCGCCTGTTTGCTGACCGGCTGCGGAAGCCAAACCGACAGTGACACCGTCGCCCAGACCTCGGCGGCTCAGACCTCGGCGGCTCAGACCTCGGCGGCTCAGACCTCGGATTCCGCCACGGTCGGGCCCGATGAATCGGGGCAATTGCAGCCGACGGAGGTCGTCAGTCAGTTTCTCGATCGTGTGCGTCGCGGCGGGCAGGAAGCCAGTTCCAGCGAGTTGCTGACCAAACTCGCCCAACAGGAACTGACTCGGATCGGTCGTCCGTTCGAGTTTCCCGGGTCGCCGGACACCGTGTTCGAGGTGCGTCAAGCGTTCCCGGTGCCGGACCAGGACGATGCCGTTTGGGTACACACTTATTTGGTCGAACCGGGCGACTCGGGCCAAAACTTCCAGTATGAAGTCGTTTGGACGCTTCGCAAAGAATCCGAGGGCTGGCGCGTCAGCGGGTTCGCCATCGATCAGGGTGACGGGATGGAGCCGTTGGAGTTTGACTTCGAAAATGGCGACGAAATGGCCGCACGGCTCGCAGCTTTGGAAGGGGCCGAAGGCTCCGTCAATCGATAAACCGCACCGTCCGACGCGCAAAACCCGAACCGCGTCCGCATGATTTTGGAAAAATAGGCAATCTTTTCTTGCGATTATTTGCCTGCTTTCTCCAAACCCAGCCCGTGACAAACTGTCCTACCCGCCACTCCTTGGGGTGGCTCGGGCGGGCTCTGTAGGTCGCGATTAAGTGAAAGATATATTGGGTTTTGCTGGGTTTTCGGAGATTGACGCGGCGGCGGGCCGAAAACCGGAACGATCTGGGTGCACGAACGACGGCCAAGAATTTCTGTCTCGTTTCGGGCCTTGGTGCGATTGACACGCCTCTAGCCAAAGTTACTTTATCCACGAAATCACGTGGTCCGCAAACATTCCGTAAAGCACCTATCTTGCGTGTTCGGAAGTTTCGGTGATGGTCACCGATGCTGGAACCTACGGGGGAGCCTGGAGATGGCTTCTGATTTGACAAAGTGTGCGTAGAGGATCGCACCAGAAACTCCGAAACACTTGGGAGAAAACAATGAATCGGAATGTGGTCAGCGGGATCGCCGCGTTTGCACTTTTGGTGGGTGCGGCTCTCGCCATGAATGAATCGTCGGCTTACGCTGGCAACTGTGGTGGTGGATTGTTCTCGAAGCTGCATGCAAAGAAAGCATGTGGCGGTGGACTGTTCGCCAAGCTGAAGGCAAGCAACGACTGCTGTGCTCCGGAGCCCGTTTGCTGCGAGCCGGAACCTGTCTGTTGCGAACCTGCACCGTCATGCTGTGCACCCGAGCCGGCATGCTGTGGCAGCAGCCGTCCGAAGTTGTTCGCACGTCTGTGTGCAAAGTTGAAGGCCCGTAAGAGCTGCTGTGCTCCCGAGCCCGTCTGCTGCGAACCCGCACCGGTTTGCTGCGAACCGGCACCGGCACCTTGCTGCGAGCCCGCACCGGCTCCCTGCTGCGAGCCGGCACCGGCTCCCTGCTGTGCTGCCGCACCGGCTCCCTGCTGTGCTGCCGCACCGGCACCTTGTGCCGCATGCGATGGCGGCGTCGTTGTCGAAGCTGCACCCGCAGCCGAAGCAGCCCCGGCAGAAGCCGAAGCTAGCGCAAGCGACGCACCGCCGGCTCCGACTCCGGACGCCGACACCAACATCTAAGCTCGACAATAACGAGTTAGAAGGTTCAAGCCCGGTGCTGCATCACTGCAGCATCGGGTTTTTTTATGGCCTCACGCGGACTCGATCGATTCAATTTCCGTGTGCGATGGCCCTTCCGGGCCGTCGCTGCCCCAAGTGTACGATGGCCCTTCCGGGCCGTCGTCCGTGGGACTCAATGCGACGGCCTGGAAAGGACGTCATACACCCACTACCCGACCAGCTTCTCGATCACGTGGCCATGCACGTCGGTCAATCGGAACGGTCGGCCGGCGAAGGTGAACGTCAATCGTTCGTGATCGATGCCCAATTGGTGCAGAATCGTCGCCTGGATGTCGTGGACGTGCACGGCATCCTCGACGGGGTGGAACCCCAGGTCGTCTGTCTTGCCGATCGTTTGCCCGGCGCGCACGCCGCCACCGGCCATCCACATCGTGAAGGCTTGGGGGTGATGATCGCGGCCGAGTGAACGCCCCAGCGCCGCGCTGGCTTCCACCATCGGCGTGCGGCCGAACTCGCCGCCCCAGACCACCAACGTTTCGTCGAGCATCCCACGTTGCTTGAGGTCTTTCACGAGCGCCGCGCAGCCTTGGTCGGTGGCTTTGCACTGGGACTTCAACCCGCCTTCGACGTTGCTGTGGTGGTCCCAACCGCTGTGGTACAGCTGGATAAAGCGAACACCCCGCTCGGCCAGTCGTCGCGCAAGCAAGCAGTTCTTGGCGAACGATCCGGCGTCGTCGCGTTTGGTGCCGTACATCGAAAGCGTTTCGTCCGATTCACCAGAGAAATCCATCAGTTCTGGTGCCCGCGTCTGCATCCGGTACGCCATCTCGTAGGACTCGATCCGGGAATTGATTCCATCGACGGCGAGTGAGGCTTCGCGGCGGCGGTTCAGATCGGTCAGCAGGTCCAACGTCGCCCGTTGGGTTTCTCGGCTGATTCCCGGCGGGTTGGCGACGTGCAAGATCGGGTCTCCACTGCTGCGAAATGGAACGCCCTGGTGCTGGCCGGGCAGGAATCCGTTGTTCCACATCGCCGCGCCGCCGGACAGGTTGCCGCCGCTTTTCAGAACCACAAAACCGGGCAGGTCATCCGCCTCGCTGCCCAGGCCATACGTCAACCAAGATCCCATCGCCGGCCGTCCCGGGATCGGACTGCCGGTGTTGACGAAGATCTGTGCCGGCGCGTGATTGAACTGGTCGGTGTGAACGCTGCGAATGAACGCGACGTCATCGGCAATCTCCGCCAGATGCGGCAACGGATCAGCGATCTCTGCCCCCGACTGACCATAGCGATTGAACTTGAAACGGGGCGACAAGACGGCCGCGCCCGGTTGGATGAACGCGTAGCGCTGGCCGGCGATCACCGACGGCGGGATCGGTTTTCCTTCCAGTTCGACCAGCTTGGGCTTGTGGTCGAACAGGTCCAATTGGCTGGGGGCACCGGCCATGAACAGGTAAATCACCCGCTTGATCTTCGCTCGATGATGCAAGCCGCCGTTCAACGACGTTGCACTGCCGGATGCGCTGCCGGATGCGATGGGGGATGCGGCTGCGGTGTCGCCCGCCAGCAGCGATGCCAGCGAGATCTTGCCCAGCCCGATTCCACAGGCGGCGAACAATTGTCGGCGTGTGACTTCTTTCAAATTCATGGTGTGGTGATTGCTTCGTCGGTATTCATCAACGCCCGGGCGACCAACATCCAAGGTTGACCGTGTTCGGTTTGGCTGCGGTAAAACGCAACGATCGCATCCAGTTCTCCGTCGCTGGGCGACCGGACCAGGATGCGACGGAACAATTGTTTGGCGATCTGCCCAGGCGTGGGGTTCGCGTTGTTTTCGTTGGCATCACGGACGGCTTGTTCGGCCAGCCCGGCGGCGATTTCCAGGTACATCTCGTCATTCAGCAGCGTCAACGCTTGCAGCGGTGTCGTGCTGGAATCACGCCTGGCGATGCACAGCTCGCCCGACGGCGCGTCAAAGGTCGTCATCGCGGCGAACGGTGCAGTGCGTTTGCTGTATGTGTACAGCGAGCGGCGGAATCGGTCTGCCCCGGTGGACGTCGGCCAGGCGGCGTTTCCATAGGCCATTTGAACGACCGCCAAGGGTTGCGGCGGGTACACGCTGGGCCCGCCGACTTTCCGGCTCAGCAATCCCGATGCCGACAGAAACGCGTCGCGGATCCGTTCGGCGTCATAGCGGCGATAGGGAAACACGGACAGCAGCCGGTTGTCGGGGTCGGTCGCCGGTGGGGTGCCGATCGCTTGGCGGTAGGTCGACGAGAGGACGATTTCACGGTGCAATCGTTTGATCGACCAGCGGTTGCCATCGGCCGAATTGTCTCGCAGGCGGGCGTCCAGATAGTCGATCAGGTCGGGGTGCGAGGGCGATTCGCTTTGCGTGCCGAAATCGCCCGCGGTCCGCACGATGCCGGTGCCGAAAAATTCACGCCACGCACGGTTCGCCGTCACCCGTCCGACCAGCGGGTTCGCGTCGCTGACCAACCAACGTGCCAGTTCCAAGCGATCGGTCGGGGCATCGTACGCCCCGGTTCCGAGAAACTCTGGCACTGCCCCTTGGACCACCTCCTTGGATTGGAGGTACTCGCCGCGGTGGCGACGCCGTGTGATGCGCGGGTTGGTTGCCGGGCGCTCCTGCATCACCAAGGTCCGAATGTCGTCGGGGATCTGCTTGCGCAAGGCTTCGATGGGCTTGCGATGCGCGGCCATTTCCGGCGCGCCGCGCATGAATTCCAGGGCCAATGCTCGCTTCAGATCCGGTGACATCGCGGCCGAGGTTTTGGACTGAACCAACTCGCGTTGCAAGTCGCTGGAAATCTGCATCGCCTGGGGATTGGCGTCGGTCGTCACATCAATGCGGAAGTGCCCCAAGCCGGCGACGTAATGACGTTCGAACAACATTTCCAGCGTCCACGTCTGGTCCAGTCGTGTCGGCGGATCGAGCGGGATGACCAGGCGATGGGTTTGGCCGGCATCGCCGGGGATCGACCAACCGGTGGATCCGTCGCCGTCAAAGACGTTGCCCGGATACGTTTTTCCGTTGCCCGGTTTGGCGCCCGGCACGGAGGTGGTCCCGGCGGCGATCGCGATCGGGGTTTCGCCGACCGACACGTCCAGTTCGCTGAGGAAGAAATCACCGCGCCGACCTTCATAAAACGCCAGCCCCGGACCTTTGGCGGGCAGCGTCGGGTGCGCAAGTGCCTCGATTCGGATCGCCGTGACCGGCCGGTCCGAGTCGATCGCCGGCATCGTCAATGTATACACATCGCGTTTAGTCGCATCGCCCGAAGCCAGCACCGCCCCATCGCCGAGCACCGTCAACGTGGGCATGGTTGATTCCAATTGATCGGGAGCGACCGTCGTCCAGTTGGAAACTCGGTCCGAGCGTTCGGTCAGCCACGTTTCCAACGCTCCCCGTAGGGCCGCGTCGGCGTCGTCGCAAAGCAGCACACCGTCGACAATCTCCTGCTCCCTTTTCTCGATCTGTTGTTGCAGCGATTCACGCTGCTCGATCACCGCTTGGGGATCCGCATTCAGCTCCGGTTCATCGGCATTGTCCATCAACGCCATCATCGCGTAGTAATCCGTGTGGGTCAGCGGATCGTACTTGTGCGTGTGGCATTGGGCGCAGCCGGTCGTCAATCCCATCCAAACGGTGCCGGTCGTCGCGACGCGATCGACCATGGCATAGAAACGGAATTCCAGCGGGTCGATGCCGCCTTCTTCATTAAGCATCGTATTGCGGTGAAATCCCGTGGCGATGCGTTGGAATCGCGTGGCGTCGGGAAGCATGTCGCCGGCCAGTTGTTCGACCGAAAACTCATCGAACGGTTTGTCGGCATTGATCGCATCGATCACCCAATCTCGATACGGCCATATCGTACGGGGGCGATCTTTTTCATAGCCATTGGTGTCGCTGTATCGGGCCAAGTCCAACCACGGGCGGGCAAATCGTTCGCCGTATTCCGGTGCAGACAGCAACCTGTCGACCAGGGCCTCGTAAGCGTCGGGGCGTGTGTCGGACACAAACCGCCGGACTTCCTCCGGGGAAGGCGTGGTGCCCAGCAAGTCCATGTAGACGCGGCGGATCAGCGCGACCGGTTCGGCATCGCCGCCGGGGGAAAGTCCGTGCTGTTCCATCCGGTGAAGCACGAAACGGTCGATCGCACCACGACACCAATCCGGGTGTTCCACGGCCGGCAGCGGCGGTTCGGTCGCGGCTTGGAAAGCCCAGTGGACTTCGTATCGGCCGCCGGAGTCGATCCAGCGGCGCAGGGTTGCGATGTCACTCTCGCTTAGCGGCGGATGTCCCTCCGATGGCGGCATCCGCAGGTCCTCGTCGTCGCTGGTCACGCGGAGGAACAGCTCGCTCTCGTCGGCGGCACCGGGTTGGACCGCTTGGTAACCACCCAAATCTTGGCGTGATCCCGATTGGGTGTCCAATCGCAAACCCGCTTCGCGTGCGTCTTCGTCCGGCCCGTGGCAGGTGAAGCAGTGCTTGGCAAGGATCGGCCGAACGTCCCGATTGAAGTCCAGGCGGTTGAAATCCGGACCCGCCGAATCGGGCGAATCGGGTGAGCCGGGCGGACGCGAGTCGTCGGTCGCAAGTGTGCTGGCATTCGAGGTGCCGGCAACCAGTAGCACCGCAAGGAGGTGCCGCATCAACGACGGGATGCAAAGACGTTGGATCGTAAGAGGCATGACGGGCGGTAGGAGGTGGGATGAAGGTCGCCCTCCCACTATAGCCGATCGGGGCTCAATCTTCCCTCGGCATTTGGTCCTCTTGAAACTCCGGCAGCAGGATCTCCTCTCCGGCGGGGGTCGCTGGATCCACCGCGTCCCGTGTGTCGCTTGTCACTGCGATGTCGACCGGGCGCGCAGAGTCAATCGGGCCCGCAGAAGCGACCGCGATGCCCGATGCTTGCTTGGCCGCCGCCGCACCGCTGGCGATCTCGTAACCGACCAGCGCGATCATTCCGGCCAACAACGGCAGCCAATAATAAAGCACGCGGAAGATCAAGACCGATGCCAGGACCGTATCGCCAACGGTTCCCTTCAGTAGCGTCAGCAGAATGACCTCCAACACGCCCAGGCCCCCAGGGACCTGGGTCATCATGGCGACGCCGATCGCGACCAGGTAGGCGGCCAGGACCTGAGCAAACGGTACCACCGAATCGCCGGGCAAAACCAGATACAACGCCGTCGCGGAAATCAGCAGGTCCACCGCCGCCACGGACGCCTGGACGAACATCAATCCCGGCCGCGGGGGGCGCAGGTGCAGTTCGCCGATCGGCCAAGGTTTGCGCCACAAAAAACAGACCAGCGAATAGATTATGGCCAGCGAGATCAGCACGATGCCGAAGGTCTGCGTGCCAACGGGAAGCGAAACGTCGGGGGGCAGCTGGATCGGCACCCAGATCAGCACCATCCCGCCGAGAAACCACCAACCGCTCCAGAACGTCAGCCCCACCACGGAAATCAATGCGACGATCTGACCCGGTGAAAGCCCCCATTGGGAATAAAATCGAAACCGAATCGGCGCCGCCGCCAGCAACGTCCCCAGGTTGTTGCCCAGCGAGAAGCCGGCGATCGAGACCAAGGCGACGCGCCGCAACGGCAATGAACGTGCGACATAGCGCAGCGCCAGGATGTCATAGGCGATCAGCAAGCCATAGTTTAGCGCGATCAAAAACGCCGCGATGGCGATCTGGCTGGCGGGTACGCCGGTCAGCCCACGCACGAATTCTTCCCACGTGATTTGATGGGCTTCGCGGATCAGCAATCGCACCGCCAATGCGAATAACGCAATCGCGAGTACCGGTCCGGCATATTTTCGGATGCGTTTTTTCGGCAAGGCAGCGGCGCCACGGGGGGAGTGCGATGGACCTCGCCGCGTCGGGTTTGCGGTGAGGGCCGGGCATTGAGGTCGAAACCAGATTGTCCCCGCCGGCCGCTTGAGGGCAACCCCGTGATTTACCAAGAATCACCGGCGGCCTATGGTAGTGGTCGACAAGCATCCTGTTCGCTCAGCAACCCTTTTAAAACGCAAGCTCATGAAGACGGTCCGACACGAATTAGTTGTCCTCGGCGGTGGTCCCGCCGGCTACGTGGCTGCCATTCGCGCCGCACAACTGGGATTCGATACCGCGTGCATCGACGAAAACGCTCAATACGGCGGTACCTGCGTGCGGGTCGGGTGTATTCCCAGCAAAGCGTTGCTCGAATCGAGCCACTTGTACGAAGAGGCCAAGCAGCGATTCGGCGAGCACGGGCTGAAAATCGGGTCGCTGGATCTAGATCTCTCGGCGATGATGAATCGCAAGACGAAGATCGTCGACACGTTGACCGGCGGGATCGACATGCTGTTCAAGAAACAGAAGGTCACACCCTACTGCGGTCGTGGCAAGCTGCGTGATGTCCATTCGATCGTCGTCGAAGGTGACGAGCCGGTCGTGATCGAAGCCGACCGAATTCTGTTGTGCACCGGTAGCGTTCCGGCGACCCTGCGGGGTGTTGAAGAGGACGGGGATCGGATCGGTAACAGCACCACCGCACTCAGCTTTCCCAGCGTGCCCGAACGATTGGTCGTGATCGGCGGCGGCTACATCGGCATGGAACTCGGCAGCGTCTGGAATCGACTCGGCAGCGAGGTCACCGTGCTGGAAGCGTTTGACCGGATCTTCCCCGGCATTGATGCGGAGCTGGCGAACATCGCGCTGCGCACCTTCAAAAAGCAAGGCTTCAAGTTTCATCTGAAAACCTTCGTCGAATCGGCACGCGTCAAAGGCGATCAGTGCGTCGTCGAGGTCAAAGACGGCGATCCGATCACTTGCGATCGAGTACTGCTTGCGACCGGCCGACGTCCGGCAACCGATTCGATCGGGTTGGAAGCGATCGGATTGGAAACCGACCGTCACGGATTCATCCCCGTCGACGCGAACTATGAGACCTCCGTCGAGAACGTGTTCGCCACCGGCGATTGTATCGGCGGCGCGATGCTGGCGCACAAAGCGATGGAAGAAGCCGTCGTGTGTGTCGAGCGGATGGCCGGCATGCACACGCATATGAACTATGACGTCATCCCGGCGATCGTTTACACACACCCGGAAATCGCCAGCGTCGGAAAGATGGAAGACGAATTGAAGGAAGCCGGGATCGCCTACAACAAGGGCGTCTGCCCGTTCGGCGCTAACGGACGCGCCCGGACGCTGGGCGAACCCGACGGCCGCGTGAAGATTTTGGCCGACGCCAAAACCGATCGCGTGTTGGGTGTCCACATCATCGGTGCCCGCGCCGGCGACATGATCGCCGAAGCCGCCGCGGCGATGGAGTTCGGGGCCAGCAGCGAAGACATCGCGCGGACCTGTCACGCCCACCCGACCCTGGCCGAAGCGATGCACGAAGCCGCCTTGGCCGTCGACAAACGCGCCATCCACACGGCGTGACCGATAGCAGGGCGATCCGCCGCATTGATTCTCCGGGCCGTCCCGCGACTTATGTACGATGGCCCTTCCGGGCCGTCGCGCGCATTGTTGTCCGACGATCGTTCCGGGCTGTCGTACCGCGATCGCCCGGCGGGGTGCCGAGAGCGAAACTCTTGGCGAGTTCCGCTACCCCAAGAAAAAGCGGACGCGCGATCCGTTACAGCCCCACGGCGCTGAACAGGTCTCCGGCCGCGAACGGACGCGCCGCCGCAAAAACTTCTGCCGCGGCGATGCCGGCGATCGAACCGGTCATCACCGCCGCGGCACGAATCCGATCGTCCATCGCATGCTTGTGCGCGAATTGGCTGTGGTAGCACTGCATCGAGGCGATCTTCTGGTCCAACGTTTCGCTGATGTCGATCAAGAAGTGATACGGATTGCCCGCCAGTGTCATCGGTTCGATCGCCAGCCGGAAGTACAGCTGACGCTCGATCTTATGAACCGGCAATCCGTCAAAGTACGCATCCCACTTGGAGAGTCGACTGTAGAAGACGGCGGCATCGGTGATCAGCATCGATTGGAAATGATCCGGCGATGCCATCGGCGTCTTGTCGCCGAATCCGATCACGATCCGAGGCCGGTAGCGGCGGAACACCTTGGCCAATTCGACTCGGTGTTCGAAACAATCGAACAGTCGACGATTGGGAAGGTCCAGTTGAATCCGCTCGGCCACGCCCAGCACGTCGGCGGCCGCTTGGGCTTCCTTCATCCGCGCCTCCGGACCATCGCTAAACGGCGTCGGTTCTCCGTCAGTCAGGTCGACGATTCCGACGCGGTATCCCGATGCGGCCAGTTTCGCCAATGTTCCCCCACAGGCGACTTCGACGTCATCGGGATGGGAGCCCACGGCGATCACGTCTAACGGTTCATCGGTCATGTCGGTCGTCGCGGATGTCATGGCTCAAACGATAACGCGAAACGCGGACCGAAGCGACATGCGGTCGAGCCGCGTGATCAACGTCGCCAACGGTTCGTGGCGATTCAACTGGGTCGGCCGGCGCGGGACATCTTTCCATTCCCAACGGCCCGATCGCGTCTGGCGATCAAAGTCGGCTGGTGAAATCGTGCGGTCGGCCCGTGCGAACAGAACACGTTTCAGAAACGTCGTCTTGCCCACGCAGAACGATTCCCCGGGGTCTTGCGAGGATTGCCCGACGCGACGCTCCCAGTCCGCCGGTCGGTCGAACATCGAACAGGGCTCGTCCGACGCTTCGCTCCACGCTCTCTCTACCAGCTCCATCGACGCACTCCAACGCGGATTAACTTCCAGCAATGTCACCGAGTCGTGTTGGATCGCGACGTCGATGTTGAACGGACCGAAGATCGGCGCGGCGCTGCAGAAGGCCGTGCCGAGTCGACGCAACGAGTTGCACACCTCGATGCTGATCGGAATCGGGCCGAGCGCTCCCGCGAATACGAACGGGTAGGGGCCGATGCGTTTTTTCAGCAGGCGGCAGACCCCCAACAGCAACGCTCGATCTCCCAGGCCGAAAAAGCTCGCCCCGCAAATCGGTCCCCGAACCGGTTGCTGCAGAATCGCGCCGTCGGGAATCGGCCCGCCGCTCTCGCAGTAAGACACGCCCAACCCGCCGGAACTGGCACGGTGTTTGACCAGCCAACCCGGTTTGGTACCTCCGTTTCGCCGGGATTCCGGGAATCGGACGGCCGCGCGGGCAGCCAATTCCCGCAAAAAAACGACATCGTCACAGTTGGTAAATTGTGCGGGAGAGGCCCCCAAGAAACGACGCCCAGACGGGGCCAGCCCAGACCGGGCCAGCCCAGACGGGGCCAGCCCAGACGGGGCCAGCCCAGACGGGGCCAGCCCAGACGGGGCCAGCCACTGGTAACCGCCTTGCAGTCCGCCGACGATGGCGATCGGGGTGTCGCCGACGATTCGGTCAAGCATCGCGGTTGTGTCTGAAACGCGGATTTCGTCCAGCGAATGCCACTGGTGTGCCGAGGCGACGGTTTCGCGATCACCGAACTGGTCGATCACGATCGGGGAAAAGCCGGCGATTTGTGCCGACTCCGCCGCCGCCCGGGCCGATGCACCTACCAGCACGATCGGGCCGCGGTCACGGCCTCCTGATTTGGGGGGCGTGGCGGTCGCGGATTTTTGAAATCGACCGGGTGTTTGCATCGGCGCCATGGTTTGTTAGCTTTTCCCCGACTCCAGACCCACCCCAGGCGCTCACCGTCCCGATGGAAGGGCGTCGTGCGGGGCAACGGACATGTGTTTCCCCACCGGTCTTCTAGCCAAACTTTCTTTTGAACAGGTCACTGAAATGAAGTTTTACATTGGTGAGGCCCTGGTGGGCGATGGCAACGAGGTTGCACACATCGACTTGATGATCGGCAGCAAAGACGGTCCGGTCGGCACGGCATTCGCCAACGCGTTGTCAACGCAAAGCGAAGGCCACACGAACTTGCTGGCTGTTCTGGCGCCCAACGTCGCGGTTAAACCGTCGACGGTGATGATCACCAAGGTCACGCTGAAAGGCATGAAGCAAGTCGTGCAAATGTTCGGCCCGGCCCAAGCGGCGGTCGCAAAAGCCGTCGCCGATTCGGTCGCCGAAGGCGTGATCCCCGCCGACCAAGCCGAAGACTTGGTGTGCGTTTGCGGTGTGTTCATTCACCCCGAAGCCGACGACGACGAAAAGATCTACAACTACAACTACGAAGCCGTCAAGCAATCGTTGGTCAACGCGATGGGTGGCAAACCGACCGCGCAAGAAATGATCGCCCAAAAGGACTCGGCGGCGCACCCGTTCAAGGGCAACTTCTAGCAAGGGCAACTTCTAGAACGACGCGCCTTCGTGTCGAAGAAGGAGCGCCTGACAACACCCTCCCCGGCAGGGAGGGTGTCTTCGTGTGATGCGTTCGTGGTCCATCTCAGCTTGGTTTTCAGGTAGTGGACGAGGCGACGAGTCCTTTCGGCTTGCCAGCTGCGAGGACTCCTCGCGCCGTCCACTACCGATGACCCGCACCGACAACAACAACTCCCGGCGTTCCCATGACCAAACGCATTCTGTTTCAGTTCGATTGCGACCCCCAAGCCAGCTCGTTTGACGCGGTCGTCGCGGTCGATTCGGGCGTGGATCATCTGGTTCCCTACGCCGGTGTTCAGCCGACATCGATCGAGCCGTTGGTTCACGGCGCGATGTTCACACGCGGCGGCGACGATCTGAAAAACACCGCGATCTTTTTGGGCGGCAGTGATGTTGCAGCCGCAGAGAAACTACTTCAGTGCGTCACGGATGCGTTTTTCGGTCCCGTTCGCGTCTCGGTGATGATGGACGCCAACGGTTGCAATACGACCGCCGCGGCGGCCGTTGTGGCTGCCGCTCGGCATGTCGATTTGCCCGGGGCTCGCGCAGTGGTGCTCGGCGGGACCGGACCGGTCGGCCAGCGGGTCGCACGGTTGTTGGCTGGTGACGGTGCGTCGGTCACGTTGACCAGTCGGTCGTTGAGCCGTGCCCAGGAGGCCTGCGACCAGGTTGCCGGTCAGGCCGAAGGTGAGATCGCCGACCGATTGTCGGCCGCCGAATTGGATTCGCCCGCGAAGGTTCGCAGCGTGTTGTCCGAAACCAACATCGTGATCGCCTGCGGCGCGGCGGGAATCCAACTGGCCGAGAAGTCGGACTTGGTTGCTGCCAAAGATCTGGCGGTGGCGATCGACCTGAACGCCGTCCCGCCGGCCGGTCTGGGTGGGATCGCCGTGATGGACAAAGCCAAGCCGATCGGTGATGGTTCAGACGCCGTGGGTTACGGCGCGATCGGTGTCGGCGGTTTAAAAATGAAAACCCACCGTGCGGCGATTCAATCCTTGTTTAAATCCAACGATCAAGTGCTCAACGCGGACGAAATTTACGCGCTCGCTAAAACCGTCGAAAAGTCATAGTCTTGCAGATGTTCGATCTCGTCCTCGGTACCAACAACGCAAAAAAGCTGGTCGAATTGCGACTGATGCTTCCGGCAGAGCATTACAGTTTGCACTCCCTGGCGGAGATTCCCGAGTCGATCGACGTCGACGAAACCGGGGAAACATTTCGTGAAAACGCGGCGCTCAAGGCGACCGAGCAAGCCAAGCATCTGGGCCGTTGGGTGCTCGGTGAAGATAGCGGCCTTTCGGTGGACGCGCTCGGCGGCGCCCCCGGTGTCTATTCGGCTCGGTATGCCGGTCGGCACGGCGACGACGAAGCCAACAACGCAAAACTGCTCGCCGAATTGGCCGGTGTCCCGGCGGAGAAACGCACCGCGCGCTACCACTGCGAAGTCTGTTTGTCGGATCCCCAAGGCAATGTGCGAATCACCGCCGGCGGCGTTTGCGGCGGGGTGATTCGTACCGAGCCGTCCGGCGACGGCGGCTTCGGCTACGACCCATTGTTCGAAATCCGCGAGTATCACAAGACGTTCGCGGAGCTGGACCTGACCGTCAAACGAGCCCTCAGCCACCGCTCCCGCGCACTGCGGCACTTCCTGCCCCGGCTTCGGCGGCTGGTCGCAACGCTGTAGGCGTCGCATCGTTGCCGCCACGGGACGGTAGCGGAAGCCGCCAAGGCTTTCGGCGAATCGCCGGGGGAACGAAACTCTTGGCGGGTTCCGCTACGTGGCCGATCAGCCTGCGGCACTACACTACGCCGGTTCTTCCTCTTCGCCGGTCCGCATCCCCAGTTGCTTCATCTTTCGATACAGATTTGATCGATGCAGATCCAGCTTCGAGGCCGCTTCGGTCATGTTGCCGCCGCATTGGTGGATCGCGTGACGGATGTGATCGATTTGGAACAGCCGCGTCGACTCGGCCAGCGATGTCGGCAGATCGATGCGCAGAGTGCGTTGGTTGGAGTCGCGATCGTTTTCGGGCGACGTCGGTGGTTGCCGCAGTTCCAGGTCGGGAGCATGGATCATGTCACCGGTGGACAGGTAACAAACACGTTCGATCGTGTTGCGAAGCTCGCGGACGTTGCCGGGCCAGCGGTGGGACAGCAATGCGGTTTGCGCGGAGTCGGACAGGGCGGGGACTTTGCGGCCGATCTCGTAACAGAAGTGATTTAGGAAGTGGTTGGCCAACAGCAGCACGTCGCGACCACGGGCCGCCAAATCGGGCAGCGTCAACGAGACGACATTAAGTCGAAAGAACAGGTCTTCGCGAAACCGTTTTTGGGCGATCAATTGTTCCAGCGGTTGATTGGTCGCTGCGATCACACGGACGTCGACGGGGATCGGCACGCTGCCGCCGACCCGCACGACTTCGCGCTGTTCCAACACGCGCAACAGTTTTGCTTGGCCGCCGGGGCTCATGTCGCCGACTTCGTCCAGGAACAGCGTGCCGCCGTTGGCGAGTTCAAACTTTCCGACCCGTGTGGCATTGGCGTCGGTAAAGGAGCCGCGTTCGTGTCCGAACAATTCGCTTTCCAGTAGCGATTCAACCAATGCCGCGCAATTGACCGCGATGAAGGGGCCGTTTTTACGGTCGCTTTCGTAGTGGATGTGGCGTGCGACGACTTCCTTTCCGGTTCCATTGCTGCCCAGGATCATGACCGTCAAATCGGTTTTGGCGACCTTGGTACCGCTTTCTCGCACCGCGGCGACGGCCGGGTGCTCACCGATCAGCGGTGTGCTCCGCGCGGCGTCGCGGACCAGGCGGTCACGCGACTCGGTCAACGATTGTTGTGCCCGCTGGGCTTGGATCGCGACCGCGGCGTGGGTCGCCAAGTCGGACAGCAGCAGCACATCGGAGTTGTCGAAGTGGTTTTCCAGATGGTTGATCGCTTCGAAGACGCCGATCGTTTCACCGCGTGGGCCGATCAGCGGGACGGCGACCAGCGATCGGGTGCGGAATTCCAGAGACCGATCGACGTCGCGATTGATCCGTGCTTCGTCATCGCTGTTGGCGTTCCAGATCTGAGGCTCTTTGGTGGCCAACACCTCGCCGACGATTCCCGCATTGTCCGGAACGATCAAGGGCCGGTCGTCGATGCCCAGGGCCGGCCGACCGATCAGTTTTTTTCGTCGCTTGTCCCACAGGAAAATGCTGGCGCGTTCGCATCCGATCAAGTCGGTCGCGGTGTCGGCGATCTGTCGCAGCAGCGTGTTCTCGTTGCTCGATTCTTGCAGCTGCGTTTGTTGCCACTTGGCGGCGGCCTCCAGCACACTGGTCAGCTGGGCAATGCGATGGCGATGACGTCCGTCGAGCTCGGTCCGGGTGATCGCCGTGACCAGCAATTGCGAGATCCGCTCCAGGCGATTGCGGTCCTGGGGCTGGATTTCCGACTCCAACACCAGGCAACCGACCATGGGCGAGGCGACGATCGTACCGTTTTCGTTGATGTCGACCTGGCAGGGGACCACCCACCAGCGTCCGGCATTGCGGCTGTCGCCGTGGTCGATCGCGTCACTGATCAGGTCCAGCGGCAGTGCGGATGGAGGCGGGCGATGGGAGGTGTCGCCGGACGAATCGGACCAGGCATCAACGTGCCAGCGGCCTTTTTGCTGGGTCACCAGGGTGGCCGTTTCCAGGCCCAGCAGGGCGGTGAAACTCGGTAGCAGTTGTTTGACCAGTGCGGGGCGGCTGATCTGAGCCCTCAGTGCCCGAGCGACGTCGCCGGCAAAAGCGAGTTCGTCAGGCGGATTGGAGGGGGCGTGCGCGTGAAAGGAAGAGGAGTGTTGTGTCATGGTGTCCATGTTTCGCCATTGGGGCGGACGGTCGACGGGCAGACCAAAAAAACGTTTCATGAGGACAAGTGCCGCCGGATCGCCGTTGGCAAATAGACGAAGTCGCCTACTTCACGCTATCCTGTTCGCCCCGCAACAAATGCGTGCGACCGAGGCGCGTGACTTTTCCCTTTTCATTAGGAATACAAATCGAGATGCAATTTCAGGGTAAGAAGGGGCTGATTTTAGGGGTCGCCAACGAAAACTCGATTGCTTGGGCGATTGCTCAAGAAATCATGAACGCCGGCGGAGTGTGCGGATTCACCCACCTGCCGGATCGGCCGGACGATGATCGACAGCGAAATCGACGCCGTGTGTCCCAGTTGACCGACAAGTATGAAAACGCAGCTTTTCTGCTACCCATGGACGCGCAGAAAGATGACGACATCCGCAGCGTATTCGAACAGACGACAGAAAAATTTGGAAAAATCGACTTTGTCCTCCATTCGATCGCGTTTGCCGACCGTCAGGACTTGGCCCGTGACACGATTGAGACCAGCCGTGCGGGATTTGCCTTGGCGATGGATGTCAGCGTGTACACGTTGCTGGCCTGTGCCAACGCCGCCAAACCGATCATGAATCCGGGGGGCGCGATCGCGGCGATGACATATTTCGGTGGCGAGAAGTGCGTCCCGGGGTACAACGTGATGGGGATTTGCAAAGCGGCCTTGGAGGCTGCGGTCCGCTACGCCGCGTATGACCTTGGGCCGTCGGACATCCGTGTCAACGCGCTTTCGGCCGGCCCGGTGCGGACGCTGGCCGGCCGTGCGGCGGGCGTCGAAGACATGTTGAAGCTGTACGATAGAATGGCGCCGCTGGGGCGAAACATCACCCACGAGGAGGTCGGGCGGACGGGGGCATTCCTGTTGAGCGACCTGAGCCAGGGGATCACCGGTGAGATTCTGCATGTCGATGGCGGCTACAACGCGATGGGCAGCCCCGGCCGTTTGCTGGATGATTTGAAATCGTAGAACCGTTTCCTTCTTCCATTTGTTTTTTTCTACCAACGCAAGAGATTCCATGGTCCGAACCGCAAGCACGATGTTGCCGCTGGGCACGAAGGCACCTGATTTTTCGCTTCCCGAATGTGACGGCGGGACCGTCAGTTTGTCGGATTTGGCGGGCAAGAAGGCGTTGCTGGTGATGTTCATGTGCAATCACTGCCCGTACGTCAAGCATGTCGCCGATCAGCTGAAATCACTCAGCGACGACTACATGGCCAAGGGAGTCGCAGTGGTCGCGATCAGCAGTAACGACGCGGACGAGTATCCCGATGATTCTCCGGAGGCGATGTCGCGGGAGAAGGTGCAGCGTGGGTATGCGTTTGAGTACCTGTACGATGCCGATCAATCGGTTGCCCGAGCCTACGCGGCGGCCTGCACGCCTGATTTCTTTCTGTTCGACGCCGACCAGAAACTGGTTTATCGGGGGCAGCTGGATTCATCGCGACCGGGCAGTGACATCCCGGTCACGGGGGAAGACTTGCGCGCGGCGTTGGACGCGGTGCTTGCCGGCCAGGCTCCGAGCAGCGAGCAGCGTCCGTCGTTGGGCTGCAACATCAAGTGGAAGTCCGGCAACGAGCCCGACTACTTCAATGCTGCGGGTGCCAGCTGAGTGCTGACTTATCTGCAGGATCTGACGTTGCGGTTGGCCGCCGGAGCGATGCGTTTGGACGATTCGGTTCGTCAGACGCATGGTGCTTGGTTGGCCGGGCAGCAGCGTGCCGACGGAGGGTTCGCCGGGCGCGAAGGCGGCAGCGATCCCTACTACACCGCGTTTGCCCTGCGCGGGTTGTGGATTCTTGATGCGCTGACGCCGGAGATCGGACAGGCGGCGGCTGGGTTCTTGCGTGGCCGGCTGGACCAGCGCGAAGGCATTGTGGATCTGATCTCGTTGATTTTTGGCGCGGCGATTTGCGAGATGGCGGTCGACGCAGAGGTGATCGGAGAGGAAGATGGCGGCTGGGTGGATAACGTCGCCGAGTTGCTTGAATCGCTGCGGACCGATGACGGTGGTTATGCCAAGAGTCCCGAGGGGCGTGCGGGGAGCACGTACCAGACGTTCCTGTCGGTGCTGTGTTTGGAATTGATGGGGCGACAACCGCGACGGTCTGAAACAGTGCTCGAGTTTTTGGATTCGCAGGCGCATCCCGAAGGCGGGTACTTGGAGATTCGTGCGGCGAAGCGGGCGGGAGTGAATCCGACGGCGGCGGCGATCGGGACGTTGAAGACACTCGGGGCAATGGATCGGGTGGACCGTGCGACGACGATCGACTTCTTGGCCGAGATGCAGTCCGATGAAGGAGGTTTGACGGCCAACACGCGGATTCCGTTCGCCGACTTGCTCAGCAGTTGCACCGGCATGATCACGCTGGAGGATTTGGATGCCAGTGATGCGGTGGATCGGGAGGCGGTGCGTCGATATGCCGAATCGATGCAAGCCGACGGCGGCGGGTTCACCGGGTTTGCGCTCGATCACATTGCCGACGTCGAATACACGTTTTATGGTTTGGCGACGTTAGCGTTGACGGTTTGAGGGTTGGGGTGACGGATGGGGTGCGTGCGCTGCGGGGCAGGCAGGGTGCGAACCGAGACTGCAGCAGCGGTTAGACTGCTGTGAAGATTGCCATTTATTCAAGACGGTTGACCTGAGCACCATGACGATTCTTTCTGTCCAAGACATCTCCAAATCGTTTGCGACCGCGGGGGATCCGTTGGAAGTTTTGCGCGGGGTGACGTTGGAGCTTGCCGGCGGTCAGTCGTTGGCGATTGTGGGTCCCAGCGGCAGCGGCAAGAGCACGCTATTGCAGATTCTGGGGACACTTGATCGCCCGGATGGCGGCAGCGTCCGGCTGGACGGAGAGGATCCGTTCGAGCTCGACGACACGCGGTTGGCCCATTGGCGAAATCGGCGGGTGGGCTTCATTTTTCAAGACCATCACCTGTTGCCGCAGTTGTCCGTAATCGAGAACGTGTTGGTGCCATCGTTGGCGGTGGGGCGAGCTTCGGCGGAGCATGTCGACCGAGCGAACGAGTTGCTCGATGCGGTGGGGCTCAGCGGGCGGACGACGCATTTGCCCGGCGAGCTTTCTGGCGGCGAGCGAGAGCGGGTGGCGATCGCGCGGGCCTTGCTGATGCGCCCGGGGCTGGTGTTGGCGGATGAACCGACCGGGAACCTTGATCGGAGGACCGCCGAGTCCGTCACCGCGGTTTTGCAGGCACTGCAGAAAGAGAACGACGCGATTCTGATTTGCGTCACCCACAGCGACGCCTTAGCCGCAGCAATGGACCAGCGCAAAGAGCTCGTCGACGGCCAACTCGTCGCCGGATAACCCCCCCGCCCAAATAGTGCCACCCACCAACCACTAAATGGTGCCACCCACCAACCAATAAATGGTGCCACCCACCAACCACTAAATGGTGCCACCCACCAACCACTAAATGGTGCCACCCACCAAACCCTCCGCCGATGCCCAAATGGTGCCACTTGCCCAAAAGCTTCAAGGTGCTGACACCCACCGATTAACCGCATCCATTGATGATCAAATGGTGCCGTCTACCTAGCATGCTTCACCCAGGTGGTGTGCGCTAATCCACCTGTGGATTGACTGCCGGGGGGTGAGTGCTAGAATTTCCGGACTCACTTTTGGGGGGGGACAACCATGGGGCGTGCATTGCGGTCGGAGCAGTTTGATCCGGCGGAGATTTCGATGATGCACTGCGTGCAGCGGTGCGTGCGAAGGGCCTATCTGGCCGGTGTGGATCCGCAGACCGGAAAGGATTACGGCTTTCGCCGTGAATGGATCCGGCGGCGGATGGAGGCCCTCGCTTCGGTTTTTGGCGTCGATGTGCTGACCTACGCCATCCTCTCCAATCACATGCACCTGATCCTTCGCAACCGCCCCGACGTCGTTCAAGCCTGGTCGGATCAGGAGGTCGCGATTCGCTGGCTAAGAGTCTTTCCCGGGCGGCGACTGGAAGAACACCTCGCCGAACCGACCGAAAACGATGTCGCCACTTTGGCACGTGACAAGGAAAGGCTGGCAGAGATTCGACATCGACTATCGGATCTGTCCTGGTTCATGCGTGCACTGAGTGAACCGATCGCCCGCATGGCCAACAAACAGGATGAATGCACGGGACGGTTCTGGGAGGGCCGTTTCAAGGCGCAGGCGATTGCCGATGAAGCGGGCTTGCTGGCCTGTGCGATGTACGTGGACCTGAATCCGGTTCGGGCGGCGATGGCGGAAACGCCGGATCAGGCCCCTCACACCTCGGCCTACGACCGCATCAAAGCAGATCAAGGTGACCAGATCGACTCAGCGGCGTTTGACTTGGTTCCCGTTGACACGGCAGAGGCAGGGAAAACGATTCGCGAAACGCCGGTCGAAGCGTTGAAGGAGCGACGCAAGAAGAAACGCGTCAATCCGACCGGCAAGCGGATTCGGCGTGACGGCTGGCTGGCGCCGTTTCGGCTGGGGAAGAAGCCGGCGAGTGACCCAGAGCTCAGCGAAGGCGGCGTGCGCGCCAGTGACAAGGGGTTTCTGGATCTGGACTGGGGCGACTATTTGAAGTTGCTGCGGTGGACGGCCAAGCAAAGTGACGAAGGGTCGGGGCGCGAAGTTCCCGAGGGCATGCAGTCGGTGCTGACCCGATTGGGAATCGATCTGTCGATGTGGCGTGACTTGGTATGGAACTTCAAGCGGTACTTTGGCCAGAGCTGTTGCGCGGGATCACCGAGCGCGATGGGCAAGTTCGCTGAATCGACCGGCCGTCACTGGTCCAAGGGGCAGCGGAGCGTCGCCCAATGCTTCGCCGCGTGAAAGTGATGGCGTGCGGCAGGTGACGCCTTTGAATCGCTGTGGGTCACGCGGCGGAACACTTTCCGGCAGTCCCGCGGTCGGCCGCAAGGGAGTGACGAGGGCAGGGCGACGCGTCTAGGCCTTGATCGCAAATCGGCGAAGTGAGGCTGCGATCTTCTGCGCGGCCATCTGTTCAGCGTTTATGTCTTTCGGCGATCTCCTGGATGATCGAACGTTCAACTTCCGTGCAGCATCGGTGGATTTCTCGGTGTCTCCGCATTCTCCTGCCCAGACATATACCTGACCGCTCAGAATTAGGGGCATAGTTTCGTGGGTGGCACCAAAGCGGAGGCGTCGGACTGACTATTGTTGGGTGGCACCAAATTGGAGGGGGGGCGGCGGTCATGATTCGTCGTCGTACTCTTCCTCTTCGTATTCCTCGTATTCTTCTTCGTCTTCGTATTCCTCTTCGGTCGCCGAGGCGGTTTGCTTTGTGGATGATTCTTCTGGATCGTCGTCTGGCTCTGGGGGATCGAGTCCCTGCATTTCATGCCATTGTTCTAAGGTCAGCAAGACGTCGCGGGCTTTGCTGCCGTTGTACTGCCCGACGATGCCGTCTTCGGCCATGAAGTCGATCAGTTTGGCCGCACGGCCGTAGCCGATTCCGAGGTGACGCTGCAACAGTGAACAGGACCCGCGGCCTTCGCGAATGATCACTTCAACCGCACTGTCATAAATGTCGGGGCGGTCTTCATTGAGCGAAGGCCCGTCGCCGTCGTCGTCGCTGGTAACCTTCAAGTTCATCAGTTCACCGACAAAGTTCTGCTCGCCCATGCTGCAGTGCTCGCAAATCATGTCGATCTCTTCATCACTCAAATAGGTTCCTTGCCCACGGATCAGCGTGCTGGTCCCCGGCCACAAGAACAACATGTCGCCATTGCCGAGCAACTTGTCGGCTCCATTTTCATCCAAGACGACACGGCTGTCCGTTTTGCTGGCGACCTGGAAACTCAATCGAGCGGGCAGGTTACTCTTGATCAAACCCGTGATTACGTCGACGGTCGGTTTTTGTGTCGCCAAGATCAAGTGGATTCCGACCGCCCGACTCTTTTGCGCCAAGCGAATGATGTGCTGTTCCACATCTTTTCCGGCGGTCATCATCAAATCCGCCATCTCGTCAGCAACGATGACGATGAACGGAAGCTTGTCCGGGACCGAGCCGTCATCGTCCTCGGGGTCGATCTCCAACCGACGCAAGACTTCGTCGCGCCCCAGATCGTTGAAACTGTTGATGTGTCGGACGCCGGCGTTGGCCAACAGCGAATACCGCTCCTCCATCTTCTCGACCGCCCACGCCAAAATCGCCTCGGCTTTGCGCATGTCGGTGATCACCGGGTGCATCAGGTGCGGCAGCTTTCCGTATCCGCTCAGTTCGACCATCTTGGGGTCGATCATCAGCATCCGCACCTCGTCCGGTCGACAGGTCATCAGAATCGAAGTGATGATCGCATTGAGACAAACACTTTTCCCGGTACCGGTCCGCCCGGCGATCAACAGGTGGGGCATCTTGGCCAAATCGACGACCATCGGATTCCCCGAAACGTCCTTGCCCAAGAAGACGGGGATGTTCATCTTCAGCGAACGCATGTCGGATTCTTCCATCACGTCGCGCAAGCGAACCGCCTGACGCTTCTCGTTGGGCACCTCGATCCCGACCGTGTTCTTGCCCGGGATCGGCGCAACGATACGGACGCTGGGCACGCGCAACCCGATCGCCAAGTCTTCCGCCAAACTGGTGATCTTGCTGAGTCTCAAACCCGCTTCGAGTTCAATTTCGTACTGCGCGATGACCGGGCCGGTTTCAATTTCCACGACGCGGATGTTGAAGCCGAAGTCGGCAAACGTGGCCTCAAGGATCTTCGCCTTGCGACGAACCTCACTCAATTGCTCGTCGTAGTCGATGTCGTCGCTGGCTTCGAGCAAATCGACGCGGGGCAATTGGTAGTCCTCACTCCCGGCCGGAGCGGCTTCGACCATGTCTTCGTAAAGCTGGTCCAATTCGTCTTCGTTCTTGTTCTTCTTGGGAAGTCGAATCTTGGGGCCCGGCACGTCATGCGCGCCGTCACCACGCAGCGAGACGGTTTCGTCATCGATCTCGAGTTCGCGAATCGAGGAACTGTCCTCGGCGGTTTCCTCATCCTCGTCGTACTCTTCGTAATCGTCTTCAACCGCTTCGTTGGATGACGAAACGGCGACGGCAGTGTCCGCTTCGTCCGAGTCATCCGCGTTGGAATGGTTGCGGCGGTTGCCGGCGCGGACCTTGATTCGTGGTTCAGCCCGGGGAGTTTCCGATTCCTCGACTTGTTCGTCCAAAGCGTCCTCGTCGAAGGACCCTTCACTGGCTTCGAATTCCTCTGACGCCTCGATCGTCTCACCATCGGATGTCTCGGCGAACGGTGCCGCATGCTCCTCGAACGGTCGTCGGCGACGTCGCAGTGCAGGAGGAAGTACCTTTGCCGCCTGCTGCACCCCACGACGCGAGACCTGGGCGCTGCCGGCAAAGATGCGGCGACTGGCGTACAAGATGGCGTAATCGGTCGTCAACAGCACACCGATCGCGAGTGTTGTTAATGTCAAAATCCACGCGCCACCGGTTTTGAAGTGCTCCAAAAGCCACGTCGAGGACATCGCCCCGAGCACTCCACCGGCTCCGAAAATCGTGATGCCGTCGTTGTCAATCGGCAACATCGCCGCGGCCGTGGCAGCGCCGAGCAGAATGATCGTTCCCCCCAGCGATCGAAGCACCGGGGCATTGAGCCGGCCGCGACGCAGCAGCGCAATCGCCGTCCCTCCCAATGCGGCAACGACGATCCCCGACGCCAACCCCATCGATGTCATCATTGCCGACGCAATCAACGCCCCCCAATAACCGCATGCGTTGGTGATCTGATCGGCCGGCGGGTACACCAGGACATCGGGCATGTGCAACGCGCTGATGGGCCAAAACGGTTCCTCCAGCGGGTCGGCCGGATTACGCGTCACCAACGAAATCGTCAACAGGATGGTCAGCGCAATCAACAAGATCGCACCGACATCGCGAGCGAAGTCCGGCGTGGCGGGAGATTCGTTGGTCAGTTCGGCCGACATGCAGTGTCCGAGGGGGTGGGCCAGATTCAGTTATCCAACACGGCTTGTCGTCTAAAATCGTCCCTCAAACTCAACCGACATGAATGCCATGGATGGAACTGCAAAGACCCGACCGAGCGAGAAAGCCAACCCGTGCCGCAAGGTTTGCCAAATCGGTCGGGCCATCAGCAACCGTCAAGCTTTCACCAGCTGGTACGTGATCCAACGAAAGCCCCGCTTTGCAGCCAACTGTCAGAGATTTTTGCTGACATGCCGGCAGCACGGGTAACAATGGTCTAGCGACTGGCCACGAAGGCCGGAATGATCAGTGAGTTCTCTTTCATGAGAAGCCTCTCAAGCGTCGCAAACGCCGAATCAGGATCAGCCAAGGAGTCAGGCAGGCCCACGTACGAGAGCCGAACCACACACGAGAACGTTAAGTGTCCATCGAACTTCTGCACACCTCCTTTGGTATTCTGTTTACATTTGTCTGGCTTTTTGTCGGTCAAATTTTGGTCGCCGGTCGATAAGCGGCTACTCGGCCAACGAGGTAGATCATGCGAGTTGTCCTGCTGGCACTGTATTGCGTTACAGCCTTGTGCTGGTCGTCTCTCTCCCTGGCAGATGATCGACCGAATCTGGTCGTGATCGTGGCCGACGACTTGGGCTACGGCGAAACAGGCATGATGGGCAACCGGGAAATCCCTACGCCCCACATCGATGCCTTGGCCGACGAGGGCATCCGTTGCACCAACGGTTACGTGACGTCGTCCTACTGCAGCCCCTCGCGCGCCGGAATCATGACCGGTCGCTATCAATCGCGGTTCGGATACGACATCAACCCGACCGGCAAACGGAATCTGATTCCGGGCATGGGACTGCCGGAGACGGAAACGACGTTCGTCAAGAAGCTCGGTGCTGCCGGGTACCGGACCGGATTGGTCGGCAAGTGGCATCTGGGGGCGACCGAGCCACTGCATCCGCTGCGGCGCGGGTTTGATTCGTTTTACGGTTTTTTGCACGAGGGGCACTTCTATGTTCCCGGATCACTCGCCGGGGGCGTCCCGCACGAGAACGTATTGACGATGGTTCGCGACACGACGCTGGAGTCGGGGGAACGCGTTCGCAGCGGAAATCTGATCCGCGGCAATTACGCCCGAATGAGTGAGCCGCTTTATGACCAGGACAATCCGATCTTGCGCGGAACCGAAGTCATCGAAGAGACACGCTACCTGACCGACGCGATCACGGACGAAGCGGTGGCGTTCATCGGCCAGCACCACGCGGATCCGTTTTGCTTGATGGTGTGCTACAACGCGGTCCACAGTCCGATGCAGGCGACGTTGGAAGACAGCCGCGCACTGCGGCGGATCGCCGATGTCCAGCGTCGCATCTTTGCCGGCATGTTGGTCGCGCTCGATCGCGGCGTGGGTGCGATCACCGAAGCCATCGATGAACATCGACTGCGGCGAAATACCCTGGTCGTGTTTCTCAGCGACAACGGGGGGCCGACGGCCGAATTGACCAGCAGCAATGCACCACTGCGCGACGGAAAGGGTTCGCTGTACGAAGGCGGCATTCGCGTCCCGATGGTCTGGAGTTTTCCGGGGCGATTGCCGGCAGGCGTCTCCGAGCCGCGACCGGTGGTCAGTCTGGATATCGCGGCCACGGCGCTGGATCTGGCCGGTTTGCCCGCCGACGATCAAGCCGACGGCATCAGTCTTTTTCGCTGGATCGACAACCCGATCGCGACCAGTCATCAACATCTGTTCTGGCGGATGCCCGGCGGAAAGCAGGCCTTGCGGAGCGGCGATTGGAAAATCGTTCGGCCGAAAAAGGGTCAGCCGTTCGAGCTGTATCATCTGAAGATCGATCCGTCGGAGGAACGTGATCTGGCCAGCTCGCAAACGGAAAAGCTGCGTGAGCTGATCAACCGTTGGCAGGCGTTTGATTCGCAGATGGCACCGATGAGTCCTTGAAGGATCGAAGACACGTTCGGAGAGTCGCCGTGTTCTCCGAACTCGGCGTGTGCGAAAAAAGCGAAGCTTTGCTCCGCGCCGACCTCGGAGAGGACGGCGACTGTCTGGCGAGCGTAGCTACGCCAAAGTCCCTGCAGGGGCGTTTGCCCGACGAGTGGGCGAACGCGCAATCGCTCTTGCGACCGCGGATGGATTCTGCGAGTTTCACGGTCGTTTCTGACCCGATTTCAGTGTATGGAGACCGAAACCGTGACCCGCCTTTGCCTCGCCGTCGCATTTGTCGTCGCCGCCAATGTCCCGTTCGCCATCGCCGCCGATGGAGAAACCGAAAAATACCTGCTGCGTTACTCGCTTGCCGGTGGGCAAAAACTGAGCTACGAGGTCACGCATGTGGCCAAGACCAAGACTCGGCTGAAGGGTGACGAAGAGATCTCACAGGTGCACACCGTCAGCAATCGGCATTGGGACGTGGTCGGCGTCGAAGGCGAGGAAATGACGTTCAATCACGTCGTCGATTCCGTCGAAATGACTCAGCAGCAGGGCGACAAAGACGAGATCCGGTGGTCCAGCCGATCCGGTGAAGAGCCTCCGCGAGTGTTTTCCAAGGTCGCCGAGCAGATCGGCAAGACACTCTCGACCGTGACGATCAATCCCCGCGGTCAGGAAACCGATCGTGAAGACAACGGCGGCAGCAAGGCCTCGCTGGGTATGGGATCGCTGTCGCTGGCGCTACCCGAAGACGCGATCGCGATCGGTGATTCGTGGTCGATCCCTCGTGAGATCAAAACGCGGACCGAAGACGGGCTGGTCAAGCCGATCAAGATCCGCGAGCTGTACACGTTGGAGAAAGTGAAATCCGGCGTCGCAACGCTCTCGGTCCGCAGCGAACCGTTGACGCCGATCGACGAAGAAGCCGTCCGCGCCCAGGTCGTCCAGCAACTCAGCAACGGCACGATCAAGTTCGATCTGGATGCCGGCCACATGATCAGCAAGGAACTCAACTGGGATGAGACCGTGGTCGGGTTTCAGGGCCCCAACAGCATGATGGAGTACCGGGCACGGATGACCGAACAACTGATCGACAGCGTCGTGCGGACCGCACGCCGGCCGTAGTGTCGGTCTAAGCCTGACGGTTTCGCTTCGATCCGCCGCAGCGCAGTTGGCGGCTTGTTGATTTATCCCAATGCAGGGCTCCTATGCTAGCCCGACGCGTGAGCGAGGGGCCACGCGGCGCCCCCCGCTCACGCGTCGGGCTGGCATTATAGCGTCGATCTCGCAGCGCTGGCCAAATCAACAAGCCGTTGACGAGTTCCGCTAGACGTCCAGGTTGCGGACGTCTAGGGCGTGCTTTTCGATGAATTCGCGTCGCGGTTCGACTTTGTCGCCCATCAACAGGCGGAACATTTCGTCTGCCGCGCCGGCGTCTTTCATGTTGACTTTGACCAGCGTCCGGTTGGCCGGATCGAGCGTGGTTTCGCGAAGTTCTTCGGCGTTCATTTCGCCCAGCCCTTTAAAGCGTGTCACTTGCAGTCCCTTTTCACCGGCCGCTCTGACTTCGGGCAGTAGTTCGCGGAGATCGGCCATCGGCCGGCGGACGTCTTCGCCGCGGACCAATTCGAATCGGGGTGTTGTCATCCCGGTTCGGTCGGCGGGAATCAGGTCTTCCAGTGAGAACACCAATTCGGCCAGTTCCTTGAGTCCGCTGTTGATCGTCCGCACTTCGTGCAGTTCGGCCAGGTGGGCGAGCGATTTAGCCGGTTCGGCGTCTTCGGCTGGCGTCGCCGCGGCCTCGCCGTCGGCCGCTTCGGTTTCGCCCGTTTCGCCTTCCTGTTCGGCGGCCGCCTCGTCATCGAGAACCAGGTTGTGCTCGTTGAGATGCGTTTCGACTTCGTCGGTGCTGTGGAACCAGTGTTCTTCGTTGCCGTAGGTCAGCAGCCAGGAGGGCAGTTTGTTGGTGACCGGATCGATGCGTTCGGCGTGGGCGCGGAGGCTGACGCCGCGTCGCTCGAGTGCCAGGATCGCGTCTTCCATCGAGGCCAGAGAACTACACAGCTTTCGCATGTCGTCGCCTTCGACCCGTCGTCCGTCTTCGGCTTCAAAGACGGTGTCTTTGAGGCCGCGTTCGAGCAGCTGGCTCTTCATCTCTTCATCGGTCTGGACGTAGTAGCGGTTGCGGCCGTGGGTGACACGGAACAACGGCGGCTGGGCGACGTAGACGTGGCCGTCGGCGACCAGCTGGTACATTTGGCGATAGAAGAAGCACAGCAACAGGGTGCGGATGTGGCTGCCGTCGACGTCGGCGTCGGTCATGACGACAATTTTGTTGTAGCGGCGTTTGGAGATGTCTTGGTCGCCGCCGATGCCGGTTCCGATCGCCTGGATCATCGAACGCACTTCTTCGTTGGCCAGCACCTTGTCTTCGCGGCTTTTGTAGGCGTTGATGATCTTACCGCGCAGCGGCAGGATGGCTTGGAAGTCGCGCATCCGCCCGCCTTCGGCCGATCCGCCTGCCGAGTCACCTTCGACCAGGTACAGTTCGCAGCGTTCCATTTGTTTGCTGATGCAATCCCGGAGCTTACCGGGCAGCCCGCCGCCGCCGAGGGCATCTTTTCGTTTGCGGAGCAGGTCCTTGGCCTTGCGGGCCGCCTCGCGGGCTTCGGAGGCGAGCAATCCTTTGCGGACGATCGACTTGGCGACGCGCGGGTTTTCTTCCAGGTATTTTGCCAGCTGTTCGCCGACGCCGCCGCTGACGATGCCTTCGACTTCACTGTTGCCGAGTTTGGTTTTCGTTTGGCCTTCGAACTGCGGATGCGGCACGCGCACGCTGATCACCGCGGTGATGCCTTCGCGGATATCGTCTCCGCCCAGGGTGGCGTTTTTGAGCAGGTTTTCTTTCTTGCCGTAGTTGTTCAGCGTCCGTGTCAGTGCCGATCGAAATCCGGACACGTGCGTTCCGCCTTCGATGGTGTGAATGTTGTTGACGTAGGACTGAACGTTCTCGGTGTACTCGGTGCTGTACTGGAGTGCGATTTCGTACTGGCAGCCGTCTTTTTCGCCGACGATGGAAATCACATCGCTGTGCAGCGGATCGCTGGCGCGGTTGAGGTGCTCGACGAACTCGGTGATCCCGCGTTCGTATTTGAAGTCACCGCCTTCGCCGTTGCGCTCGTCCAGGAACGTGATTCGCACGCCGCTGTTGAGGAATGCGAGTTCTTGGAGTCGTTTGTAGAGGGTGTCGAAGCTGTATTTCGTGACCGAGAAGATCTGCGCATCGGCCTTGAACGTGGTACGGGTTCCGGTCTTGCTGGTCGTGCGCCCTTTCTTAACCGGTCCGGTGGCGACACCGCGTTCGTACTCTTGGCTCCAGGTGAACCCGTCTCGGCTGACTTCGGCTTCGGCCCACTGGCTGAGGAAGTTGACGACGGTGACGCCGACGCCGTGCAGACCGCCGGAGGTTTGGTAGGCGCCTTTTTCGAACTTGCCGCCGAATTTGAGCACCGTCATCACGCCTTCGAGCGTACTGACTTCGCGGTCCAGTTCGGCCGAAAGTTCTTGGTGCTTGGTCACCGGGATGCCGCGTCCGTCGTCTTCGACCGTCACGCTGCCGTCGGTGTGGACGATCACGGACACCTTGCTGGCGAATCCCGCCATCGCTTCATCGATCGAATTGTCGACGACTTCATAGACCAAGTGGTGCAAGCCGCGTGTCGACGTGTCACCGATGTACATCCCCGGTCGCTTGCGGACGTGATCCAAGTCCGAAAGGTGTTTCAGGTCTTCGTCGGTGTATTTCTGGTTCGCGGCAGGCATCGAGGAGGCCGGAACATTGGGACTCGCTGCATCGGAGCCGGTTTCCTGGGAGGCCGCTTCCTGCGATTCGGGGGCGTCGGATTCCGGGAGATCTGAAGAGGGGGCGTCGCTCATTGAGACCTGAAACGGGGCATAAAAGTAGGCCGCATTTCGAGGGATGTTTCCCAATCCTGGTCATCCCAGAACCGCCTGCGGCAGAATGCGGAATTCTAACATTCTCGGCCGACTTTCGCGAGGCGTCCGGGGTGCCGACAGGGCGTTTGTTGGGGAGTGTCTGTGCAGTCGCTGGTTGCACAGGCCGGGCGGTTTTTGAGCTCTGGGATATCAGTCGGTTTTGCGATTCGTTCGCGCTGGCGGGGAGCTTTTTTTCTTGAGCTAGGGCGGCTGGGATAGAGGTCAGGGGGCAGGGGGGGATCGAAAAGGCCCACGGATGGCAGCGCGAACCCACGGATGCATGCGGTCGGGGATCCGTGGGTTCGCGCTGCCATCCGTGGGCATTGATCGTCCGTATGGTTTGGGGTGGCTGGGGAAGGTTGTCTTGGCTCGGATTCACTCAAGCGTCGCGAATCGAACCTCCCCTCGCTACGCTCGGCCCTCCCTTCCAGGGAGGGTGTTCGTCTTGACTTGATGCCTCTGCCCCTCGCATCGCTCGCCCGTAGGCTCGCGCCAAACGGCTGATAATCGTTTGACATCAGCCGGTTCGCGCCCGCGCGAGCGGCCTTAACTTTTCGGTATAGTCCACTATCCCGCCGGCGGCCCTTCGATCGCGTCCAACAGTGGCAATTCATCGGCGGCGGGGTCGCACATGCCTTCCTTGAAGTGTCGGCGACAGACCGACACGTAACGTTCATTGCCCCCGATTTGAATTTGCCGGCCGTCCTTGATCGGATGCCCCGAATCATCGATTCTCAGCACCATCGTCGCCTTGCGTCCGCAATGGCAAATGGTCTTGATTTCGGTCAGTGTGTCGGCCCAAGCCAACAAAACCTCGCTGCCGGTGAACAAGTTGCCTTGGAAATCGGTCCTTAGTCCGTACGCCATCACGGGGATGTCCAGGTCGTCACAGACGTCGCTGAGCTGTTTGACTTGCCGAGCGGTCAAGAATTGGGCTTCGTCGACCAGCACGCAATGCAGCGTTTCGGTTTGATGGCGGTGACGTACCATTGACAACAAATTGTCGGCCAGGTCGAACGTGACGGCGTCGGCGGCCAGTCCGATCCGGCTGGTGACTTTGCCGGCCTGGTCGCGGGTGTCGATCTCCGGCAGCAAGATCAGCGTCTTCATCCCACGTTCGTGATAGTTGTAGCTGCACTGCAGCAACGTCGTGGATTTCCCCGCGTTCATCGTGGAGTAGTAGAAATACAGTTTTGCCATCTGCCGTCGCCACTTATTTTTCGGCCAAGACTTACGCCCGGTCCGTCAATCCTTAGAATTTCGCTCTGCCCGCGTCTGAGACGTATCCCCCCACAACACACCTATTTGCTCGACCTCCAATGCCGCGTTACAACCCAGCCGATCTTGAGCCGCGATGGCAAGCTTATTGGGAAGAACATAAGACGTTCGCCACGCCCGAGAAACCGGGCCCCAAAAAACGCTACATCTTGGACATGTTCCCCTACCCCAGCGGCGACGGACTGCACGTCGGCCACCCGGAGGGTTACACGGCGACGGACATTGTTTGCCGCTACGCCCGACTGTGTGGCGAAAGCGTGTTGCACCCGATGGGATTCGATGCGTTCGGATTGCCTGCCGAAGAGCACGCGATCAAAACCGGCGAACACCCGCGGATCCAGACCCAACGCAATATCGATAACTTCACGCGGCAGCTGAAGATGCTCGGTTTCAGCTACGACTGGGACCGCGTGCTGGCGACCACCGACGAAGACTACTTCCGCTGGACGCAGTACATTTTCTTGGTCCTGTTCGATACCTGGTTTGACTACGAGACGCAAAAGGGCCGCCCGATCGCCGAGCTGCCGATTCCCGAGGACGTTCAATCGCAAGGCGAGTCGGCCGTCGCCGACTACGTCGACGCCCAACGGTTGGCGTACCTGGACGACGCCTTGGTCAATTGGTGCCCCCAGCTGGGGACCGTGCTGGCCAACGAAGAAGTCATCGACGGCAAGAGCGAACGCGGCGGACACCCCGTCAAACGGATTCCGCTGCGTCAGTGGATGCTGCGGATCACCGACTACGCCGAACGATTGCTCGACGGGCTTGAGGACCTGGACTGGCCGGCGGGGATCAAGAAGCTGCAATCGGATTGGATCGGGCGAAGCACCGGCGCGGAAGTCGACTTTTACATCGGCGATCAAGCATCGTTTGACGCTTGGAAGGCGAGTCGGGCGGGGGCGCCGCTGCCGGCCAGCCCCGGTGAGGACGCGCTGCGCGTCTACACGACGCGTCCCGACACGCTGTTCGGCGCGACCTACATGGTCGTTTCGCCCGAGCACCCGATGCTGGATCGGTTGACCGGCGCGGAGCAGTCGGACGCTGTCAAAGCGTATTGCGAGAAGGCGTCCTTCAAATCCGATCGCGAACGGACCGAAGGAGATCGTGAAAAAACGGGTGTGTTCACCGGCAGCTATGCGATCAACCCCGTCAACGGAACTCCGATCCCCGTGTGGGTCGCCGATTATGTCTTGGCCGGCTATGGAACCGGCGCGATCATGGCCGTACCGGCGCACGACGAACGCGACTTTGAATTCGCGGTCAAATACGAGTTGCCGGTCATTGCCGTCGTCGATCCGCCCGCGGACGCCGAAGACCGCGATGACATCCTGGCCGGGAAAGCGTGTTATGTCGCGGTCGGAAATGCGATCAACAGTGGCCCGATGGACGGTAAGCCGACCGAAGAGGTCAAGCGGCAAATCACCGAGTCGCTCGCGTCGGACGGGCTCGGCATGGCCGCGGTCAATTACAAATTGCGCGACTGGTTGTTCAGCCGGCAACGTTTCTGGGGCGAGCCCTTTCCGATCCTTCACGAAGTCGATGAGGACGGCACACCGACCGGGCGGATGCGTGGCGTCGATCCCGCAGAGTTGCCCGTTCGATTGCCCGAGCTGGAGGATTTCAAACCGCACGGAAAACCCGAGCCGCCGCTGGGCAAGGCCGGTGACGATTGGTTGTACGTCCAGATCGACGGCAAGCGTTATCGTCGCGAAACCAATACCATGCCGCAGTGGGCCGGGTCGTGCTGGTACTACCTCCGTTACATCGATCCCAAAAACGACCAGGCATTGGTGGATCCGCAAAAGCAAGCAGAGTGGATGCCGGTCGACTTGTACGTCGGTGGTGCCGAGCATGCGGTGTTGCACTTGCTGTACTCGCGGTTCTGGCACAAGGTGCTGTTCGATCGTGGCCACGTGACGACGCCCGAACCGTTCGTCCGTTTGGTCAACCAAGGCATGATCTTGGGCGACGTCGAGTACACGGCGTTCTTCGACGACGACGGGCAACCGGTGTCGGCCGGTGAAGTTCGCAAAGGTCCCGATGGCGGCCGGCAATCCAAGGACGGACGCGCGGTCACGGCAAAAACCGTCCCGGAAGAGGACGTGCAAAAGAAGGGCGAAGGATTTGTGCTGAAGGTCGATCCGAAGATCAAGGTCGACAGCCGTGCCCACAAGATGTCCAAGGCACGCGGCAACGTGATCAATCCCGATGTCGTCGTCAGCGAGTACGGCGCCGACTCGTTGCGGTTGTACGAGATGTTCATGGGGCCGTTGGAAGCGACCAAGCCCTGGTCGATGGCCGGTGTCGGCGGCGTCCGCAATTTCTTGGATCGCGTCTGGCGGATGATCGTGGACGATCAAGAAGAGGAGTTGGTGTTGCAGCCCGCGCTGACCGAGGAGCCGTGCGATGAAGAGCAAAACCGGATGCTGCACGCGACGATCAAAAAGGTCACCGAAGACACCGACGCGATGAGCTTTAATACCGCGATCGCACGGATGATGGAATTCACGAATTACTTCACGCGTGCCGAAAAACGACCGATCGACGCGATGAAGTCGTTCCTGATTCTGTTGTCACCTTACGCACCGCACCTGTGCGAAGAACTCTGGAAGATCCTGGGACAGGAGGGCGTGATCGCGCATCAGAGCTGGCCGCAGTGGGATGAATCGGCGTTGGTGCAAAGCTCGATCGAAGTGCCGGTGCAGTTCAACGGCAAGGTCAAGTCCAAGATTCACGTGCCGCCGGATGCCAAGCCCGATCAGATGATCGAAGCGGCATTGTCGGACCAGCGGGTGCAATCGATGTTGGAAGGCAAAAACGTCGTCAAGAAGATCGCCGTCCCCGGCCGCTTGGTGAACCTGGTGGTGAAGTAGCGGCCGGTTGCTGCACTGCCGTGCGGCGATCCGTTGAAAGTCAGCCCGCTGTGCGGGGTCTCCGTTGATGCAAATCAGGTAAGAAGATTTTTGGGGTAAGAAGATTATGGAATCCCGATCCCTTCGATGGAGCTAGTTTCCTACCTCTCCCCGCTGCCCTGTCTCGTCGGTGGGAGTCAGGAGAGATGCGGGGCAGAATGATGCGGGGCAGAATGATGCGGGGCAGAATGATGCGGGGCAGAATGATGCGGGGCAGAATGATGCGGGGCAGAATGATGCGGGGCAGAATGATGCGGGGCAGAATGATGCGGGGCAGAATGATGCGGGGCAGAATGATGCGGGGCAGAATGATGCGGGGCAGAATGATGCGGTCCGCGCAGGCTCTCGCGCAAGGGCTGATCATGCCAAGGAGGAAGAGAACCGACGCCTTCAACGCCTCCGGCTGAAAGACGGGGGAGGAGTGGTGCGGCAATATTTTTCCCCGGGCGGAGCCTGGGCTGCGAAAAATCGTTCGATTCGTTCGCGTTTTCGTTCGTAGGGTTTTTGCGTTTTCGATCCCGCTGAACCCTGTTGGGGTCAGCCGTTTGGTGCCAGCCTACGGGCCTCCATCGACGTTGTAAGGCCCGAACGCTTGCGCGAATCGGCTGATGTCAACCGTGTTTCGTCGCCCGATGGCTGCTGTGAGTCGACCATCCATCGCGGAATGATCTCGCTTGAATTCTGAATCGCCGCAGAATCCAAATTTCACGCAGCCCAGGCGAAAACCTGGGCACGACGGACCGATCGGCTGTCGGCTAGGCGACCAGACGCAGGTTTTCGGCTTCTTGTGTTTTGGCCGCGCAGATGCCTTCGATGAATTCTTCGAAGATGCGGACGTCCAGTGCCGAGGCGGCGGCGCATTCGGGGTGGAACTGGGTGCCGATCGCGAACCAGTCCATCATTTCGCTTTCGATCGCTTCGATCACACCGTCGGGGCAACGGGCGGTCACGCGGAAACCCGGTGCGACTTCGTCGATCGCCATGTGGTGGCGGCTGCTGACGCGGATCTCGCCGTCACCGAACACGCGGCCGACCAGTGAATCGCTTTCGACTTCCAGCGTGTGGCGGTGGTTGGGGTCGTGGGGGTCCTGGTGCGGAACCGCCATCGGCAGGTCTTCTTTGATGTGCAGGAACAGATTTCCGCCCTGCTGGATGTTCAGCAATTGCATGCCCGCTCCGATCGCCAGCAGCGGGATGCGACGCTCGGCGATTTCGGCGACCAGCAAGCGGTCGCTGGTTTCGCGAACCGGGTCCATCGGGCGAACGCTCGAATGCAGCATGAAGCCGTCGTTGCGCGGGTCCAGGTCGGCGCCGCCGATCATCATGAAGCCTTCGACATGATCCAAAACACGGGCGATCGAATCCGCATCGTCCATCGGCGGCACGACCACCGGGATCCCGCCGGCGGAGAGGATCGATTGGAAGTAACCCGACGCCAAATAAGCGAACCCGGGTTTGCTGCGGTCGGCAGCTTTGAAGTCACAATTGATACCAATGATCGGCTTGCTAACCAAAGCTTCGCTTGACATCCGACGTTTCCTCATAAAAGTCGCAAAATGCAAGAATGGATACGCAGCAGCATGCTGCGTGTTTGAAAATGCGCGGTCACCTCGAATGACGGCCCAGAACCAAAATGCAGTCTCGCTGGCGGTGCAGCGGGCAATGCGATTGGTGCAGCGGGGCAGAATGAGAAGCGATAGAACGCAGCAGCAAGCCGGTCGCGAACGGACCGAAGTTGCCATACCGAACGGGCGAGTCGGGTCCAGACTGTTGGACTCGATGAAAAGAAGTGCAACAAGAATCCATCTTGGAATCCCATTTTGATCATCCTTGAATCAGGACCGCCCCGACTGTTCGGCTCTGTGTTAAGAGACCGACGAGTGTTTCGCTGGTCTCTCCGAGCGATCGGAAAAGTAGCGGGTGTTTTCACCTGATCCAAACATTCCCCACATCTTGTGCAAATCGACATCTGCTAGCACGACAGGCAGTGCTAGCAAAGCGTTTTTTTGCTGTCAAAACCGGGTGAGAGGGGGCTTTTGGCGGTGCGGCGCGGCGTGATTCGGCAATCGTTGGTGTTTAGCCTTGAGGCGATTCCGGGTCGCTGCGACGCAGTGACAGTGGGCTAAAGACAGTGGGCTAAAGCCTGCTTGGTTTTCGGGTAGTGGACGAGGCGAGGAGTCCAATCGGATTGCGAACCGTGTGGACTCCTCGCGTCGTCCACTACCGATGCCCCCAATCTTAGGGCGAGACGCCGTACTAGCGAAAAATGGCGGATCCGTCGACAATCAGGCGTTTAGAGTCGCCATTCCCCGGCGAATCCGGCCGTCAAACCGCCGAAAGTCGGGGCGGCCTCCGCTACGGCTGCGACGTCGGTCATGATGTCGCTCTCGGATCAAATCCCTTCATCCAGACAGGAACACCCGCGTGAAATTCGAAAACGTTCGGCTGGCGGCGATCGGAGCGTTGGTCCCCGACGAGGTCTGGTCGAGCGATGAAATCGAGCATCGGTTGGAGCCGCTTTATCAGCGGTTGAAACTGCCCGAGGGCCGTTTGGAGCTGATGTCGGGGATCTCCCAGCGCCGTGTCTGGCCGGTGGGGACTGTCCCCAGCGGTCCGAGTATCGAAGCGGGCAAGCAGGCACTGGCCGCCGCGGGATTACCGGCGGATTCGATCGGCTGTTTGATACATGCCAGCGTGTGTCGCGATTTTCTGGAACCGGCGACGGCATCCCGCGTGCACCACGGCATCGGCCTGTCGTCAAATTGCTGGGTTTACGATGTGTCCAACGCCTGTCTGGGGCTGATCAACGGTGCGATTCAGATCGCGATGATGATCCAAAGCGGTGCGATCGACGCGGGGATTGTCGTCGGCACCGAGAACAGCCGGATGTTGCTGGAGTCGACGATCCAGGCCCTTAACGGCGACACGACGCTACGTCGCAAGGACATCAAGGGCGCGTTCGCGTCGTTGACGATCGGGTCGGGCAGCTGTGCGTGGTTGCTGGCCCATGAGCGGTTGGCGCCCGAGGCGACTTGCATCGACGTAGGGATCGCCGAAGCCCGCACTCGGTTCCACGACTTGTGCGTCAGCGACAGCGATTCGGCGGGGGCGTCGATGCAGCCGTTGATGGAAACGGATTCGGAACAGCTGATGGCCGAGGGGATCGCGACGGGGGTCGCGGCGTTTGAGAAGTTGCTGGCCGAAAGCGGCTGGACTCGCGACGCGATCGACCGAACGGTTTGTCACCAGGTCGGCACGCGTCATCGCGTGGCGATGTTGCAGTCGATGGGGTTGTCGACCGAGCGGGACAGCGTTTCGTTCCCGCAGTTGGGCAACACGGGGTCGGTGGCATTGCCCTTGACGGTCGCTTCGGCGGCCGACCAGGGTGATCTGTCCGGGGGGGATCGCGTGGCGATGTTGGGGATCGGTTCGGGGATCAACAGCGTGATGCTTGCAGCCCGCTGGGGACAGACCCCGGTGGCGGGGAACATCAAAGCGATTCAAAATGCCCCGTTGGCCTTGAAAATCCCGAGCTGAGCGGCGACACTCTGCCGCTTTCCCAAAACCGACGCGCGACCGCCCTCGGAGAATCGTCTCTCGGAGTGAATTTCGCGGATCGCGCCGGCAGCGAATCGACGGGCAACGATGCCCGATCCGGTCGCCGCCCGACCCCTTTTGATCTGTAGCGGTCCACAAGACCGGTTGCAGGCAACCCAGGAGAATCACCGCCCATGGCTCGTTACACCGGCCCCAAAGCACGCGTCAACCGTCGACTCGGCACCCTGATTTACGAAACCGCGGGTGCCGCCCGTGCGCTCGACCGCCGCAACACGCCTCCGGGGATGCACGTCCGCGGCCGCCGCCCCAGCAACTACGGTGCGGCGTTGCAAGAGAAGCAAAAGATCAAGCACTACTATGGGTTGGGCGAACGCCAGCTGCGGCGCTACTTTGACGCCGTGGGTCGAAAATCGGGCAACACCGGTGAATTGTTGCTGTTGATGTGCGAGCGACGGTTGGACAACGTGGTCCGTCGCGTCGGGTTCACCAAGACGCGTCCCCAGGCTCGCCAAGGCGTCGCGCACGGACACTTCCTGGTCAACGGCGTGAAGGTCGACAAGCCCAGCTACATCCTGCGTCCGGGCGACATCGTCGAAGTCCGCGGCCGCGAAAATCTGAAGAACCTGTATCGGGGTGTGATCGCCAACGCGGCCCCCGATGCACTGGACTGGGTTGCGTTTGACAGCGAGAACCTGAAGGCGACGATGCTGGGCTTGCCCGGGGCCAGCGACATCAGTTTGCCGGTCGACGCTAACGCCGTCGTCGAATTCCTGTCTCGCTAAGCCAAGTGGTGGGGCGTCCAGCCTGCCATCACAGCGATTCACGCCCCGAAAGCATACGCCCAGGGGCGGATTCACAGTACAATTCGACTCCCGTCGCGGACGACTCGTGCTCTGCCAGCATTGAATTCTCGGGTTGCGTTTCTCGAGCGGAAAAGGGGTCAGGTACCAAAAACCAAATGGCCCGAAGGGTGCTTCGCATTTTTGGTACCTGACCCCTTTTCCGCGGCGCCCTGAGTTTAAAAGTTGACTCAGCACTCGGCGTCCGTTCTTTTTTGGGGCTGACGGTCGTTACAAAAACACAAATCCTTTCTCGCCAATCGAAATAGAAAAAAATGCATTGTCCCGTAGTTGTCTTGGGCGGTGGTCCCGGTGGTTATGCGGCCGCGTTCTTGGCCGCCGACGAGGGGTTGGACGTCACCATCGTCGAAGCGGAACCACGACTCGGCGGCACGTGTCTGTTGCGTGGCTGTATCCCCAGCAAAGCTTTGCTGCATGTGGCAAAAGTGATCCATGAAGTGGACGACCTGCGTGCCAATTGGGGAGTCGAGTACCCGGGCAATCCGTCGATCGATATCGACAAGGTGCGTGCCCGCAAGGACCAGGTGATCTCCAATTTGACCGGCGGGTTGGGGAATCTGGCCAAGCGTCGCAATGTGACCGTGATTCAGGCCCGCGGCACGTTTGTCAATTCCACCACGTTGCAGTTGGAAGGCGATCACGATTCGATCCCCGTCGGCGGCCAGCTGACGTTCGACCATTGCATCCTGGCCACCGGCAGCGTTCCGGCGATGCCGCCGGCATTCAACATCGGCAGCGACCGCGTGATGGACAGCACCGGCGCGTTGGCCTTGGCGGACATCCCCGAGACGATGCTGGTCGTCGGCGGCGGCTACATCGGTTTGGAAATGGGCAGCGTTTACGCTCACCTGGGTTCCAAGGTCACCGTGGTCGAATTGGCCGAAGGGCTGTTGCCCGGTGCGGACCGGGACTTGGTCAAGCCGCTGGCCAAACGCATCGACAAACTTTGCGAGGGCCGCGTGCTGACCAACACCAAGGTCGGATCGATGACCGAGGTCGGCGACAAGATCCAAGTGACGTTTGAAGGGCCGGCGCATTTCGGGCATGAACAATTTGACCGCGTGCTGGTCAGTATCGGCAGACGTCCGGTGACCCGCGGTCTGGGCTTGGAAAATACCTCCGTCGTCGTCACCGAGCGTGGGTTCGTCCAGGTCGATGATCGGCAACGCACGGCCGACCCGCACATCCTGGCCATCGGTGACGTCGCCGGTGACCCGATGCTGGCACACAAAGCGACGCACGAAGGCCGTGTGGCCGCGGAAGTCATCGCCGGCAAGCCCGCCGCGTTCGACAAGAAAGCGATCCCGGCGGTGGTCTTCACCGATCCCGAGATCGCTTGGGCCGGCATCACCGAAACGGAAGCCAAACGTGACGGCGTGAACGTCTCGGTCGAAGTCTATCCCTGGGCGGCCAGCGGTCGCGCCCAGGCGCTGGGGATCACCGAAGGGTTGACCAAGTGGCTGGTCGATCCCGATTCGGGACGTGTGATCGGCTGCGGCATCGTCGGATCCGGTGCCGGTGAATTGATCGCCGAAGCGGTTTTGGCGATCGAAATGGGATGTGAAGTCCACGACGTGACCGAGAGCGTTCACCCGCACCCGACGCTCAGCGAAACGTTGATGAACGCCGGTGAAGTGCACTTCGGCACGGCCACCGAGATTTTCAAACCCAAACGAAAGCCCGCGTCGGTGGGTTAATCCATGACACAACGCGTCTACATCAAAACCGTCGGCTGCCAGATGAACGTGCTGGACAGCGAAATGGTCATCGCCGACCTGAAGCGTCACGGCTACACCGTGGTCGACAGCCATGAAGATGCGGACTGCGTGCTCTACAACACGTGCAGCGTCCGCGAACACGCCGAGGAAAAGGTTTACAGCGCGCTGGGAAAGATCCGTGAGTCCAAAAAGAACCAGCCGGACAAACTGATCGGCGTGATGGGCTGCATGGCCCAAAAGGACCAAGAGATCATTTTCAAGCGTGCGCCCTACGTCGATCTGGTCGTCGGCCCCGGGCAGCTGCACACGATTCCCGACCTGCTCGAGAAAATCCGCAGCGGCGAAGGTCGGCAGATGGCGATTTCGCTGGGCCGCAAAGACGACAAGCAAGCCGTCGTCGCGCGGAGCCACGAAACGTTCGACCCGCTGCGCGACCCCACGATGCGGCCGACCCCGTTCCAGGCGTATCTGCGGATCCAAATCGGTTGCGACAAGTTCTGCACGTATTGTGTCGTCCCCAACACCCGCGGCCCCGAGCAAGGTCGTCGGCCGGAGCAAATCGTTTCCGAAGCCCGCGTGTTGGCCGAGCAAGGCTGCCGCGAGATCACGTTGCTCGGGCAAACCGTCAACAGTTACAAGTACACCGCCGACGGCAAGACGACCGACATGACGTCGTTGTTGGAAATGCTGCACGAGGTCGACGGGATCGATCGAATCAAGTTCGTCACCAATTACCCCAAAGACATGACCGAGCGGTTGCTGGTCGCCGTTCGCGATCTGCCCAAGGTCTCGCCGTACCTGCACGTTCCGGCCCAAAGCGGCAGCGATGAAGTGCTCAGGCGAATGAAACGCGGCTACACGATCGCCGACTACATGGAGATGTTCGAGCGGATCGAACGGATCTTGCCCGAGGCGGCCGTCAGCAGCGACTTCATCGTCGGGTTCTGCGGTGAGACCGATGAGGACTTTGAAAAATCGGTCGCTCTGGTCGAACGCTGCCGGTTTAAGAACAGCTTTATTTTCCAGTACAGCGTGCGGCCCGGCACCAAGGCGGCCGAGCGTTTGGAAGACGACGTGCCGCGGGAGGTCAAAGCCGAACGCAATCATCGGTTGCTGGAGGTCCAAAACCGGATCGCCAAAGAAGAAAACGCCAAGATGATCGGCCGCGACGTCGAGGTCTTGGTGGAAGGTCCGAGCAAGAAGGCGGCCGACGCCGACGCGGACAGCCCCGTGGTCCAGATGACCGGCCGCACGCCTTGCGACCGCATCGTGGTGTTCGACGGGAACCGTCGCCAGGCCGGACAACTGCTGGACATCCACGTCGATGACGTCAGCAGCCACACGCTGATCGGCCGCGTCAAAACCGTCGACGTCGTCTCGATCGGACTGTAGCGGCGGCGTTTTGGTTCCCACGCCTCGATTGACATCCGCCGATTCACGTAAGCGTTCGGGCCCTAGCGCCCGTGGAGGCCTGAAGTCTGGCGGCCTGTAGTCTGGCGGCCAACGCCACCTACTCCGTGAGCCGACGGCGCTAGCCGCGGGCCTTGGATTGCCCTTCGAGTCTTGTAAGGCCCGAGGCTAGCGCCTACGGCTCAGATTATGATCGAAATTAGCTGGCATAGGTCTGGCGGCAAACGGCTGATCCCGAGAGCAGCTACCGGAATCGAATACGCCAAAATCCTACGAACGAAAACGCGAACGAATCGAACGTTTTTGCGGAGCCCGTGAACGAGGTAATCACGATTGACACGGCCGAGTTGGCTAGGACACAGGCGGTCGTGACGGAAATCCATCTTCTGGCGAAGGTCGCTACATCTTATCCTGCAACGATTTCGCCCCCTGTGCGAAACCGTCCGCCTTCGTGACAATTCGGCACTCTTTCCTTCCAAAAACGGCCTATGTGCACCTCCACCGAATCCGCTGCGGACGACGCGTCCCTGAGCGAAATCACGACGCATCGATTGCCCAATGGAATGACCGTGCTGGTGCAACCGATGCCCTGGCTTCGCACCGCGGCGTTCACGCTATCACTACGCGGCGGCATCCAGAACGAACCGGCCGAACGATCGGGGCTGGCGTCGATGGTTTGCGAGATGGTGCAGCGCGGCGCCGGAAGCTACAGCAGCCGCGATCTGGTCGCGATGCAGGACAACTTGGGCATGGACCGCAATAGCGGCGTCTCCACAGCAACGGTCTCGTTCGGCGCGGCGATGCCGGCCGAATCGTTTGCCGAAGCGCTCAAGTTGTACGCGGACATCGTTCGGCGACCGCACCTGCCGGGCAACCAGATCGAAGACGCCCGGTTGATGATGATCCAGGAGTTGCGTGCGATCGAAGACGAGCCGACGCAACGTGTGATGAAACGCGTTCGCGAATTGCACTATGGCCCCCGGCTCGGACGCGGCAGCCAGGGCACGATGGCGTCGTTGGCCGCGATCGACAGCGATGACATCCGCCAGTTCTATCAAACCAACTATCACGCCGGCGGTGCGATCCTGACCGTTGCCGGCCGTGTCGAAGCAGACGATGTGATGCGGCTCGCCGAGCAGGCGTTTGGAGACTGGCGGACCGAAGCCTTCGACGCCGCGCCGCTGCCGGTCGGCACCCAGGTCTACGAACACGTCCAGGCGACCAGCAGCCAGACGCATATCGCGTTCGCCTTCCCCAGCATTCCCTACGGCCACCCGGATTACTTTGCCATGCGTGCGGGGATCGGGATTCTGAGCGACGGGATGAGCAGCCGTCTGTTCGATCGCGTCCGCGAAAAGCGAGGGCTGTGCTACACGGTCTCGGCCAGCTGCCATTCACTGATCAACGCCGGCGGCGTGTTCGGATATGCCGGAACGACTCCGGCTCGCGCCCAAGAGACGTTGGATGTGACGCTGGGAGAAATTCGAAACCTGCCCAGCGACTTGGAACCGAGCGAGCTGGATCGTTGGAAGGTCCGCATCGAGAGCGGTCTGATCATGGAACAGGAATCCAGCGCCTCGCGGGCCAGTTCACTCGCCAGCGATTTCTACCAGATCGGGCGGGCGATGCCGACGGCCGAGCTAAGCGAGATCATCGAGTCGTTGACGTTGGAGGATGTCAGGGGCTACTGGGAAAACCATCCACCGTCGGATTACCGCATCGTCACGCTGGGGCCGGAAAAGCTGGCCGTCGGGTAGCCACCTGCGACGACAGATTGGAAGCCGAGCTACCTTTTTTTCCGGATCCGAAGACACGAATCTTCTCGTTTGAGTTTTGAAATGCCTAAGTTTCAACATGCCACCTTGCCCAGCGGGCTGCGGATCGTTGCCGAGACGGATCCACGCAACTATTCGATGTCGCTGGGTTACTTCGTCCAGGCCGGGGCACGCAACGAACTCGACCCGCAATCGGGGCTGAGTCACTTTCTTGAACACATGATGTTCAAGGGGACCGAGCGTCGCAGTGCCGAGGACGTCAATCGTGAGCTCGACGAGTTGGGCGGCCAGTCAAACGCCTACACGTCCGAAGAACAAACCGTCTACTACGCGACGGTGCTGCCAAAGTTCCAAGACCGGATCGTCGATCTGTTGACCGACATGATGTCGCCCGTGCTGGATGACGATGAATTCGAAACCGAGCGGAAAGTGATTTTGGAAGAGATCGCCAAATACGAGGACCAACCTCCCTTTGGCGGTTTCGAGCGGGCGATGGAAGTCTACTTTTCCCCCCGCGGCCTGGGCCGTCGCGTGTTGGGCACCAGCGAATCGATCCAGGCGATGACGGCCGCGCGGATGCGCGACTATTTTCATCTTCGCTATCGGCCCGAAAACATCGTGCTGGCCGCCTCGGGCAACGTCGATTTCGACGGTTTGGTCGCCGAAATCGAAAAACGGACGGCGAGCTGGAGCGAACGCACCACGACCGAAAGACTCGCCGACGACGACCCCGAATCGATCCCCGATGGAATCGAATTGTCCCGCCGCGTGCCGATTTCCGATGCCGTTCAAGCCTACTGCATCCAGATCGGGAACGGACCCTCGTCGGGCTGCAGCAAGCGGCATGCGACACGTCTGTTGGCGTCGATCTTGGGGGATGAAGGCGGCAGCCGATTCTTCTGGGACCTGATCGATACCGGACGCGCCGAGGTGGCGACGTGTTGGCCCCAAGAGTTTAGTGATTGCGGGGCTTGGTTTAACTACTTGGTCTGCGCGCCCGAGGACTTGGAAAGCAACAAGCGGTTCATGCGTGAAATCGTCGAAAGTGTCGTCGACAAGGGCGTCAGCGACGAAGAGCTGCAGCAGGCGGTCAACAAGACCGCCGCCGGCTACATTATGCAGAGCGAACGGCCGAGCAATCGGTTGTTCAGCATCGGCAGCCGCTGGTTGATCCACAACGAATATGTCGATCTGGATCAGTCGTTGGCGAAAACCCGCGCGGTCGACCAAGCCGCGATCGCTGAGGTTGCCAAGAAGTACTTGTCGGAAGAGCCGACGGAAATTTTGGCGATGTGATGGCAGAGCCCCCTCTACCGACGACCGCTGTACCGGGACCGACTGGTCACGAACTGGTCGAGATCCTTCTCCAGTTTGATCAGCTCCTCGTCCAGCCAAGTGGCAAACTCCGCGCGAGAAACGTCTTCGACCAACGCGGTGAACTGATCCCAATGGCTCGCGCTCACCTGCTTGGCCGATTCGTTCTTCAAACTCGGTGTTTGTTTGCCGCTAGACGTCGACATCTTGAACCCTCCGGTTGGGGGTGGTTTGGATCGGATCAACTCTGGAAACTGACTCGCAGTTCCTCGTCTGCTCTGTCAGTTAGACGCGCCACCGTGCCGGGGGTTCATCGAATTAACAAAGGTTCTTTGGGGAACGTTCTTTCAGTCGTTGCAAGCTGCATGCCTTTTTTCGTGCCTGCAGCCGTTTTCTTGTCTCCTGACCGTGGATTTTCTCCTCATTTCACACGAAAAACCGCTCGGAATTTTATTTCTGACAATTTCGATTTGGTTTGTGGAAAACGCGGAGTGTGTCGTTCCGGCGACCATTCGTCGCGAAACTGCCACTTCTTCACGCAATCGAATGCTTCGGCTGCCTAAAGAGATCGCACCGCCATAGAATACTCCGTTATCGTCTTTTAAGGGAGGTCGTTTCGTCTTTAAGTGTATTTTTGTCCGATTTGCGCCACGCATTGCCCGGATCAGCCAGGGGGTGCCGGTCACGGTCACTTTTCCGCAAGCACCTTTTCGCAACGTTTGGCGGAGACTTTGACGGCAGTTCCGAGCGGCTGGGCGAACAGGCTGACGCGTAATTCTTCGATCATCCAGCGGAATTCATCGGCCGCTCGTAGCTTCGGCGTCTGTTCCGGATCGGGGAATCTGGTGATCCATTGCAGCCACAATCCGGCCACGGTCTCGGTCCCACTCTGGTCGCGTGGTCCGGCGCCGCTGCGAAGTTTGTCCAGACGGTACGAGATCGCCGACAGGTACCTCGGGTAATGCTGCAGCCAAGTCCACGGGGTGACGGACAGGAAATCCGGATGGATCAGCCAGCGGAGTTGTAGCTGCACGTCGTCGGCTGCAACAGGAAACCGGGATGCCGACAGGGATTCGAGTTCGCCGCGCATGGCCAGGTAAGACTGACCGAATTGGGTCAGCCACTTTGCCACGTCTGCGGCAGCCAGGGCAATCCGTTCGCCGCGGTATTCGAGCCGGGCCTGGAATTCTTTTCGGTTGCGCACCAAGGGTTGGTTTTCGACGAATGCGACGCGGGCCAACAGATCGATCAGTGACGTTTCGAACTGGGCGGCGGGCACGGCGCCGGCGAGTCGGATTTTGGTTTCGTTCAGCTCTGGCAACCAGCGGACTTGGCGTCTCAATTCGGCACGCTGGCTGATCGCATACAGTCGGGTCAGCCCTTGCCGCATGACGGATTCGGCGGACGATTGGTCGGGATAGAGCGCGACGGTGACGTGATCGCCCTGGTCGACCAGCGCGGGGTATTGTGCGACGCGGACGCCACCTCGCTGACGGATCACATCGACGGGCAACTGGTCCAGATCAAACGACCGCATCGGCTCGCTGGGCAGATCGGCATCGGCCTGCGGTGTGACTTCGCCGGACGGTTGGTCGTTGCGCTGCGCCAATCGCTGGACCAACGGATCGACCGATCGGCCTTGGGCGACAAGATTGCCGTCGTCGTCAACCACTGAAACCAAAAACCGTAGGTGGTCTTCCATCTTTTCGTCTTGGAAATCCGACTCGCTGATCGGCATTTCCGCGTGACGTGACATCGCTTGGCAGACGGCCGGCATGAACGGGACTTGGCCGTACTGGGGCAACAGTTCGTCGTAGATCTGGCGGGCGACGTCGGCCGCCGGGACCAGATTGCGACGGATCCGCTTGGGCAGCGATTTGATCATCGCCACGATCTTTCCGGGCAGCAATCCCGGGACGAGCCAACCGAGTCGGTCGTCGCTGATTTGCGAAACCGCGGCCTGATGGATCCGCAAGCTGACTCCATCGTCCTCCGCACCGGGTTCGTAACGATACCGCAGCGGTAATTCGGTTTTGCCGATCGATAGGCGATCGGGAAACTCATCGGCCGAGATCTGATCAGTGGTGATGTCGATCAAATCCGACGGCATCATGAACAACGAACTCGCGTCGGATTCGACCGTCGGTGGATCATGCAACCAGAGCGACAGTGCGGCCGAGTCGGTCAAGTGATTGACCCAATCGGGCACGGGCATCGACTTGGACAGTTTCTCCAGCCGGCCCTTGTCGCAAACGTCGGCCGGCAGACGTCGTTGATAGAACTGCTGGACGACGTAGTCATCGACGACCATGTCGCGTCGCCGCGTTTTCGCGGCAAGCACTTCAAACGATTCACGCAGGGCTCGGTTGTGGCGTATGAAACGCGCGTTGGTCTTGAGTTGTTGTTCGACCAACCCGTGTTGGATCAACAGGTCGCGTGCGGTGGTCGGGTCGACCGGTGGCAGCGGGACGCGGCGGCGGACGACGATCGGCAATCCGAATAGCGATTGACGCTGGTAACAAAACGCACCGCCGGCCTTTTGGCTCCAGTGGGGATCACTGTAGGATGCTTTGAGCAAATGAGCGCCGATCGATTCGATCCACTGCGGCTGAATCCTGGCGACCGTGCGGGCGTATTGTTTACTCGTCTCGACCAACTCCGCGGCGACAATCCATTTGGGTTTGGCGTCGAACACGCCGCTGCCGGGCCACAGAAACAGTTTTAAATTGCGTGGACCCAGATAGACGTTTTTTTCCCCCGCCATGGCGACGCCGGACAAGAAACCGCTCAATAGCGCCTGGTGGACCGCCGCATAACGATCTTTGTCGATCGTCCGTTTGGATTGATCCTCGGCGAATCGGATCGCCCCGATTTGACGCCGCGGCGTGGCATGGTGTGAGTCTCGCGACCGATTCATGTCCAACGCGATTTCGCGAAGCTGACGAAAGGTATCGGACCATTCCCGCATCCGCGTGGGCGACAGAAAACGCTTGCGCAGCTGGCGTGTGAGTTTGTTTCGCGAGTGGTCGGCGCGGGCCTGTTCGTAGTAACGCCACAGTCGCAGGTAGGACAGGAAGTCGCTTTCGCCGTCGCGGAATTCGGCATGAGCCTGGTCGGCGGCCTGTTGTTGGTCTTGCGGCCGTTGTCGCGGATCGGGAATTTCCATCGCCGCGGCGATCGGCAAGATCTCCGGCAGCACGCCCAGTTCGTCGGCGGCTAGGATGATGCGTCCGATCCGCGGGTCGACCGGCATCCGTCCGAGCGACTTTCCGATCGGCGTTAGCTCGTGACGCTCATCGATCGCACCGAGTTCCAACAGCGTCTGCACCCCTTCGCGGATCGATTCGGGTCGTGGCACGTCCAACAGCGGCAGCGAATCGAGCGATCCGAATCCCAGCATCTTGCTTTGCAGCACCACCGATGCGAGGTTCGTGCGACGGATCTCTGGCGTGGTGAAGGCGTCGCGGGTCTCGTAGTCGGTCGTCGAATACAGCCGCACGCAGACACCCGGTCCGACGCGGCCACAGCGTCCGGCGCGCTGGTCCGCACTGGCACGGCTGACCGGTTCGATCGGCAATCGCTGCAATTTGCTGCGCGGGCTGTAACGGCTGATCCGCGCCGTCCCCGAGTCGATCACGGCGTGGATGCCCGGGACCGTCAGCGAGCTTTCCGCGACATTGGTTGCAAAGATCAAGCGTTGTTTTTGTCCCGTGGGATGAAAGATCCGTTGCTGGTCTTTTTGCGGCAACCGCGCGTACAGCGGCAGGATCTCCACGCGGCCTTCCAGCCCCATGCGTTTGTAGTGTCCGGCGACGCGATGGGACACCAAGCGGATGTCGCGTTCGGTGGGCAGGAAGACCAGGGTGTCACCACCGCCGGCGGATCCACGGGCCAAGTCTTTCAGCCCCGCGATCACGTGATGCGCCAGGTCATACGAACGGTTCTCGTCAGCAACATCTTCCCAGGGCAAGTACCGCATCTCGACCGGATAACCGCGGCCTTCGACGTTCAAGATCGGCGCCGGGCCGTGTTCGTCGCTGAAGTGTTCGGCGAAACGCTCGGCGTCGATGGTGGCGCTGGTGATGATCAGTTTCAGATCGGGGCGTTTCTGTTGCAGCCCACGCAGGTACGCCAGCAGGAAATCGATGTTCAGCGATCGCTCGTGTGCTTCGTCGATGATGATCGTGTCGTATTGATCCAGGAAGCGATCCGAACCGGTTTCCGCCAGCAGGATCCCGTCGGTCATCAGTTTGATCATCGTCTCGGGGCCGGTCTGGTCACCGAATCGGACCTGGTAACCGACTTGTTTTCCGAGCGGGCACTGCATTTCCTCGCACAGCCGCGTGGCGATGCTGCGTGCGGCCAGTCGTCGTGGCTGGGTGTGGCCGATCATGGCGGCACGTCCACGTCCGGCTTCCAGACAGAACTTGGGCAGCTGGGTGCTCTTGCCGCTGCCGGTTTCACCACACACGACGATCACTTGACGCGTCTGAATCAGTTCGATGATCTGGTCCTTGTAGCCGGTGATCGGCAATTCGGACGGGTAGTCCAGCAGCGGCGCGTACGATTCGCGCCCGCGGCGGCGGGCGATCGATTTTGCCAAACGCGACTGGAACTCTTCGTTGGAAAGACGCTTGCGTTGGCGACGGAGCCGGAACTGGTCGGCCCGCATCGCGTTGTCGATTACCAATTCGTCAGGAGCAATGTCGGCGACATCGAACTCGCCGGCCGGCTCCGCTGATGGGGATGGGGTTGCCTTCGCGAGCTCTTTAGCGGGGGGCTCCCCGAGGTCCGCGGTCGATGGATCGACTTTGCCGGGTTTCGGCTCGCGCTGGGGCTCCAGTCGGGGGCTGGATGGTTTGAAGTTCATGGACCGGGGGAATTGGGAAAGCAGCGGGAAAGTCGATTGGAAGCTATCACCCTACGAAATTTTCTGCATCGTGACAGCGGCAGGTCGTCGGTCGTAAAAGGTGTTGTTTGCTTTCCCCGGCCGCTCCAACCACAAGGAGGTCAATGCCATCCGTGGGCTTTTTCGATTCCCCCAGAACTTCACCCCGAACGCACCACCCGAAGAAAAAAATATCTGCCAGGGAGGGTGACAAGCTTTGGCACTTGATTCTCAGAGGTTGAAAATCGCAGGACCCCGATCGGGAAACAGGGTAAGAAGATTATTGGGTAGGAAGATTGAGGTCTGATCGGGGGGAAAGGATCGCGAGAATCTTTGGAAAATCCTGGGACACACCGGGGGCGGTAACATCCTTGTTTCCGATGTGGCGTCTTTGGGCGTCGAAACAATCCCCACTCGATCGATGCCGATGCCTCCCCAAGAGCTCGCCGAAACGTGGAAACGCTGCTCGTCGCGGTTGTTGTTGATCGCGCGTGCGATCGGCGAACCGGCCGAGGACGCGGTGCAGGAGGCGTTCTTGCGGCTGGCACGGCAATCGCCACCGCCGGACGACCCCTTCGCTTGGCTGGTCACGGTGACGCGAAACCAACTGTTGCAATGGCGTCGCAGCGGAATCCGTCGCCGGCGACGCGAACGCGGTTCCGATCAACAATCGGCTTGGTTTGAGGGGGAATCGCGGCTGCTGGAATCCGCGCTCGATGCCCAAGAGGTCACCGAGGCACTGAAACTTTTGGACGCCGACCAGAGGCAGGTCATTGTCATGCGATTGTGGGGTGAACTCAGTTTCAAGCAAATCGCCGAGGTCATGGCGTGTTCCCAATCCACGGCACATCGGACCTTTCAATCCGGCATTCAAGCCATGCAACGCAAATTCAATCCGACAGCCGATTCGGTCGGTGGGAGGGATTCAAAATGAATCTGGACAATGAAAATGAAAATGAAAATGAAAATGACAGGGAGCGGGACGGCGACGACGACGGGATCGACCAGGCGTTCATCGCTCGACTGCGTGGACTGACGCCGGCGTCGGTTTCCGCCTCCGCAGACGACGGTCCCGAGACTCCGCTCAGCATCGAATCGATTTTGTATCGCGCGGGCTTCGAAGCCGGGCGGGATCATGTTCGTCGCATGTCGATTGTCCGGAACGCAAATGCCGGGCAATGGTTGTCGTTGCTGGCGGCCAGCGTGTTGACGGCCGTCGTCACCATACCGGTCGCGCTGGGCATCGGGCGGCACTGGCAGTCGCCAAACCCGGCCCGGGTGGCGGTGCAGCACGATGCGTCTCCATCGGAAACCGACAACGCGGCCCCAGAGCCGAGTGATGAGCCCTCGGGTGCACCGGTCGGTGCTGAAGCGACTCCATCGATCAAGTCGACGCGGTGGCAAAACATTCATTCCGACTGGCACCTCACGACCATCGCCGGCGGCACACCGTTGGCAACACTGACTGCGTTTCATAGCCGATCGCTAGAGACGCTTCCGAGGTCCAATTGGATTGCACTGGAAGACGACCCCTTTGACGCAGGCGACACGATCTCTGCCGGAGATTTGGACACGCTCACTGCCACTTTCGATTTACAGGTTCAACCACGATGAAAAACACGACCGCGGTAATCTGTGCGGTGGCGTCGCTGTTGGTAGTGACGCCCTCGCGCGGCCAAGTCATGCTTTCGCCTGCATTCACGCAGGGCGACCAAGCTCCGACAGAATCGGAAACGTCAACAACGGTGCGTCTGCACCCGCGCCACCAATCGGATCCGATGCTGAAGTATCGTTTGTGGCCGGCGCCGGAAAAACGCAGGCCCCGACCGGTCATGGTGACGGTCAATCGCGCCCTGATCCTCGTGGCCCAGGTTTCACCGACGAAAAAGCGTGAGTTTTTGGAACGCTACGACACCTGGACGTCGCTTCCCATCGATCAACTTCCCGTCGACGAAGCACGGGAGAGCTACGGGCCATTCGAAACGGCGATCGGAGTCTTGCGGACGGGCGAGACCTGGATGGGTTTGGACTATGACCTGGGCATGGCAGAGATGTCGGCGGAGGACAGGGTTTCCACCTTGCTGCCGGAGTTCCAGGAGATGCGCGATTTGGCGCGACTGCTTGCATTGCGGACACGTGTCGCTGCGGCGGAGGAACGCTGGGATGATGCCGTGGCCGACTTGCGGCTCGGGTTTCGATTGTCCCAGGCCGCCAGTCACAGCACCGATACCTTGCTGGGGCGATTGATCGGGACGGCGATCAGCGAAACGATGTTGAAGACGATCGAATCGATGATCCAACAACCCGAGTGCCCCAATCTGTATTGGGCGCTGGCGGGATTGCCGGCCGATCAGCTGTTCGATTTTCGTGAGGCGATGGAGTATGAATCGACGCTCAGCAGCCACCTGGGAATCATCGCGGGACTGGACGAATTGCCCGACACCGTGATCGGCGAACAGGAAGCATTGCTCCGCTTGAAAAAGATCACTCATGCCTTTGCGACGATGTTTCACCCCAGCGGCGACGCGACCGAAAACATTTCGATGCGTCAGATGACAACCGGATTCCAAATCGCATTGATGGTCGGACCCGCACGACAGTTGTTGTCGATCGATCCCGAGTGGTCCGACCGCGTCGATGAACTCTCCGACGCCGAGGCGGTGTTGCGTGCCAGCGAATTCGAATTGGCGCGGATCCGGGATGCCTGGCTTTCTTGGGCATCGCTGCCGCCGGAATTGTGGGACGAAGCCGAGGCCCGACGCCGCGGTGCGATGACTGCCGCCGCACAACCTCGGACGCTCGGCGGACAACTGGCCCGGATGATGACGCCATCGGTTGCCACCGCGATGAGTGTGCCGCTGGATATGCGTCAACAATTGCACCGGTTACTGACGCTCGAAGCGCTGCGAATGCATGCCGCCGAGAACGCCGCGTTGCCCGGGACCCTGACGGACCTGACCCCCGTCCCCGCCTGGCACGACCCGCGGATCCGCGGCTCATTCCAATACGCTCGTCACTCGGAAACCGAGGCCACTTTGTCGATGGCCGAGGGACCGCGCTCGCGCGACGACATCACACTGAACATCAAGCTGGAGGTGAATTAGATGCTTTTGATCAAAACGCTGCGAACCGTGCTTTACGTCCTGGTCCTGATGGTTGCCGCCCCGGCGGGTGATTCGGCCAATGGGCAAGACCGCAAAGAAGGGCCGCCCCATGCCGTCCTGATCAACGACGTCGCGGAGACGCATCCCATCTCCGCCTACGTCGAACCGTCAACGATGTTGGTCGCCGAGGTCGATTGGCAGACGATCGATGTCGATCCGCTGTTTGAATTGATCCAAGACCTCAGCGGTGACCGGCCCTCAGACGTGCCCACCGTGAAACAATTGTTTGGAGCCATGAAAGAGGCTCAGGCGGGAAAGGTTTATTTTCTGGCCGGGCTGGAGACCCCGGCTGACAAAATGCCCTTGATCGTGATCGAAACACCCCAGGCGACGAAGTTGCTTGCGGCGATCGAGAACATCCTGGGAAAACGTCCTGCTTCGGTCACAGCCCTGACCAGTAACCGAGGGATGATTCTAGGAACGGCCGAGCAGATCAAACGCGTTCAATCGTCGGCGCCGGTCAAACGCGATGCGTTGCTGATGCCGCTCAAAGACGCGAATCGTTTGGACCATACCGCAGTGCTGGTGTTTCCGCTCCAGACTCGAGAGCTGTTGACAAGCGTTTGGCCGCAACGGCTGCCGGGTGGATTGCCGCTGAACTTATCCCCCAGCGAGTTGGTGCAGGGGATCGACCGCGTGATTCTGACCTTTCGGACACCGCCGGATCCCTTGGTACGTCTGATGGTTGACGCCACCGATGAAGCATCGGCGGATCGATTTGCCAATCAATTTGCGGGAATCAAACAGGCCTTCGGCGAATCGCTTCAAAACGTTTCGCTCCGCCGCGAAAAGAATCGTGTGATCTTGGAGGCCGGCGACGACGTCTTCCGGCAGGGGCGATCGCTCGCGAGCGACGCCCGCGAGCGCGCTCGCCAGTCTCAGCTGGTCAACACCCTCAAACAACTCGGCCTGGCGTTCTACATCTACCATGATCGCGAAAAGCATTTGCCACCGCGCTGCTTTGTCGATCCCGATGGCAAACCGCTGCACAGCTGGTTGGTCGCCGTTTTACCCGACTTAGACAACTTGGCGTTCTATCGTTCGATCCGATTGGATCTGCCTTGGGATGCACCGGAAAACTCGCAGATGAAACGCACCGTACCTGCCGGCGTTGGTGATTCCAGTTTGCCGGTCGCACACACCGTGATCCGTGCTCCGGTTTTTCCCGGATCCCTCTGGCACGGCGACGGGCCGCCGAAGACGCTGCAGGACATCACCGACGATCGGTCGCAAACGATTCTGCTGGCCGAGGCGCCGAGCGGCGACGCGATCCACTGGGCCGATCCGACGCCTTGGATGATCTCCGAAACGAATCCGGTGGAGGACCTGTTCGCCGGCCGTGAAGCGATGCGAGTGCTGTTGGCCGATGGCTCGGTCTTGCGGTTGAAACGCTCGGACGTGGACAACGCCAAACTGAAGGCGATGCTGACGATCGCGGCGGGTGACTGAAAACCGGGGAACGTAGCTACGCTCGCCAGACAGTCGCCGTCCTCTCCGAGGTCGGCGCGGAGCAATGCTTCGTTTTTTCCCGCACGCCGAGTTCGGAGAACACGGCGACGGCCCGAATTTGGCGTAGCTACGCTCGCCAGAGCGTGGGATACACGTCGGATCCACCTTCTGGCGAAGGTAGCGACGTTGATCGCGGCGACGGTTTACCGGCCGATCGAATCGGCCAGTTCGTCGGCGCCGTAGATGTTGCGAATCGCTTCGATGATCCCCACACCGGACACGCTGACCGCACGGGCTTGCTGGTCGGTGTACAGGTAATCGCTGGTCAGACTTTGGACGTTGCCGTCAAAGATCAGCCCGACGAGTTCGCCGTCGCGGTTGACCACGGGCGATCCGCTGTTGCCGCCGATGATGTCGGCGGTGCAGACGAAGTTCAATTGGGTCGCAAGGTCCACTTCGTCTTCGGCCTCGTTCCACGAGGGCGGCAAGTCGAAATCGGTTTGGCCTTTGTGTTGTGCTTCGTGTTCAAAGGCGCCGGCAAAGTCGGTCGTCGGTTCGATGCGCTGACCGTCCTGCATGTAGCCTTTGACTTGACCGTAGGCCAACCGCAAGGTGAACGTCGCGTCGGGATAGCCCGAGTCTCCTTGCAGCTTGCTGACCGCCGCGGTGATCTTGGCATAAGCCTGGCGTTCGCGCTCGTCCAACTCTTCGTTGATCGTTCGGATGCGTCGATACTCGGGTTCCAACTTCCGCGCCAACACGATCAACGCATCCTCGGACGTTTTGACGTCGTCGAGCGAACCGTCCAGGTAGGTCTTGCGGATGCTGATGTCATCCAGCTTGGTGCCATCGACCAGTTCGGCGGCGCGTTCACGCGGTCCCTTGCCGTCCAAGACCACGGCGACCCACTGGTCGTCCCCGCCACGTTGTTCGACGAACCGGGCCAATTCATCGGCCAGTTTGACGCGTTCCAGGTCTCGGTAGATCGGGGCTTCGCTGAGCAGGTCTTGGACCAGCGATTCGCGTCCCGATTCGGTGAATTCCCGCAACCGCTCGCCATTGGGTTTTTCGTCTTCGGCGGCACGCAGCACGGACGTCAGCGCCAGATCGAACAGCCGCGAGCGGAAGGTGACGGTTTGTCCCAGCATCTTCTTCTTTTCGGCTTGAACCGCAGCGATCTCTGCAAAGGCGCTTTCGGTGTCGGTCAGTTCCGCATCCGCTCGGGCCGCCTCGCGGAGCGTGGTTTCACGTTTCTGCTTGGTCGCGATCGTACCGGGGTCTTGCAGTCCGGCCAGCATCCCCGTGTACGCCTTGCGGCCGTTCTGGACGCCGAACAGTTCGTCCCGCGCCCGGCGTGTCGCTTCGGCGCCTTCCAAGCCGAATTGTTGCAGCATGATTTCTTTGCGGCGCAAGTAATCCAACACGTAAGGCAATCGTGCATCGCGCAGGTACTTCAGCGCTTCGACGGTAAAGATCCGTTGGGTCCGCCCCGGGTTTCCGCTGACAAACACCAGGTCGCCTTCACGGACGCCGGAATCACTCCAACGCAGGAAGTGCTCCAGTTTGGCGGGCTTGCCGTCTTCATAGACTCGCATGACCGTCGCATCGAGGTTGTACCGGGGGTATTCGAAGTTGTCGGCGTCGCCGCCGAAGAACGCGGCGGCCGTTTCCGGCGCCCAGACCAAACGCACGTCGGTGTATTTTTTGTAGCGATACAAGTGATACTTGGCGCCGCCGAACAGGGTCACGACGTCGCTGCGCAGACCCGACTTGTCGGTCGACTCCTTTTCTATCTCTGCGATCACGGCCCGGCGCTGCGTGACCGCGTCGGCGGCCGAGGCGTCATCGGCAACCGCCGCTTCGACACGCTCGGTCACGTCTTCGATGGAGACCAGTTGATTGAGTTCCAAGTCGGGGGCTTTGAGTTCCTCGTCCAAGGACTTGGCCAGGTAGCCGTCGTCGATCAGGTTGCGTTCCTCGGAGCTGAGCTTGTGCAGGGTGTCGCTGGCGACGTGGTGATTGGTCAGCACCAGGCCGTCGCTGGAGATGAACGATCCCGAACCGCCGCTGTTGAACCGGACCGACGAGAGTCGTAACGCGTCGGCCCACTCCTGGGAGGGCTCGAAACCATACTTGGATTTCAGTTGCTCGACCGGCAGGTCGTTGAACAAATACATGCCCTCGTCGCCGGAGGTTTCACAGACCGCGGAGATCAGGGACATGGTTGCCAAAGCCAGGGGATAGAGTTTGCGCATGGTCATAGGAGATAGAGATGTAAGTCGTCGTGCGTGTCAGCACGGTCATCGTAGCGGAACTCGCGGAGAGTTTCGCTAGCGGGGGTGCAGCGCGGGAAGTGCCGAAAGCCTTGGCGGCTTCCGCTACGGGCGTGGGGCATCCGCTGCTCAGGCCACTTCCCAGCCGGGGCGATACTGCTTTTGGATCAGCGCGTCGGCTTCGGGGCAATTGGTCGCCTTGAGATTCTTGCCGTCCCAATCGAGTGTTTTTCCGGTGCGGAAGGCGACGTTGCCCAGCAAGACTGACTCCGTCAGGGCGCCGGAGTAATCGAAGTTGCACGTCGTCTCGCTGCCCGTCTTGCAGGCTTGAATCCATTCCTGGTGATGCCCGATCGAATTGGGGATCGTGGGCGTCGGCGGCTCGAAGCTCTTGAACGTGTCTTCGGGGTACAAGCGATAGTTGCCATAGCTGGCGAACATCTTGCCCTCGCTGCCGACGAACATCACCCCGCTGCCGGGCACCTGTTCACCGGCGACCGTTTTGGGGATGTGGTCGCCGTCGTACCAGGTCAATTTCACGGGCACCTGGGAACCGCGCGCCGGGTACTGGTAGTGCACCGTCAGACCCAGCGGGCAAGTTTCCGGATGCACGTCGGGGCCTTCCGCGGTGACGCTGGTGGGGTGCCGCAGGTCCAGCGCCCAGAACGGCAGGTCCATGTAATGGCATCCCATGTCGCCGAGCGTCCCTTGGCCGAAGTCCCACCAACGCCGCCAGTTGGCCGGATGATAGCGGCCTTCTTTGTAGGGGCGTTCCGGTGCCGGTCCCAGCCACAGGTCCCAATCCAAATGCTCTGGGACGGGGTCGCCCGACTCGGGGCGTTCGCCACCGCCCCAGCCCTTACCGACCCAAACGTGGACTTCGGCGACATCGCCGATGGTTCCGGCGCGAATGATTTCGACGACGCGTCGATAGTTGTTGCCCGCGTGGATCTGGGTGCCCATCTGCGTGGCAACGCCGGCCTGTTTGGCCGCTTCGGCGATCAACCGCGCTTCACTAACGGTGTGGGTCAACGGTTTCTCACAATAACAATGCAGACCCGCGCGGATGGCTCGGATCGCCGCCGGGGCGTGATTGTGGTCGGCCGTTGAAATCACGATCGCGTCGGCGGTGTCGGCTTCTTGGGCGATCATCTCGCGATAGTCGCGATAGGTTTTCGCCGACGGGAACTGGGCCGATGCTTTCTCCAGGTACTTCGAATCCACATCGCACAAGCCGACGATATTTTCGTGTTGCACGCCGCCGACGTTTGCACCGGCGCGATTGGCCGTGCCGACACACAAGACCTTCAGCTTTTCGTTTGCCGAACGTGATTCATCGGCTCGGGTTTCACTCCAATAGCCGGCGGAGAGTGCGACGGTGGAGAGGGCGGCAGATTGTTTAAGAAATTGACGACGTTGCATGGCGGGTATGATCGAGAGGTGGGGTGGTTCAAAGCGGGTGGGAAACACGTGGTTTAACTGGACAGCGTTTTCTTGATGTAGCGACGCTCGCCAGAGCGTGGAAAACGGACCGCACCCAGCTTCGGGCGAAGGTAGCTGCGATCGAACCGCACTTGACGATGCTGGATGTGTCTTGCGACGCTGCCCACAAGAACGCGGATTATTCTAGCCGACATCATCCGGTGCCGTGGCAAGCGTGGAGATCCGATGGCATCGACCCTGCCCTCGCCGCGCTCGACCCTCACTGTCAGAGAGGGTTTCGTCTTGAACTTGGTGCTTTTGTCCCACGCTCTGGCGAGCGTGGTTACGACGCGCCATCGGCAACTCGCCCCGCCCATAAAAAAACGGCACGCAACAGGGGACTGTCGCGTGCCGCATTGATGATATCTGAATGCAGGCTGTTGGGGCCGAACTCAGATCATTTCCTTGAGGCCCTTGAGCGGACGGATGACGACCTTCTTGCTGGCCGGTTTCGGCTTCAGCCAGATTTCGCTTCCGTCGGAGGGGTTGCGACCCTTGCGTTTGGGTTTGGCTTCAACATCCTTGCGTTGGATCTTGCACAGACCGGGGATGGTGAATTGACCCGAGCCGGTGCGACCCATTTCGCGAGCGATCTCGTCGGTCAGAGCGTCGAAGACAGCTGCGACGTCTTTTTTAGACAATTCGGTCGACTCAGCGATATTGGCGATGATCTGAGTCTTGGTAGGTGCCTTTGGCGGAGCTTTAGCCATTTGCGAGAGCCTTTTCTGATTACTTATGCAGGAAGGGTTGAAGAGGGAATCAGCATCCCATGCGTTTGAGACGGCCAAGTGTTATGTTGCCTGAAAGGTTGGTGCAACCCGGCATCTTTCAAAAAACCCTGCAATTTGCGGGGTTTCCGGCGATTCTTGGCCGAACGAACCGTAGCTTGCGTGAAAAATCCGGCACGCTGAAATCGCCGGAAAATGCATAGATACCCGTGTTTTCGGGGGTTTTACGGATGTTTCCCCCCGTCCAGACGCGATTTCGCCGTTAAAAAGCGGCCGCCGAGGGCTTTCGAAAAACCCTCAAAACGGCGCCCAAATTTCCCGGCGGGAATCTCAAAAAAACCGCAAATTACGGTCTAAAGGCGAAAGAATCGGTCGACTCCGCTGACGCTCAGACCGGATTCGAGCGTGTCGGACGATGCCTCGTCCGACTCGTCTTCGACGCCCGAATCGTCGGTTTGCCCGCTCGGATCGACCGCGGCGACGGCGTCGATCACGTCGGACGACAGCAGCGGCGCGGCCACCTGGTTCTGTGACGTCGCCTGGGCGACCGATTCGCCTTCGCCAGAGCCGGCGGTGGTCAATCCGCCGCTGGTCGACTCACTTTGCACGATCTGACTACTGACGCCGTCGGCTGCAGACGTGCCGGCCGCAGCGCCGACCTGCTCGCCTTCGCCGGTGCCGGCGGCCAGTTGTGCCGATGCGGCGCTATTATTCGCCGCCGGCGTGCGGTTGTAGGTGATGACATCGCTGTCGACGTTAACGCGGTACAGGAACAGGTCACCGATCTGCCCCCGCGGCTGCACGACGTTCCGGTTGTTGGTCAGGATCGCTGCGTTCAGGGTGTCGGGGCCATTGCTGCTGTTCGTCGTGCTCTCATCTTCGCCGGAAATCAGCAATTCGGTTCCCAGGTCATTGAGCGAGTAGTTGGCGTTAGAAATGGATTCCGATGCCAGCTCGGTCGGTTCGGCCAACAGCGCCGATCCGCCGGGTTGGACCACGACCAGTGACGATTGCTGCGGCGAAGATCCCAGCCAATCTTGGATCGAGATGAATTCCGGCTTGATCCGCCCCAACTGTGCCTCGATCACCGCATCCCCGTCATCGGCGGCGCTGTTGATCGCATACTGTTGGGCTTGATCGCCACCGCTGAAGAACGGAATGGCGGGGATCTCCACCATGTAATCACCGGGCAGCAGATTCGCGAACTCTAGATTGTTCCCGTTCAAGATCGGTGATTCGCTGATGGCGTTGCCCAGTGCGTCGGTGCCCGTCAAACGCACCGCCGACAAGAGCCTTCGCCCTTGGCTGCCGCTAAACTTGACCGAGATGGTTCGCTGGGTCAGGTCCATCACTTCGATGGTCAACGTGCCGACGCTGTTGCCCGAGCCGTCGGACACGGTGTAGTTCAACGTGTCGGTCCCGGTGAAGGTGCTGCTGGGCGGCGTGTAGGTCAGTTCGGTGCCGGCCGAGTTGACCGAAACGGTGCCGTTTTGCGAGGTCGTTTGTTGTGCCGTGGTCAGAGTGAACTGCAGTGATTCGCCGGTTCCGTCGACGTTGTCGGGCAGGTCTTCCAGGCGAAGCACGACCGAGGCACCCGAGCCGGAGTTGACTTGGAGTGTGTCGTTAAGAACCGGTGGTGGGTCTTCGACATCGGTGACGGTAAACGTGACCGTTCCGGTCGAAACACCGCCACCGCTGTCACGGATGGTGTAGGTCACCGTTTCGGTGCCGAAGAAATTGGGGGCCGGGGCATAGAAGAACGTCGTCCCGTCGCTGCTGAAGCGCACCGAACCGCCTTGGCTGGGCGTGCCGACGCCGTCGATCACAAAGGGTTCGTCATCGTCGTCCCGGTCGTCATTGACCAACACGTCGTAGGATGTTTCGGCGCTGTCTTCGGCGACCGTAAACGCGTCCGGTTTGGCCGTCGGCGGCGGGTTGGACGAAATCACCGTGACGGTGACGGTGACGGTATCGGTCGCGGCGCCGTCACTGACGACATAGGTGAACGAGTCGGTCCCGGTGAATCCCGATGCCGGCGTGTAGTTGACCGCCAGGCCATCGGAGGAAACTTGAACGGTTGCCCCGGCGGTGTTGCTGCTGGCCGAGGTGACGGTCAACGTGCCGTTGTTGTCGGGATCCAGGGAGTCATTGGCCAACACGTCCAGCCGATTGGCGGAGGTCCCTTCGACGACTTCGAAGGTATCGTCCAGACCGGTCGGCGGATCGTTGACCGGGGTGACGGTGACGGTCACGGTCGCGACGTCCTGGGCGCCGCTGCCGTCGCCGGCGCGATAGGTAAACGTGGATGTGCCGTTGAAGTTCAATGCCGGTGTGAACGAGATCACTCCCGAGTTCACGCTGACCGTGCCGCCGCTGGCCGGCTGGGTGATCGAGACGATTGACAGCGGGTTGCTGCCGGTCGTGGTGTCATTGGCCAGCACGTCGATCGTGGTCGCTCCGGAGTCCTCGGCAACGGTGATCGCGTCATCGGCCACCGTGAACTCCAAGCCGACCGTCAGGTTGGCGCTGCCGAAGAACACCGAATCGGCAGAAATTTGGTTGTCTTCGCCGAACAGCAGGACTTCGCTGCTGGATTCATCCGCTTCTTCGCTGCGGATATTGACGCTGCCTGCGGCGATGGCTTCCATTCGCACGCGGGCGATCACCGATTCGTCATCGTTGGAAGCGACCGTCAACGAGGACGCGGCACCGAGTTCATCGATCAATCCGGTGGCCAACGTCCCTTTGGGAGAGAGCGTGAAACTGCCGACGTATTCGATCGTGGTTCCGCCTTTGACTCGCACGATGCTGGAATCGAACAAGATATCGGTGTAGATCGCGTACACGCCGTCACGGTCGAAGCTGTTGCGGGCATCGACGCCGACCAATTCCAAGATGAATTCGTCGCCGACGTTGACGTTGCTGATGGTGTTTCCGTCGGTGTCTTTCAGAACCAGCTTGACTTCGGCCTTGGGAGCCTCGGCGACCGTGACGGTGAAGTTTTCGCTGCGAGTGTTGCCGGCCAAGTCGGTGACGGCGACGGTGAACACATTGTCGCCGACATTGGCGGCGCCGGGCGTCCACTGGATCGCCCCGGATCCCGCGTTGATGGTTGCGCCGTTGGGGGACTGCGTCAACGCATAGGTGATCGCGCCCTCTTCGCTATTGATCAAATCGGTCTGGTACAGACGATCGACGTTGCCGCGTGTGTTGGCGCTGCTGATCACCGATGTCGGGCGCGTGGTGTCGTAGGTCACGCTCAGGGGCGAGGTTTGTTCGCTGGTTTCGCCGCTGAACACCTGACGTGCGGCCACGTTGTAGGTTCCGTCGCCGAGTGCGGCGATGTTGTTGGTCGTGACCGTCACGCTGGTTCCACTGGCGACCGCTTCGCCCAAGACCGCCGAGGTCTGGACGTTGATCAATTGGACGGTCGCACCGCTGGTCACACCATTGACGGTAAAGGCCAGCGTGCCGGCGTTGGTGATGTTGTCGCTGTCGCTGGAACCGGTGTCGCTGCTGGCTCGCAGGTCGATCGATGTCGGAGCCGCGAGGACCTGTTCGCCTTCGAAGTTGAACGTCAACAGTTGGTTGTCACTGTCGCTGGAACTGTTGCCGGTCACCCCCGGTCCGGGGCGGACGGTGACTTGGACATTGACTTGGCCGGTGAAACCGGACGCCGGCGTGACGGTCAATAAACCGTTGTTGTCGATCGAGGCGGTCGCGCCCGTTCCGCTGCTGGTGACGACAGCCGAGTAGCTGACCGCGTCGCCTTCGATGTCGGTGCTGGACATCTGCAGCGTGGCCGGTGTGCCGGGGGTGAACTGGTCGGGCACCGTGACCGCATTCAAGAACGGTTGGCTGTTTTGGGTGTCGTTGTTGACGTCGACTTGGAACGTCTCGCTGTGCGTGTTGCCGTCGCCGTCGGTCACGGTCACCGTCACATTGGTCGAACCGACGCCGCTGCCGGTCGGCTTTAACATCAGCATCGAGTTCTCGGTGTCGGTGAACACTTCGATGGTGTTGATCGCAATGTCGGTTGTCGGACGATCGGCTCCGTTGACCGCGTGTTCGCTGATCGCGTCGAGAACGTCAAAGCCTTCGACCAGCTGGCCAAAGACGCTGTGGTTGAAGTCCAGGAAACGTGTCGGGACTTCGGTGATGAAGAATTGTGAATTGTTGGTGTCGTCGCTGGATTTGGCGAACGACATCACGCCGGTCCGGTTGTGTTGCAGTTCGGGATGAAAATCATCGTCGAAATTGCCCAGGGTCGAACCGCTGGTGCCGGTGCCCGTCGGGTCGCCGGCCTGGATCACAAAATCGTCGATCACTCGGTGAAAGATGATGTCGTCGTAAAAGTCGGCGTTGGCCAATTCGATCACGCGTCCCGAGGCGGTCGGGGCGCGGTCATCGAACATCTGGACCACCATGTCGCCATAGGTGGCCATGTCGATCCGGATCGAGCGGGCTGTTTTCCCCGAACCGGTTCCGCCGACCACCGATGCTTCCAGTAGGCTCGAATCGGCGACCGAGACGGTCACCGTCAGCGGACCGCCGTCGGGATCATAGGCGTCGATCGGGATGTGCAGCGGGGAGCCGATCAAGGCCGTTTGATCGCCGACCGGTTCGAACGTCGGATTCTCTCCCTGCGGGATTGCGACGCCGGAGCGGTCACTGATTTGCTGGAGCGTCAACACACCAGTCTCGCGAGACCCGTCGGGGAACACCCACGTCGGATAGGCGGTGATGTTGTTGTCGATGCCGATTTGGCCGATCGAACGGTCCGGATTGGTCACTTCGATGAACGGCAGGTTGTCTTTGCCGTCTTGAAACAGTGCTTTCTGTTCCGAACAGGCCGGACACCAATGTGCGCCGAAGAACGTCACTTGGCCTTGCCCGGAAATCGGGTTGCCGTTTGCATCCCTGCCGACCGCGGCCAGATCCTTGGCGAATTGGACCAGGTCCGGTGCCGATTCTCCCTCGGCTTCACTGACCGTGGTCAGCGTCGATGTGCTGGTCGATGCCGTTGCGACTTCGACACGCGCGTCGACCGGACCCATCGAATCGGTTGAAACGATCGAAACGTCACCGGCGAGCAGTTGGCGTGTCTCCAGGCTTTCCAGTTTGACCTGACCGCCGCGGGTGACCCGCGCGGTGCTGCCAGCTGACTTTTTCACTTTCGGGCTCAACTGAGCCAGCAAACGACTCAGGCGACTTCGACGGGCTCGTTTTTCGCGACCTTGAAACATCTATTGGACCAGCTTCGGTGAAGGGCAAATGGGCGACGACGGGGGAAACGCTTTGCAGACACCCAGGACAATCACGGATCGTGAGATTTCAACACCTCAGAACCGTCTCTTGGGCCATTCGGCACGGAGGGCGGGGTGGACTGAGAAAATCCGGCACAACCGCTACCGTTTCACACCCCGGACTTGGACGTGCAAAAGTCCGGGTTTGTTCCGGAAAAAACACCGGAAGGGTGGTCGGTTGCTGCCCCCGAGAGGGCTGCGCGCGATTCCTCCGGGAGGGCTGCTTGTGTTGCCCCCGAGAGGGCTGCGCGTGTTGCGCCGACGTGAATCCCCAGATCCGCCTCGGGACGTACCATCCTAAAGGGCGGATTGTGTCCTCCAAGCGCACGCAAGATCAGCTAAAAAACTGGAATTCTTTTTTTCAGCGGCCGTCGGGTCGCGCCTGGTTTCTCTGCGGCGGCGGATTTCTCTGCGGCGGCGGATCGTGGCCGCCGGGGTGCCAGGGATGACACTTTAGAATTCGCACCCCGGTCCAGAACAGACCGGCCAAGGGGCCACGGTTGCGGATCGCTTCGACCGCGTACTGGCTGCACGTCGGTGTGAAACGGCAGCGCGGGGGGAACAAGGGGCTGATTCGAGTCTGGTAAACCCGAATCAGCCAAATCATCAATTTCGCGAGGACTCCCAGCGGATCGCTCGATTCGTCTAGGCTTGGAAGGAGCTTCCGCAGCCGCAGGTTTTCACGGCGTTCGGGTTTTCGAACGTAAAGCCTTGTTTTTCCAGGCTTTCGTACCAATCGACGGTGGTTCCGTCCAAGTACAGGGCACTTTTCTTGTCGACGACCACTTCAACGCCGTGGCACTCGTACTTCGAGTCGGCTTTTTCGTCGTAGCTGTCGTCGAAGTTGAGCGTGTAGTTGAATCCACTGCACCCGCCGCCGGCGACACCGATCCGCAGGACCATCTCTTCGCCGAAGTTGTGTTCGGTACGGAATCTTTGGACCTCTTGGGCCGCTCTCTCACTCAATTTGACTGCCATCGGGGCGTCACCTGGTATTTGGAGGACGAATCAATCTGCAACATCCAACGCGACCGCGATCGGGCCGAGCGTTGTCATTCTATTTAGTCAGATCACCGGTCGGAATGTAAGACGAACGGCCGAAAGGGGCCGATCCGCCGGTGACTATTTTGTGGACCGCATGGCGGCAAAACTGACTAACCGTCATAGTATCGGGTAGACCGCCCCTGTCGGCAAGTCTCTGCGGCAAGTCTCTGCGCCCCATCGCAGTCCGCCCCGGTCCGCAATACACCCGATCTGCGGCCGTTTTTTCCACCTATCTGTGACAATTGCATGCGCCGAATCGGCACTTTGACGGATCCTGACCTCGCCAGACGCTTTGCGGACTTTTTGTTCACGCTTTCGATCGAATGCAACGTCGACATCGAAGACGCCCCCCAATCGGATGGCGCTGTGGCGGCAACAACGTGCAATTTGTGGATTCGTGACGAATCGCACGTTCCTCGGGCCAAACAGGAACTGGAGGCGTTTTTGCAGTCGCCGACGGATGAAAAGTACCGTGTCGGTGAGGAGGCGGATCGAATTCGCAAGCAGCGACAGTCGGATGAAAAACGCAAAAAACGATTGCAGCAAAAGGTCAATCCGAAGTCGCCCGCGACCGGCAGCGGGGGGCTGATGGGCGTGCCGATCCGGCAGCAGACGATTCCGGTGGTGATCGCGATGGTGATCCTGTCGGTGATCGCCAGTTTTTCGACCGGGTTCGGCCAACCCAAGCCGTCGCAAGTTCCCGGCGAACTTTCGACCGAGGAAACCATCTTTTATGGACTGTCCTTCGTCGATTGGCGCGATTACGTGATCAGCAAAGACCCGTTGGCGTCGATCAAGAAGGGCCAGGTGTGGCGGTTGGTCACGCCGCTGTTTTTGCACGGGGACACGTATCATTTGGCGTTCAATATGCTCGGGATTTTCTTTTTGGGTTCGGCGATCGAGCGACTGCAAGGGTCTTGGTTCATGGCGTTTTTGCTGTTGGCCAGTGGGATCTTTGGCGGTCTGGTGCAGATTTGGCTGCCGCCGGAAGAAGCGTTGCCGGAGCTATTCAGGGGATTGGCCGGTTCGCCGTTTTCGATCGGGGCATCGGGGGCCGTCTATGGACTGTTCGGTTACCTTTGGATTCGGCCCGCACTCTCGCCGTCGTATCCGGTCCGCATGATGCCCTCGAACGTCGCGATCATGCTGGGCTGGTTGGTGTTTTGCATCTTCTTCGTCGAACGCATCGCCAACGGGGCACACCTGGGCGGTTTGATCGCCGGGGTGGTGATCGCGGTGGTCGTCTCGCGGATGCCTTCCGATCGGTTTGCGTGACGTCTGATGTCGGAAATTTCTGGCGGGCGTCACGATTTGGCGCAACCCGCGGATCTCGCTCCGCGTCCGGGGGCCGCGGACGATCTACCGGTCCCGACGAATTTGGCCCAGGCGGCCATTGAAGTGCTCCGCGTGGCGGTGCCGTTGATGATCAGCGCCGGCATGATGTCGGTCGTGTTGTTCGCCGATCGCACGCTGTTGATGTTCTATGACGGTGCTTCGATGAGCGCATCGATGGCCGGCGGCAATCTGTTTTGGGTCGTGGTTTGTGTGCCGATCGGGGCCGCCGCGATGACCGGTGCGGTGATCGGTCAGCTGATCGGTAACGGCGAACCCGAAAAGGTCGGGCGTCTACTCTGGCAATCGATCTGGTTGTCGCTGATGACGGTTCCGTTTTTCGTCGCCGCATTTCTGGGCGCCGAATCACTGTTTCGCCTGACGGGGCAACCGGAGGAGTTGATCGCGGCCGAGGCGACCTACATGCGATGGTTGATGCTGGGCGGGTTGGGGCTGGTGATCGAGTCGGCGCTGAGCGGTTTTTTCAGTGGCACCGAACGCACGTCGGTGATCATGTGGGTGTCTGTCGCCAGCGGGCTGCTGAACGTGGTCCTGGACGTCGTGCTGATCTTTGGCTGGGGCGGTCTGCCGGCCTTGGGTATCGCCGGGGCCGCCATCGGCAGCGTGATCGCGTTTTGGTTCAAAGTCGTTTGTTACAGCTGGTTGTTGAGCCGTCCGGGGCTGGAGAGTCGCTATCGGATGCGCGGCGGGTTCGGTCTGGATTTGCCGATGCTGCGCAATTTCTTGTACTACAGTCTGCCCAGCGGATTGATGTATCTGACCGAGGCCGGCGCGTTCACGATCATCATCTTAAGGATCGGACAACTGGGCGACGTGCCGCTGCGCGCGACGACGATGGCGATCAATTTCAACATGGTCGCGTTCATCCCCTTGGTCGGGATCGCGATCGCCGCGTCGGTGCTGGTGGGCAGGCACCTGCTGCAAAACGGCCCGGCCTTTGCCGTGCGAACGTCGCTGGCGTCGTTGTTGATCGCGCTGTTCTATTCCGGGGTTTGGGCGATCGCCTACCTTGTCGCGGGGGACTGGATGCTGTCGCTGTATGGTTTAGGCACACCGGACGAGGATTCTCGTCAGGCGATCTTGCTGGCCGGCGGATTGTTGGGATTTGTCGCGTCGTACGTGTTGGTCGACGCGGTGCAATTGATTTTAAGCGCGGCACTCAAGGGTGCCGGAGACACATGGTTTGTGCTCGCCGCCGGCGCGGCGACCAGCGCGCTTTCGATCGCCGCTGGGATCGCGTTTGATCCGGGCCGTTCCTCGCTGACGTGGTGGTGGTGGGTGATCACGATTTGGATCTGGGCGTTGGCGATTGCGATGACCACACGATTCTTGGGAGGCCGCTGGAAATCCATGCGGATGGTTTAATGAGTCGATCAATTTCCGTCGCACTGACGCCGTCGGGGCTGGCGCCGGAGTGTGAATTGCATCAGGCGTGTTCGATCATCATCGACGTCTTGCGCGCGACCAGCGTGATGACGACGGCGGGTCTGGCCGGGGCGAAGCGAATGATCACGTGCGAAAATATCCACGCGGCCTTTGAAATCGCCGACCAGTCAGATAGCGAACGCGCCGATCAACCGCCAAGTCGCCCGTTGCTGTGCGGCGAACGCCACTGCAAGCCGATCGATGGATTCGATCTCGGCAATTCGCCGGCCGAATACACGCCCGATCGCGTTGTCGGCCGCGACATCGTGCTGACGACGACCAACGGGACGCGGGCGATCCAGGCCGCGATGCGGTCGCGTCGGCTATTGGCCGCATCGTTTTTGAATCTCGCTGCGACCGTGGCCGCCGTTGAGTCTGAACCGCACCTGCAAATCGTCTGCGCCGGGACCAACGGCCAGATCAGCTATGAAGACGTCCTGTTAGCCGGTGCGATCATCGACCGATTGAATGAATCTGGAAGCGGGCCGGGCGAACCGACCGATCACCTGGATGATTCAGCCCGCATCGCGTGGAGCGCCTGGCGGCAATCCCTAACGCCGGCGCGAGCGCTTGAGGAATCGCTCGCGCTGTCGCTGGGCGGACGCAACCTGATCGAAGCCGGGTACACGTCGGACATCGGCCGTTGTGCCCAAATCGACACGATCGACGGCATCGCCGAACGCGTCGATCCGGGCAAGGCGGTGTTTCGGTTCGTGAAGCGTTGATGTGGCGACGCTCGCCAGAGTGTGGTCGCCGGACCGACGTCCCGCGGACCACCTTCTGGCGAAGGTAGCTACGACGGAGCCGGGCCACCATTGCCACGCTCCAGTCGCACCCTGACAACCCGGAAGCCTATAACGCGGCCGCTCAGCCTAACCCATCGGGCAGTTTTCCGGCGGCGACTTCTTCGTCCCATTGGTCCATCAAGGGCCAGGACTCGGCCAGCGTTCCGAAGTCGGCCATTTTCAGATAGCCGCTGACGCGATCGATGGTTTTGTTCATGAAGTCCTTGTCGTTGGCAAAGATCGGCCCGTGGCTCGGTGCCAGCCATTTGACGTCGCTGTCGCGGATCCGCCGTAGCGATGCGAGGAAGGCTTTGATGTCGCTGCCGTGGTGCGCGTCGATCGCGCCGATGCAGCCGTCGCGGTAGATGTTGTCACCGCTCAGCAGCACGTCGCCGATGCGGAAGGCGAGTTGGCTGTTGGTGTGGCCGGGGGTGTGCCAGACTTCGACGTCCAGGTTGCCGATTTTGATCACATCGCCGTCGGTCACCTGGTGTTCCACCTCGACCTTGGGCATGTCCAGCTTCAGATTTTGGGCTTCGATTTCGGCCAACGTCCACAGCGTGTCGCCTTCGGCAAGCGGCCGCACGGCATTGGGATGTGCCGTCACGGTGGTTTTCAGCAGCGACTTGAGTTTCGCCAGCCCTTGGATGTGATCGACGTCGGCATGGGTCGCGATCAGCATTTTGCATCGCGACAGGGGAAAATCGAGCTTGCGAATGATTTCGACAAAATCATCGACGGTTTCTTCATAGCCGATGTCGACGAGCGCCCATTCGTCTTCGTCGTAGATCAAATAAACATTGCAGCCGAGGACTTCGCGGGCTTGGAAGTTCAGTTCAAGAATGCCGGGAAAGATAGGAGTTCGCTGGATCATGCGTTCGATGTGGTGATCAGAAGTCGGTGACAGGTCATTCTACGGGGGGCCGTAAGACATCCGCCAGCCCGCAGCGGTAGTCTGGGAAGTCCAACGCCGGTAACAGCTCGCGGCGTAGTTTTCGATTCCATACGCGTTTGTTGCTGTCGCTCCGCATCCGATCCGAGGCGTGGGGCGGGGGGGCGACAAAACGCGGTGCCGGGGCGCCGCAGCGGCGGGCGATTTCACGATAGAAATCAGCCCGCATGACCGGTGCATCGTCGCTGACGGCGTACAACCGCGATTGCATGGAAACGACAGGGCCCCCGGACGCGGTTGCCATCTTTTCCCAGGCCGCCAACACCGCCCGTGCGGCGTCCTGGACATGGATTAAATTCAAAAAACCGGATTCGGGCGATGCGATCGGGCGACCGGCAATGACATCGGCGGCGCGCGGGACGCGTCCGGGCCCGTAGATTCCGGCCAGCCGCAGCACGGCCCAGGGTGCCGCCGGGCGCAGCGCGTGCAACAGGGATTCGGCCTGCAGGTGCACGCGGCCACCCAGTCGCGTCGGGTGCGTCGGCGAGGTTTCGTCGACCCAGCGACCGTCAGTTTGGTGATACACGCCTGTCGTGCTGATGTAACACAGCCTCGCGTCGGTCGGCAAAACCCGCAGAAGACTTCGCAGCCCGCCGACTTGCGACTGGTAGCGGTCCAGCGGGCTGTTTCGGTCGTAGCTGACCGCGACCAGCACCCGCGGCGCGGCGGACAATTGCCGCCAAGGGAGATTTGGAAAGGTTGCCTGATCGGTCCAATCGAAACGGATCGGATGAAATCCGTTTCCGGCAAGCTCCGCGAAGCGGTTTTGATGACGCGTCGTCGCGTAGACTTTCGCGCTCGTACCGGCCGCCGCTGACGCCGACAGCTTGGCGACGATTTGGCCCAAGTAGCCCGCGCCGACCACTAAAACATCCGTATTGTCGTTCATTCCGGCTTTTTCCGTGACTTTTTCAAAATTCTGGGGTTGAGGCTACAATGGGACGCGAGTCTTTCAAGTGCGGCCGATGAATCAAGGAGTTTGTTTTGAACCAGGGCCAGCAAACCAATTTCATGGCAAGGGCGGTGTTTCCGTCGGGCTGTCGGCGTTGCGCCCATGCTCTGGTTTATCAGTTGAGCTGTTTGGTGGTGGCGATTGCGATCACGCCGGTATTGGCCCTCGCCGATGACGCCCAGACGGGCGAGCGTGACTCAGCGACGATTCGCGAAAATGCGTTTGTACAGAATGCGTTTGTCGAGGGGGCTGGTGCCGACGATCCGAAGCGCCGTGCGGAGTCCGATGCGGCCGGAACACGCGTCAGTTTGCCGATCGATCTGGAACCGATTCACCGTCGCGGCGGGGTTCCCCAGTCGCTGGAGATCCTGCGGCTGATGGAAAAACAACAGCGACGCGTCGCCGAACGGGCCAGTAAGTGTACCGTCAGCGTCAAAATCGGTCCCGCCCAGGGGTGCGGCGTGATCGTCTCGGACACCGGATTTATCATCACGGCCGCTCATGTCGCCATGCGGCCCAAGTTGAAAGCGATCGTGACGCTGTCCGATGGACGTCAGGTCGCGGCGACCACTTTAGGAATGAATCGGGAAGTGGATGCGGGGTTGATTCGCATCGATCCGGGCCAAAACGGCGGCAAGCCCTGGCCGCATGCCAGCTTGGGGACCAGTGATAGTTTGGTTCCCGGGATGTGGTGCATCGCGATGGGGCATCCCGGCGGTTACGATCCGTCACGCGGGGCGGTGATTCGCGTCGGCAGGATGCTGGAAGTGCGTCCGGAAGTGATCCGCACCGATTGTGCCCTGATCGGGGGTGACAGCGGCGGACCGTTGTTTAACTTCGCAGGCGAATTGATCGCCGTGCACAGCCGGATCGGAAACGACGTGGCCGACAACTTGCACGTGCCGATCGACCACTACGATTATTCGTGGGACCGGATGGCGCTCGGTGAGGCCTGGGGGTTTCTGCCGAACTTCAAACCCACCTTGGGGGTTTCAGGAAACCGGTCCACCAAGGTCGCTGAAATCATCGCCGTCAAACCAGGCATGGCGGCCGAAGCCGGTGGGATGTTGGCCGGCGACGTCGTGATCAAATTCGGCACCAAGCCGATCACCGATTTCCAGTCGCTGGTCGATGCGGTGGCCGACACCATGCCCGGCGAACGAGTCTCTGTTTTGGTCGAACGGGGGAACACCACGGTCCGGTTGGTCATCGAAATCGGTAGGTCGGGGTGAAACTCGGAACGAGGAACGCCAAGGTTGACGCCGAACCTGTTTCGCGTTGGCCCGGCCCTGAAGGTTGGCTCGGCCCCCAAAATCACATACGCTAGTTCTTGTTTCCTTTATTGATTGTCGCCATGAAACAAAACCCGATCGACAGGTTCTCGAAACACTGCCCGCCAGCTTTCGTTTTGATGGCGCTGGTGTCGATGGTCCTCTCGATAGGCGGGGTGGCACCGGCGGTGTTTGCCCAGTCGACTCCTCACTGGATGGGCCAGGGACGTTACCAGACGTCGATCGCCTCGCGTGACAGCGGTGCGATGATGCGTCTGGTCCGGCCGCTGTCAGAGATGGTGGAACACTCGGTCGTGCAAGTTTATTCCGGTGGTCAGGTCGTCGCGCTCGGGACGGTGGTCTCCGAGGACGGCTACATCCTGACCAAACGGAGCGAGCTGAGCGGCGGCGAACCGGTTTCGGTTCGTTTGCCCAACGGCCAGAAAGTCGATGCCCGCGTGGCCGCTCGACGAAAGTCCAACGATCTGGCGCTGCTGAAACTTCACGGCGGGGACGAAGCGAATTGGAACATCCAACCGGCGACGTTCAGCACCGTCGATCCGCCCACGGGAAGTTTCCTGGTCTCACCCGGCCGCGACGGATTCACGATCGGGATCGGTGTCTTGGGCGTCCCGGCACGGTACATCGCCCATCAAGGTCGCCTGGGCGTCAATTTTTATGACGCCCCGTCGGGTCCGGCGATGGTTCGCCGTGTCCACCCCGAAAGCGGTGCCGACAACGCCGGGCTGCAAGACGGTGACCGGATTCTAAAAATCAACGGTCTTCAGCTGCTCGGCTCGCAATCGGCCATCAACACGCTGGGCAAGATGTATCCCGGCGATGTCGTCCGACTGACGATCAAACGCGGCGACAACACGCTGGAGCTAGATGCTCTGATGTGTGACCAGGCGTTGTTGATGGAATCGGAGAATGACGCCAAGGTGAACGGGCCGCGGAACGTCCGGTTGAGCGGTTTTGACAGCGTCATCCAGCACGACACGGTGTTGGCGCCCAATCAGTGCGGCGGTCCGCTGTTGGACAGCCAGGGACGCGTCATCGGAATCAATATCGCCCGCGCCGGACGCGTCGTCAGCTATGCGTTGCCGTCATCGTTGGTCACCGCGGAAATGATCGGCATGCTCGAAGAAGCGCGTCGCCCCAGCGAGTGATCGCGTCGTCAATGTGCGTCGGATGGCATGACACGTAGCTACGTTCGTCAGAAGGTGGATCCCCGACATTCTCCACGCTCGCATCGAGCGTAGCTACGACAAGGCGAGTCCTTGCTGTTCGCCGCGAGTGAGGCAGGCGAGCATCGCGTCGGGCCGCTGTCCCAAGCGGGCGATTTCAGCCACCCAATCCCACTGGCGTTGATTGATCGGGACCGGCGATCCGGACGGTGGCATCTCGGCCACAAGCATCGTGATCATCGTTTCAAGCAGCTCGCGAACACCTTGGCCGGTCGTCGCGACCGTCGCCAGAGCATCCTTTGACGAATCGATCGATTCGGCCGGCGACAGGTCGGACTTGTTGATCACCTGCAAGCTGGGCACGGAGGGACCGACGCGGCGAATCGCATCGATCACGGTGGGATCCCATTGCAATCCCGGCTCGCTGACTTGGACGACCAGATCGGCGTTTGCGATCGCCAGCATGGCTCGGTCGATCCCCTGCCGTTCGATCGTGTCGTCACTGGCGTGCAGCCCCGCGGTGTCTCGCAATCGTAGCGGCCAGCCGTCGAACACGGTGTCGGCATCCAAGACATCGCGGGTGGTTCCGGCAAAGTCCATCGTGATGCTGCGATCGTAACCCACCATCGCGTTGATCAGACTGCTCTTTCCGACGTTGGGGGGCCCGGCCAGCACGACGTCAAAGGGTTTTGCAAGGCGGATTCCGAGACGTCCCGCAGACGCGATTGCTCCGGCTTGACGGGCAATGTCCGCGGCATCACTGCTGCGATCGGCAAGCGTCTCGATGGATTGTCGCCGCCATTGTCGCAGCCCGCCGCGGAGTTGATCCAGAGCGATGGCGGCGGTATTGACCGTCGTGCATCGTGACAGCACGTCACAGGCTTCGTCGGCCAATCGGCGGTCGACGTCGTCAACGAGCGATTGCAACGCGGAGGCGGGAATGGCGGAGAAACGTCGGGGGGCGACTTGGCGAACACTGATGGACGCGAGGTCGTCGATGATTCGCCGGATCGCCGCGGGACCGCCGTGGCAATGCAACTCGAAACATTGTTCGGCCGTCGGCACGACCACGATCGATTCGCCGGCGGTGTGGGCTTGATCCGCCGACGTCGGCTGCGCCCAAACTCCAAATCGGACTTGACCGACATCCATCGCACGTGCTGTGTTCGTGCGAAAGAAGGTGGCGACACCGTCGGCGGCGCGCGGGCCCCAGATTTCGATCACTGCGATCGCCGATCGTCCGGCCCCGGTCAACAGCGCGCAACGTGTCGTTTGTTTTGACTGCGGTTGGTCGTTAGACTCGTCGCTTGATATCGGTAACGTATTGTTTTGGGGTAAGGACATCTTGTAACGTCGGTTGCACGGATGCAGGCAGTCCATCGCGGCTCGCCAGGATCATCGATCGGACTTCCATTTCACGACTCAACCGCAACAACCATGGCACGGAGAACCCAAGATCTGTCGTCGCTGTCGGACGAAGAATTGTTGGACATGCGGATCTGTGATCTACAGCTTTCCATTGTCGGGACGCCATTGGAAGCCCGGATCGATCAATTGAACGGTGAATTGGCCGAGCGGGGACTGAACTTTCGTCCGCACTTCTGGCTCAGCGATGATTGGTTTTCTCCCGACGGAATCCCCGGCATCGCGATCCCTTTCTACCTGGCACACCCCCGGCTGATCCGATTGGAACGCAAACAGTTGTTGGAGGTCGAAGGGGGAAACAAGACCTGGTGCATGAAAATCTTGCGGCACGAAGCCGGTCACGCGATCGACACGGCGTTTCAGATCCGTCGCAAAGCCCGCTATCGAGAGTTGTTCGGCAAACCGTCGGAACCCTACCCGGAGTTTTACAGCCCCAAGCCGCAGTCCCGCGAATACGTGCTGCACCTGGACATGTGGTATGCTCAAGCCCATCCATTGGAGGATTTTGCGGAGACCTTTGCCGTTTGGTTGCCGCCCAAGTCACGCTGGAGGACGCGTTACCGGAATTGGCCGGCGCTGAAAAAATTGTGCTATATCGATGAATTGATGAGCGGATTGGAAGGCAAACCGGCGATGGTGCAATCCAAGCAGCGGATCGATCCCTTGTCGCAAATTCGCCGCACGCTGCGGACGCATTACCAGCGGAAACGCGAATACTACGGAATGAATTATCCGAACGTCTTCGACAAAGATCTTTGCAAGCTCTTTTCCTGCGACCGGAGCCATCGGCGTAACCCCACCGCCGCAGCCCTGCTGTCGCGTTGGCGTGGGGAGATTCGGAGGGTCGTTGCGGATTGGACCGGAGCCTACACGTACATGGTCGATCAAGTGCTGCAGGAAATGATCGAACGGTGTCGAGAGTTAGAGTTAAGGCTGGGCTCCGCCCCGGAGATTTGCAAACGTGACGCAATGATCCTGGTGGCCCTGCGGACAAGCAATTATCTCAATTCGGGTCATCGACGGGTAATGATGTGAGCAAGCTGCGTGTATTGGTGCTGGTCCGCACCGGGCATGTTCCCCCCCTGACCCTGGAAGGTATCTCGGAAAAAGAACTCGACGCGTGGAAAGCGGAATTCGACGTCTGTGACACGCTGCGGCTGATGGGGCACGAAGTGCTTCCCCTGGGCGTTTACGACGACTTGGCCCCGATCCGCAATGCATTGAGCGAATTCAAGCCGCACATCACGTTCATGCTGTTGGAAGAGTTTCACGGCGTCGTGACGTACGACTTTGCCGTCATCAGCTATCTGGAATTGATGCAGCAGCCCTACACCGGTTGCAACCCGCGGGGATTGTTGTTGAGCAAGGACAAGGCGCTCAGCAAGAAAATCCTGACCTACCACCGTATCCAGACGCCACGCTTCACCGTGTTCCCCTACGGACGCACGATCCACCGGCCCAAGAAGCTGGAGTTTCCGCTGTTCGTCAAATCGGTCTCCGAAGACGCCTCGTTCGGGATCTCTCAAGCCTCGATCGTGCAGAACGACGAACAGTTGTCCGAACGCGTCGCCTTCGTCCACGAGCACACCCGCGACGACGCCATGGTCGAACAGTACATCGAAGGCCGTGAGATCTACGTCGGCGTGATCGGCAACCAACGCCTGCAAACCTTTCCCCCCTGGGAAATGGACTTCGGCAAAATGCCCTCCGACACCGCCCGGATCGCGACCAGCCAAGTCAAATGGAATCGCAAGTACCAGGAAAAACACGGCATCACGACGCACGAAGCGACCGACTTGGATGGCGAAATGGGCGAAAAGATCCAAAAGATCTGCAAACGCGTCTACCGTGCTCTCAATATGAGCGGCTATGCCCGAATGGACTTGCGGCTGAGCGATTCGGGGGAGATCCACGTGTTGGAAGCCAACGCGAATCCCAACCTGGAGTACGGCGAGGATTTTGCCGAGTCGGCTGAACGGGCCGGCATCGAATACTCGATGCTGATGCAGCGGATCCTGAATCTTGGCCTCCGCTACAAAGCCGCCTGGATGCTGGGCTAGGGGCGGGCCGCGGTCGCCTTCCCTGCCTCGCCGCCTCGTTCCAAGGCTCCGCCTGGGAACGCACTGCAGGCGTGGCTCCTGCCGCGAACACGCCGCGTTTAACCAGAGGCAGCGGCGTTTAACCAGAGGCGGTGGCTCGGGCAGTGCATCACCTTGCAATCCGTGCGAGTTTTCGGCAGAGGAATTCTGACGGTTTCAATGCCGCCGAATTCCCATGAGATAAGCCGTCTACCCACGGCGTTTCATCATTCAGTGTGCGAATTATTTTGCCCTCCTCTTCAGTTCCCCGCCGACGTGGCAGCTGGCGAGGTAGGAAGATTTTGGAGGTAGGAAAATTGGCGAGACGTCATGGAGGGGGCAATTCACCATTTTCTTACCCCGAAATGTTCTTACCCTATTTTCGCAGCTCGTTTAGGAACTAAACCAAGTGCGCATACTGGCTGATGTTCGTCGAGTTTCTCTGCTTAGCCGCCGTCTGTTTGTCGATGGTGGATCGAACATTTGATTCGGCAGAAATCATGCGATGCGACGCCCCACGATTTTGAGCTGCCCCGGCGGAGCCTTTGCACGCGTCCGTCCCCGGGCGGAGTCCGAGAACGAGACGCACGCTTGTCGCGACCGCCCGGAAGGGCCGTCGTACAGCTTGCCGCGACCGCCCGGAAGGGCCGTCGTACAGCTTGTCACGACCGCCCGGAACGGCCGTCATCCTCGGGGCGCCGGGTACTTCTCCGCGTTGCGGATCATCTTCTTGGCCAGCGTGGAACTGAGATCGATTTCCATCGTGTTGGCGATCGCCAACACATACGCCAGACAATCGGCCAGCTCTTCGCCGACGTCATGCTTCTTCGCCGCATCGTGTTGCACCTCGGCCGCTTCGTCGAGCGTCAACCACTGAAAATGCTCCATCAACTCCCCGGTTTCGATCCCCAGCGACATCGCCAGGTTCTTGGGGTTGTGGAAGGAATGCCAGTTGCGCTCGGCGACAAACTGTTCCACCAGATCACGCAGGTCTTGCACGCTGGTCGACCGGTCTCGGCTGTTCGGATCGATCACGGTTCGCTCCGTCACGCGGCGACCAGCATCTGACGTTGATGCTCGATCTCGTCGACCGCTTGGCAGACATGCTCGACTCCGATCGCACACATCGCCGCGTTGGAGGCGTTGCGACGTTGGCGTGCCGATCCCGATTCATAGGCCACTTGGATGGCGGTTTGGCCGTACGGGCCGCTGTCACCCGGCTTGGTCGCGCCGTACAGGCCGATCGTCTTGGTGCCGACCGCCACGGCCATGTGCAACGGACCGGTGTCGTTGCTGATGAACAAGTCGGCCGTTTGAATCAACGCCGCCAAGTGCTGGAGATCCGTTTCAGGTGCCAAAATGGCCGCCCCGTTGCTGGTCGCAACGATGTCCGAGGCCATCGCCCGATCAAACGACGTGCCCCACACCGCGATGCTGGTGTATCCGTAGCGATCGTAAAGGTAGCGGGCGGTCGCACCGAACCGTTCGGGCAACCAACGTTTGCTGTGCCACGTCGCTCCCGGATTAAGGATCGCGATCCGGCTGGACGGGATCGTGTTGCGATAACGCCGCGCCCACACCTGCGCCGGCCCTTCGATCGGTAAATCCCAGCGAACCGATGGCGAATGAATGCCCAGCGGAATCAACAATTCCAGCGACCGGTCGGTCAGGTGATGAAAAACAGGATTGACCTGGATGTTGGAAAACCAACGACTCAACTCTCGCGCGTGTTTTCCGGCATATCCGATCCGATGTTTCGCCCCGGACAAATAGCACGCCAAACTGGACTTGGTCATCCCCTGGCAATCGATCGAAACATCGCAGTGGAGCTCGCGGAGCTGCCGACGGGCGTCGCGGATGCGACTGGGCGAGGTGAACCAGCCTCGCGGCAGCACGATCAAATCGTCGACGGCCGGATGACGACGAACCACCGGCGCGGATTTTTCTTCGACGATCCAGGAAATGTTCGATTCCGGAAACCGATCTCGCAGCGCACAGGCCACCGGCAAGGTCAGGATCGTGTCGCCGATCGCACTCATCCGGCTGATCAGAAACCGTGGCGACGGGGTGGATAGTTCAATCGGGGTCGGCGGCGGCGGTTGCACCACACGCTGCGTTTTGGATCGTTTCTGAAAACCTGATTTCGGAGTTTTTTCGCCACTGGACATCGTCACGATCCTTCGTGTTGATAGAGAGAAGAGTAGGCTGCTGCGATCCCCCCGACTCGGATTCCTTGGTCACCGCAAACGGGATCCGCAGGAAGCCGTTGTCGGGCAACCTAGTCTTTTCACAAAACCGCCGCCAGATCGACTTTTTCACTCAAGTCGCGCCTCCTTGCGACCGCATCATCAGGGGGCTGACTGGGCGGCGCCACGTTGCACACGGGGATATCGCCCGTCGCAAATCAAACGTAGCGACGGCGACATCATTCTGCCCCGAATCATTCTGCCACTTCCTCCGACCCGACAGGACGCCGTGGCCTGGTGAGGAGGTAGGAAAATTTTGGAGGTAGGAAAATTTGTGAAACCGAGTGGAGGGGGCATCTCATCATTTTCTTACCCCCGAAATCTTCTTACCCGATTTCCGCTGGCGGCTTGAGAGCGAGACGGCTTGTGCGAATCGGTTGATGTCGGTTGAGTTGATCTGTTCAGTCGTCCCAGGTTCGTCTTCGGTAGATCGCTTCCCCGGCTGGTGTAGAATCATGGATTGCAGAAGATCATGTTCACGGTCCACGTCCCGCGTTTCACGCCGTCGATCCGTGGATGAGCGTCGGAACTGCTAGCAAATCGAAGTCCTCCCCCTCACGGCATTGAACCATGTCTGATTCAGCCCCCACGCCATCGGCCCCGACGTCCCAATCACTCGCTGCATCCAAGTGTGTTCCCTGTGAGGGCGGAGTCCCCAAGTTGACGCCCGATCAAGCGGCGGGCTTTGCACGCGCGACGCCGGAATGGACCGTCGCTTCGGACGCCAGTCAGATCCACCGCAAGTTGAACTGCAAGACGTTTGTGAAGGCTGTTAAACGCATCAATCAGATTTCCGAGATCGCCGAAGACCAGCAACACCATCCCGATCTTCACCTGACGGGGTATCGTCATTTGGAGATTGTGTTGACGACGCATGCGATCGGGGGCTTGAGCGAGAATGATTTTATTCTCGCCGCACAAATCGATCGAATGCTGGACGAGCAATGAACGCTGTGCCACGACATCGGTTGTTGTCTTTGTTGGCCGAGTGTACCGGCGATGAAATCTGGAGCGTCGACCATTGCCGCGCCCGACGCATCCCGGAAACCTGGATCCAGCAACTGTCCGATGCCTACGAGTCGGGTTTCAAGTCGGATCACCAAACGATCTACACCGCCGATGGTGTGACGAACCAGTATCACGGCGTTCGCGACGTCGATTTGGCGATCCGCTTGGCCGAATCAATGGGGATTCACGTCGATGCTAACGCCCTGGCACGACTCGGCCGCGCCCGTCTGGTCCAGGCGATCAAGGACGCCGTCATGAACGGCGACGACGAGCTTTAAAACGCTGTCGAGATTGGATTTTGCGGTAGCGGAACGCGTCAACGGAATGTTGATTTATCCGGCTTCACGCTGCCCATGTTAGCCCGACGCGTCAGCGAGGGGCCATACAGCGCCCCTCGCTGACGCGTCGGGCTGGCATCGTCTCATCAACCTCGAAATCCTGATGAAATCGACAAGCTTCGGCGGCTTCCGCTACGCTCTCAACCGCTCGCCGATCTCGACCGCGACCTGGTGCCCGACTTCCATCCCGGTGTCAAAGATACCGGCGAAATGCAGAAACGCGTGAAGCATGCCTTGTTGTTGCCGGTGGGTCACGTCGACGCCGGCGTCGCGCAGCTGGTCCGCGTATTGGTCGCCTTCATCTCGCAAGACATCATACTGGGCCGTGATGATCAATGCCGGCGGCAGATTCGCATGTGATTCGGCGCGACAGGGTACCGCTTCTCTGGCGGCGGGTTTGCCACCGAGAAATTGACGCCAGAACCACTTCATGCTGTCACGTGTCAAACCGAACCCGTCGGCGTACTGGCGATACGACGCGGTGTCGAAATTGGGCTCGATCACCGGATACATCAACACCTGCAGTGCGATCGGAAATGCCGCTTCGTCGCGTGCTTTGATCGCAACCGAGGCCGCCAGGTGGCCGCCGGCGCTGTCACCGGTGACGGCCAAGCGAGTCGCGTCGACGCCCAATCGTGCCGCATGTTCCACGACGTATTCGGTCGCCCGGTAACAGTCCTGTACCGGAATCGGAAACGGGTGTTCGGGGGACAATCGGTAATCGACTGCGACGACCGCACACCCGGATGCCTTTGCCAACCGGCGGCACAGTGCGTCGTGCGTCCGCAGATTGCCGAGCACCCATCCGCCGCCGTGAAAAAACATCGTCACCGGGACGGTTTCCGAGCGATCGCAATACAATCGAATCTGCACCCCGCACGGCATTGTGTGATCTTCGACACGCGCCAAGTCCGGACCCTCGCCGCACATCTCTTCGAACGTTTCAAAGACCTCACGCGCCTTCTCCACACCCAACTCTTCCCAGGTCGGGGAATCCGTTTCAGCCAATGTGTCGACGAAGGCTTGGGCTTGCGGGTGAAGCGTCATGATGGATTCCAGAAAGGCTGAAGGTGGGACGGCAGATTGTTGGTCGACACCTCGGAACGCAATCGACGATCCGCCGAGTTCACCAGGAATCCAGTTGCGTGCTGATCGTCTGGTACTGCGCGTCGGTGTGGCCGGGGGATTCTATCAAACCGATGCGAAACGACTGACCACCCTTGAGCAACGGCTGGATCCCCTTTGCCCCTCGTCCAAATCCGAACACGACCATTCCGTCGGATGATTCGAGGCCTTGATCGGAATCACCCAAGTGAGCATAAGTGTCGACGGCGTCATCGGGCGTTTGATGAACCAGGGCAAGCACGCGCGGCGATCGTCGGTCGCCAAGGTACGCCCAGCGGAATCGATCAAACACCTTGTCACCACCGAAGTAGTCGTGGGGGATCTGCGATGGCGGCGTGACGTCGGAGGCGAAGTATTGCGACCGCGGTGCCCAACGACCGGCGATCGGACCTTCGTACAGAAACCAAAACGCGCGCTCGGGGTCATCGGTCTGGACGTCCAGTTCCACCCCCGTCGCATCAAACGTCCATCGCAACCGCCACGTGCCGCTGTCGCTGGTCGTCTGGATCGTTCGCCGGTCGAGTTGCACGCTGGTTCCGCGATCCCATCCCGGATGCCCGAAACCGCCTCCCTGCCCCTGAAACAACAGGTTCGGCAATCCGCGAAACGAAGATGCCGCCGAAGCCGGATAGCGATCCCAAGGTTCTTTCTTGAATGCGATCCAATCGTTGCCCTCGCGATCGATCAATCGTGACAGGCCGCCGGAGTTCTTGTCCAACCAATAGATCGCACCGGGCGTGTCGATCACGAAATGGTCGCGATCCTGGTAGCGTCCGTTGTTGATCACAACCTCCGGTCGCGGCATCCGCACGGCGACCGCCGGCCCCGGCCAAAGCACCTCCAGCATGTGGTGTTCGGTCTGGGAGTGCACCGTGAACGTATTGGTGCCTTGTTTCAGAACACTCGGTGGAAACGCCAGCCGATCGTAATCGTAAAAATGGTTCTTTCCGGCGACCGGCATGGCATGATCGTTGATGCGAATCGGTTCGTGGTGCCCGTCCCAGCCGTGCCAGGTACGCAGGTGCAGGATAGCTTGTGTGGCCGAATCGATCGGGTCGGACGGGGGAATCGTCAACGTGCAGGATTTCGTGTTTCCGGCGCGGACTCCGAAATCTTCCGGCACGTCATCGGCCCGGTACAGTTTGACGCTGGCGTTCGGGCGATGCAGCGAGAGCTGTTCGACCGGTTCGGTGACCGACCAATAACCGCGCGCGTCTTGGATTCTGGCGACCAGCGAAATGCTGCCCGGGGATTGATCGGGCACCCAATCGGTTTTCCAAGTCAATCGGTACGGTTGTTGCCACAATGTTCCGACGTGATCACGAATCTGGTTGACTTCGCCGCGGACCAGTTGAAAGTGGCTTTCGTGGTACCCGCCGAACCGGCCATCACCGTCTTCGTCATAGCCGTCGTAGGCCGCCAGCACATCGATCCGTGCGACGCCCATCGTCGCTTCAGCGGTGACGTCGACTTGCGGATGCTCGCCCAGTGTCTGGCCGGGCTGCGGGTTCGTGATCCGACCACCGGCCCGATAGTTTTCCCCTTTTTGATCACGGTCATAGTAGACCCGAAGGACCATCGAGTAGAGTCCCCACTGTCCCCATCCGAATCCTCCCTGTTCGTCGCAATCGGCATCGAAGATGTTGACGCCTTCATGCAAGTATTGCAGCGGGACGTCGACGATCGGGTTGTCTTGATAGAACAACTGTTCCGGCCGTACTCCCTCGGGAAAGTGTTCCAATTCCGGGACGAGGATCCAATCGTTGTCGTTGAACCGGATGCGTTTGTTGATCGTGCCTCGATGGCCGCCCCAGCGATCCAACATCGCCTCAGCGCGAATCGCGTTTTCCAGGTCATCGATTCGAATTTCGATCCGCGCGTTGGGCAGATGCGCCTTCGCCCGCTCGAATTTGTCCACCGCGCGTTTATCGGTGACACGCCAATCGCGATCACCGCCGTTATGCACGGAAAATTCACGGTACAGGTCCCCGGGTTGCGGACCACCTCCATTGGCGATGGAGGCGTGAATCAGCAACAGGGTGACGATGACTGCGATGGACTTCATCGGGAACTTGCGATCAGCGGTGTGGGGAAAACGCAGCAAGAATGATAGCTGATGCAGAACAATCGCATGTCGTTGACGCACCCCACCCCGCAGCCTCCGCCCCAGATTGGTGCCACCCATCAATTTGGGCGACCAACAGACGGCGATCCAATGCCAGCAATTCCCCCGCGAGTGTTCGGTTGGTGGGAGGCACGAATTGGTCGATTGATGGTGCCGTCCCTGATTGGTGCCACCCATCCCTGATTGGTGCCACCCATCGATTTGGTAACCGACAGTCGGCGTTCCAATGCCAGCAAATCATCCCGTCAATGTTCGATTTATGGGTGGCACCAATCAGGCTATTTATGGGTGGCACCAATCAGGCTAATTGGGATCGTGAATGCCAGCAAATCCCCACGCCGGCGTTCGATTCATGGGTGGCACCAATCGGGACCACGGGGGTTGGGAGGGCCGGTGGGTAGATAGGACCAATGGGACCCATGCGACCGATAGGACGCCGGATGCCGATAGGACGCCGGATACCGATAGGACGCCGGATACTGCCAACTACTTCCCGGTCCCATGTGTCCCCTACGTCCCATAGGTCCTATTTTCCCCAGCGTCCCAGCGTGGGGGCGCCGATTGGTGGCACCAATCGGGATGATTCGGGAGCTGGCAGTTGGGGAATCGTTTCTTGACTTATGCAAACAGCTGGTTGATTTCGTCGGCCAGGATTTTGAGCCCGCGGCGGAGCACCGGTTCGGAGGTGGTGAAGCTGATCCTCAGACACTCGTCGCGGTGTGGCCAATCGTCCTCGGGGAGTCCGAAGAAGAAGTAGTGGCCGGAGATCACCATCACGCCACGTTGTTTCAGCCGCCGATAGAGTTCGGCCGACGAAATCGGCAGCCCTTCGAGCCACAGCCACAGGAAAAACGCGCCTTCGCGACGATGGATCCGGAAGGGCACGGAATCATCGAGTGCTTCGACCAACCAATCATGTGCCTGACGTGACCGCTGCTCATAGAACGGACGAATCACGTCGTGGCTGATCGAAATGATTTCGCCGCTGTCGATCATCGGCCGAATGATCGCTTGGCCGACATTGTTGTTGGCCAGGGACGAGATCGCGTTCATCGATCCGATCCACTGAATCATTTCCTCGCTGCCGATCACGATTCCCGTACGCGTCCCTGGAAGTCCCAGTTTGGAGAGGCTGTAGGTCAGCACCATCGACGGCCGCCAGACCGGCGTGCTGTCGGTGAAGTTCACGCCCGGAAACGGATCGCCGTACGCATTGTCGACGATCAGCGGGATGTCGTTCCGCTCGGCCAACTCCGCCAAATGTTCCAGTTCGGCATCGGAGACGACATTGGAAGACGGGTTGGTCGGCCGCGACAGACAGATCGCTGCGATCGAATCATCAATTTCCAACGAATCAAAATCGATCGCGTACTTGAACTCGTGGTCGCCGATTTTTTCAATTTTCGGATGCACCGCCCGATACAGATCGCTGGACGTCGCCAGGTCGGCATACCCGATGTACTCGGGGACGATCGGAAGCAGCACCTTGCGCTCCGTTCCGTCATCGAACCTTCCCGCCAACGCATTGAGGAACAAGAAGAACGCCGTCTGTCCGCCGGCGGTGATGCAAACGTTTTTTGCGGTGATCGGCCAACCGAATTCGCGAGCAAATAACTTGGCGACCGAATCGCGAAACGCGGCGTCCCCTGCGGGAGGCTGGTAATCGCCCAGCACCGCGGAGACTTGAGCCGGGTCACCGGCCAATTCGCGGAACCGCGTTAACCAACGCTGGTCCACCTCGGGGATGTGGGCCGGTTGGCCACCGCCAAGCATGCACAGGTTTTCATCGCCCGAGGCAAGCGTCTCGCCTAGGTCCTGCATCAATTCGCCGATCCCCGAGTCCAACGCGAGGCGATTTCCGAAGGTCGAAAGGGAGTGTTTCATGGGGTTTTGTCGAGCTGCTACTTGATCCGGCTCAAAGCCGTCTGAGTTCTGTGTGCCGTCGGTCCTGCCGCAACAACTGCGCGGTTCAAGTTCGGTTCGGTCCCTACGGCGGTGTTGTTGCTGATCGAGAGTGTCGCAGATTGAATCTGGTTCGCCAAATCGCCTTGACCAAGAAAAACCGGGGCGGCTCCGTCCCCCGGGGACCTGAAACTTGAAACCCGAAACCCGAAACAAAAAAATCTGAAACATCCGTTCGCCGGCTTCGCTTGGTTGTTTGAAAGGCATCTTCACGCCGCAACCCAACCAACTTTCTTTCGGATCTTGACCCATGAAACGCACTGCCAAAAAGCTTTTCGTCGTTGCCGCAATTGCTGCCGTCTCGATTCAATCTGTTCCGACCGCGTCGGCTTGTGGTGGACGCGGGGGACGTGTTTCGTACGCCCCGGTCTATGGGGGCTATGCCCGGGCCGCGTCGAACTACCGCACCACGCTGCCGACGACGCCACCGATCCACAATGCCGCGCCGCGGTTCAACCCCGCGCTGGGGCAAGCCGCCCCGCCGGCGGCGATCACTCAGCCGGCTTCGACGGCGTCCACCGTCGCCTCCGTTCGCCCGCGGCCGCGAGCCCAGGTGGCGCTGCAAACCTCGGCGGCACCACAGCAAACGCTCACGCAACAAGCGACCACTCAACCCGCAACGACGCCGACGACAAACAAACCAGCGGCAAACACAGCCGATGCCGAATCGTCCGCCCTGGCAGCACTCGCGTCGCTCACCGCGTCCAATCCGATCGGGGTGACATCATCCACGCCCAGCGTTTCGAATCCGGCGCCGACCACGACAACCGCCGTTGCAGCCTCGGAAGCCACTCCCGGCCACATCGGAAGCTTCCAAGCGACCTTGCCCAGCAACGTCACGATCGAATTGAATCTCAACAGCAGTAACACGTTCTCCTGGGTCGTTCGCAACAACGGCAAGACCAGCCAGTTCACCGGCCAATACCGAGTGACCGAGGGACGCTTGACGCTGGTCCGCAGCAATGATCTGCAAAAGATGGAAGGCAAGCTGACGATGGCAGCCAACGGGTTCACGTTCCAACTGGACGGTGCCAACAACGCCGGCTTGGACTTCAAGAAGGTCGCGTAGGGGGCTTGAGGAACACGGATGTTCGGACTGCACGGACTCCTCGCGTCGACCACTACTGCTTACACGACGTTGCGATGGGTGATCGGGTGCTCAAGCAACTTGCGAAGGTACCGCCCGTATTCGCTGTGCCGCACGGAATCGGCACAGCGCGCGAGGCCTTGGCGGTCGATCCAGCCGTTGCGAAACGCGATCTCTTCCGGGCAACAGACTTTCAACCCCGTCCGCTTCTCGATCGCACCGACGAAGCTGCTGGCGTCGTGCAGACTTTCGTGCGTTCCCGTATCCAGCCACGCGATCCCGCGGCCCAGGACTTTGACTTCCAACGCAGCCTGATTCAGGTACATGCGGTTCAAATCGGTGATCTCCAATTCGCCGCGTGACGATGGACGCAGCTGTTTGGCAAACTCGCTGGCACGCGAATCGAAAAAGTACAACCCCGGCACCGCAAAATTCGATTTCGGCTGGTCGGGTTTTTCTTCCAGCGTGATCACGCGACCGTCGGAGTCGAACGAGACGACGCCGTAGGCCGACGGGTTGCGGACCTCATAGGCAAAGATTTTCGCGCCGCGAGCCAGTTCCGCCGAACGCCGCAGCAGTTGGATCAGCCCCTCGCCATAAAACACGTTGTCGCCCAAGACCAAACAACTCGGTTGCCCCTCCAGGAACGACTCGCCCAGCAGGAACGCTTCGGCCAACCCGCCGGGACGTTCCTGGACCGCATAAGAAATTCGGATGCCCCACTGAGCCCCGTCGCCCAACAGGGATTGAAACATCGGCGTGTGACTGGGGGTGCTGATCAGCAGAATGTCTTGGATGCCCGCCAACATCAACGTCGACAGCGGGTAATAGATCATCGGCTTGTCATAGACCGGAAGCAGTTGTTTGCTGATCGCGGTTGTCAGCGGCGCCAGTCGGCTCCCACTGCCGCCGGCCAGGATGATGCCTTTCATGTTTGATCCGTCGATTGGACTCGGCCGAGTCGCTGGAGTTGATAGTTGCCGTCGAGGATTGCTTGCCACCAATCGCGATGTTCCAGGTACCAGCGGATCGTTTGCCGCAGTCCGGATTCCAGGTCGTGTTGTGGTTGCCACCCTAGTTGGCCGCGGATCTTGGTCGAATCGATCGCGTAGCGGAAATCATGCCCGGGCCGATCGGCGACGAAGCGGATCAGGTCGGCGTGGCATCCGTTCTGGCGGGGATGCAGCTCGTCCAAAATCTCGCACACCGAGCGGACCAGGTCGATGTTGCGACGCTGACAATCGCCACCGATGTTGTAGGTGTGGCCCACCGCGCCGTGCTGCAGGACTTGGCACAAGGCCGACGCGTGGTCAACGACGTGCAGCCAGTCGCGGACGTTCTCTCCACGCCCGTAGACCGGCAGCGGTTGCTCCCCGATCGCTTTGATGATCATCAGCGGGATCAGTTTTTCGGGGAATTGATACGGCCCATAATTATTACTGCAATTGGTAACAATCACGGGCAATCCGTACGTCGTCCTCCAGGCTCGGGCTAGATGGTCCGAGGACGCCTTGGTGGCGGCATAGGGCGAATGCGGGTCGTAGGCCGTCGACTCGGAAAACAGCCCCTCGGCACCGAGCGCCCCGTAGACTTCGTCGGTCGAGACGTGCAGGAAACGAAACGACTCGGCGCGCGAGCCGGAGAGCTGTTGGTAGTATTCTCCCGCGGCCGAAAGCAGGTGAAAGGTGCCGACGACGTTGGTCTGGATGAAGTCCGCCGGACCGTCGATCGAACGGTCGACGTGGGATTCGGCGGCCAAGTGCATCACCGCGTCCGGGGCATGATCGGCAAACACGCCACGCATCAACGTCACGTCCGCGATGTCGCCTCGGACGAATACATAGCGTGGGGCGTCGGCGAATTCGGCCAGCGAGTTCGGGTTCCCCGCATACGTCAATTTGTCCACGTTGACAACGCGGTGCGCCGTTGCGGAGAGCAAATGGCGAATCAGGTTGCTGCCGATGAAACCACAGCCGCCGGTGACCAGAATCTTCACGATGCCACTCCCGGTGCCGCCGCGTCGCTGCCGTCGGCGACATCGCTGCGGATGAAGTACACCCAGATCAATCCGACGATCGACAGCGTCAGCACGACCACACTGACCCACTGTGAAATCGACAACGACGTGTTGAATTGGCCGGCTTCATCAACGCGAACGATCTCCAGCACGAAACGCAACACCGCGTACGACGCAAACCCGATAAACATCATCGCGCCGGTCCGCGTGATCCACAGGGACAACGCACAGAGCGCGATGCACAGGGCGAGCGAACTGAGGCTGCTGATCGGTTGCGCGGCGCGAACCGGCAACGCACGCTCGGGCAATTCTTCAGGCGACAAAACGTGCGTCTTTCCCGAAACTCGCATCATCCAACCCGGCACAATCTCTTCTTCGGGAAGCTTCGGGTCGGCGGTCTTGTAGGGACGCCGATCGAAATCGCCGGCTTCATACACGTCCTTCGCCTTGATCCCCAACTCATCGGCGACACTTCCCGGAACGACCGATTGGATCTTTCCGGTTTTCAGATCGATGTCCATGCCCAGCAGTTCGCCGCTCGTCAATTGCTCCTGATAGACCTTGGTGAGTGGCGGAAACTGCAGCGACGCCCAACCGGGTTCACACCGCCCGCCGTAGCAGCAGCCGTTCAGCAGGCAGCCCAAGCGACCGAAGAAGACGCCCAGAAAGATGCAGGGCACGATCGCGTCGCCGAAGCGCAGCAGCGGGACCTTGTTGCGAAAGGTGAACACCATGAACGCCAGGAAACCGCCGATGAACGATCCATAGACCACCAATCCGCCTTCGGTGAAGGCCAGCATGTTTTTGATCGTCTCCATCGTCGACGCGCCGATGTATTCGTCGCGGTACTGGATCACGTAAAACAGCCGGGCGCCGACGATTCCGCCGATGAACACCCAGGGGGCCAGGGAGTAGATCAATTCGGGGTTCATGCCGGCCCGCGAGGTCCGATAGGCCGCCAGCGCGATCGCACTCATCACGCCACAGACCAAGAACACACCGTAGCCGCGGATCGCCATGCCCACGGGATCGCCGGCGACGTTTTTCAGCTCGACGTTGGGCAGAACGAACACGATCAGCCCCGCCGCGGCGGCCCAAAACAGTCCTTCGCCGGCCAACACCTGCCCCAGTGTCGGCGGTCCATCTTCGCCCTTGCTGCCGCCGAATCGGCTGATTTGACGCTGCGCCCAGCCCAACCGAACGAGCAGCGCCAGCACCAAAATCCCCAACGCCCAACCGACCCCTAAGATGGGGAGCGGCCCGATTTCGTGGGGAATGAACAAGAGCGTGCGTTGCATCGATGTCGGCGAATGGTTGAAGTGGCGAAAAAGCCGGCGACATTGGTCTGGACCACCGGCGTCGCCCTTTTCTACGCTCCAGAGACTGAAAAAGTCCAGGTCGCCTCGCGACAGCCCCCCGAGCTCCACTTTCACCGACGAGATCGCCAGCATGATGCGGCTTTCCCAACTGATCGCTCCGAAATCGCTTGCGGCACTGATCCGGATCGTGTGTTGTTGTCTGATCGCGACGACGGCCGGGACCACCGTGGCCGAATCACCGGCACGTCTGGCCGCCGCAAAGATTCCCGCCGCCGACGACAACGCCTTTCAAGTCACGATCGAAGTGTTTGAGGTGCTGGCGGATGAGAAACTACAGCTCCAGGATCGACACCTGGTGCTGTTTAAGGACGGCAAAGCCTACGATTTCGCACTCACCGAGCCCCGCAACGTGACGCTGATCGATCCGATCAACGGCCAAATCACCTTGCTCTCCCGGGTCGATCACGTCAAATCAGCGATCACCCACCAGGACATTGTCACCGCCGCCGCCCGGTTTCGGCTGTTTGCAACCAATGAAGGTCTTGAAACCCGGCTGGGAATCACTGCCCGAACAGTGCGTGATGCCAACCAGGCAAACACCTATCAAATCCAATTCGGCGACTATCACTACACCGCCAGTGCCGCCGAGCCGGAGATTGCGGCGCAACCGAATCGATTTGCCGAGTTCACCGATTGGGTCGCCCGAGTCAATTTGGTGCGAAAGATTGGGACTCCGCCGTTTGCCCGGATCAATCTCGGCAACACCATCGCGGCCGACGGACGCATTCCGGAAACGGTCACGTTGCAGCTGAAGTCCGACACGCACGCCCGGACGTTCGTTTCCAATTACAAATTCAAGACGGGGCTGAGCAAAGAAAGCCGGCAGCGGGTCGAGGAAGTCGCCGGCATGTTGACGCTCTACCGCGATGTGCCGTTGGCGGCGTTTCCGCGGTAGCAGAATCCGCGGCGAGTTGATTGATTGTACGACGTCCTTTTCAGGTCGTCGCGTGGAGCGTGCTAGCGAACGACGGCCCGGAAGGGCCATCGTACGATGAATACCGATCGCGCTAGGCCGGACGGTTCCCGGAAGCCGATCCCATCATCACGACGAGGGGGCGCCCAGTGACAGGCCATCGAGCATTTGCGCCGCGGCGTCGCTCTTGTTGAGCACGTAGTAGTGGATCCCGGGGACACCGTTTTCGATCAAGTCGATCGTTTGCACCCGCGCGTGATCCACGCCGACTTTGAATTGGTAGTCGGCATCGTCGTTTTCGTTCATTGCGGCCGCCATGTCGTCGGGGATCCGTGCCTTGCACATCCCGGCGATCCGTTGTGCCTGCTTGAAATTGGTCACCGGCAGGATGCCGGGCACGATCGGGACTTCAATGCCGGCGGCAACACAGGCGTCGCGAAAACGATAAAAGTCGTCGTTGTCATAGAACAACTGCGTGACCACGATGTCGGCTCCCGCGTCGACCTTGCGTTTCAGATTGTCCAGGTCCGTTTGGGCGTCGGGCGCTTCTTGATGGACCTCCGGGTATCCGGCCACCGCGATGCCGAACTGGTCGGGGAAACTTTCGCGGATCAATTCGACCAGTTCGTTGCCGTATCGCAACCCGCCTTCGACCGCCTGGAACGATTCGCTGCCCTTGGGCGGGTCCCCACGCAGGGCGACAATGTACTCGGCACCGCGGCGTCTGGCTTCGGCCAAGTAGTCGCGCAGTTCAGCGACGGTCGAACCGACACAGGTCAGGTGGGACGCGACCGGCAGGCCCGTCATCTGTCGCACGCGCTCGACAACATCCAGCGTCCGCGATTGGGTCGAACCGCCGGCGCCGTAGGTGCAGGTGAAGAAACTGGGCTCGAACGCCTTCAATCGCTCGACGTTGGTTTCCAGCAGTTTCATGCCGGCTTCGGTTTTCGGCGGGAATAATTCGAACGAAATCGCGCAGCGCTCGCCGTGGAAGTGGTCGGCAAGTTTGATCGGAGAACTCATCTGGGACCGATAGGCGTGGATTGGAGGTCGAGAGGGAATCGGCGTCTATTGTAGCTCTATGAGAGGATTCGCAATCCGTGACTCGTCAGAAAGCTGGGCAGCGGTCGGTGGATAGGTGTACGACGTCCTTTCTAGGTCGTCGCGCTGAGCCCCACGGGCGACGGGCCGGAAGGGCCATCGTACCGTGAGAAAGCATCGCCCTACGCTGGACGGTCCCTTTAGGTGAATTCCCTTCGCTGCGGAGCAGCGAAAAGCGACGGCCCGGAAGGGCCATCGTACTCGGCAAGGGCGAATCCCTCCTTTCCCGTGCCGTGGCGTTAAGGGCCGATTCTTGACCCACGCTTGCCGCCCGCCTAGACTCGCCGCTCCCGCCAGCGGCACCCGGGTCGCTGAACCCTCTCCGGGCATCCACGTTCGTCATTCCGCTTGTTTCACACGGTGCCTCCGTTGATCGATGCTTCTTTGCTGTTCCCCCTTGGCCTCCACTGGCCGGCGTCTGTTTCGATGGTGTTGGGGCAAACGGAGCCGGCCGGTCCACCGGCGGGACCGCTGATCGCGCTGCTGGTATTCGGCATCGCGTTGCTATTGGTATTGATCTTAAAGCTGAAGCTGTCCGCGTTTTTGGCCTTGCTGTTGGTCTCCGTCGTCGTCGCCGCGTCCAGCCGGACGGTCAATCCCGATGCGGTGCCGCTGACCCAAGTTGCCGACACGATCGTCAAAAGCATGGGCAGCGCGCTGGGATTTATCGCCACGATCATCGGGATCGGGGCCGTCTTCGGAGCGGTTTTGGAACACAGCGGCGGGACACAGTCGTTGGCCAACCATCTGGTGCGCGTGTTCGGCCCCAAGCGGGCTTCGTGGGCGATGCTGTTGACCGGATTTATCATCTCGATCCCCGTCTTTTTGGACGTGGCGTTGGTCATTTTGGCCCCGCTGTTGTACGCGTTGGCGCGTGATACGAAACGGCCATTTTTGCATTTCGGGCTGCCGTTGGTCGCCGGCATGGCGGTCACGCACGCGTTCGTCCCCCCGACCCCGGGGCCGGTCGCGGTGGCCTACCTGTTGGGCGTCAATCTGGGGTGGGTGATCCTATTCGGCGTGTTGGTCGGCCTGCCGACGGCGATTCTGTGCGGCCCTTGCTTGTGCGTGAAGCTGTCCAAGGGGGTGGAGATCGTACTGCCTGAGTCGCCCGAGATCGACGAAAGCGAACAAGCCGCTTTGCCTCCGTTCGGGTTCATCGTGTTTTTGATCGGGCTGCCGATCGGATTGATTTTGGCCAACACGGTCATCGAGCAATGGTATGCCGCGGGGCTGGCCGAAGGGCTGACGCGTGACCAACGTGGCGCCGAGCTCGCCGCATCGTTGGCCAGTGCGTCGCCGGTGGTGCAGTTCGTCACGTTCATCGGGCACCCGGTCATCGCGCTGTTGTTTTCAACGCTCACCGCGCTGTACTTCCTGGGAACCCGGCGCGGGGTGGATCGGGAAACCCTGCTGGAAATCTCGACCAAGGCACTCGGGCCGGCGGGCATCATCATTTTGATCACCGGTGCCGGCGGCGTGTTCAAAGGCGTGCTGGCGGCGACGGGAATCACCGATGCGATGGAGGTGATCTTTCGCGACTCGGGGATTTCGGTGCTGCTGTTGGCCTGGGTGTTCGCGACGTTGATTCGCATCGCCCAGGGATCAGCGACCGTTGCGATGCTGACCGCCGCCGGTTTGATGGGGAACTTTGTCGACGGGATGAGCCAGCCGCAATTGGCACTGATCACGGTGGCGATTGCCGCCGGAGCGACGGGATTCTCCCACGTCAACGATTCCGGTTTCTGGATGATTTCTCGCTATTTCCAAATGTCCGAAGCCCAAACGCTACGGACTTGGGGGGTCATCTCGACGCTGATCTCCATCATCGGATTCGGCATCGCAATGGTGTTCTGGCAATTCGTCGGTTGAAACGTCGTCGACGACACCTTCGTCTTCGTCGCCGGGATCTTTCAGCTGGCCATCGTCTGACGCCGTCGCTGTGGTGCGATCGGTCAGAAAGAACGGGACGGCCAAGACCGTGAGCGCCGCGATGATGATCACGTTGCGGCTACTGTGATCGCTGGGCCAAGCGGGCGTTTCCCAAAGCACACGCCAGAACACCAAGTGCAACGTCAGCGCGAACGGCAAGGCGAATGCGAACGATTCCATCGCCCCACGCCGGGCGATTTGTCCGCGCGGACCGTCGTTGATGGGGATCCATCGCAGTAATGGACGCAGTACGATCGCCAAGACTGCCGCGACGATCACCAGTGCCGGCATCGATTGCCATCCGATCACGAGGGCGGGAACCGACAGCATCGCGATCAGATCGACCAACCGGGCCGTGCCGCCGCCGAGCGGATCGAGTTTTAAATCGGCCGAAGGGCAGAGCCCCTTGGCAAGCACGCGTCCGAACAGCGCCGCGGCGACCAGGGCGCTGGCCACGCGCATGATCGCATCAACGTGCAAGCCATCGGGCACCCAGACCATCGGCCGACTAGCCTGCCACGGCACGACCATCACGGTCGGATAGGCCAACATCGGGATCACCAGAACAACGCCGGCAAAGACGACCAACCGGGCCGGCAAGCGGGTTCCATCGATGCGGATCAACGCCATCGCCCACAGTGTCGACACCGCCACGGTGTGGTAGGTCAGAATCGCCAACAGCTCTGGCGAGACGCGGGGGGCCCACAGCGGGCCGTCGTGACCGTGAACGAACTGCGCCGGCAGGGAAAGCGAGTACAGCTGGGTGATTCCGATCAGCGTCAACGTGATCCCCACCAACGCCTCGACGATCGGATAGCGACGCGAGATCGGAAGCGAGCAAAAACGGCAACGCCCGGCCAGCGAGATCCAGCCCAGGATCGGCACGTTATCCTGAATCTTCAATGTGTTCGCGCAGCGTGGGCAATGGGAATGGCCGCCGATGCCTTCGCCACGCGGCATCCGCCAGGCGACGACGTTCAGGAAACTGCCGATCGAACTGCAGAAAAACAGCAACCAACTGACGATCGTCGCGTCGATCAGCCGCGGCTGGATCAGATCTTCAAAGTCGTAATAGGCGTACAGATGCGATTGCAGCAGCGCCAATCCGAACACGTACCCGCCGACGGCGATCGTGATCGCCGCCAGCGTGGCCAGCAGGGGGAGCTTTCTTCGCAGTCGATGTCGCTTCAATGTTGTCAGGTCCGAATGAAGGCGGGGCCGCTTCCGTGCGTCGCCGGTTGCTTTGGCACCATACTATGGGCGTGCCGACGTCCGCTACACCCTCGCTCCCGAATTCCACCGGATCATCCGCCGACATGCCGATTCCCGAAATTCGAATCACGCAGGCCAATTCGCGGTCGTTGCGACAAGGCGGCCAGTACGTGCTGTACTGGATGATCGCGGCGCGACGAACACGATACAACTTCGCGCTCCAGCATGCCGTCGATCGCGCCCGGTCACTCGACAAGCCGCTGGTCGTCTTTGAGCCGCTTCGCGTGCGCTACGACTGGGCCAGTGACCGAATCCACCGCTTCATCATCCAGGGGATGCGTGACAATGCCGACGCGTTTGGCGACAAGCCGGTCACGTACTTTCCGTATGTAGAGCCGAAACCCGGCCGCGGTTCGCCGCTGTTGGCCAAATTGGCCGAAAACGCATGCACGGTGGTCACTGACGAATACCCGTGCTTCTTTTTGCCTCACATGATCGACGCCGTGAAAGACCGGTTGCCGGTGCCGCTGGAGCTGGTCGACGGCAACTGCGTCGTGCCGATGCGGCTGCCAGATCGAACCTTTACGGTCGCCCACAGCTATCGGCGCTGGATGCACAAGAACATCCTGGATTGTCTGACCGAGCTGCCCGAGACGGATCCATTGGACAACCTCTCGTTGCCCGAATTGGACAAGCTGCCTGCTTCGGTGACGCGGAAATGGAAGCCGGCGGATTTGGATGCGTTGCTCGGCGAAGACGGTTTGGCGTCGATTCCGATCGATCATTCCGTCCCCCCCAGCCCGGTCGTCGATGGCGGCAGTGCGGCCGCTGCGAAGGCGTTGGACAGCTTTTTGACCGATGCCCTGCCGGTCTACCACACCGATCGCAATCACCCCGACGAACAGGGCTCCAGCGGGCTCAGTCCGCACCTGCATTTCGGCCACATCGCTGCCCACGAAATCGTCGAGCGGGTGTTGGACCACGAACAATGGACCCCCGACCAGGCGTCCGAGGCCAACGGCAAGAACCACGGGTTTTGGAACACCAGCGAGCCGGCCGAAGGGTTCTTGGACCAGATCCTGACCTGGCGCGAAATGGGGTTCAACCTGGCCTTTCGCGAACCGGAAATGTACGACAAATTCGAATCGCTGCCCGATTGGGCCAAGAAAACGATCGCGGAAACGGCGGACGATCCACGGCCGGTGACGTACACGCTGGAGCAATTTGAGGCGGCCGAGACCGACGACGAACTGTGGAACGCGGCCCAGCGTCAATTGGTCCGCCAGGGCGTCATGCACAACTACATGCGGATGCTGTGGGGCAAGAAAATCCTGCACTGGACCGAATCGGCCCGACAGGCGCTGGAGATCATGATTCACTTGAACAACAAATACGCCTTGGACGGACGCGATCCGAACTCCTACAGCGGGATTTTTTGGGTTTTAGGACGCTACGACCGGGCTTGGGGACCCAAACGCCCCATCTTCGGGAGTCTGCGGTACATGACCAGCGACAGCGCGCGCAAGAAGCTGCGGCTGACGAAGTACTTAAGTCGCTTCGGGGCATAAGCCGGCGAGCCAATTTCGCCTGCGAAAACTCTGAAAAGCCCTTGCCGAGCCGGGGAGGTGTCGATACGCTTCCGAATCCTCCGCCGGAGCACCGTTCTCGGTCTTTCTTGGCGGCAGGGATCGCGAATCCGATTCGCTCCGCTTCCAAGCGATCTCCTCGTGAGACCGTGCCGTGTTTGACCGGCCGAAATCGCCGCCGAAGACAGAAATCGCCGCCGCAGAACAACGGGCGCCGAGGTCGTGGTCAAGCTGCACCCGCTGCAGCAACCGCCGTTTCGCCCCCGCCAGAGCCGAGCGATCCGTTTGACGTTCGCCCAACCGCACATTTTCCGTTTTCCGTAGAACTGTTTCCGTGACGCAACCTACCTACATGGCCAAACCCGGCCAAGTTGAACAGAATTGGCACGTCGTCGACGCCTCCGATGAGGTCCTCGGACGCTTGGCCAGTGATATCGCCGTCGTCCTGATGGGCAAGCATCGCCCGCAGTACACCCCACACGTCGATTGCGGTGATTTCGTGATCGTCACCAACGCGGACAAGGTCGCGATGTCCGGCCGCAAGATGGACGCCCGGCACTACACGTGGTACACCGGCTACCCGGGGTTGCGACTGGAGAGCTATGGCGACCGCCAAAAACGCAAGCCGGAAGACCTGATCTATCACGCCGTCCGTCGCATGCTGCCGAAAAACAAACTGGCCCGGCAAATGATCAAGAAGCTGAAGATCTATGCCGGTCCGGATCACCCGCACGCGGCCCAAGATCCCAAACCGCTGGCACGCACGGGCAAGAAAGTCAGCTAGCATCGCCGCGGCCTGCCCGTTCGGCGGGCAGTCCCTGAACCCCCTTCCAAACAACTCAATTACCGACTCTACTGATGACCCTGGTCAAAAAAGACAAGATCAACGGTGACGCACTGGGCACCGGACGACGCAAAAGCAGTGTCGCACGCGTTCGCGTCCGCGCCGGCGAAGGCAAGATTACGATCAACCGCAAGCCGCTGAACGAGTATTTCGTCAACGACCAAGATCAAGCTGCGATCACCGCGGCCCTGGCAGCTGTCGAATTGACCGACAAGCTGGACGTCATCGTGCGTGTCACCGGCGGCGGCCTGACCGGCCAAAGCGGTGCCGTCCGCATGGGACTGGGACGTGCCCTGGTCAGCTATGATGAGTCGCTCCACGACACCCTTCGTGATGGCGGGTTCCTGACGCGAGACTCTCGCATGAAGGAACGAAAGAAACCAGGTTTGCGTGGAGCCCGACGCGGCGTCCAGTTCAGCAAACGATAACCCCTAGGAAAAAAGTTGGGCAAGAAAGAAGAAGCGTTCGAAGTCGAGGGCACGGTCACCCAGGCCCTTGCCAACACCCGGTTCCGAGTCCAATTGGAAACCGGCAACGAAGTGATGGCGCACGTCGCCGGACGGATGCGCAAGCACTTCATCCGTATCGTGCCGGGCGACAAGGTTCGTGTCGAACTGTCGCCCTATGATTTGACCAAAGGTCGAATCACGTACCGAGAACGTTAGCCGCCGCCGCGCGACTCGGACGACCATCAAATTCATGCCCAGCGATCTGGCATCCATCCTCCGCCTTGCCGAGTCGGCCGCCCAGGCCGGCGGACACGTCTTGCACCGCTACTGGCACGACGGCGTCGAGCTGCGGGATAAATCCGAAGTCGGCGGTAAGAGCTATGACCTGGTCAGCGATGCCGACTTGGAAAGTCAGTCGGTGATCGCCAACCTGATCGCTTCCGTCTGCCCCGATCATGAACTGATGGGCGAAGAGGATCTTATCGGTGACACCGATGCGGAGCACCTGTGGGTCATCGATCCGCTGGACGGCACCAACAACTTTCTGCACCACGTGCCCCACTTCGCGGTCTCGATCGCTTACTATCACAACGGCACCCCGACGGTCGGCGTGGTTCTGAACCCGATCTCCGGTGACACCTACACGGCCGTCAAAGGCGACGGGGCAAAACACAACGGCGCCCCGCTCCGTACCGCCACCGCGACCGAATTGTCCACCGCGTTGGTCGGATGCGGATTCTACTACGACCGCGGCGCGATGATGCGATCGACGCTGTCGGCCATCGAAGACTTCTTTGCCCACGACATCCATGGGATCCGCCGTTTCGGGACCGCGGCGCTCGACCTGTGTGCCGTTGCCAGCGGGATGTTCGGGGCGTTTTTCGAGTACAAGCTCTCGCCCTGGGACTTCGCCGCCGGACAGCTGGTCGTGACCGAGGCCGGCGGGAAGGTCAGCGATGCGAAGGGCAACCCGCTGGGGTTGCAGCCTTCCAGCGTCCTGGCAAGTTGCCCGGGCCTGTACGACGCCGCCCTTGAAATCACCGCCAAGCATCACCCGGCGTCGTCCTGACACCGCCTCGCCGGACGACATCCGTTCCGGGTCGTCCGCGGGCGACGAACCACGAGTGGCATCAGCCGATTCGCGCAAGCGTTCGGGCATCAGCGGCGTTCGAGCCCCCAGCGGCGTTCGAGCCCCCAGCGTCGGTGGAGGCCCCAACGTCGGTGGAGGCCCCAACGTCGGTGGAGGCCCCAACGTCGGTGGAGGCCCGTAGGCTGGCGCCAAACGGCTGATCCCAAGAGGGGGCGCGGAACCGAAAACGCCAGAATTCTACGAATGAAAACGCAAACGAATCGACCGGTTTTGCGCAGCCCAGCCTAAAGCATCAGTGATGCCAGTCCGGAAGGGCTGGCCTGCCTCAAAAGACCCGACCGAGTCAGCTTAACGACAACTGAAACGTGATCTCCTGATCGGTCGGGTTGGCAATCCTCAAGAACACCTGCTGTCCGACAGACGTGTCGGCGATCACGATTTGGCCACCCAGTCGATCAAGGATCTCCTGGATCGATTCGAAGTTGTCCGGATAGGTTCCGGGGATCACCTCCGCGTTCTGGTCCAGCAGGTGGAACTGCAACCGCAATACCGCTTCGTCTTTTCCGTTCAATCCTCTTGCCAGCATCCGAATCACGGCCGCTCCGGATTCATACGAATAGTAATTCACATCGTTGGGGGCGATCGTGATGACCGCGTGTGCCCCTGCCGACGCCGGATCGGAATCGGGCAACGGTAATGCGGTTTCCAATTCCGACGCATCAACCTCCACCGGGATCACGGTCGGTTCGATCAATTCGATGGCGACGCGATAGTCGCTTGCTTGACGCGGATTGTGAATGGCCAATACGTACTCGGCGGCGGCTTGATCGGTCGGTCCGGTAAGCCATGCCGAAAGCGAATCGGATTGCGGTGAACCGATCGGCGTTTTGTCGCTGCCGCGGAACATCTGCATCTCAACCCCTTCATCGCCGGTCAGCGTTAAAACGGCTCGTCTTGCGTCGGTTGTAAAACGGTAAAAATGAACTTGCCCGCTGATCTCGGTTGTCCCGGCAATCGTCGCTGAGTTCTCATGAAAATGAACCACCCCGGCCTGGTCTTGCGAGTAGCCGCTCAAAAGCGATTCGTCCGGTTGATCGGGCGCGTTATCCAGCAGCACCGAGACACTGTATTGCCCGGTTGCTGCAGCGGTCGAAAAGACACGCAAGTAGATCGAATCAGATCCGAGGGCTGCGTCCTGAAACGCCTTGTAGTATCCGATGTCGGTTTGGTCATTCACGGCGATGGACGAGGGCTCGCGGTCCAGGACGTCTCCGTTTTCGCCCAGCAATTCAAAACCGATCCCATCGACGCCGTGGACATAGACCGATCCCGGCAGTCCGTTGGGCAGTCGAAACACGTCGACGTCGCCGGTCGTTTCAAGAGATTGGACGAAACTGGATCCGTTAGGCCGGATCGCGACGTCCACGGCCGTGAGAATCGTATCGCCGACGTCGCCACCATCGTTTCCGTCGACGTCGGTCAATTCATCACTTGATTCCGGCAACCAACGTGACGGTTCGAATTGGAAAACGCTCAAGGCGAAATCGAATGCCGCTTCCGATGCACCGTCGGCAAACTCGACCCGGACGAAGTACTCTCGACCGGGTTGGGTCGGGAAATCGATTCCCTGGAATCTTGCTCGAGCGGCTTGCGAGTAACTGCTGGTGATCCGCTGCATCTGAGCGTCCAGGATCGTCAGTTCCGCCAGGTTCTCGTCCAGGACCGAATTCAAGTCGACTGTTGCGCGTGGCAATGTCGCGGTGAACCGATAGGTTTGCGAATTCTGTGCGGCTGAAAGCGAGCTGATCACGTGTGCGAAGTCGTCATCAAAACCGAGCGTCTGGGCTTCGCCTTCCTGGCCTACGGGGATCGATGAATCCTCCTCCGACTCTGCCGCACCGATGCCGGTCGTTGCTTGGCCCAGTCGATTGATGACGAATAACGCATCACGGACGGTCAATTCGGCATCGCCGTTGGTATCCAGATGCAGCGTCGTCTGCGAATCGTCGGCATCGAGTCCAAGGATGGGTGGCGCAGCGACCTCCGCGAGGTCGGCCGTGTCCGAACGTCCGAGTTGGTTGATGACGACCAAAGCATCACGCACCGTGACCGTGCCATCACTGTTGCTGTCGGCCGGGTCAAGCGGATGCGTCCATGGGCTGAAGGGATCGGCGGCGAGCAATTGGCGGGTTTCCAAACGCTCGTGACAAAGGTGGATATTTCGTGGCCGCAAATTCTTAACGCGTCGTTTCATGTCAAAGGAAATTGAAATCATGGACTGGTCGAATGAAAGTTTTCCAATCCAAAAGACATGGGGACCCGGCGAATCGTCACGCAGGATCCCCCGATTCCCTTTTTGCGTTCAGGTTTCAATCGACTTTGGCATCTGATTCGGTGTTTCGAGAAAGCGGAGCCATTTCGCCGCTGCCCTGCATCAAGTTGCGGTCGACCACCGGCAGTCGGGGCGGATCGATTTCAAAGTTGATTGCGAACTCACGTCCCACGTCGTCGGCGGAATCGGGACGATCGCGTGTTTGGTTGCCCGTGACGTCAACGTAGGCCTCCCCTGTTTTCGCACCGTGTGCTCGCGGCCGTAAAATCACTGCGATGTCGACCCAAGTCGCGGGGTCCCGTTCTGGCATGGGCGGGTCGTCCGCAGCAGGACCCGCTTTGGTCTCTCTGGAATCCGTTTCTCGGTAGCGTTGAAACTGCAAGCGGAACGGCGAAAGCAGCGGCTCGACAAACGCACCTTCGATAAACAGTCGTTCGTCAAAAAACAGGCCCGTCGATCCCGTTTCCTCTGTGTCTGCCTCGCGCTCCTCCTGGTCGCTGTCGGCCGCATCGGAGGTTGTGGTGTCGTCTCCAGAAGTCGGCGGATCGACCGATTGAGGCATGGGCAGCTCCAGCAAGTCTTCGTCGTCTTCGTCCTCGTCATCCATTTCCAACCGGAACCATGCAGCGTCGGCGGCCCGGCCAAGATCGATTGGGCCGGCGGGCTTGAATGAAATCAGAGTCGACGCCAATTCCGTGATCGCCGGGTCCGGGGAAAGACTTTCTCCAGAATCGATGCCAGAATGACCGTCCGGCGGATTCACTGGCGAAAGATCAACCGGCGGGGGACTCTCTTGGGGCGGTGGAGACGGCTCGACAGGAATCGGCTGAAGCGTCGCTGATCCGGTGCCAATGCCCGATGACGGGATGGGGGCGTTCAGGCCAAACAGGAGCATCGATTCTGTGCTGGATGTCGATGGCGCGACATTGAGCAGCGTCGGCCGGGCTGGATCCTCAACCACGAACGGGACCGCCATCAAAAACTGCTCGGCTTGCCCGCCGCCGACCGCGTAATCGCTGACCGCACCGATTCCTCGCAGTGCGTTCCCGACCAACGTGCCGTATTGTCGAAGAACGGGAAATCCATCGGAGAATATCGGCGGGCCCGCTGGACGAGCATTGTCCCCAAAGTCCAAATCGATGATCGCTTGAAACACACCGCCGGCTTTTGCGCTGGAGTCCGCGAAGTCACGCACGTCACGGACAAAAACCTTCGCAGCGTACTGCCCACCCGTCACCGCCGATTCCACTGATCGACCATCCAGATCATGGATCTCGACACGCAGCCGAACCGCGGCGTCGCTACCGAGAAATTTCTCACCCGAGATTGGTGCGGAGGCGTTACGATCGGACGACAAGTCTTCCTGACGTTGACTCGTAAGGATATCGATTTGTTTCAAAAGGGCAGCTAACCCGCCCTGATCGCCTGATCGGCCATCCGGTTCGGTGCCCAGCGTCAACGGGGCCTCGGCAGAGAGGGCCAAGCGAGTCTCTAACCGTTCCAGTGTCAGTGTTCGTTGTTGGTTCACGGTCGCTGATCCTGGGGTTGGTTCTGCAGGGCGATGGGTTCGCCGGTTCGCGCAAGATTCTTCCGCACGCCATCGAGTGCGGCCTGGTATTGAGGTGCATCCGGGCGGCGACGCACTAAGTTCTCTAACAGGTCGTGGGACCGCTGCAGCGCCGACCGGGCATCGCGGTCGTGACCGCAGCGGTGCAGGCAACGTCCATAATTGTTGTAGGTGATCGCCAGTTCTTCGGTGTAGCGAACCATCATGGGCAATCGGTCGACCAAGCTTCTGAACAGCACAATTGCATCGCGATACGCTGTGATCGCCTCGTCGTCGCGATCGAGTCGAACGAGCAGGGATGCCTGGTTGTTCAGGTTGAGCGCGAGTGCACCGACTGCCTCGTGAGTGGCATTGGTGTTCAGTTCCCCGCCATGTTCGATCCGAACGACCGATCGCAGAACATGAATGGCCCGCTGGTTGTACCTCAGTGCCTCTGGTAAGTCCGTGTCTTGCACCAGATGGCCAAGATTATTGAAGATCATCGCTGCGGTCAGCGCGTCGGCGGTGTTGATCAGGTCGTGTTCGGGAAGCAGTTCGCCGGCCAAGTGGAACTGTCGTTTCGCTTCTTCGGTTCGGTCAAGTGATGTCAGCAGAAGTCCGTAGTTGCCATGGACCGTGGCCAGCGTCCGCGTGCGGTCGGCGTTGTCTATTGCGATCGGCGGAAGCTGCTCGAGCACGACGCGGTATTCATTTTCGGCCGCGGCAAATTCCCCCAGTTCGGCCGAGAGGACAGCGATACTGTTGCGGCACAAGGCGGCCCGGTATTGCACGGACGCCGATGGAAGATGTGAGTTGAAATGTCCGAGCGCTCGCCGATAGACGTTGCGCGCCCGTCGGTTCGCACCGAGTTCCTCAATGATCTTTGCCGCCCGGTAATGCGTCTCGGCCAACTGCAGCGGCGAATCCGACTTGGACTCTGCTTGCCTGACATCGTCTTCGTAATAGCGGAGGACGTCGCGGACCAACGCCTCCCTGACGTGTTCCGCTCCGGCGACTCCGCGCAACTGTTCCGCCGCCATCAAACCGAAGCGGTCAAGCACATCGCGTGTTCGACGCAGATGAGCTTCCGCGCGGTCTCGGTTTTGGTTGGCGACCAACAGATGGCGATCAGCCGCGACGAGCGCACTTTGGAGTTCAGATCGCTGTCGCGCGAACAACAGCGTTGCGCCGAGCAGGCCAACGAACAACACGCAGAACACCGCAGTCGAAGCGGCGACGGCGCGACGATGCCGGAGGGTCCATTTTGAAATCCGCTCCAACGTAGAAGGGCGTCGCGCCAGAATCGGATGACCGTTCAACGCTCGACGCAGATCGGCCGATAATTCGGCGGCTGATTGATACCGATCGGCGGCATCGGGCGCGATCGCTTTCATCACGACGGTTTCGATGTCCCGAGAGATGTCAGGGTGATGCCGCCGGATCAACCACGTTTGGCTGTTGAAAGCCGTCGGCTCCGAATCAATCGGCACCGTCGCCCAAGCAGAACTTTTCTGCCGACCATGTTGTCCGGTCAATAGTTCAAACAGCGTCATTCCCAAGGCGAAGATGTCGCTGCGGTGATCGACCAATGCGGGGTTCCCGCTCGCCTGTTCAGGACTCATGTAGCGACGCGTTCCGACGATCACACCGGGTTGAGTGAGTCGATCGGCGTGTCGACAGCGAGCCAATCCAAAATCCGACACCCACAGTTTGTTGTTGCTGTCGATGATCAGATTCGACGGTTTGATGTCGCGATGGATCACGCCGTGCTGGTGCGCGTGTTCGATCGCATCGGCCGCTTGAATCATCCAGCGGATCGATTGCATGGCGTCCGGTTTGTTGGCCTGCCACGCTTCATTCATTTGGTCCAGCGAACGGCCGTCGATCAACGGCATGCTGTAGCAGTGCACACCATCCTCTGGTCCGACCGAATAGATCGGGACGATGTGGGGATGATGGAGTTGGCCGGCTGCCTGGGCCTCCAGCATGAAGCGTGCAATCTGCTGCTGGTCCAGGACGACCGAAACCGGCAGGACCTTTAAAGCAACGATTCTGTCCAGTGATTGTTGCCGAGCCTTGTAGACGATCCCCATTCCGCCGCGACCGACTTCGCTTAGGATTTGATAATCGCCGAGCGTTTTGGAAACGAGGTTTTCCCACGAATCCGATTGGAAGCCCGCTGTTTGTTCGTCTGTCTGTTCGTCTGCAAACCCGTTCAACGCATCAATGCTGCCGATTAGCCCTGGTAGCTTTTGATCGAGTTCCAATTCGGGGTAACGCGCGCACTGTTCGGCGATGAAGGAGGATTGAATCACCCGACCGACTGACCGACGCTCCAGATACAAATCCAAGACGCCCACCAATGCTTCATCTGCTTCGGTCAGCCCGGGTTGTGATTCGAGTTTCCGCTGACGCCGCACGGTCAATTGCACCTGTGCACCTGAATCTTGGTTCATAGACTGTCTCCGTTGCCCAATCGGTCCCGCAGCGCCTCAATCGCCCGTAACCATAACATTCGCGTCGCACCGTGCGAGCGTTGCATCCGTGCGGCAACCTCCTTGAACCCCAAGCCCTCGACGCTACGCAACATCAACACCTCGCGATAATCATCGGCAAGCTCCGCCAACGCGTTGGCGACGTGGACGCTGCGATCTTGGCGCTGAAGCCGTGCCGAAGGAGAGGGCGAACCGGCCTGGAGGACGGTTTCCAATCGAATCGAAGATTGATCCACCGACTTTCCGATCGCTTCGATCGAGACCTCTTTACGGACATCGCGAACCTGCGACTGGACGTGTTGCTGGACCAGGTATTGGATTCGACGCGTTAGAATGGAACGCAGCCAGGCCACAAACTCGCCGCCGGTCGTTCCGCGAAAGTTTTCAAAACCGCGATGCGCATTCAGGAACGTTTCTTGTGCGATATCCGAGGCGCTGGCCCGCACGCGGAGCCGTGACCGGACCTGTGACGCGGCGAGCAGTTTGATGTAGTTCTGGTACATCCCGAACAATGTGCTCAACGCGCAGGCGTCTCCCGACTTGGCCGAAGCAAGGAGGGCGTCCACATCAGTAGCGCTGCCAGATTCCATCAATCGCACGGTAATGGTTCATGAAAGGTTCATCTCTCCAAGACGAGCGAGGGGGCCCATCGTAGAACAGACATGGGGGACGCGACTTTGTCACGCGCGTCATCGATATTTTTTAGAATTTGCGACTTCATCGTGCTGCTGTCGCTATTTTGGGCCGGAGACGTGACCCCAAGAGGTGGTGCGGTTCATCCACGGCGGACTGGCTCGGGGTCACTCGGCCGGTTCAAGCTCGTCGACCGGGAGGGCTGATTCGACACGATAAAAGTAGGGCTCAGCGATTCGTTCTGTTGTCCCGCCCAAATACGGCGCTTCATCAATCCGCACCACCGGATGATCGCCATGCGACATCCAGATCTCGCGTGTCGTAAAACGTGCGATCGAATAGGTCCAAACCGATTGACCATCGACGTCCCTGGCTTCGATCAACAAGAACACCTCTGGATCAGTCCCCGAGGAAGAAACGTAGGCGAAAAGTGCCGAGTCCAGAACACGATCGCTGCCACCGACAACCCGCGCGACAGGCTGTGGCAGCAATCGCAATTCCTGTTCAACATTATCCTCGCTGACCCGCATTCCGAACGAAAACGACCGCGCTAACAATCTCATCTGCGCAAGTCGCTGGGGCGGCGAACGCGCTGGGGGACGCGTCCCCGTCATCGGCTTGGCTTCAATGGATGTCCTCGGGATCCAAACCTGCGATTCATCCAGTCGCGTCGCCATCACTCGTTCATCGGCCAACGAATGGAATTCCTGGAAAATCTCGTATCGGCCATCGTCAAGTTTGTGCGAGCCGATGCAGCCGACGACCTGCACGCGTCCCTTACCTGTCCAGGCAAAAACATCTCCGGACCACCCTCCGAGACTGGTCCAGGTCATCACCGGCGAATCGCCGACCACCAATTCCGTCGAGGACTCATCGTCGATCCGGAATTCCAACTCTCGCGCTTTTGCACGAGACGTATTCTGTAGACGCCGATTCTCTTCGATCGCGTTTTCTTGTGACCAAGACTGACGCGGAGCAAGACACAGCAGCACCAGGGTGCTGGTGATCACCGGAACAGCTAATCTCTTCACAACGCCACTCCTGGACAGATGCCGAGGACTTTTTAAAGACGGCGTGTCTAATTTAGCTTCCCGGACGTGTCCGGGCATCCCGCGGACGGTTGACTTGCACCGATTGATCCGCGCTGCCGACGCCGGTGGCAAAAAATCAGCCGGCTCGTTGGCACGTGGAATGCTTCCCCGTTGGCCGTCGTGCAGTTCGATGCGAGCTGCCCATCACACTTTCAAGCACAAAGGGGATTTTACTGATGAACTGGGACACCATCGAAGGCAAATGGAAACAAGCGAAAGGCCAAGCCAAGCAAAAGTGGGGCAAATTGACCGATGACGAACTCGACCAAATTGATGGCAAACGCGATCAATTGGTGGGGAGGATTCAGGAGAAGTACGGAATGGCCCGTGATGCGGCGGAAGCCGAGGTTGAACAATTTGAACGCTCATGCAATTGCTGATCGTCAATCGTCCGCGGTGGTCGCGTGACTGCCAGCGAATTGTCCATCTTGCGAATCGTCCGATGAAACTTTTTGAGGTGTAGTGATATGAGACTTGCGATTAGAAAAGCAACGACCGTCTTCGGTATTGTCGCATTGCTGGCCGCACCGGCCATGGCTCAGGATGCGAGCACAAAGGAACGAGTGCAGCGGAATGCCCAGAGAGGCAGTTCGGTTGGGCAACTTGACAGTAAGACGAAAGGCACCACGGTTCGAGCGAGTCAGTTGTTGGGCCTGAATGTCTATGATGCAGAAGGCGAAGGCATTGCCGAAATCAAGGACATCGTACTGGACGCCAACTCCGGGCGCGTGCTTTATGCCGCAGTCACCTATGGCGGCATCTTCGGTTTGGGCGACAAGTTGTTCGCCGTGCCGTTCAAAGCGTTTCACGTCAAGCAGGAACGCGACAATCCCGACGATGTCTATTTGACTTTGAACGTGACTGAAAAACAGCTCGACGGTGCCCAGGGGTTCGACCAAGACAATTGGCCCAACTTCGCCGACGAAAACTTCGTTTCCGAATTGAATCGGCGGTATAACGTCAAGGCGGATCAACAAAACCGAAACCTACGCGAACGTCTGGAAAGCCGTGAAAACCGCGTCGAGGAGGTCGAGATTGACATTGAACGTGAGTAAGACAATTCACACTTTTCGTTAACTCTCCTTCACTAGCACGCGAGCCGAACCTGTTTGGCTCGCGTGTTTTCGTCTAGCGTTCGGACTTCGCGTGGCTAGAGGAACTGGCCGGGGGCCTTGCGATCGGTGACCAAACCCGACGGATGAATGTGTGACCGGCATTGCCAGCGAGCCGAACAGCGGCGACTCGAGCGAGGGGGGGCTGGATGACTTCGGGAGGGGTGAGGTAGCCTGCAGAGCAACGTTCGATACCAGATATTCGTTGCACTGCATTTGCCAAATCATCGCTGGGAACGGCCCCATGAGTCAAGAATCGCGTCCAGTTCGTTCCGGAATTGCTGGATTGGATGAAGTCTTGGGCGGAGGCTTTACTGTCGATCGGACCTTCCTTATCGAGGGCGAGCCGGGGACCGGAAAGACCACATTGGGGATGCAGTTTCTGATCGATGGCGCCCGGCAAGGCGAACCTTCGATTTATGTCACGCTTTCAGAGACAAGGTCTGAACTTCTTTCTGCTGCTCAGTCCCATGGATGGTCGCTACACGGGATTGAGATTTACGAACTTCTGGACCCTGAAAGCTCGTTCCAGAGTGACTTGCAATACACGATGTTTGAACCGGCTGAGATTGAGTTGGCCGAGACGACGCGAGGGCTGCTTGAACAAATTGAACGCATCCGCCCCACCCGCATCGTGATCGACTCGCTGTCCGAGTTTCGCTTGTTGGCACAGAGTGGGCTTCGCTATCGCCGTCAAGTATTGGCATTGAAACAGTACTTTACTGGAAAGAACTGTACAGTGCTGTTGCTCGATGACATGTGTAGCGAGGGGCACGACTTGCAACTGCATAGCATCGCGACCGGTGTGCTCAAACTAGATCGACCTGTTACCGACTTTGGTCGAGAGCGGCGGCGATTGAGAGTCGTGAAGTTTCGCGGCCGGCAATTCCAGAGCGGCTACCATGATTTTGATATCTTGCGCGGCGGAATCTCGGTCTATCCACGTATCATGGAACCGGCGACCGGGCAGACGGCCGAGCATCAATCATTGCTGCTAAGCGGGAATGGAGGACTGGACACGCTACTTGGAGGTGGGGTAACACCCGGGACCAGCACACTTTTACTGGGACCCGCTGGTGTGGGCAAATCTTCGTGTTCACTGATGTTTGCTTATGCCGCTGCTAAACGGGGTGAGCACGCGATCCTTTACGCATTCGATGAAGGACGCAGCACGTTGCTGAGCCGAGCCAAGGGGCTGGGGATGGATTTGGCCGCTTTTGAGTCAGAAGGGTTGTTGAGGATCGAGGTGGTTGATCCCGGGGAAATCACACCCGGCCAGTTCGCTTACATGGTGCGACAGAGTGTGAAGGGGACCGACACCGGCCGACGCACCTCGGTCGTGATCATCGACAGCTTAAACGGCTATCTAAGTGCGATGCCAGAAGAGCGATTCTTGCACATGCAGATGCACGAGTTGCTTAGCTACCTCGGTGGGCATGGAATCGCGACGTTCCTGGTCGTTGCTCAACACGGGATGCTCGGCGCTGCGATGCTGACACCCGTCGATGCCAGCTACCTTGCCGACACCGTGCTTCTGTTTCGCTATTTTGAAGCCGATGGTTGCGTCCGGCAAGCGATCTCGGTGGTCAAGAAAAGGAGCAGTAACCACGAACGCACGATTCGAGAGTTCCGGATGCAGGATGGGAAGATTGTGATCGGGGAGCCGCTGTCCCAGTTCCGAGGCATTCTGGAAGGGACACCCGTCTATCACGGTGGAACAGCGGACCTGATCAGCAGAAAGCCAGAGTCATGATTCCTGATTCGGAAACCCCGCAGCGACTCTTGGTGCTCGCTCCAACGGCGAAGGATGCTTCGCTAACGCAGCGTTTGCTCGAATCTCCTACGGTTCACGTCACTGCTTGTCAGGACCTTCCCGATTTGCTTGACCAGATTGCTCCTACGGTCGGTGCGGCTCTGATTGCCGAAGAACGCTTGACCGGCGAATGGCGTTCGACGATCGGGCGTTTTCTGGATCAACAGCCGGCATGGTCGGATTTCCCATTTCTGGTGCTGACCACTCGCGACGAAGTGACGTCCGCACCGTTGGAATACCTGCAGCACGTCGCGAACGTGACGCGAATCTCTCGTCCGGTCCGCATCCGTACGCTCATCAGCAACGTTGAATCTTGCTTGCGAGACCGCCAACGGCAACGAACGGTCCGCGACTTGTTGGAATCCGTTGAAGACCGAGAGCGGAGGTTTAGGGAACTGGCCGATTCGATGCCAATTATTGTGTTTACGATGACGCCGGGCGGTGAAATCGATTACGGCAATCAGCAAGCATCAGAATCGCTCGGCCCCGAACCGAATCTGGGGCGTGTGGGGCTGCGTCGCATGATTCATGCCGCGGACTACCGTGACGCGCTGTGGTCGTGGAAGCAGGCGATGAATACCGGAAAAGATTTCCAAGCAGAGTTCCGTATTCGCAATGAGCGGACCGGCCAATTCCGATGGCACCTTTCGCGGGCAGTTCCGATTCGCGACCACACCGGCGGTATCGCCCGCTGGTACGGAACATGCACCGACATCGACGCGCAGAAACGGCACCAGCAGCACCTAAATGCAGCGCTTGAGCAAGCCGCACTGGCCAGCGTCTCCAAAAGCGAGTTCATCGCGAATATGAGCCACGAGATCCGTACGCCGATGACTGCAGTGCTCGGCTATGTTGAACTACTAGAGTCACTCGAAAAGGATTCAGAAAAACTCGGCTACCTGCAAACAATCCATCGGAATGGAGTCTTCTTGATCGACATCATTAATGACATCTTGGACCTGTCAAAAATTGAAGCCGGCAAACTTGATATCTCGGTGCAGGATGTTGACACACATACAGTGTTGCAGGACGTCTATGCGATGATGCGTGGGCGCGCGGAAGAAAAATCGCTTAAGTTTGACATTCAAGTCAGTACGAAGATCCCTCGTGAAATCCGCACGGATCCGAAACGGTTGAGACAAATACTGATCAATCTGATCGGCAACGCGATCAAATTCACTCACCATGGCGGGGTCACGCTGTCACTGGCATTCCAGGGGAACGAGTTGATCTACGAGGTCATTGACACCGGAATCGGAATCTCGTCAAACGACCAGAGCCGACTGTTCCAAGCGTTTAGTCAGGTCGATGCGTCGGCCGGGCGTGAATACGGTGGCACCGGTCTCGGGCTCGCGATCAGTCGGCGGCTCGCGCACATGCTGAAAGGAGAAATCGAGGTCGAGAGCATGTCGCAGCGGGGAAGTTGTTTCCGGCTCCGGATTCATGTCGTCGAGTCTGACCGATCCGACTTGATTGCTCCTGGCCTTGAAAGCGTGGTTCAAGTGCCGGAGCAGCGAACGCAGGACATCACTTTGTGTTGCCGAGTCCTCGTGGTGGATGACCGACGAGACATCCGGCAGCTCGCCGGACATTTGCTCCGCAGGGCAGGTGCGGAGGTTGATTTCGCAGAAGACGGATTGCAATGCAGCGATGCTGTTCGTCAGTCCCTCGGCTTCCCTGTCCGTTACGATTTGGTTTTACTGGACATGCAGATGCCCCGGATGGATGGCTATCGAGCTGCTGCCAATCTGCGTGAAATGGGTTTCAGTCAGCCGATCATCGCACTGACCGCGGACGCGATACAAGGCGACATGGACCGGTGTATTGCCAGCGGATGTAATTCCTATTTGAGTAAGCCGATTGACGCCGAAGAGTTGATTCGGGTCGTCGCCGCGTTTACCAATAGCACACCAATGTAAACGCGGTCACTGGATAGGCGCTAGCAATCGGGACGCGCGGACCAACAATTGAAATCCTAAATTGCGTTTCTGTAAGTCATCGCCTTCAACGCGTCGACACTCCAGAAAGTCGTCTTCAAGCATGCGTTCAACATCTGAGATGAAATCGCAATCGAACATCGCCAACATGAGCTCGAAGTTCAGACGAAATGACCGATTGTCAAAGTTCGCGGTGCCGACAGCGGCGACGGAGTCGTCGACCAAGATTACTTTCTGGTGCACGAACCGCGGTTCGTACCGGTAAACCTTGACCCCGGCCGCATCGAGTTCGCTTAGGTAGGAAAAGGAGGACAACCAAGCGAGTGTCGAATCGGAATGCTTCGGAATCATGATGCGAACATCCACGCCTCGCAGCGATGCCAGTTTTAATGTGGTCACCATCTGCTCGTCGGGCACAAAATACGGCGTCGCGATCCAGACGCGCTGCTCGGATGATTGAACCAACTGCATGAAGAACATCAGTGCGGTGTCAAACTCATCTGCAGGTCCGGTCGGAACGCACAAGCCCTCCCCTCCCGTGGCTTTTGCAGCAACTGGAGTCCAACGAAGGTTCTCCAGCATCTCCCCGGTCACCGCATGCCAGTCCTCCACAAACGCAACTTGGCTGCATTGCACCAAAGGGCCGTGCACGATCACATGAGTGTCTCGGTACAGCCCCAGTTCATCGACGCCGTATCGATACTCGTCCCCGATGTTGAGCCCACCGACAAACGCGGAGACGCCATCGACGATTAACAGCTTTCGATGGTTTCGAAAATTGATTCGCGTCGTTGATCCGTCAGCCAGCGGGGAATTGAAGCCGTGGACCAAGACGCCATTTTCCGTTAAATCCGAAAGGTAGCTGGAAGGTAAATCGCGGCTGCCATACTCGTCATACAGCACCATGACCCGGACACCTTGCTGGGCTTTCTTGACCAGCAGGTTCTTCAGCTCTCTGCCCAACCAGTCGTCACGAATGATGTACGATTCCAGTAATACATAGGATTCCGCGGCGTCGATTTCGACCATCATCGCGTCAAATGTTTGACGGCCATCGATCAGCAATTTCGCCGCATTACCGCGGGTCACGGGGAGCTTCACCAGGCGCGTAAGCACTTGGCGTGTTCCGTCAGAGGCCGGCGCGATCAGATCAGCAGTCTTTAAACTCTGATAAAGGTGCTTGATGATAGGATCCCCCTCCGACACGCTGGCCCGATAGGCAGTCGAGTAGGTCTCATAGTGCGTCTCTCCGATCGTCCAATACAGAGGCACTGCGAGGTATGGGAAGGTATTCAGAGAAACGATCCACGCAATCGCACCTTGGGGAGTGCGTTGTTCGGTAAGCACATTGAGTGAAGCAGCCGCCCCTAGAAGGTGCGCCACGAGGACGAAAACTGCAGTCAGCCGACGGCGGTGTAACCGCATCCACGCGGCGATGCGACGAAGTCGCTCGTGCTTGGCGAATACACAGCGGATCGGCGCCAGTGCGCCGTCGAGAACGCGATCTCGAATCCACCCAGGAACGTACCGTGCCCGCCAGAGGAACGACCAGCTGGAATGCCTCTCGTGCATTTTTGTGGGCACTCGCTCTCGGCTCCGGGCTGAAGGTGTGCTGCGATTGGGCAGCGTGCTGGACATCACGAGTTTGTCCCCAGCAGGCAAATGGCATGCCAGTATGCGGCAATCGAAGGGCAGTGCTGCATTCCGGCGGCAGCGAAAGATTGCGGCGGACAGATCTCCCCGACCTGAAAAGCAAACTCCCGATTTGGCGGCATTGATCTCCGATAGCGTGGTGGTCCCTGAGCGTCCACTCCGGTCGCTTGTCGACCTTCTCGGCGATTTGCCATCATCGCAATGTTCTCCAGCGTCCCGTCAATCAGACGATCTGGAAGTCGTCGGTCGACACTGGCGTCGATCCTGACGACACCCCATCGAAAACTGCGCAGCCGTCGAGTGCATTGGCATATGACGTGCGACAGACCGAGGGGCTTGCTCGCCTCCATCACTCCAGTCACCGTCGGGACGGCACTGTGGACTACGTACTACTGGTCATCTTTCTGGGCCTTGCGATCGGGGTTTCGTTTCTATGCTCGATTGCCGAAGCGGTGCTGCTTTCGATAACGCCCAGTTTTATTGCCGAGCGGCGGACGGAAAAAACGAAGTCGGCGATGCGAATCATTCGTTTGAAGGAAGACATCGACCGTCCGCTGGCCGCCATCCTCAGCTTGAACACGATCGCCCACACGGTCGGAGCGGCAGGCGTCGGTGCGCAGGCCGCGAAGATGTTTGGCGATCAATACGTCGGTGTCATCAGCGCGGTGTTGACGCTGCTGATTCTGGTGCTCAGCGAAATCATCCCGAAGACGATCGGGGCGTTGCACTGGCGGAAGCTAGCCGGGGGTATCGCAGTCGCCGTCCAGTGGTTGATCGTGGTGATGCTGCCGCTGGTGTGGCTCTCGGAGTTTCTGACGCAGTGGCTCGGCGGTGACAAGAAACAGAAACTCGTTACCCGCTCGGAAATCGCGGCCGTCGCCGAGCTGGGGACCAACGAAGGTTTGCTTCAGAAACATGAATCGCGAATCTTGCGCAACCTGCTGACGTTGGAGTCGATCCGGGTGGAGGACATCATGACTCCGGGCACGGTGGTGATTTCATTGGAACAATCGCAACGGTTGGGTGAGGTGGCCGACGCGATTGCCACCATGCCGGTTTCGCGAATCCCACTGTTTCGCGAGCACCGGGACGTGGTCACCGGGTTCGTGATCCGAAGCGATTTGCTGACCGCGATCGCGTCGGGGCAATCCGACAAGACGCTCGAGGCATTTTCCAGACCGATTCTGGCCGTCCATGAAGACGATGGCATCACGTCGGTTTTCGATGACCTGCTGGACGCGCGGGCCCACATTGCCATGGTGGTCGACCGGTTCGGCGGGTTCGAAGGAATTGTTACCTTGGAGGATGTTTTGGAAACGTTGCTGGGGCTGGAAATCGTTGATGAGCACGACAAGGCGGTCGACATGCAAGCCTTGGCACGAAAGCGTTGGCAGTCGCGTCTGGAGCGGCAAGGCATTCAGGTGCCGTCGCGAAACGACAGCGCAGTGGCGCATTAAAAGGCCCACGCGGCGGTGTCGTGCAACCGAAATGAATTGCGGAGTTGAACGCGTGCAGCGTAACCCATTGATCGAGATCGGAGTCATCGTCGCCGGGCCGATGGATTCGGTTGACCGTCAATCCATCTCGATCGCGATCGGACAGGTGGGTGACTTTTTCCGTGGGCAGTTTCCGGAGTTTGACTTACGGATGCTGCGGGCTCGTCGGCCGGAGCTTTCCGGGGACGGTCGTGCCCAGCCGAGTGAACTGTTGCAGCAGGCCGCCGAGGACCGAGACATCCATCATTGGGACTTCGCGTTCATTTTGACCGCGGCCGAGCTGGCCGGCGTCTACTCTCCCTTTTGTTTCGCCGCCCTCAGCAGGCCGCTCGACGCAGCTGTCTTCTCGTTGTCGTTGATCGATCCCCAGGCCAGTGGCGATGCCGATGAAGATGTGCGGGTGGATCGCATTGCGCGACGGCTGAGTCGTTTGATGCTGCACGCGATCGGGCACTTGACCGGGCTGAACCGTTCTTCCGATCCGAGCAACCTGCTGTTTCCCCCGGCGACGGTCGATGAACTCGATGCGATGCAGCACCTTGATGAAGAGCAAACCAATCGCCAACGGGTGGCGCTCGCGGAAATCGCCGACGCGCGGCTGGAAGAGTCGTCGGGGCGCCGCAAGAGTTATCCCGTGTTTGCAATCAATGCCGCCTGGATCAATCGCCGCGAGATCGTCGATGCGGTTTTGGGAGCCAGGCCCTGGGAGTTTCCTCGGCGGCTGAGCGGGCTGACCATCGCATCGGTCTCGACCGTGCTGATTCTATTCATGACGGCCGAAGCCTGGGACCTGGGCTTGTCGCAGACACCCGCGAGTGTCTTGCTCTTGATCGCGCTCAGCTTGTGTGCCACGACGGGGTATGTGATTCAACGCCAGCAACTGCTCGTCCGCAGGGGGCGGGGGCGAAGCGAGCAGACGATTGTCACTTCCGTCTCCGCCGTGACGATCGTGTTTCTGGGGATGTTTGTCACCTGGATCGCACTGATGTCGATCGGGTTTTGTGCCGGCTGGTTGTTTTTCCCTTCCGAACTTGTCATGAACTGGGCCGCATCATCGTCACTGCAATCGGAAGACCTTGGACTGACGACGACGGCACACATGAGTTCCTTTTCGGCATCGGTCGCCCTGATGATCGGCGCGCTCGGGGCCAGTTTCGAATCGCAACACCACTTCCGCCACATCATTTATGTCGATGAAGAGGTTTGACCGTTGGTGTCTAGTGTTCCGCCGCAGTTCGGTTTTCGGGTAGTGGACGAGGCGACGAGTCCATTCGGATCGCGCCCAGCGAGGACTCCTCGCGTCGTACATTATCGTTTACCCCAATCTTAAGACGTTTCCCCTTCGCTGCTCCGCAGCGAGCGTGGGCGGCGAAAGCCTGGACACCAGCGCCGTCCGAATCTAACGGTCGAACGCCTTGCGCCACACACGACACGCAGTGCGCACGCAGATTGGTCGACCAATTGCGGCGTGAAGCTGACAGCCAGGCAGATCTGACCAAGGCTTGTCAGGTGCCCGGTGCCGGGGGGAAGCGGGATGCCTCTGGTTGGAATCCGGCCGGCATGTCACGTCCCCGAATCGAAATAGACCTTTCAAGCGATCTGATGCGACCCCACTACGTCTTCATCGACCTGGAAAATGTTCCTCACGATTGCTCACAGCAGCTCGTGAAAAAGCCTGCCAAAATCCTTGTCTTCGTCGGCGCGAAACAAAGCAAAGTTTCCGTGAAGATGGCAATGGCTATCCAGCCTCTCGGCAGCCAGGTCGAGTACATCGAAATCTCCGGCAGCGGTCCCAATGCGTTGGATTTTCACATCGCGTTTTACTTAGGCAAACTTTCGAAGTCCGTTCCGTCGGCAACGTTTCAGATAGTTTCCGATGACAAAGGGTTCGACCCGCTGATTCAACATCTGAAGTCCCAAGGCATCCAAGCCGACCGGACCAAAACGTTGAGCGCTGTGCAGCCGGTCCCGGCGAACAAGGAAGGCGCGCTGGCAAAACCGCTTGAGGTGGCGATTGCGCGTTTGCAGCGCACCAAGGCGTCCAAGCCGCGGAAGGTCAAGACGCTTCGTAGCACGCTCGCGTCGTGGTTCAACAACAAGTTAACGGACAAGGACATCCAGCTTGTCATCGACCAACTGGTCGCCAAAAAGCATGTGACCATATCCGGGGCACAGGTCAGTTACACCCTGCCGAAGACCAAGTGATCGATGGGGTAAGCGACCGGCCGTTCATTGGCCGGCGGTCTACTTCGTCATCGATTTGGGGCGCACGACGTCGGTCGCCAACCCGATCATTTCCAGCAGCCGGATCACGCGCCAGGACATATCGAACTCCCACCAACGATGTCCGTGGGCGGCGGCCCGCGGTTCGGCGTGGTGATTGTTGTGCCAGCCTTCGCCGTGGCTGAACAATGCGACCAGCCAATTATTGCGGCTGTGGTCGCGGGTTTCGTAATTGCGATACCCGAACGCGTGGGCGACCGAGTTGACCGCCCAGGTGCCGTGCAGCACAAACACGGTGCGCACCGCGACACCCCAGACATAATAGCTGGCGGCGTACTTGAGCGCCCCGGCACCACCATCGACGAAGTAGCCGACGATTGCGCCTAGAAGCGTCAGTGCGACGGCGTGGCCCAGGAACACAAAGAACCAGCCACCCCGGCGTTCCAGCCGCAAATAGAACGGATCGCGGAGCAGGTCGCGGACATAGCGTTCGTAATGGGACGTCCGGTCCAGATCCCGGTTGCGTATGACCACCCAACCCATGTGTCCCCACAAGAAGCTGACTAGCGGTGAATGGGGGTCGGGCTGGTCGTCGCTGTGCTGGTGATGCATGCGGTGGATCGCCACCCAACGCGCCGGGGAATCTTGCAGATTACACATCCCCAGAATCGCCAGCCCATGTTCCAGCCATTTCGGGCACTTGAACCCGCGATGGGTCAGCAGGCGATGGTAGCCGATCGTGATTCCCATCATGCCGAACACGAAGTGACCGGCGATCGCAATCACCAGCCCCGACCAGGTGAACAGCCAGGGCACGAACGCGAGCAAGGCGATCAGGTGCACGGCCGCGAGCACGGTGACGTATTCCCACAGGATGCGTGTCGGCCGCGTTTGCTCGGGGGGCGGCAGACGCTGTGGGTCGATCGCAGGTGCTCGATCGCTGATCGTGTCAGCAATCGCTGCGGTTTCTGTGGTCGAACTCACCTCGGCGGAATCGGGCTCCGCCGAAGACGTTGAGGTTGCGTCGGCAGTGGACATCGGTAGGGACCGGGTTTGGGAAAAGGAGCGGTAAACCGACTCGGTCGGCCACCGGCATGCCCGCACAGACCCTGCATGCCGCTGGGGGGCGATCAGGTCCATCAAACATTCCCAAGGCACGACGCGATCTGTCGGAGAAATCGGCAGATCACAGTGTGGGATTTGGGCAAGGGTTATCTCTAACGCGTAGTTGTACGCCAGACCCGCGCCGCTCCGGCAGGGCAAACCGCGAAGAAAAAAGCCGTGGGCGAAAGAATTCGCTCACGGCTTGTTCGTTCGTGCGTCAACGCACGTTTTGGGCTGCAATGGCCAGCCAGATCGACTCGACTACTTCTTGTCGTCGTCGGCCTTCTTGACCTTCTTCTTCTTCTTCAGCGAGACCTTCATCACACGCACCTTGGGCATCCCCAGGATCGCTTCGTCTTCGTTGAATTTTTCTAGGCGTTGCAACTGGGCGATCCGCTCGGCTCGGGTCAGCACGTTCCGCGCTTTGATCGCCCCAGCTTTTACCTTCAGGCTGCGATCGAGCGTCATGGTAGCTTCCTCGGGGGAGGGAAAGAGGGGGATTGAGTTTGTTTCGAGCCGCGAAGGTTAATGCCTGCGGCCGGGATCCGCAAGGTTGAGCAGGGATTTTTTCGTTCCCTAGCCGGCGGGCTCACTTGTTCAAGTAACCGGCGCTGGTCTGAAAGTACTTTCGCCGCCGCACCAGGCTCTGGTCGGCGTCCGACGCGGCGACCAAGTCCGCCAGATTTGCCTGACAATAGCGGCACTGGACCGTTTGCAGATGAAAGCGGATGTAGTCCGATTGCTCCTCGGGAAGCGTTTCCAGCAGGTACTGCCCAAGCTCCTCACGCGAGGGGCATGACAATCGCCCACGCCGCCAAATTGCCCCCAAAGTGTGCAAGCCCGCGGTCTCGCGGCCACGCACGGCGATCAGCCGCTCACGCAGTCCGGCGTCGGTTCGCAGCTGCTGCTCCAATTCCGTGGCCCGTTCGTCGGTGAGCGCTTCGTCCAGGAAGGCGACCAGTTCGGCGTCGGTGAAGTCGGGCATCGGATAAAAGCGGGACGGAGTTGAGGCGGGCTGATCGGCGGGACGTCTCTCGCACTCGGTTTTCGGGTATTGGGCGAGGCGACGAGTCCATCCGTAATGCCAACGACGAGGACTCCTCGCCTCGTCCCTTACTGCTTAACCGGCTATTGATTCGTTCCCGTCGCGCTAGACGTCACGGCTGAGGCACAGGGTGACGTTCTGCCCCCCAAAGCCGAAGCTGTTGTTCAGGGCGTACTTCACGTCTGCCGGCCGCGCCTCGTTGGGGACGTAGTCCAGGTCGCAAGCGGGATCGGGGTTTTCGTAGTTGATCGTCGGCGGCAGGATCGAATCTCGCATCGCCAGCAGGCAGACGATCATCTCGGTGACTCCCGCGGCGGCGATCAGGTGTCCCATCATGCTCTTCGTGCTGCTGACGGGAACCTTGGCCGCATGCTCTCCAAAAACTTCATGACAGGCCAGCGATTCGACTTTATCGTTGACCGTGGTGCTGGTTCCGTGAGCGTTGACATAGCAGATGTCGGCGGGTTTCAGCCCTGCGTCGGCGATGGCCATCCGCATCGCCGCAATCCCGCCGTGTCCGTCGGGGGGGATGTCGGTGATGCGATAGGCGTCCGCGGTCGTGCCGTAGCCGGCGATTTCGCCGTAGATCGTCGCGCCGCGTGCCTTGGCGCGATCGAGGTCTTCCAGGATCACCATCGCCGCCCCCTCACCGAGCACAAAGCCGTTGCGAAGCCGGTCAAACGGCCGGCTGGCTTTAGTGGGTTCGTCGTTGCTTTCGCTCAGCGCGGTCAACAGGTTGAACCCCGTCACGCCGAAGGGGTGGATCATGCTGTGCGTTCCGCCGGCCAGCATCACATCGGCGTCGCCGCGGCGGATCATTTCCGTCGCTTCGCCGACCGCTTGGCTGCTGGCCGCACAGGCGGTCAGGCAGTTCATGTTGGGACCTTGGGCGTTCAGCAGGGTCGCCAGGTGGGCCGCCGGCATGTTCGGTTCCTGTTCCAGCTCGCTGGCGGGATTGAGCAGTTCCAATCCACGTGCGATGAACTTGGACGCGTCGAAGTCGCCACCGGCGAGCGCGGCGGCCATCATTTGACTGAACGTGTTGAAGTCCTGGTTGCCTTCGCCGCTGCCCAAGTAGACGCCGAAACGCGTCGGATCGGTGATGGTGTCGCTCACACCGCTATCGGCCACGGCTTGCCGGGCCGCGCCGATGGCGAATTTCGTGTGTCGACCGAGTGTTTCCGGGCGACCGGGCGGCAGATCTTCTTCGGCCAGCTCCCAGTTCTTGACCTCGGCACTGATCTTGGTCGGAAAACCGCTGGCGTCGAACAGGGTCGTGTAGGCGACGCCGCTCTTGCCCGCCTTGAGCCCCGACCAAACCGTGTCGACGTCATGGCCCATCGGGTTGACCATTCCGATCCCGGTTACGACGACGCGACGGCGATGTTGCTGATCACCTTGCATGCTGACTTCTCGGCGCTGATGACGAATTGAGTTTTTCGTAGGTCGGGAATCGATTTCCGTTGGCATCGACCGCCACCGAAAAGAACTTCATGATCTGCAGCATTCCCTTCAGGTCGTCCGGTTCGAACAACGGACCGTCGACCAAATAGCCGTCTTCGAGAAACGCGAACATCAAATCGATCTCCGCTTGGATCTCCCCGTCACAGCGGCTGATGCTGGTGACGGTCCCGCCGTTTTCCTGAACGGCGTCCAGGTGCACTTCGTAATTCAACGTGGTCCCGTTGAGCGCTGGTGCATGAAACTTTGCCCGCCCGACCTTGGCCAGGACGACGCGTTTGTCAAACAAAAAATGCTCCGCCACCAGAATCCCGCCCAGCTGCGCCATTCCCTCGATGATCAGGGTTGGCGGCAGGAACGGGAATCCCGGACAGTAATTATCGACGACCTCCTCATCCAAGGAGACGTTCTTGATGCCCTTGGCATGGGAGCCCGAGACAAACTCGGTGAAACGATCGACCCATAGCCATCGCATCAGTCGTTGACCTTCGCACCCACGTAACGGCACAGATCACCGACGGTCAGCAGGTTGCCGAAGTTTTGCACCTTGGGGTCGGCTTCGAATTCGCTCAAGTCGGCCCAGGGCATGCGTTTTTTCAGCTCGGCCAGCCCGTCGGCGGTGACCACGCCGTCCTGCACGTATTGGCTGTTGGTCAGGATATCCTCGGGCGAGAGTTCCTCGCGAGGGATCTGGATGTCAAATGCCTTTTCCAGCTTGAACACGATGTCCAAAAAGTCGATCGACTCGGCACCCAGGTCGCCGACCAGGGTCGCTTCCATCGTGACCTCGTCGTCGTCCACGCCCAGCGCGTCTTCGAGGGCCGATTGGACCTTTGCAAAAATTTCGTCGTCTGTCAGAGCCATCTCGTGGTTTTCCTTTGCTAATGCCTTTTCCGCAAGTCCCGTCCGGCGGTTCACTCCGCCGGTAAAAACTAGCCTTGCAGATCAAACTAGGTGGTTGAAGTGGGGCTGAACGAAACGTCCCCGAATAACTCTTTGAATTGTTTTTTTGCCCGCCGAATGACGTCCGCGTCTGTACCAGTCTCCGCCGGCTCGTTGCTACCCGAACGTTCCAAAATCAGCCGCGCCGCGACGGTCACCCGCCCCTGTTTCTCCGCCGTCGCTTTGACGGTGATCAAACCGTCATTCTCTTTGACACGCTCGGCGGTGACCAACAATGTTTCACCCGGTGACAGAAAGTCGCCGAACTTCACATTGCGGACTTCCCGAAGCAGCACCAGGGGGGACGCAAAGTCGTCGCCGACACGGATCATCCAAATCGCAGCCTGATGCAGGGCTTCCAGCATCATCACGCCGGGCATCACGGGAAATCGCGGGAAGTGGTCCTTCAGGTATTCTTCCTCCGCCCGCAACGTGCGCTCGGCCACAATCCGTTGTCCGGGATCCAGGCTGACGATTCGGTCCAGTTGGCGGTACTTCATGAAACGGCGAGGATGAACCAAAAATTCAGGGAGACAAAATCGAGAGGGTCGGCATCACGCCGTCGTGCCCCCATTCAAACGCCCGGATGCGCGCCTGGACTCTCTCCAGCCATCGGCTACCGAGCCCTCCACGCTTGAGCCTGGAATCGGGATCGGCACCGGTAATGTCAGCCGATTCGGAAAACTCGACGTTTTCCTCCGCCACAAAATAGTGATCTGGGCAATTTCGCTCAACCACAGCACCGGGAACTGGACGGCGGGAGTTGGGAGTTGGGAGCTGGGAGCTGGGAGATTCACCCAGGGCCTGTCTAGGACAGCCCTTTAGGGTGGGTGAGTGCGACCAATAGGAAGCAGGGGACACATTGGACCTATCTGTCCGGCATCGGCGGGGCCACGGCATCGGCGGCTGGGGGAATAGGACCAATAGGACATACGGGACATATAGGTCCTATCTGTCCTATTCGTCCTATCGCCCCTGATCGACCCGCGCCGCCCCGCTCCGTCGGGGTCTGTCCCCGTTCGACCGCCGCCGCGTGGGGTCTGTCCCCGGGCGGATGGGGTCTGTCCCCGGGCGGATGGGGTCTGTCCCCGGTTGGATGGGGATTTCGGCAAGGGGGAATTTGGCGTCGTTGGGTGATCTCTGCTACGCTGTAGGACCCCTTCTGCATCGCCCTCGCCACGACGGTCCCGCCACGGATGCGAACTCGAATCCCCTCGCCACCGCTCTGTACGCTGACGTCACTGGTCATTGCCCTTTGTTGGGCCCTTTGTTGGATCGGGCCTGGAGCGCGGGTCGCGACGGCGACGGAGCCCGGCTCGGAGGCGTTCTTCGAACAAAAAATCCGCCCGGTGCTGATCAAGCACTGCTACGAATGCCATTCCGCCGACTCCGATGAAATCGGCGGTTCACTGTGGCTCGATAGCGCCGGCGCGATGCGCGAAGGCGGCGACAGCGGCCCGGCGATCCGCCCCGGTGACGCCGACGCCAGTCTGCTGATCTCGGCCATCCGGTACGAATCCAGCGAAATGCCCCCCGACGCACCGCTTCCCCCAGCGGTGGTCGACGATTTCATCAAATGGATCGACGCCGGTGCGATCGATCCTCGAAAACAATCCCCCGGCGATGCCGCCCGGCCAGCGACAATCGAAATTGACCTCGAACAGGGACGCAAATTCTGGGCGTTTCGCCCCCTGACCGATTTTCGTCGCGGCCTCTCCGAAGACTCGTTGGAGTCGGTACGCCAGAATCTGATCGACCAAGGTGTCGATGACCAACTGGCAGAGCACGGGATCCGGCCGGTCGGCCCCGCCCCACCCGAAACGCGACTGCGGCGACTGGCATTTGATCTGACCGGATTGCCGCCGGATGATTCCATCACTGAGCGCTGGGCGGCTGCGCCAAGCAAGGAAACCTGGAGCCAGATCGTTGACGAATTGCTGGCCTCACGCGCCTTCGCCCAACATTGGGCGAGACACTGGATGGACGTCGCACGCTACGCCGACAGCAACGGCAGCGATTTCAATGCGACGTTCCACGACGCCTGGCGCTACCGCGACTACCTGATCGATTCCTTCGACGGTGACCGGCCGCTGGACGAAATGATCCGCCAGCAGGTCGCCGGCGACTTGCTGCCCGCCGCGACCGACCAGCAGCGGTATGACAACGTCGTCGCAACCACCTTCCTGATGCTCGGCCCCAAGATGCTCAGCGAACGCGCGAAGCAGAAACTGACTCTGGATGTCGTCGACGAACAGATCGACACCATCGGGCGCGCGTTCTTGGGAATGACGCTCGGATGCGCCCGCTGCCATGACCACAAGTTCGATCCGATCCCGACCGAAGACTACTACGCACTTGCCGGGATCTTTCGCAGCACCCAAACACTGAACGGCGAATCGCAAAAATACGTCAGCACTTGGAATCGGGTCGAATTGCCGACGACCGACGATCACCGGCGGTCACTCGACGAACATCGGTCCACGATCGCATCGCTGGAAAAGCAAATCAAGGAAACGACGCAGGAGTTGCAAGCGGCCCAGCGCAGCGAGAACAACGGCATCATCGTCGACGACAGCGAAGCGACCAAGGTCGGCGACTGGACCGCATCGACCTACACCAAAGGCTTCATCGGCGCGGGATACGTCCACGATGACAACGCCAACAAAGGAAAGCTTTCGATCGAGTTTCGCAAACGGCTTCCACAAGACGGCGAATACGTGGTGCGATTCGCCTACAGCAGCAACGGAAACCGCGCCGCGACCGTCCCGGTCACCATCGCGACGGCCGACGGCAACGAGCAATTGATCGTCAGCGAACGCAAGTCCTCCGACACTCCGCCGTGGCACGTCTTGGGGACGTTCACTTTTTCAGCCGACAAAGACGCGGTGGTGACGATCCGAAACGACGACACGGACGGTTACGTGATCGCCGATGCGATCGCGTTCTTGCCGGTCGAGCAGGCGGCGCAGTCCGACGAATCGCGTCAACTGGCCGAGCGGATCGCCACCGCGCAACATCGGCTTGACGCACTGAAGCAACAACTCGATGCCACCAAGAAGAACGCCCCGCCGCCGCTGCCGGTCGCGATGGCGCCGCGCGATCTGCCGACCGACGCAATCGCCGACAGCCCGGTCCATATCCGCGGCGAAGTGAGCAACGTCGGCGAGGTCGTTCCGCGAGGATTCTTGCAAGTCTGCGGTCCCGGCGACGCTTCGATTGATTCCCCTGCAGGCAGCGGCCGCGTCGAGTTGGCTCAGTGGCTGACCGACCCAGACAACCCGCTGGTCGCACGCGTGATGGTCAACCGAGTTTGGATGCACCTGATGGGTGAAGGCATCGTTCGCACCGTGGACAATTTTGGCACTCGCGGCGAGCGTCCTTCGCACCCGCAACTGCTGGACGCCCTGGCGATCGACTTCATGCGACAGGGCTGGCAGCTGAAGCCGTTGATCCGCCGGATCGTGCTTTCCGAAGCCTACAGTCGCAGCAGCGAATTCGATGACCCAGCGGCTGCGTCGGATCCGGAAAACCGCTTGCTGTGGCGGGCCCATCGCAAACGTCTGACGGCCGAATCGATCCGCGACACGATGTTACACGCTGCCGGCGTGCTGACCGAGGAAGAACGTACGGAACCGGTGGCCGATAAAGGCGTCTTGGTGACCAAGAACAACGCCGTGACCAAGGACGTCGCATCCGGATTGGATCAACCCGTGCGTTCAGTTTATTTGCCCGTGATCCGCAGCAACGTTCCGCCGCTGATGACGGCACTGGACGCCGCCGATCCAGACTTGCTGGTCGGCAAGCGACCGACGACCAACGTCCCCGGTCAAGCGTTGGTGTTGATCAACAGTGCCGATGTCGCTGGCTGGGCACAGCAGGCCGCCGACCGGATTTATCAGTCCGAATCAACCTGGCGGGAACGGCTAAGGGCGGCCTATCGCATTTGTCTCTCGCGGCAACCTTCACCAGACGACATGCAGATGGCCGAGCACTACATCGGCCTTACTGATTCAGACGATGATGCCACAACAAAAGAACGCTTCGCTGACTTCGTTGCGGCGATCTTTGCGACCACCGAATTTCGAATGTTGGATTAACGGTCAATGCCAGCTCATTTTTCTGGTTGCGGAACGTGTCAAGCGTTTTGGTCCTCCCCGTACCCCGCCGAAACTCTTGGCGAGTTCCGCTACCGGCAAGTCACGAATTGACAACGCACCAGCAGAAGTAATATGAAAGCACTTGATCCAGCTGCCGAGCCACTTGTCCTCGACCGTCGCCGACTGCTCGGACGCGGCGGGTTCGCTCTCGGGTCTCTGGCCGTTTCGGCAATGACACCGATCGGTGCTCGCGCGGCCGAGGCGATCGACTTGGGTGGCGGGCTGCATCCTACACCGCGGGCCAAGCGGGTGATCTTTCTGTTCATGCACGGCGGGCCCAGCCACGTCGACACGTTCGACTACAAACCACGGCTGGCGACCGATGACGGCAAGCCGTTGCCCTTCGATTTGCCGCCCAATTTGGACGCCGTTCCCAAACTGATGAAGGGGCCTTGGGAGTTCGCGCGCCGTGGTCAATCCGGTTTGTGGGTCAGTGAACTGTTGCCGCACATGGCGACGCACGCCGATTCGCTGTGTGTCATCCGCAGCATGCACACGCGCGGCCAATCGCACGGCCAAGCGGTCGGGATGATCAACACCGGCAGCGACAACCTGGTCCGGCCGAGCGTCGGGGCCTGGATCAGTTATGCGCTCGGCAGTGGCCATCCGGATTTGCCGGCCCACATCGCGATCGGGCCGGCCACGGCACACGGCGGCCCACGTAATTACGGCGCCGCCTTCTTGCCGGCGATGCACCAGGCGACCGCGATCGGCAGCAACGGCAAACCGGGATCCGGAAAGATCCCGCATCTGACCGGCACGGTGGATTCGAATCGAGTGGATCGACGGATGGAGATGCTCGCAGCGCTCAACGCGAGCCACCTGTCGCGGAGCGGCCCGGATCGCGAGATCGAAGGTGCGATTCAGGCGGTCGACCTGGCCCGGCGGATGCGGTCGGCGGCGCCGGAGGTGTTTGATTTGGAATCGGAAACCGCGGCGACCGAGCGGGCGTATGGCATCGACGAAAGTGCGACGCGTGAATTCGGCCGAAGCTGCCTGCTGGCGCGTCGATTGGCCGAAAGCGGCGTGCGATTCATCACCGTGTCCAGCGGCCAGGTTTGGGATCAACACAGCAACCTGCAAAAGGGGCACGAGAAAAACGCGCTGGCGACGGACAAGCCGATCGCCGCGTTGATCACGGATCTCAAGCAGCGCGGGTTGTGGGACGACACGCTGATCGTCTGGGGCGGCGAATTCGGGAGGACGCCGGTCGTTCAGGGATCCAACGGCCGCGATCACAACCCGCAAGGCTTTTCCTGTGTGCTGTCCGGCGGCGGTGTCCGGGGCGGATTCGCGTATGGAGCGACCGATGAATTCGGTTACTACGCCCGCGAAAACCGGGTCCACATGCACGACCTGCACGCCACCATGCTGCACCTGCTGGGGATCGACCACACGCAGCTGACCTATCGCTATGCGGGGCGAGATTTCCGCTTGACCGACGTCCACGGCCGCATCGTCGACGGGATTTTTGCGTAGTGCATGGCTGTCATTTGACGGAAAAACGTAGCTACCTTCGCCAGAAGGTGGATCCCCGGGGATTTCCACGTTCTGGCGGGCGTCGCTACATCGGTCAACGGGCGACGAAACACGCGTGGCATCAGCCGATTCGCGCAAGCGTTCGGGCTTCAGCAGCGATGGAGGCCCGTAGGCTGGCGCCAAACGGCTGATCCCAAGCGGGTTTAGCGGAATCGAAAACGCCAAAATCCTGCGAACTAAATCGCACGATCTTGCGCAGCCCAGGCGGAGCTTGCGGGGACTTTCGCCCCTAGGGCGGAGCCTGGGGACGAGGCATGACACCGCGCCGCCACTGGCCAATCGCTGCGACGTTGTGATAATGGAGCCTCCCACGGGGCGGTCGTGTCGGCCGCTCCGCTAGTTCGTTCACCGTCTTGCCTGTAGACTCTTTCCGCGATCGGAATTCCCCATGCTACGAACCCTTACCGCATTGGCTGTCCTAGCCACCTTCCTGACCATGACCAACGAAGCATCTGCCAAATCCGCCTCTGAAGCCAAAGTCACCCATCAAGTCTATTTCGACATCGAAATCAACGGTGAGCCCGCGGGCCGAATCGTGATGGGCCTGTTCGGTGACGACGTCCCCAAGACCGCCGAGAACTTTCGTGCTCTTTGCACCGGCGAGAAAGGCGTCGGAAAACTGGGCAAGCCCTTGTATTACAAGGGCAGCAAGTTTCACCGCGTGATTCCCGAGTTCATGCTGCAAGGCGGCGACTTCACCGCCGGGAACGGAACCGGCGGCGAGAGCATTTACGGCGAGAAGTTTGCCGACGAAAAATTCGCGTTCCGGCACGACGAAGTCGGTTTGCTGAGCATGGCCAACGCCGGCCCGAACACCAACGGGTCGCAGTTTTTCATCACCACCGTCAAGACGCCGTGGTTGGACGGCAAGCACGTGATCTTTGGACGCGTGATCGAAGGCATGGAAGTGGTCCGGCGCATCGAATCGCTGGGTTCATCGCCGAGCGGTGCGACACGTCTGCCGATCACGATCGCCGACAGCGGCGAATTGAAGGACGAGTAGGATTGAATCGCCTGCCGACGGCGATTCGAAAGTCGAACAACGATGAAGCGGCCCCCATCGATCCGATGGCGGGCCGTTTTTGTTTGCGCCGGTGAACGGGGGGCGTGTTGGTGTTTCGCCTGGAGGGCCCGCCCGGTTCAGGGCGATGCTTTTCTTGCGTGTACGATGGCCCTTCCGGGCTGTCGCCCGTGGGGCTTTGCGCGACGACCTGGAAAGGACGTCGTACAGTAGCGTCTCGACGCCCCGGAAGGGCTGTCGCCCGTGGGGCTCAGCGCGGGCTGTGCAATCTCTGGATTCTGCGGTGGTTCAGAATTCAAGCAAAACCTTTCCGAGATGGAAAGTCGACTCACAGCAGCCATCGGGCGACGAAACACGAATGGCATCAGCCGATTCGCGCAAGCGTTCGGGCCCCAGCGTCGATATAGGCCCGTAGGCTGGCGCCAAACGGCTGATCCCAAGAGGGTTGCGCGGAATTGAAAACGCCAAAAACCCTACGAGGGAAAACGCGAACGAATCGAACGATTTCGCGCAGCCCAGCCTCTGCGCGACTGCCTGGAACGGCCGTCGTACCTAACAGAAAAGGGCCGTCGCGATTGCGACGGCCCTTTCAGTTGGCTGCGTTTCGGGCGGTCAATCGATCCGCCCGTCGAGCTTACTTGCCTTCCTTTTCGCGGCGCTTTTGCTCGACGATTTCTTCTTGGACGTTCGACGGCGTTTCGCGGTAGGTGGCCAGTTCCATAGTGAAGGTTCCCTGGCCTTGGGTCATGCTACGCAGGTCGGTCGAGTAGCCGAAGGTTTCGGCCAGCGGGATCTCGGCGATGATGATGCTGACCCCGTCGACGATGTCGTTGCTGTTCATGATGCCGCGGCGACGGATGACGTCACCGACGACGGTCCCTTGGAAGTCCTCGGGGCATTCGATTTCGATCTTCATGATCGGCTCGAGCAGCTTGGGGGCGGCTTGCTTGAAGTACTCGCGGAAACAGCCTTGGGCGGCCGTGTAGAACGCCTTTTCCGACGAGTCGACTTCGTGGAACGATCCGTCGTCCAGGTCGATCTTGGTGCCCACGACCGGATACTCGGCCAGCGGACCCTTGTTCAGGATATCGCGGAAGCCCTTTTCGATGGCCGGGATGTACTGCTTGGGAATCCGGCCACCGACGACGTGATCCTCGAATTCAAAGCTGTCTTCGCTGATCGAATCCAGCGGGCTGAGCTTGCCGACGATGTGGGCGTATTGGCCCGAACCACCGGTTTGCTTCTTGTGCTTGTAGTTGAATTCGATCATTCGCGTGGGGCTTTCGCGGTAGCTGACCTTCGGCGCACCGACTTCGATCTCGACGTCGTATTCACGTCGGATCCGTTCGATGTAGACCTCCAGGTGCAATTCGCCCATGCCGCTGATCAGGATCTCGTTGGTTTCCTCGTCGGTCATCACGCGGAACGTCGGATCCTCTTTGCGGAACCGTTGCAACGCCTTGCTCATCTTGTCGCCGTCGCCGCGGTTCTTGGGGGTGACCGCGATCTTGATGACCGGATCGGGGACGAACATCGACTCCAGCGTGCACTGGTCACGTTCGACGCCATAGGTGTCACCGCTGGCCGCGTCGATCCCGGTCACCGCGACGATGTCGCCGGCGCTGGCCGAATCGATTTTTTCACGCTTGTCGCTGTGCATCCGAACGATCTGGCTGAAGCGTTCCTTGCGACCGGTCCGCTGGTTGATGTAGGTGCCCGCTTTTTCGATAGTTCCTTGGTAGATCCGCATGAACGTCAATTGACCGAATTCGTCGTCGACGATCTTGAACGCCATGCCGACGAACGGAGCGTCGGGATCCGGTTTCAGTTCGATCTTCTTGGTTTCATCGGCGGGGTCCACGCCGCGGATTTCACGATCCAGCGGGCTGGGCAGGTACCGGTTGACGGCATCCAGCAGCGGCTGGACGCCTTTGTTCTTAAACGCACTGCCCATGTAGACCGGGGTGGCACCGCCCAGCACGGCGTCGCGGGTGACCTTGTAGATCATCTCCAGCGGCACTTCTTCTTCGCTGAGCAACAGCTCCATCATCTCGTCGTTGTACATCGACAGCTGTTCGAGCATGTGGGCACGTTGGGCAACGCACTTGTCCATCAGTTCGGCGGGAACTTCGCCGACGTCGACGTTTTGGCCTTCGTCGCCCGAGAAGCGATAGGACTTCATTTCGATCAGGTCGACGACGCCTTCGAACTTGTCTTCGGCACCGATCGGGTATTGCATCAAGAAGGCTTCGGCACCCAGTTTGTCACGCAGCTGCTGGACGACGCGGAACGGGTTGGCGCCGGTGCGGTCCATCTTGTTGATGAACGCGACGCGGGGCACCTGGTAGCGTTTCATTTGGCGGTCGACGGTGATCGACTGGCTTTGCACGCCGCCGACGCTGCAGAGCACCAGCACGGCGCCGTCGAGCACGCGGAGGGAGCGTTCGACTTCGACGGTAAAGTCGACGTGGCCGGGGGTGTCGATCAAGTTGATCTTGTAGCCCTTCCATTCCAGGCTGGTCGCGGCACTGGTGATGGTGATCCCACGTTCCTTTTCCAGTTCCATGTGGTCCATCGTCGCGCCGTCGCCGCCGCCACGGACGTCTTCGATCTTGTGAATTCGACCAGCGTAGAACAAGATGCGTTCGCTGAGTGTGGTCTTGCCCGAGTCGATGTGGGCACTGATCCCGATGTTTCTAACTTTCTCCAATTTCATCTCATTCACCTAGCTGTCGCAGCCGACCGAAGACGTCTCGGGGACGCGGAAAACAATTCGCGTCAACTTGTTTATTGGAAAGACCGAGAATGGTGGGTCGGAGCAATTTTGTGTTGTGGGGCACCGATCGATGTGGCCTGGTCTGCCCCGCGAGGGGCAAAAAGCACAGCCGTTCGGTACGAGGTCTCAGTAACGGGGAAGGGGCGAATTTGGGGCCGGCGATCCGGGCCGCCAGAACCACGCCGAAAAATTTTTGCGGAATATGGCAAAGGTTGGCCCCAGCGGAAAGGGCAAATTCAACGGGAGGGGCGAACAATTCGACGGGATTTCACACCGTTTTCACGTGATGGCGGTCGGTTTCCTCTTGCCCAAGGGCGTCGGCCGCGGCATACTCTCCCGCTTCTGTTGACTTCCTTTGGCGAGTCGATGAGCCGCCGGCGGGAACGGTTCCCGCTGAAAGCTCCAGTCTCACCGACCACTCGTATTGAAGGCGCCGACACCGCTTAAGCTGATTAAGGGTGCCGCAAGCCGCCATGAGTGTCCGATCGCCACCTGTCCTGTACTGAGCACCATCATGCCAGCCCGACCGATGAGCTCGCGTAGCCGAGCCCGAAAACGTTCACGCGTCCGATCCCGCGCCAAAAAACAAGACCCGATTTTTGTCGACGGTCAACGACCGCGGCCGATGTACGTGGATTACAAGGACGTCGAGCTGCTGAAAAAGATGATCAACCGCCAAGGCCGGATCGTCGGGCGACGCAAGAGCGGTTGCACCGCAGTCAGCCAACACGCCGTGACCGCCGCCGTCAAACGCGCCCGCTACATGGCGCTGCTGCCCTTCCAAGGCGACTGATGAGCTTTCGAACTCGCCGGATGGTCGAGTTTCGTGACACCGATGCCGCCGGAATTGTTCACTTTTCGGCGTTCTTTCCGTGGATGGAATCCGCCGAGCACGAAATGCTTCGCTCGCTGGGAATCAAGGTCCTGCCCGAATCCCACGACGATCCCTCGGTGACCTGGCCCCGCGTCAGCGTCAGCTGCGATTATGCCAACGTCGCGAGATTCGAAGACTGGCTGGACATCGACGTGTCGGTGGTCAAAACCGGTCGCTCCAGTGTTCAGTATCGGTTGGCGTTTTCACGCCAGGGTGGCGATGGTGGGGTGATCCCGATCGCCACAGGGACCATCGTCGCCGTCTGCTGCCGTCTCCGCCCCGGCGGCGGGTTGGAAAAAGCGGTCATCCCCGATGACATCCGGGCCAAGCTGGATGCGGTTTAGGGGTAGGTGCCGCTCTCCACTTCGGGCTGGCATGATCACATCAAACTCAGAACTCGGAACGCATTGCCGGGGTGGCTCCGCCACACGCGGCGGAGCCTGGGTTGCGCGAAATCGTTCGCGTTTTCGTTCGTCGGATTTTGGGGTTCTTATTGTGCGAAACCCTGTTGGGATCAGCCGTTTGGCGCCAGCCTACGGGCCTCGATCGACGCGGGCCTCTATCGACGCTGCCTTCATCGACTCTGGTGCCCGAACGTTTGCGCGAATCGGCTGATGTCACTCGTGTATCGTCGTCTTCCGAGTGCCTCGGCAGGCCGCTCGCTGACGCGTCCCGCTGGCATTTCTGCTTGCCCGCCGGCGAAACTGAGAATTCTGTTCCCAGCCGGGCAACCATTTGGTGACTCGCTGCGTAGCGATCAGTCGGCGGAAAAGGTCCGTCGCACGCACTCGTCACCCTTCCCTTCGTTGCTGCCCCGCTCATGGCCCCGTCTGCGCTATCGGCTCCCGCCGCTCTTTCCGCTCTTCCGTTGGACGCTTCGCAATTGTTTCCCGGACCGATGATGCTGGGGCAGATCGCAGACTGGTTCCCGATTTGGGTCACCCCGATCTACACGATTGCGATCGGATTGCTGTTGGGAGCTGTCGCGGCGGCCGTTTTCTACGCCGCCCTGGCGTTGCTGTCGTTCATCCCCCCGCTGGGCAAGCTGGCCGATTCATCGACCACCGGGAATATCGCTTCGATCGTGATCGGGGTGGTGTTTGCAGTCGTGCTGTGCGGCCAGTACGCGATGTCCGACGAGGGAGCGGTCCAGCCGCTGATTTTGCCCCTGGTTCTGATCGGATTGGTGATGGGGTACGCGGTGGTCTATGGGATGTGGTACCGCACGCGAGTGGAATGGGGAGAGATTCTGACCGAGGGGATCGTGCCCTACGTGTTGTCCGTCGCGGGGGTTTTTGTGTTGATCGGATTGGCGGGCACCTACTTCATTTCCGAGCCCATGCGATTCGTCCGCGCGCTCTCGGAAGTGCATGTGATCGGTGACGGAACGAGGGAAGTTGCGTTGACGATCCCGGGGGCGGATCCATCGGTCAGTCCCGACGCGGCGACGTTTCACCCGCAATCGATCGAATACGATTTGATCGGGATTTCGGAGTTGAAGATTTCGACCGACAAGACGGTGATGCTGTCCGACGGTGCGACGATGGCGGAATTCAGCCGCAACCCGACGCGCGTCGATGCCGGCGAGACGCTGGTGTTTCGCTATGAGGACCGCGATCAGCCGCCGCTGCCGCAAGATTCGTCGCGGTTCCACATTCAAAACCGCGAACTCGACCCGGCGACCGTCACCATCACCATGACGTCGATCCCCAGGATCCCCGAGATGACGCAGGCTGCCGGGATCGGCGGGCTGGTGTTCTTTTTGCTCAGCGGACTGGTCGCGTTTCGCCAAGCCGCCCCGCGAGTCTGGGCACTGGCTTGGTCGACGGCGAAGAACGAAATGGCGCAGACGCTGTATCTGATCCTGTTGGTCATCGGCGTGGTCGGAGTCGTCATCTTTTCGATTTACCCGTTCAACACGCTCGGTGACGACATCCGCATGTTCAAGGACAGCAGCGTGACACTGATCATGGTGCTGGCGATGCTGCAAGCGGTGTGGAGTTCGGGGACCTCGGTCAGCGAAGAGATCGAAGGCCGAACGGCACTGACGGTGTTGAGCAAACCGGTGTCCCGACGCTCGTTTCTGTTGGGCAAGTATGCCGGAATCATCATGTCGGTTGCGGTGATGTTCGTGATTATCGGGGCAGTCTTGCTGTTGTTGATGGCGTACAAGCCGATCTATGATGCTCGGGAAACGTCCAAGGCGACGCCGATTTGGGAGATCGGATTTGAGGAGATCATGTCGACTGTCCCGGTGTTGGGGTTGTACTTCATGCAAACGATGGTGATCGCTTCGATCGCGGTCGCCCTGGCAACCCGGCTGCCGCTGTTGGCCAATTTGATTCTCTGTTTCGTGATCTATGTCATCGGCAACCTGACCCAACCGCTGGTCGCGTCGGCCCAGGGGGAAAACGCGCTGGTGGGCTTCTTTGGCAATTTGATCGCGGTGATCGTGCCGAATTTGAATGTATTTAACGTTCAAAGTGCGATGGATAGCGGAAGCCACGTGCCCTGGATCTACCTGGCCGGTTCTTTTAACTATCTTGTATGTTTCGCGGTCGCGATTTGGATGTTGGCGATGCTGTTGTTCGAGGACCGCGACCTGGCATAGTGGGTGAACGGAAAGACAGGTTTTCGCGAAGGCGGAGACCGCCGGCTGGGACCGGCAAGCGATTCGTTCTCCAATGACACCGTGACGTTCATCATCGGGGAGCCGTTGCTTTGAATCGATTCCATACTCTTTCGGCAGCCCGTCGCGAACCGGAGGCGGGCCCGGGCGCACTTTCCTCGTTGCTTTGGGCGACACTTGCCGGCCTGCTGATCCCCTGTGTGGTCCTGGTGGTCGGGCTGATCTCGTTGTTGCTGGAATCGAGAGAATTGCGTCAGGCGTCGGCGCGGCTGGGGGCGAATTTGTACATCCAGCTTCCGGCCTCATTTGTCGACCAGCCACCGCTGGTCCAATTGACTCAGCTGACTTCGCTGGCGTTTGCGATGGCGGTGGTGTTGAGTGTGGCGGTGTGGCGTCATCGCCGTTTGGCCGATCGTCGTGCGGCCGCGATCACCAAGGCACTGCATCAAAAAGTGCTGAAGCAGAGCGTGCGCCGGGCGGAACTGGAGGGCGCCGCGGCGCAATCGTTGAACGCTCAGAAACTGATCGGTCGACACCTGCCGGCCGTTCAAGCCGGGCTATCGTTCTGGTATCGCTCCATGCCGCGCAGCTTGTTCCTCTTGCTGGGGTGCGTCGTGCTGGCGTTATTGGTTCACATTTGGTTGGCCGTGGTTGCCGTGATCAGCGGCGTGATGGTTTGGCGGATGTACCGTTTTGTGCGTGGCAGCGACTTGGACGAAGTCGGTCGGTGGGAGCTTCCCCAGTTGCGTGCCCAAATGGCGGCCTTGGTCGGCCGCGCCCCTAAGATGGCTCGTTTAAGAGCCCAGGGGATTGCCGAAGCATCGTTTCAGCATGAACTGGACCAGTTGTACCAGAAGCTACGGGAGAAGGACGCCGAACGTGCCCGCGTCTGGCCGCTGATGTTCTTGGCCGCGTCGGCGGCGATCGCCATCATGGTCATCGGCTTGGGATTGAATTTGCTGGAGACCGAAGCGGGGCTAAGTCTTTCGTCGGCCGTCGTGCTCGGCCTCTCGCTCGCCGGCGCGGTGACGGGCGTCTGGCGGTTGCAGTCGCTGGGGAAAAAATTGCGTGACAGCGGGACCGCCTGCGATGCCGTTTATTCCTACTTGCGACGAAGTGACGAAGCGACCCCGTCGGAGCAACGCGTCGGATTGGCCGGGTTGAGAGACGGCGTGGAGTTTCGCGACGTGACCTTGGTCGATTCCCATGGCCAGCCGATCCTGAATCATATCACGACCGAGTTCACGCCCCAGTCTCTGGTCACGTTGCTCGGAACGGATTCGGTGTCGCCGCAAGCGATGGTCGAATTGTTGATGGGGTTTGGACGCCCGGGATCGGGAGAGGTGCGGATCGACGGGCTAAGGCTGTTGGAAGTACACCCGGCTTCATTGGCCAAGAATGTGATGTGGATCGAACCATCCGGCCCGCTGTGGGACGGGACGATCGAAGAGAACCTGGCGGCCGGAAGCGGTGGCACGATCAGCAACGCGGACATCGTCGATGCGCTCCGCGAGGTCGATGTCTATGACCAGATCCAACGTCTGCCGGAAGGCTTGTCGACCTACGCGACGGTCGAAGGCGTTTCGCTTTCGACCGAAGCGACCTATGGGATCGGATTGGCCCGCGCGCTGTTGCATCGCCCACCGATCCTGTTGGTCGGTGAACCGCCGGCCCCCAATGCACAGCTCGCCGACGATCCGTGTTTAAAGGCGATCAAGAAGCTGGTCGACCAAGGTTCGTTGGTCGTGATGCTGCCGCGCCGGCTGCAAACGTTGCGGACGGCTGATCGCGTGATCCTGCTGAACGGTCCCAACCTGGCCGGCGAAGGCAAACACAGCGACCTGCTGGCCGACAGCGATCTGTATCGCCACTTGAACTACCTGCTGTTCAATCCCTATCGCCCGGGACGGTAATCGCCCGGTGTCGCGACGTTTCCAAACGTAGCTACCTTCGCCAGAAGGTGGTGCGGACGGAGTGCAGCACGCATCGTTTCACCACGCGACTGCAACGATTATCCCAGTCGTGCGGTATTCCGGTCGTCCATCGGTCGCGGGCGACGATTCTTTCCCCATTGCCGGATTCATTTCAGGCACAATGAGTGCGTTGACGCAGGTACCCTCGTTCGCACGGTTTCTGAGCTACGCTTGCTCAGCCGCCGCGACGGCGGGCACGTCGGGCGGTTCACGCGTCCCGATCCGCTCAAACCGAATCCTCAAACGACGACGGCCGATCCAATGAACCGACTGAGAAAGAGCCTTTGCGTAGCAATCGTCGGCGGGATGCTCGCGACGGTCCCGTCCGAATCCTCGGGGCAAGACATCATCGGCGAAGCGTTGGGGAAAGTCATCTTGCCGGCAGTCGGACCGGTCATCCTGGATCGTGCCGGCGGCCAGATCTTGGAGAAGGGCTTGAACGGAGGCTTCCGACGCGGAGGAGGCCTTCCAGGGCGCGGTTCGTCTCGTCCGTCCAGACGCCAGGGATCTTCCGGGTCACAAACGATTCCATCCCAGACGTACCAAGTCCAGCCCCAACCCCAAAGCAGTCCACAGCCCAGCCCATCGCCCGCGCCCACTCCGCCCGCGGTCCGTCCCCCGGCAAACACGATCGTCGCGCGGCCCGCGGTTTCGCCGAACCCTTCGCCGACGGAAATCGCATTGACCCACGTCGTGTCGGCCGGCCCGCAATTGACCGCTCAAGTCATCCGTGTCGAAGCGGCCGAGATCGCCAGCCAGATCGACCAGGCCGTTGCGCGATTCCTGGATCAATCGAGTTCAGATCCGGCCGTGGACTCGCTGCGCCGTGATTACGGGCGCTTGTCGAATCAATCGCGTGATGAAGGTGCCCGGTCGGCATTGTTGGCAGGCCATGACGACGCCTTGGCCCAGTTGGGCAATCGCCAATCGTGGACGTCACTGATCGGCGCTGCCGATGCTGCCGATCGAATTGCGGCGCTGGCACCGGAGTCCGACTCGGAAACCCTGACGCAAGCCATCGATGAACTGCGGAGTGAACTGACCGGTGTGACCGGACCGGTGTTAACAGGGAATGAGCTGGCGATCATCGCCCAACGCGCCAAGAACATCCGCAACATGAGCGTGATGAGTGAGATCGCGCGGGTGCTGGGGGCCCAGCGTCGCGACGACTTGTTTGTGCGGATCGCCGAGGCGGCTGTCAAAAGCGATGCACCCGAAGAGGCGATCGCGGGCTTGTTGGGTGTCGGCCTGGGGCTGGCCGGCAACGCGGTCACGGACATGCAATTGCCCGAGGGCATCCCGGCGGTCGTGCTCTACAGCCCGTCGATCAACACGTCACCGATCAGTTTTGTGTGTGACGATGCGCTCGAGATCACACTCGCACCCGGTGAAATGGTGCCGCTGGATCAAGCCTTCGTCGTCGCGTTTCAAAACGGAAAGGGCGCCGTCAAACGCTACACGATCAACGACGGCATGTATCGCTGGGTGGTCGGTCAAAACGGTTGGGATGTCCGTCAAAAGACCGCCGTCGAGGTCTCCATCGATGCCAGCGGCTCTCCCGCCGAATTCCATTATCTGATCAACGGCCAGCCGCAGAGTGCCCCAGCCGGATCGGTGATCGAGCACCGTCTGGACGGACCGGTCCGAATCGATTTCGACACCGGACTCGGCGATGGCAGCAGCAATTCCACGCTGGTCACGCCTGGCAATTACGTCGTCGGCGTCAATGCGGAAACGGGAGGCTGGGACTTGCATATCCAGCGGCAACCGCAGTCGGTCGAGGAATCAACCACATCGATCGCAAAGCAGCATTGGCGAGAGAGTGTTGCTCAAGCCCAACGGAGGCTTTCGATCGATCCGGCCGAGGCGAAGGTCGACGCGCTGTTGGATTTGATCGAATGACAGAAGCTGCCAGCGACAAGCCGTACCTAGCGCAATCATGCCAGCCCGACGCGTGAGCGAGGGGCAACGCGGGCCCCTCGCTCACGCGTCGCGCCTAGCATAGGCACCGAGCATCAGGATAAATCGACAGGCCGGTCAGCGAGCGGTCCGTCGATGATTGACATCGGGCGCTGCACAGAGGCGTTGTTGGTGTTTAGCCTTTAGGCGATTCCCTTCGCTGCTTTACAGCGAGGGGCGACGGCCCGGAAGGGACCGTCGTACAACTCACTCTGTGACGGCCCGGAAGGGACCGTCGTACAACTCACTCTGCGACGGCCCGGAAGGGACCGTCGTACTGACGAAAGGCGTCGTTTTAATTGCCCTCGGGGATTCGAAACTCTTCGGGCAATTCGTACTTGCCGGCGGCCGCGTCGCGGGTTGTGATCAGAATCTCGGTTTCTTCGGGCGGTTTGCCCGTCGGGTGCACGACCCAAATCAGCGACTGTTTGGGATCGGTCGGTCCAGTCGCGGTCTTGTCCGGATTGGCGCCCAGCACCAACTCGGTCAGCACCTTTCGCAGCGGCTGGTCTTCATGCTCGAAATTACGGATCTGTTGGTTTTGAGTGATCCCGTTTTTCTCCAGATCGGCACCGATGATCCGCACCCCCGGCATCGTCGATCCTTCGGGCAGGGTTTGCTTGAACTCATCGACGACGGCATCGACGGCGAACTGCAAGGAGAGTTGCAAAAACGAGATCGACATCGGCCGATCGAGGATCTGATCAAGTGACAGCGATTCGGCTTTGGTAGTCCCGGCCACCGTGTCAGCGCCGGCCGGTGTGTTCATCGCCAAGAACGTTCCCAGTGCGATTTGCGATCCGGCATCGACGGGGAGATACGTCGACGCGACGACGGTTTCACCCAGGATCGAGCTACGCGTTTGTTCGTTGACGAACCGCAGCATCAGCGGCAAACGGGTGGCCAACAGTCGCCACGACGGATCGGGAACCGAAGTCAAAATGAATTGGTCCGCCCAATCGGGCCACGTTTGAGTGGTATCGCGGAACGCTTTCAACAACGTCGCTGCGGTCGCTCCGCCGCTGGGCAATTCGCGCAGTTCCAAGTACAGCGCCCCATCGCCCGCCGAAGCGGACAACGAGAAGGCGGCGACATCGGGAATCAACCAGCGTTTCAGCGGTCGAGTGAATTCGGGCAGCGAGGCGTCCAGCATTTGGCGGCCATCGGCGAACAAGAAGTTGGGCGTGACCAAGGCGACCAGGTCACTTTCCGCACTGGTTTGGTTCCACAGAGTTTGCATGCTGCGAACCAGCGGTATCGACGCGCCTTCGGTTTCGGCCACCTCGCGAATTCGATCCAGCGAGGCGATGGCGAACCGCCCGACGTTGCCACCTTCGGGCGGCTTTCCTTTTTCACCGCCGCCGACGTAGTACGCATCGCCGTCCAGGTCTTCCCCGGCGTAGATGATCACTCCGTCGGGAGTGCGGGATTCGAACGCCTGCCACTTTTCCGTCAGCGTGTCCAACGCGACCGGTGTGACCAGATCGACCACCAAGGCGACTTCGGGCCATCCATCCTTGCCGGGAAAAAATGCCGCGGTACAGCGTGCGATCTGGTCCTTCGGCACCCCGGCCCGCTGCTGGGCCAGCTCGATCCAAGGCGACAGCTCCGCGTCAAAGGTCGACGTTAACGATCGGGCGTCGGCATTCTGGCTGACCTGCGCCAGCGGAATTGAAAGGATCATCGCCGGACCGGGCGGCAGGAGCTCCAGGGACGGCGGCGGGGAATCGGCCGAGTACGGTGGCACCCAAAGCAACCGGTCACTGTCGACGATTTCGTAACCATTGACGAGCGTCGGTTGGTTGTCGGCCACCTCACGCCGCGACTCGCGGACCTCTGGAACCCGATTGATGATTCCCGGACTCGGCCGCCGCGGCGGCGGGGGCTCTACCGGTCCGCGACCGCGCAGTGCGATGGCCAGGGCCAGCATCATCAGCGGCAACACCATCATGCCGGCCAGGATCGGGATCCGATTCTTGCGTCGCGTGCGACGCTTCCGCCGTGTGGGCCGGCCCTCGGGATCGTCCGCGTCGGCGGTTGATGGGGGGGCCGAGGGCACAGCGTCCGGCGCTGCCGCCGCCGTGTCCGGGGGGGCAATTTCCGGAGCTGCGGTTTCCGATGTTGTTGTGGCGTTGCCGGCGGCGGGCGTCTCTTGCCCGGCGGGTTGCTGCGGCGGCGGGCTGGTCTGGACCGTCGGTGGGGCGGGTGGCGAAGGGGCGCGTTTCGCCGCGCGGGGCAAGGCCGCCATTGGTGTTTCGATCGGCGGAGCGGTGGCGGGCGGGGCTGGGGGCGGATCGGCCGGAGGGGCTGGAGGCCGAGCGGCCGGTGGAGTGTCCGGCGGCGTTTTCTTCGTTTTCGATTTCGGGCTGGATGGCTTCGGTTTTGCGTCGACCAATTCACCGGCGCGGCGGAGCGCTTCAGCCATCGCGGCGGCGGAATCAAATCGCGCCGCGGGGTCCTGTGCCATCGCATAGGCCAAGACACGAAGCAGCGGGTTTCCCGCAGCCCCTTGCTGGACCGCTTCGATCAACTCGGGTGGTTGTGGTTGGTTGTGTGCGGCCGGCAACGCGCGCCCGTGTTCGCCGGAGGAGGCGATCGCGGCGGAGAAGGCGGGACGTCCGAGCAGCAGCCGGAACAACAGTGATCCCAGCGAATACAGATCCGAGGCCGGCGTCGGCATCACCGCCGAGTCGGCCAGCTCGGGGGCGGCATGCAGCGCGGGCGATTCCAGGTATTCGATCCAACTGGTGGAAAGGTCCGCCAGCGGTGACCGCGCCGGGGAGGACGGGTCGCGGAGCAGGATCGCGTGGCCTTTGGGGGTGACCCAGACGTGATCCGATCCCACCGCCCCATGGGCCAGGACCGATCCGGAATCGAGCGGCTGATGCAGCGCATGTAACGCGTTGGCCAGGTCGACGCCGATCCGAACCGTCTTTCGCGGACTGAGCGACGACTTGGTCTGCAGCACCTGGAAGAGCGACGCCCCGGTGGGAAGCGGGGAAAAGATTTCGACGGTCTGATCGGTCGTCCCCGCTTGGGCACCACCGGACAGTTCGATCGCCTGCAGCGATTCGGCGCGAATTTCACTGTGCACCGCAATCCAGCTGCGACGGGTTTCATCCAGACTCCCCAGCGGGACACGCAGCAGGAAACCGTAGCGGGGAACCGGAGCGTCTTCGGTCACCGGCGTCTGGACGGGGATCCAATGGGAAAACGGCTGGACCGGTTGATCGCTGGTCATCACATAGGAACCGACCCGCAGTGCGAGACCGATTTGTCGGTCCGAATCGTCCGCGGCAAGCAGCTGCGCGGCCTGGAAGTTCGTCAGAACCTCCGTTCGGACCAAAAAGGCGGCGACGGCGGCCCCGTCGTCGCCCGTCGATTTTTCCGGCGACTGTGCGAACGCGGCACCGTAGCGTTGGCAACTGCCCGGGTCGGCGATCCCGGATCGGACCAAACGAGACCAGAATTCGCTCTGTGCGATCGACATGCAGGCAACACAACTAGGGATTCGGGCAATGATGAGCAGATTACGACGATTGACGACTAAGTTTAGCTGATACGGGGCGATTTCGACGTCGTCGCCCCCCGAGCTTTCCCGCGCGAGCGCTAATTGCGACCAATATTTCCATACGGGTGGGTGGGAACGCTGTGAATCCCCGGCTCACTGCATTAACTTCGGCCGTTTCCTGTTGCCACAGGGGCGCCCGGCTACGATTAAGGTATGAAGTTTTGAATATTGTCTACGTAACTTCCGAAGCAGTTCCGCTGGCAAAAACGGGGGGGTTGGCTGACGTCTGTGGAACGCTGCCGCGGGAAGTCGCCGCGCTCGGGCACCGCTGTGCGGTGATCTTGCCGGCGTTTCGAAGCGTCCATCGCTCCGGGCTGAAAATCGACACCACCGACATCAGTTTCGCGATCCCGATGTCGCCTGGAAAACTGGTCGGCGGCCGGCTGCTCAGGTGCTTGCTTCCCGAGAGCAACGTGGTCGCGTGGCTGATCGACCAACCCCAATACTTCGATCGCGAATCACTTTACGGAGACTCGCTCGGGGACTACCGCGACAATGCCGAACGGTTCACGTTTTTTTGTCGCGCCGCCCTGGCCGCGTTGATGCGGATCGAGATGGACGTCGACGTGCTGCATTGCAACGACTGGCAATCCGGGTTGATCCCCGCGCTGGTCCAGGCATCACCGACGGCCTACCGATCGCTGTCACGTGCGGCGACGTTGATGACCATTCACAACATGGCCTATCAGGGCAATTTCCATCGCGACGCGTTCGCTTGGACGGGACTGGATTGGAAGCACTTCACGCATGAGTCGTTTGAGTACTACGGACAGCTGAACTTCCTGAAAACGGGGATCGTGTGCGCCGACCATGTCACGACGGTCAGTCCGCGGTATGCCATGGAAATCTGCACGCCGCAGCACGGTTGCGGCCTCGATGGCGTGCTTGCGTCAAAGGGCGGACGGGTGACCGGGATCACCAACGGGATCGATGAGACGGTTTGGAATCCGGCGACCGACAGCACGTTGCCCGTGCGATTCGACGTCGACGATTGGCAGACCGGCAAGGTGGCAAACAAACGTTCGTTGCAGAGCGAATTCGGACTCGAAGAGTCGGATGACGTGCCGATGATCGGCCTGGTCGGACGGCTGGCCGAACAGAAAGGATGGGATTTGATTCTGCCCGTGATTCGCCAACACGTCCGCGAGGGACGACCGACGCAGTGGATGATTCTCGGCAGCGGCGACAAACAGATCGAGACCGAGCTGGCCGCCCTGGCCGCCGAAGCCCCACAGCAGGTCGCCGCCCACATCGGCTTCAACGATGCACTGGCGCACCGGATCGAAGCCGGAGCGGACCTGTTCGTCATGCCCAGCCACTACGAGCCCTGTGGGCTGAATCAGTTGTACAGTTTGCGGTACGGCACGATTCCGATCGTCACAGCCACCGGCGGATTGGCCGACACGGTGGTCGACACGACGGCCGAAAATTTGGCCAACGAAACCGCAACCGGATTTCATTTGCACGAGGTTTCTCCGCGCGGACTGGACGAAGCCGTCGGCCGAGCCCTGCAATTGCGTTATCACGACCAAAAAAATTGGAATAATTTGGTCGAGCGTGCGATGTCGGCGGATTGGTCCTGGAGGAAAAGTGCATCCCAGTATGTAGAGCTTTACGACCACGCAGTTTCCCTTAAGAGGGGCATGGCAAAAACGCCAAAGTAGGTGCAAGCAAACGTTTTCGTTTTTTTGAATTCGAAAGGCTGGTAATTGCTCAGAAATTGGTAGAGTGAGGTTAATCGGGTCCGCCAAAAACATTCCCAGAATGGATAATCTGGGATGGCTCACGTGGACGAGAGGATGATGTACGAGATCGGGCGGTGGCTCCAAGGTGCAGGCGTCCTCCCCTATCCCAATTAACCACTGCTGAGAAGCTATGTCTTCTGATTCTGAGCAACGACCGCCCACTTTTTCGGCAGAGGCAGATTCTTCCAGCCGGGTCGGTGAAAGCGTCTCAGAATATCGCGAGAAACCGGGTGTCATCGACACCGACACGCGTCTTGCTTCGGCCGGCGAAACCGAGGCCATGTGGCCGGGCCGTCCGGCACGGCGATCGGTGATGCGATCGTTGGCACGTTCGGCAACCGATAGCAAAAGCCGAAAGGAAGCTGCGGCCTATCGTGGCGACCACTCGACGTCGCATACGCGTCGAGACCTGTTGACCGGGGACTGGACGATCTTTGCGCCCAAACGCAACGAGCGCCCCAACGACTACGAATCAAAAAACGCACCCGCGTCGGTTGCCGTTACCACGCAACCGGCCGTCGACGCCGATTGCCCGTTCTGCTCCGGCGCCGAAAGCCGCACCCCCGAAGCCGTTTGGTCGGCCAAGCTGGGTGACCAGGGAGCGCCCCCGATCGAAAACGGGGCAACCCGTTTCGCCGGACCGCACGTCGAAGTCGTTGCGGGGGAACAGGATGGATGGGATGTGCGTGTGGTGCCCAACAAATTCCCAGCGGTCAGCCCCAGCGAGGCCGCGACGGGCGCTCACGTTGATCGCCACGAATTGTTTCCCATCACCGATGTGGTCGGAGGACACGAAGTCATCATCGAATCGGCGCTGCATGCCGAGTCGATCACCGAATATGACCCGGCAATGGTCTACATGACCTTGCTGGCATTTCGCGACCGAATCCGCCACTGGCGGCAGGTGCCCGGAATCAACTACATCAGCGTTTTCAAGAATTGCGGTCCCGAAGCCGGCGCGTCGCTGCGACACAGTCACAGCCAACTGATCGCGACCAGCCTGATGCCACACCATGTCCGCACCACGATGCTTCGCTGTGAACACCATCGGGCCAGGACCGGGTGCTCGCTGGCGTGTGATTTGTTGCGTGCAGAACTTGCCGAGCGAAGCCGGTTGATCGATCGAACCGACTCGTTTGTCGCCTTCTGCCCCTTCGCCAGCCGGTTCGGCGGGCTGATCCGAATGACGTCGGTGGAGCATCAACCGCACTTTGACCTGATGACCGATACCTCCCTGGACCAACTGGCCAGTTTCCTCTGGAGAGTCCTTTCCTGGGTCAAAGAAGCGTTCCCCGGAAAAGCCTTCAACTATCTGCTGCACACCTGCCCGCCCGGCTGCCAGCAGCCGGACGCGTTCCAATGGTCGCTCGATGTCTTTCCCCGATTGAGCAAGACCGCGGGATTTGAGTGGAGTTGCGACTGCATGATCAACTCCCTGTTGCCCGAATCCGCCGCGTTGCGGTACCGCGAAATCGCCCGCAAACACGACCCGCGCAACGTTTTGCTGACGCGGTAAGTCCCGGATCAAACCCGCACCCGCAACGAGCGGCAGATGCACCAAGAAAAGGCGACACCCTCCTTGGAAGCATCGATGTCTGCACAACTTACAATGGCTCGTTTCTCCCCCGGCTTTGTCGGGGAGCAGGGCTGGGGATGAGGGGGCCAGCGCCACGAAAAATGGTCGGGTGTACGCCCCTCACCCACAACGCCTCTCCCCAAAAACAGATCGCGGTCATCATCCTTCCGCGATCAAATTCTGTTTACGCGATCTGTTTTAGGGAGAGGGGAGCCATGTCCTAAATTGCGGACCGATTTGAATAAACACCAATGCACTGGATGGGAGGGTGACTTCGCGTGTTCGAAAGTTCTACGCCTTCACGTGCTGCCTGTGGGTTCGCGCTGCCACCGGTGGGCTTTTACGATTCCCCCTGACCCCCCCTCCCGAACGCACCACCGCCCGATGGAGGTCGCCGCTGGCAACCTCATTCGTCGTCGGCTGTGAAAATCTGCCGATTCTGACTGTTGTTAGCCCCTACCATCGTGCCGATACACTGCGTGGGGCGCCGTTAACGATTAGGGGAAGAAGTCCAAACCGGAAGACATTTTGCTTCCACGCCTGATCGATTTCGAGCGAACTGGGTCGATGTGTTCGGAGTGGCCATTCGGAAATGTCAACTCGTTCCATACAATTCGACCACCCGTCACGACCGGCCATCGGTTTGACCTAAGACGTTACGACGCCGCCGCGTGTCATCCGCTGCTCTCTATCCACGTTAACTTCTTCGAACATGTCTAACCACGTTCATCTTTGCTTGGTACTGCACAATCACCAGCCGATCGGCAACTTCGACGGCGTTTTCGAGCAGGCGTACCAAGATAGTTATCGACCGTTTTTGGACGTCTTCGAGCCCTACGACCAGTTGCAGATTTCGTTGCACACGTCGGGACCGTTGATGATCTGGTTGGCCGAACGTCATCCGGAATACCTGGATCGGCTGAGGTTACTGGTCGAAGCGGGCCGGATCGAGATCGTCGGCGGGCCGCAATACGAACCGATTCTGACGATGTTGCCCTCGCGCGACCGGATCGGCCAGATCGAAGCTTATGGTCGTTGGTTGGAGCGTCATTTGGGCAGCACTCCGGCCGGGATGTGGACGCCGGAGCGAGTTTGGGAGTCGACGCTGACGCGTGACGTCGCCGACGCTGGCATCCGCTACACCGTGCTGGACGATTATCACTTCCGTGCCGCCGGCGTGGATGAAGAACGTTTGACGGGCTACTTCATCACCGAAGACGATGGCCGATTGCTGCGGATTTTCCCCGGATCGGAACACCTGCGTTACACGATTCCGTTCCAACCGGTCGATGCGACGATCGATTATTGTCGCAGTGTCGCCCAGCGGTCGCCCGGCGCCGTGCTGACTTTCGGCGACGACGGCGAAAAGTTTGGCACCTGGCCGGACACCAAGGTGCACGTGTACGACAAAGGCTGGTTGAAATCACTGTTCAATGCACTGACCGAAAATGCATCCTGGCTGCACACCGTCTCGCTGGGCGAAGCGATCAATCGCACCGCGCCGGTGGGAAAGATCTATCTTCCCGATTGCAGCTATCGTGAAATGACCGAGTGGTCGTTGCCCACGCCGTCTCAGATCATGCTGGATGACGTGAGCCACGAGCTGGATTCGCATGAACGCTGGAAGGACTTGAAGACATTCGTCCGCGGCGGTTATTGGCGAAACTTCAAATCGAAGTACGAAGAAACCAACGAGATGTACGCGCGGATGATGCACGTCAGCCGCCGTCTGGCCGACGCCGAATCGGCCGGCATCGATGCAGGCCAGTTGGCCGTGATTCGCGACCACCTGTATCGCGGCCAGTGCAATTGCCCCTACTGGCACGGAGCCTTTGGCGGAATCTATCTGCCGCACCTCCGCAACGCCGTCTACCAACATCTGATCACCGCCGACAATCTGCTCAGCAACCTGACCGGGGAGTTGTCCGGTGCGGTTCAAGCGACGGCCGACGATTACGATTTCGACGGGCTGCAGGAAGTTCGTTTAAGCAACGATAAACTCTGTGCCTGGGTGGCCCCCGGACGCGGCGGTCGGCTTTACGAGTTGGACGTGCGTGAGATCAGCCACAACCTGCTGGCGACCTTGCAACGCCGCCCGGAAAGCTACCACCAAAAGGTGTTGGCCGGGCCGAATGCCGGCGGCGACGACGTCGCCAGCATTCACGATCGGGTCGTGTTCAAGCAGGCCGACCTGGACCAGCGCTTGCAATACGACCGCTATCCCCGCAAGAGTCTGATGGACCACTTCTATGACGTGGACACGGACCTCAGCGCGGTCTCCCGCGGCGAGGCGATGGAACGCGGCGATTTTGTCGAGCTTCCCTTCGAAGCGAAATTGCGTCGCGGAAGCGACCGGGTCCAAGTGCAGATGCGGCGCGAAGGAAACGCCTGGGGCATTCCGATCGTCCTGACCAAGGCGGTCACGATGGTCAGCGGCAGCGATTCGTTGGAGATCACCTATTTGCTGGAGAACCTGCCCCAAGACCGCGAGCTGCATTTCGCGATCGAGATGAACTTTGCAGGACTTCCCGCCGGTGCCGATGACCGCTACTTCAGCGGCGAAGACGGCCAACATCTCGGCCAACTGGGCGAGCAGTTGGATTTGCAACACACTTCACAACTGTCGTTGTCGGATCGCTGGTTGGGCATCGATGTGTCGATGAATCTGGATCGCCCCAGCGGCATCTGGGCGTTCCCCGTCGAAACGGTCAGCCAGAGTGAAGCCGGATTCGAATTGGTGCACCAAAGCGTCTGCGTTCAACCGCACTGGTTGGTCCGCGGCGACGCCGAAGGCCGCTGGTGTGTGAAAATCGAATTGGCCGCAAGCTGCGAATCACACGCCGAGACCGTCGACGAAGAACAGGTCATCCAGCTGTAGGGATCGGGTAAGAGATAGGCAGCTTGGTTTGGGGTAGTGGACGAGGCGACGAGTCCATTCGGATTGCGAACTGTGAGGACTCCTCGCGTCGTCCACTACCATTTGCCCGAGAGAAAGGCGAGGCGGATTACTCGACGTACGGGCACAAGTTCATCTCACTGCAGCACCGGCAACTCGCTCTTGGATCGTTCGCTATCCGGGGCGTCTTTGTCCGGGTCGCGATACTTTGTCGCGTCGAAGTGGCGGGCGTAGGTCCCGAAATCGTTGAACGCGTACTTCTTGGCCCAACGATAGACGAAGCTGCGTTCGGGGATTTCGTCGCCGGGCTGAAACTGACTTCGTCGCGGCGTGACGTTTTTCAGTTCCTCGATCACCGCGCCGCGGGCGGTCGTGTCGCGGGCGCCATGCTTTTCCGCGAGCTCCACCAGCAAGTCCGGCCGTTCCATGATCACACAGCCGCGGGTGTGCTCGGCCGTCAACGATCGGAAGTCTTTCAAGAACGCGGACTCGTTGAAGGTTTCCGCCAGCGGTCGGTCGTCGTGAATCGATTCGGTCGCCAGCTGAATCACGGGACAGGGTTCGATGTCGCCCCAGGGTCCGACGTGATGGGTGAATCCGGTCGCCGCCGGGCAAAGTGCGTTTCCGGCATCGTCGTGATAGGCGTCGATGACGATGATCGGTTTGGTCGCCCGCGTGTCGACAACAAACTGGCGGACACGCCGCTGTTGGTCACTGGTCAGCGCCAATTGGGCATTCGATTCCGGGCCGACCGGACGATAGATGTGATACCAACAATACATCACGCCCATCTCAATCAGTCGATTGACCCAGGCGTCGTTGACCAGATCATCGATGTTGGACTTGCACACGCTGGTGCAAACGCCAACCAACAGGTTGTGCTTAAGCGCGGTCTTCAGCCCCTCCATGGTCTGGTTCAAAACGCCGGCCCGACCACGTCGCTCATCACTGATGATCTCCGACCCCTCGACGCTGATCAGGGGCGTGACGTTCCCGAACCGTTTCAGCTCGGCGGCCACCTCGTCGGTGATGAAGTGACCGTTGGTGAACACCTGAAAATAGACGTCGCGGTTTTGCTCAAAGATCTTCAACAGATCCTTGTGCATGAACGGCTCGCCGCCCAGGATGCCAAAGAAACTGTTGCCCATCGCTTTGGCCTGACGGATCGTCTCGTTGGCCGCGTCCAGCTCGATGCGATGTTGTTTGGCCGCGACGTCGACCCAGCAGCCTTGGCAGCGCAGGTTGCAACTGTTGATCACCGACAGATACAGAAACGGAGGAAAGAACTCACCGCGTTTCAATCGACGCTTGTGCTTGTGCACACTCCACAATCCCTTCACCCCGAGCGTCCAAGCCGCCTTGGCAAGCAAGCGTTTGTCCGTCTCAAAAAGAAATCGCGAAGCCAAACGAAAATACATCAATACCAACCGAACTTGGAACGTGGAATTTAGAACTTGCAACCATTATGCCCGCCGTTGTACCGCGATGCACGACAAATCCGCCGCGACGACGTCCCGCCACACCTGATCGAGACGTTTCGCGGTCGTGGGAATCGAAACCAACGATGGGATGCGCGTCTTTCCGGCCTCAATTCTCCCAGATCGCGATCCGGCGCCTAGCAAGGCATCCGCTCCGGCAAGCGTCGCCATCTCCAGCACCGCGTGCGGATCAAGGTCCGGCCGCTGATTGAGCAGGAATTGTACCTCTTTCCAGACGCTCAAATCGGGGTTGCTTGCCCGCGAGTCGGTGCCGAGGGCGACCCGCACCCCCGCACCGAGCAGGGTTTGCACGGGATGGGCGTCGTAGCCGAAAAAATCGTGTGTCCGCGGGCAGTAGACGACACTCAGCTGTGGGTGACACGCGATCCGCTCGATCTCGTCGTCCTGCAGGTCGTTGCCGTGGATCAGCAGGGCGCGGGGTGCCCGAGCGATCGCGTCAATCAAGTCCCACACGGGTTGGTGGCCTTTCCACGGAAACACGCCCTCGGGCCACAACCCCGCCCCGCGCAGGGCGTCGGCAAAGCGGCCGCTCCCGAAACGCAGCAATTCCCGTTCATCGGGTGACTCGGCAACGTGCATCGCCAAGGTGGCTCCCGTTTGCACGGCCAATTCGACGCAGCGGCGCACCAATTCCGGAGGTGTCGAATAAGCCGCGTGGGGGCTGACTGCAAACTTGACGGACGGATTCAGCGGCAGGCTCGCCGCATGTTTTTCCGCCGATTCGAGTCGTTCGGCGGCCCGGATGTCGCTCAAACCGAGGACTTCGGCGAATGAAACGATCGTGGTGTCGGTGTCGGACGGATATTGCGAGGGCGTCGTGGCAATGTCGCCGATCAGCCCGACGCCGCTGCCGGCCGATTCGGCGATCCCGTCACGGATTCGGGCGTTCCGCTGGTCTTCGGTCGCCACACCTCGCGCCGCAATGACTTTTCCGATCCACTCGGCAAGCGCAATTCCCGGCTGTCCGATCGGAGATTGGCAATCGGAGAATTCCAGGTGGGTGTGGGCATTGACCATCCGCGGCAGCACGGCCACCTCTCCCAAGTCGATCACGTCTTGGCGGCGGAAGCCAGGGTCTCGGACCGAGCCGATTTCGACGATCTGATCTCCGATGACACGCAGGTACCCGCCATTGATCGGCGGTCGGCTGATGGGGAAAATCCAGGCAGCGACATAGATGGTCTCGGGGCCGAGTCGTTTCACAACATCGCCATCATCGTTGGTCATTCATGGTCCGCCCGCATCTGCTTCCCGATCGATTGATCGCCCATCGGCTGGATGCCGATTTCTACCACCGTGCGACGGCGGTGGTGGCGAAACAGTTGATCGGCAAGGCGTTGCTTCATCGCGTCGATGGCCAGTGGTTGGGCGGGTGGATCGTCGAGACAGAAGCCTATCTCGACCGCGGCGATCCGGCTAGCCATGCGGCACGCGGCAAGACCCCCAGCAATGCATCCATGTTCGCTGGTCCGGGGACGCTGTACGTTTATCCGATTCACGCAAAGTATTGTTTGAACGCCGTCACCCAGGCCGAAGGGCAAGGCGCCGCGGTTCTGATTCGAGCGATCGAGCCGATTTGGGGACTGGATCGGATGCGTGAAAGCCGCGGTCATGACGATCCGAAACGTTTGACGCGAGGCCCCGCGATGTTATGCCAGGCACTGCGAATCGATCGCAACGATGACGGCCGATGCCTGGTCAGCGACGGAGCTCTGGGAGTGTTCGACGCCCCGTCGCAACCGCCACGCCGCGTCCGTGTGACCAAACGCATCGGTATCAGCAAAGCACAGCACCGAAACCTCCGGTTCATCGATCCGAGATCCGAGTACCTGAGTCGAAAGCCTTGGCGGCTTCCGCTACGAGTATAGGGACAAAGCCTAGCGATCTTTCAGATAGGCCAGCAAGTCGGCCATCTGTTGGAGCGTGATGTCTTTTTCGATGCCTTCGGGCATCAACGACACGTCGCTGGCTTTCATCTGTTCGATTTCCGCCCGTCCGATCGCTTTCGTTTTTCCTTCGGCCATCTTCAAAATCACCGCTTCGCTGGTTTCTGATTCGATCAGTCCCGTCAGCACCGAACCGTCAACGGTCAAGATGGAGTACGCGGTGAACCGAGGCTCGACTTTGGAGTTGGGGTCCAGGATGTCGTACAACAATGCCGGTTTGGAACGATTGCGTACGTCCGTCAAATCGGGGCCCGTTTCGTGTCCTTCGCCGCTGATTCGGTGACAGCTTGCACAGACTCGTTTGAAGACTTCTTGCCCGTGTGCCGCATCGGGCTTCATCGCCAATGCGCCCTCGTAATCCTTGGCCACTTTCTGGCGGTTCGGCGAGACGACACCGCCGAACAACTTTGTGGCTTCCTCTCGCAACGCTTCATCGGCGTGCTTGAGCAGTCGCACGCGTTGATCGATGCTTAACGCCGAAGGGTTCATCTTGCCCTGTGACATCGCCGCCAGGGTCAAACGAGTGGATTCGGTCCGACGCAACAGCAGCGCGATGGCGGTCCCACGGACCGACGGGCCGAGTTGCGACCAGCGATCCAAAATGATCTCCGCGGCCGCGGGCGAGCCGTTCCGTTGCAACGCCTCGATACAGGCCGATTGGATTTGCACCGCTTGATCGCTCGACAGCAACGCATGAAAGGTGTCCACGGCGGCGTCGAAGGGCTGGTAGGCCATCAATTCGATCCCCGCGACACGGTCCGCGACGGATCGCTCGGTATCGGTTGCGATCACTCCGCTTTGATCAAAAACCGCTTTCAGTCCGTCCATCGAATCGACCAGCTGCGCCGGTGGTTTGGCGATCAGACCTGCCAGCGACATCCGTCCCCGCTCGCCGCGATACCGTGGCAGTCCATCACCGATCCCGGCGATCGCCGCGGCACGCCACCAGTTCTGGTCACCGTCGCGGCCGATCAACTGAAAGACGCTTTCAAGTTCGTCCAAATCGCCACGGGCACCGACGACCGCGGCAAGCCGTCGGACCAAGTCCATTTTGCCGTCCGTACCGGAATCGCGAAACGCGTCATCGTCGATCAATCCGGTCAACACCGCACCGCTACGCTGCTTGGTCGACGTCAGTAATCCGTCGGCAAAGGCGCTGTCGTGTCCATCGCGTCGCGCCAGCTGAATCAATGTCGCGGTGGCTCGCTGAGAATCGTTGGCCGAGAGCGACAACGCGACTTGGAATCGGACTTGAATATTGGAATCATCGGCCAGCGCGATCAAAGCGTTTTCAGCGGCATCGTCTTCACTCATGCTGCCCGCCAGCTTTGCCGCTGCGACGCGACAATGGAGGTTCGCGTCACCACACATTTGTCGGACGTCGGCGGGTTTCAAAGCCGACAAGCCGTGCAAGGTCCAGAGGGCATGCAGCCGTGTCGTCGACGATGGTGACGCGAGCAGTTTTCGCAATTCGGCAACCTGTCCTGTCGCCTGCTGCTCGACCAACAAACGTTGGCCAAGAAATTGTCGCCATCCGTTATCATCCTTCAACAAGTCAACAGACTCGGACTCCGATTCCGGCGGCGTGAACGTTCGCGTGACCGAACCGGTGGGGACAATGCGATAGATTCGCCCGCGGTCGTCTCCGGCCCGCCAATCCAACTTGGCGGCGATTTCCGGGGGCAAGAACTTGGGATGCTCCACCCACAACCGATACATGTCCGCCAAGTACAACGCACCGTCGGGACCGGTGGCCAAGCTGGACGGCCGGAACCAAGTGTCGGTCGATGCGATGAAGTCACGTTTCTCCTGGGCTCGTTTCGCGATGAATTTCAGCGGTGCGGAGTCCACGATCGAACGTGTCACCAAGTGCCCGATCGGTTCGCAGACAAACACGCTATTGCGAAACGATTCATCGCCCAGATCGCCCGTGTACGCCGTCGTGCCACACGCCGAGGTGTGCGTTCCCGCGTGTGACAGATAGTTGCTCTTCATTTCAACGAGCGGGAAGACTTCAGACTGTCCACCCGAGGGGGCGACGTCGTAGTACGGCGCGCTGACGATGTGAAATGGGTTTCGCGCTAAAACGTTCGGCGGCAGAAAGGTCGTGATGATCGGGTTCCGGTTGGTGCAATAAAACCGGTGCCCCCAGCGATCGACCGTGTTGCCGAACTGTCCCATCCCGCTGTCCGATTCGAATTCCAGCGTTTGGGGATTGAACCGAAAGTCCTTCCGCGGCAAGGTGACCGTCGAATCCGGATCACGCTTCGAAGCCACTTCGCCGGGGCCGTAATTCAGGTACACCCAGTTGTCGATTCCCCATCGCGGGTTCCCGATTTGCATCTGCGGGTGGGCGGGCGTGAATCCGTCGAACACGGTTTCGTTGACATCGGCGACGTGATCGCCGTCGGTATCCTCCAAGAACAACACTTTGGTTTTCGCACCGACCAGCAAGCCGCCACGGTAGGCCATCATGCTGTGGGCAAAGTCCAGCTTGTCGGCGAACACGTGTCTGCGGTCGGCAACACCGTCTCCATCGCTATCTTCGAGCATAACGATTTTCGACAGCGGATCGCCGCCCTCTTCGGGGCCGATCGGATAGTCGCTGTATTCAACGACATACATGTCACCATGGCGATCAAAGCAGATCGCGACGGGATCGTGAATCAGTGGTTCGGCCGCAAACAAAGCGATCTCATACCCCGGTTCGATTTCGATCGTTTCGAGTGACTCGGTCGGAGACTTCGGCGGTGCCGTTTCCTGCTCGACCCAATGTCGACCACCGCGATTACTCTCAATCGCCTCAAGCGCCGATTTCGCCTCGCCCTGCTCGGCTGAGTCCGCCGACGAAGCAGTCAACAAAGCAATAAGAAGAAAGGGGATAAAACGCATGTTCCACCAATGAATTCTAGGCTGTCGTTGGATCGTTCTCACTCCAATTCCACCTGCGTCGGCGACATCAGGTAACCGATCAGATCGCGGATGTGTGTTTCGGTCAGTGTCGTCAGCAATCCATCGGGCATCGGCGAGAGCGTCGTTTCTTTGACGTTTTCGATCGAATCGATGGGAAGAGTTTCTTGACGGGACTGGGTTTGGATGACCATGGTCTTATCGTTCTTGGAGACGACCAATCCGTTCAAGACGCGGCCGTCATCCATCAAGACGATGGTCATGCGGTGATCCTTTCCGACGACCGCGCTGGGGTCGAGGATGTTTTCCAGCAGGTACTCCAGACTGGATCGCTGGGCGCCGGTCAGGTCGGGGCCGATCTTTTCTCCGTCGCCGAACAACCTGTGGCACTGCGAACAGGTTTTCTTGAACAGGGCGCGGCCGGCGGACAAATCAGCGCCTGCCAGGACATCGCCGGATAGTTCTTGCTTCATCGCGTTGATCTTCTCGCGACGATCAGCGGGAGAGTCTCGCAGTGCCCCCCAGGACTCGGTCAATTTCGCTCGCAGGGCATCGTCACCCAAGCCGAGGATCTGTCGGGCGTGGAAGGCCGACACGTCTTCGCGTGGAATCGGATCTTTGTCGGCGTCGATGCGATCCAACAGTGCCGCCGCGAAACTGGGCCGAGACACCAGGATTTCGATCACTTGAGGGCGGTCGCTGATGTGGAACCGCCGATACATTTTGGCCAGTTTTTCGCCCACGGCCGGGTCGTTGTACAGCGACAGCCCCTGGGCCGCCGTCGCATTTAATTCGCGTTGGTCGAGCAGCGACTCGCAAATCTCACGCAAATCATCCGGCCGGGCGCTGATCAAGCTCCGTAACGCCGATTGACGCGTCTTCAGTGGAACCTTCGATGATTTGACGATGCTGCGCAGTTCGTCGATCGCTCGGCCATCACCGAACAACAAGTTCAATTCGCGCAACAAGTCGGGATTGTCGGTTGCAGCCTGGCTTTTGGAGAGCGCCGACCAGTCGTCGGGCATCGGGACTTTCAACCAGCCACGATAGGCTTCGGACAGGCCGCGGAGAACACTCGTTTGCAGCGTTACCGGCAGCTTGAGCGAAGCGGACAAGAGATCGTCCAGGGGCTGCGGCGATGTTTCAACTTTGGTCGCCAGCCCCCGCGTGATCCAACGCAAGGTGTCGGGCCAACGGCAGCGCGATGCCACATCGACCAGCCGCTCGGGATCGCTTTCAACCAAGGGCATCAATCCGAACCAAACCATCATCGGCAGATCGCGATCGTCGGCGTATTGTCCGTGGGCGACAATTTCGGCTGCGATTGCCGCACGATGTTCAATCGGTAACCGCTGCAAGGTGGACGCCAGGGTTAACTGAACCAGACCGGATGGATCATCCGTTGCGGCTTGCTTCAGTGCCGTCAAGGTTTCGGGATCATCGGGATAGGTCACACCACGCTGTGGGCCCATGAAGGTGTCCAGCGGCCAGTGGTCGGTCAACAGCCGGATCGCCCAGACGCGGACGTGTTCGTCGGGATCGGCCAGCAGTCCACGCAGTTGCTGGGGCGTGGTTTTTCCGGCCTGGTAGTCACGCCAAAGCTGTGGCAGTGTTCCTTCGCCGGCCAAACACGCGGGCTTGGCGAACGCGACGCTGGGTTCGTTGCCCGCGGTGTAGCTGATCTTGTAAACACGTCCGCTGGTTCGATGGACACCGGTGTGATCGTGGCACTCACCGGTGTCGCTCCAGTCCAACACATAGACATCGCCGTCGGGACCGACGCTGATTTCGATACCGCGAAAGAACGGGTCTTGGGAAATGAAGAAATCCGGCTGGTGGCGGGCCGAGTATCCCGCGCCGCGGCGATGGAGCGATTCGACGTTGGCCCGCAATCCATGCATGTTCAGCGTGAACAGTTTGTCGTGGTACTGTTTCGGCCAACGGTCCGATTGATAGATCATCATGCCGATGTGCGCGTGGCCGCCGCCAAGATCATTGGCGGCTCCGTCACGGCTTTTGGTCCAGGAACCCGAACGATCGTAATGGTAGTGATCGGCGATCATATCCATCCGCTCATAGACCAACGGATTCGGGCTTTCGCCGAATGACTCGATGAAATGGGCGCCGGGGATGCTGTGCCAGAGGTGGCCGATCACGGTGTTGATGAAAAACAACTCGCCGTCAGCATCCCAGTCGGATCCCCAGGGGTTGACCGTGCCGTGGTTCAGGACTTCGACGGTCTTTCGCTGGGGATGAAACCGCCACATGCCGCCGTCGATCGGAACCCTGCGATCGTCGGGCGTCCCGGGCACACCCAGGTTTCCGGGACAGGAATGGCCGCATCGTCCATACAACCAGCCGTCGGGTCCCCAACGAAGTCCGTTGGCGAAGTTGTGGTAATTGCTTTGCGAAACTGTGAATCCGTCCAACACCACTTCGGGCGGACCATCGGGAACGTCGTCGCCGTCGGCATCGGGGATAAACAGCAACTGTGGCGGGCACATCAACCAAACACCGCCGCGGCCGACTTCGACGCTGGTCAACATCTGCACCTTGTCGGTGAACACCTTGCGTGATTCGGCGTGTCCATCACCGTCGCGGTCATTCAAAATGATCACGCGGTCTCGCAGCGACAGATCGAAGTGTTGCGTGCGATCGGAATACGTGTAATTCTCCGCAACCCACATCCGTCCGCGGTCGTCCCAAGCCATCGCGATCGGATTGCGGACGTCAGGCTCACTGGCGTAAACGGTCGCCCGAAAGCCCTCGGGCAACTTCATCGTCGCGGCCGCCTGGTCAGCCGGCATCGGGCTGGCCTGCGAATCCGCTTCGTTGTTGAACACCGGCGGGAAATCATCGGCGGTGCAATGGCAGGCGAGCCGAGCGACGAGAACAGTCGCCGCGACGAAGATGGAAAAAGAGTGAGCGATCGAATTGCGGCGGTGGTTCACGTCCGAGAACTCGCGTGGATCAATGGGGAGGGAGCAGGCAAACGCGGCAGGGGCAGCCGAACACTATAGCAGCCCGACGCGTCGAAAACCGACCAGCCGGCTTGAATGGACTGCAGGTGCCTCGTTGTGCAGCTCTACCTCGCGACGCAAAATCGTTCGATTCGTTCGCGTTATCGTTCGTAGGATTTTGGCGTTTTCGAGTCCGCGAAACCCTCTTGGGATCAGCCGGTTGGCGCCAGCCTACGGGTCCCAATAGACGCTGGGGCCCCAATAGACGCTGGGGCCCCAATAGACGCTGGGGCTCGAACGCTTGCGCGAATCGGCTGATGTCACTCGAGTTTCGTCGCCCGATGGCTGCGGTGAGTTGACCATCCATCACCTCAATGGACCGTCCAGCTTGGGACTGAGGCGAAACGCAACAATTCCAAATGATCTGGCCGGTTCGGTAAGAGGTGGTCGTTGAATGGGTGTACGACGTCCTTTCTAGGTCGTCGCGCAGAGCCCCACGGGCGACGGCCCGGAAGGGCCATCGTACCGCGAGAAAAGCAGCGACCGGGAATCGCCTAAAGGCAAGACACCAGCGGTTGCTACTACCCTGGCGCGCCGATCGGCAGCGCTACCGTAAACACCGTGCCTTGGTCACCGGTCTGGAAATCGATGCTACCGTCGTGTTGGCGAATGATTTTGTCGCACAGGGCCAGCCCCATTCCGGTGCCTTCGCTGCGGGTGGTGAAGTAGGGGTCGTAGACCTGGGATTGAATCTCGGCGGGAATCCCCGCTCCCGTGTCGCTGACCGCGATCGTCACGCTGCCGTCGCCTCCGCGGACGTCAAATCGCAGCGTTCCACCGTCGGGCATCGCTGCCAGGGCATTGATCGCAAGGTTCAAAAAAACCTGTTCCAGGCGGCTCGAATCGGCTTGGATCATGCTGATCATTTCCGCGGGCGGATCGACGACCAATTTGACGTTTTGATGTTCGGCTTGGGGACGTAGCAATCGCGCCAGCTTTTCAATCAAGAACACCACATCCACCGGGGCGCGTCCGAGTTCGGCGACGGAGGCGTAGCTGCGAAAGCCGTCCAAGACGTCGTTGATGCGTCGGACTTCGGTGTTCAAGATATCCAGCAGTTCGGCAACCTCTTGATCGTCGCTTTCATGGTCCAGTCGTTCGCACAACAGTTGGATGTGCAGCGATAGGGCGCTGAGCGGATTTTTGATCTCGTGTTGCAATCCGGCCGCAAGTGACCCGAGCCCCATGTAGCGTTCCATCCGTCGCAGGCGTTCCTCCATCAGCGTTTTTTCGGTGACGTCGCGGAGGTGGATGACCATGCCGATTTGGTCATTGTGTCGGTTGTGCAGCATGGTGCCCCCGGCGCGCAGCGTGGCCTGATGACCGTTTCGGGTGACGCAATAATCACGGTCTCGGATCGGATGATGATAGGTCGTGATCTCCGTGCAAATCGCATCCAAGAGGGCGTGTTGGGGGCCGATTTCGGACAGCCGGGTGCCGACGCCGTCGCCGTCCAACCCGATCAGCTCTCGGCCGCTGGGATTGGTGCTGGTGATGACGGCGTTCTTGTCGGTGGTGATCACGCCGACGTCCATGCTGGCCAAGATGTCCGCCGAGAGAACGCGCACGTCTTTGAGTGTCCGTTCGCTGCTCAGGTAACCACGTACGACCAAGGCGAACGCGATGGCGGTGGCAATGATGTTCAGGACCAACAGAATCGACAGCCCGCTCTGCAGACTTAAATCACCGGAGAGTTCCTTGGCCACTTGCAAGTCGCTCTCGGGCAAATGCTGAATCAGCCGCGCCACGATCTCCTGTTCGCGGCGAACGTTGGACAGGATCCAGGCGGTGACGGAGACGGCGACCAGGCTGAGCAGCGCCAGACCGAATGCGAAGCGACGAACCCCTCGTCCGTCATGGGAATCAAACATCGTGGGCTGCGTCAGAAAAAACGGCGATCGGAAAGAACCTTTCGAAAGTGCGAGTGTAGCCGCTGTGACACGCAGCGATCATGGGATCCGTTTCTTCGGGGCGATTTTTTCGATCGTCACGAATTGGTGTGCCAGCGGGGCATAGGCCAACACCCGCGCCGATCGATCGTCCACGACCCAGCCGTGCAAGCGGAGTTGCCCGGCAGCCAGTCGATTGCGGACAAACGGATGCGATCTCAAGTTTTCGATTTGGAAAAGCGTGTGCTCACAAATCATCAACGTTTGCCGCTCACTTTCGGTCGTGTAGTGATAGAAGTGATCCACCACCCGACGTGCGTTGGCCGTGAATCGGCACCCCGGATCACAGTCGCCATGAAGAATCGGGTTTTTCATCCAGTATCTCACCACCCGACAGCAGAGGTGGCTACAGACGATCACTTCGCGTACCTGCTGTCGAACAATCGCATACTCGATGCCAGCCACGGTCGAATCATAGGGCTGGTCCGGGCGCGGGATGGAGGCCGCCAGATTCTGCACGACGGCACACTGGCCGGGTTCGGCGAACGACAGCATGTCGGGAGCAAGGCCGTGGTCGGCGCACCCGACGATCAGAATTCCCGCTGGTGACGTTCGTGCCGACTCACGTAAATCTGCCAAAGTACCAAATTCATCGGACGCGAATCGGTGGAGATGTTTCTTCAACTGGATGCGACGATGCATGGTCCGTCTCGGGATATCGGTCTGTCATGGTCCGCAAGATCGAGTGTCGCATACGACATGCCAAAGCGTTCACAAGGGGCAATCGACGAGTGTCCCGTCCCAGGGCGGCCGAGCGTGATGCAATTTGATGCACCTGCTGCAAAACGTTGCAGACCGAGAGGTTTCGCTGGTGCCGGTCGTGCACCCCGTGCAATACGTTGCACTTCGATGCAATGGGTTGCACCTGCCCGACTTTGATGCGGTGGGAGCCGCGGTTTTCGCCGCGGATTGCCCCAGAATACAATTTCTTTTCGCGCGCGATGACGTTCCATTTGCCGGCAATTCGTGGGATTCTCGGGTGAAGCGGTGTGCGTGTCGCGGCAGTCAGGGGCGAATTGGTACGGCCTGTGCTGGGCGGAGGACCCAGTGAACCAGTCGCGATTGTTTTCGCCCGCATCCGCCCTCGACTCATGCAAGACGCGCCCTCCTCCACATCGACATCCCCGACTCGAGGGTTGGTTCATGTTGGCGTGTCCGATCAATCCGACTTGCAAGCGGCGATCGAACGCGCGACGCATTTCTTGCCGTCCCAAGGACCGATTTCCATTTTCGTTCACCACAACACGCTGCACTCGTTTGAGGACCTGCCGTTTGAGCAAGCCGTGATCGAAGGGGGACGGCGCTATGGTTGCCAGCCGTATTGGTCCGAACAGCGATACCGCAGCGAACTGGCCCGTGGACGGATTACGGTCGATGATCTGCGTCAGGTTTTGATGGACGATCTGGGAGAGGAAGCCGATGAGTTGATCGCCAGCTTTGGCACTCGCTACACCCTGCGGCTGGCGATGCTTCAAATGACCCTGCATTCGGCCCCCGATGCGGAGCTGAAATGGCTGTTGGCCGAGTCGGATCTGCTGTCACGGTTTCGCACGGAGGTCTCATCGGTGCGGGCCGAACAAATGGTGGGAAAGACCCGCAGCTGGGTGATGCGGCATCGCGACCTTTCCGGCCCCGTTGCGGCGCGGCGGTCTGACAATCCCACCCGCGACACTCAAACGCCCCTGCCCGAGCTCGTGCTGTCGGCGATCGACGCTTCGAGTGGCAAATCGATTCACTCCTGGTCAGATACCAGGTGGGAAGCGTTCACGCTGAAACTACTTTGGAAAGTCTCACGACGGGGCGTCGAATCGGCGCGGCTGCCCAAGAGCGAACGACGCGACCCGATTCGGTTGCGAGACTTGTTGTTGAAGGTGACCGGCGAAGACATCGACGTGACCGTCAATGAGGTGTTGATCCGGTTTTGCGGTGCCTTTCTCGACCAAGGATTTTCCGATTGGGCACTGCCCGCCCGTGAGTTGGGATTCGCCCGATCGTTCGCGACGTTGTTTCAAGGGACCGCCGCGGTGATCCCGCATTGGATGAAGGGGCTTGGCGAAGAAATCAACGCGATTCGGGTCGGACCGTTTGATGCCCTCCAATCGATTCGCCAGTCGCTTGATGTCTTGGGGATCAGCGGCGATGAAGTCGAGGAGAAACTGACTTCGACGCTGCTGGCGCTTCGCGGCTGGGCCGGAATGATCTGGCAAATGGAAACCAACACGCCTTTCCTGCAACAGCCGATTCCTCCCGGGACGCTCCACGAGTATCTGGCGATTCGGTTGTTGTTGGAACGTCACGCGATCGCCGAATTCGGCCAGCGGCATTACGGGACACGTGACTACCGACAAATACGTCGGGCCGCCGAACACCGTCGCGAAATCGAACAAGGGCCATCGACCGACGAGCGGACCTACACGATCTTTCAACTCGCCCAGGCCGGAGGATGGACACCCGAACAATTGGTCGCGATGACGCCCGAGCAATGGGCCTGCCTGATTCGCGAAATCGAATCGTTCGATTCGATCCATCGGCGCCGTGTTCTGCATGCTGCCTATGAACGGCACTATCGGATCGCGACGCTCGATGCCATCGCCGCCCACTCGGCGCGTCGGCGAGAGCAACGCCAGGATGCGAGCGACGCCCCACCGGCCTTTGCGGCGATCTTCTGTATTGATGATCGCGAAGAATCGTTCCGGCGGCATCTCGAAGAGGTCGCCCCACAGTGCCGGACCGCTTCGGCAGCCGGTTTTTTTGCCGTCGCGATGTACTATCAAGGTGCCGACCACGCCCACTTTCGCGCCCTGTGTCCGGGGATCGTGACGCCCCAACATTACGTCCGCGAAGAGCCGCTTTTTTCTGCCATCCAGGTCGGCCAGAAACGGGCCCAGCGACGTCGACGGATCGGCTGGTTCACCCATCAGATCCACACGCATTCGCGAACGATGATCGGTGGCTGGGTCACGGGCATCTTCGGGGCGCTGGCGACGTTCCCGATGGTCGCACGCATCCTGGCGCCGCGGCTGACGTCAAAGATTCGTCAAACGATGGGCTCGTTCGTCAAACCGCCCGCGACCGAATTGCATTTGGAACGGATCGCGGCCTCACCAGGGCCGGATCCGGACGCGCTGGGATACAGCTTGGAGGAAATGGCCGGGATCGTCTTGCAGATCCTGCAGGACATCGGGATGGTCGACCACTTTCCGTCGATCATCGTGTTCTTTGGTCACGGCAGCGGCAGTCTGAATAATCCCCATGAATCGGCGTACAACTGCGGTGCATGCAGCGGAGGGCGTGGCGGTCCGAACGCGCGTGCGTTCGCGATGATGGCCAACGATTCCCGCGTCCGTCGGTTGGTCGCGAAGCACGGGGTGGAACTGCCCGAAGACGTCCGTTTTATCGGGGCGTATCACAACACCTGCAACGACGACGTCGAATACTACGACCTGGATCTGTTGCCGCGGACTCACCGCCCGCTGTTCCGACGGATCGAGAATTGTGTCAACCAAACGCGGGCCCGCAACGCCCACGAACGCGCCCGACGGTTCGAATCGGCCCCGCTGGATCTGACACCCCAGGAGGCGTTGGAGCATGTCGAAGAGCGCGCCGAGGACCTCTCGCAGGCGCGTCCGGAATACAACCATGCGACCAACGCGGTCGTGACCGTCGGACGCCGCGACTGGACCCGCGGTTTGTTCATGGACCGGCGCGTGTTCTTGACGGAATACGATCCGGCGGTCGATGACGACGACGTCACGGTGTTGTCGCGGATCCTTCGCGCCGCCATCCCGGTTTGTGCCGGCATCAGTTTGGAATACTACTTTTCCACCGTCGATGTCGAAGGCTATGGCTGCGGATCCAAGCTGCCACACAACGTCGCATCGATGATCGGGGTGATGACCGGCGCCGCCAGCGACCTCCGTCCGGGGTTGTCGCAACAGATGGTCGAAATCCACGAGCCGATGCGGATTCTGTTCGTGATCGAAACCACTCCGGAAAAGATGGACAAGATCATCGACGAAAACCCGGGGATCCGGCGATTGGTCCGCGGCAACTGGGTGCAGGTCGCCCTGATCGACCCGGCAACGTCGACGATCCTGCGTTATGTCGACGGCCGCTATCAACGTCACGTCCCGGAATCGACGGAGTTGCCCGTGGTGGCGTCGTCGATCGATTGGTACCGCGGCCGACGTGACCACTTGGGATACGCATCGATTGAAACCGGATCCTAATGCCTCATCACGCCGACTTGCCTGCCATGAACCCTCTCGAAGTCCTTTTCCAATTCCTCGGCACGACCGTGTTGGCCAGCCCGGCTGTGTTGCTGGCGGTCCTCGGTTTGTCTTCGTTGATCAATCGTCCGCTCAGCGAATCGACGATCGCTCGATTGACGCAAGGGGCCGTGTTGTGTTCCTTGCTGCCGGCGATCGTGATTCTGGCGATCATGCTGGGCACCGGAATTCGTCATGTTCCGATTGAACTTGGGAACTGGGTGATGCTGCCGGAGGAGCAGTTTCATTTTCATTTGAAATTCGTTTTTGACAGGCTGAGCATCCCGTTCTTGATGTTGTCCTGTGTGTTGTGCGGGGTGGTGGGGGCGTTCACGCGGCGTTACTTGCACCGCGAAGAAGGCTATGGAAGATTCTTTCTGTACTACGCCATGTTCTTTTGTGGCATGGTTTTGTCATCACTTGCCAGCACGATCGAAGCGTTGTTCGTCGGCTGGGAAATGGTCGGTCTCTCGTCGGCATTGCTGGTGGCCTATTTCCACGACCGGACCAATCCGGTTCGCAACGGGCAACGTGTTTGGTCCATTTATCGGCTTAGCGACGCGGCGTTTTTGATCGCCGCGATCACGATGCACCACTTGACCGGACGAGGCGACTTTGGCGGGTTGATGAGCAGCGGGATCTGGCCCGAGGGGACCGCCGCGATAACGTCCAGCCAGGCGTTGATGGTCGGTTCGTTGTTGCTGGTTGCCGCCGCCGGCAAATCGGCGTTGTTTCCCTTTAGCGGTTGGCTGCCGCGGGCGATGGAAGGCCCCACGCCGTCGAGTGCCATTTTTTACGGCGCGCTGTCGGTCCACCTGGGCGCCTTCCTGTTGTTGCGGCTGAGTCCGATCATCGAGGCCTCGCTGACCCTGCGATTGATGGTCATAACGTTGGGGATCGTCTCGGCGGTTTGCGGCGGCATCATGTCGCGGGTCCAGAACGATGTGAAAGTCTCGCTCGCCTATGCCTCGCTGACCCAGGTCGGAATCATCGTCGTGGAGATCGGCTTGGGGATGAAGTATCTGGCCCTGATTCACATCATGGGGCATGCCAGTCTGCGAACGATGCAGTTGCTTCGCGCCCCGACGCTGCTGAGGGACTACAGCGACTTGGAAAACAAAATCGGCACGCGTTTGCCGCGTGATTCGTGGGTCGGCGCAAGCTTCTTGCCGCCGCGAGCCCAGCGATGGTGCTATCGGTTCGGATTCGAACGAGGCTTCATGGACATCGCGTTGGACAAATGGGTCGTGCAACCCTTTGTGCGTTTTTTCCGCTGGTGCGATGCGGTCGAGCGACGGGCCACCGATGCGCTGTCCAACGAGGCGTCGCGTGAATCGGACCAAGCCGAATTGCATCCCGAAGATTTTAAATCCGCAGCCTAAATGCTTTGTCCAGATTAAGAATCGTGGTCCTAGCCGTAACGGAAATCGCCAAGACTTTCGGCGGTTCGTGCAGCGGGCCGAAACTCTTGGCGAGTTCCGCTACCTCAATACAGAATTCGACCATACACAAACGTTTTCACAACCATGTCTGAACTTCATTTCCCCTGGATCGAGATCTCCATCCTGGTTCCCTTATTGGGTACCGTTTGGATCCAGTTGCTCGGCGACCGAGAGAACATTTTGCGGCACGCGATCGCGATTTGTTCGTTGACGCTGGTGTTGACGATCGGCGAACTGATCGACTTTGTTTCGATCGGCTCCTTCGAAGCCCACGACCACTGGCTGTTGCTGGACTGGCTGTTCCATCGAGACGTTTTTGTCGTGGACGAACTGAGCGCATTCCAATTGCCGCTGGTCGCGTTGATCTTTCTGGTCACTGTGATGTCGACGCTTCGCACCAAGGCGCCACGTTTTTCGTTGAAACTGACACTGATCTCCGAATGCCTGATGCTGGCGACGTTCAGCTGTCGCAGTTCGTGGATGTTGATCGCATTGCTGATCGCATCGACAGTCCCTCCTTACCTGGAACTGCGGAAACGCAAGCGGTGCACACGAATCTATGTGCTGCACATGGCCATCTCCGCTGCACTGCTGCCGGTCGGTTACGGATGGTTGAGTGCGGTCGACCAGACTAGTTCGGCGATCTTGATTCCCGGCGCGCTGTTAACGGTGGCGGCGTTGATTCGCAGCGGGATTTTTCCCTTTCATCTGTGGATGACCGATCTGTTCGAAAAAGCGACCTTCGGGACCGCGATTCTGTTTTCCACGCCGCTGGTGGGGGCGTATGCCGTGATGCGGTTGGTGTTGCCGATCGCTCCGTCCTGGGCGCTTCAGAGTATTGCGGTGCTTTCATTGGTGACGGCCGTCTATGCCGGATCGATGGCGCTGATCCAACGCGAAGCGCGGCGAATGTTCTGTTTCTTGTTTCTCAGCCAGTCCGCCCTCGTGCTGGCCGGGCTGGAGCTGGTCACACCGATCGGGCTGACCGGCGCGCTGTGCCTGTGGTTATCCGTCGGGCTCTCGCTGACCGGTTTCGGGATCACGCTTCGCTGTATCGAAGCGCGGATCTCGCGCGTCGCACTGGCCGACTATCACGGCTTGTACCGCCAGATGCCGATGTTGGCCGGATTCTTTTTGCTGACCGGGCTGGCGGCGATCGGATTCCCCGCGACGGTCGGATTCGTCGGCATGGAATTACTGATCGAAGGGGCCGTGGATGTTTATCCCTTCGTCGGGACGATGGTGGTGATCGCTGCGGCGCTGTGCGGGATCACCGTGCTGTCGGCCTACTTTCGGATCTTCACCGGACACCCCACACGCACCGTGGTCCCGATGCACGCGCGACCCGCCGAACGAATCGCCGTGCTGATGTTGACCTTGTTGATTCTGGGCGGCGGTTTGGTGCCGCAACCCGGCGTCGCGTCACGTTATCACGCCGCAAAAGAATTGACGCGGCTACGTCAATCGTATCCCGGCAACGCCGACGGAAACGTTGCCGCGGAAAAGGGGGCAGGTACGAATGGCACGGGCTTAGTGAGCCGACGGCGCTAGCCGCGGGCCTTGATCCGCCTTTCACACGGCGGTAAGGCCCGAGGCTAGCGCCTACGGCTCAGCGTATTGGCTTATGCCCGTGCCATTCGTGTCAGCTGCCTTCGCCGGAACGTGGTTGCCCGGCGCCTCCCACGCTCTGGCGAGCGTGGCTACTGAAAAGCGGAGTCTGACATCGCATGACAACCATTCGAGACAATTTGAAAACCAACGCATCGTAATCCCATGAGTTCCCCCATCATCAACCCCGGCGACGTCCCACGTGGAAATCTGCAGGGCTTTACCCGTTACTTCAAGCACGACTTCATTTCGGGACTGCTCGTCTTCCTGATCGCACTGCCCTTGTGCTTGGGCATTTCCATCGCCAGCGGCTATCCGCCGATCGCCGGCATTTTCACCGCCATCATCGGATCGGTCGTGGCGACGCTGATGAGCAATTCGGAGCTGACGATCAAGGGTCCCGCAGCCGGATTGATCGTGATCGCGATCGGTTGCATCGGTGCATTCGGCGGCGACGGAATGGTCGGCGGCTGGAGCGAAGCGGACCAGGCGGCCTATCGGGCGGCATTGGCCGTGGGAGTCGCCGCGGCGGTGCTGCAAGTCTTCTTCGGCATCTTTCGCGCCGGCATCTTGGGCGAGTTCTTTCCGATTTCCGCCGTCCACGGCATGTTGGCGGCGATCGGCGTGATCATCATTGCCAAGCAGATTCCGGTGGCACTGGGCGTGAGTGCATCCGGGGGGCCGCTGGAACTGATCCAGCAAATTCCCCACTTCATCGCGGCGGCCAATCCCGCGATCGCGGCGATCGGACTGACCAGCGTGTTGATCATGTTCCTTTGGCCGATCGTCGGCAACAAGTTGCCGATGCTGAAGGTCTTGCCCTCACCCTTGATCGTGCTGGTCGCGGCGATCCCGATGGGGATGGTGTTTGATCTGATGCACGAACATTCCTACACGTTGCAAAACCACGAGTACCAGTTGGGCGAGAACTATTTGGTCGCGATGCCCGAGCGCGTCTTTGGCATGTTCGACTCACTGACCACGCCGGACTTTTCGGCGCTGCAACAACCCGTCGCTTGGAAATGGGTGTTCATGTTCTTCATCATCGGCAGCCTGGAATCATTGCTCAGCGCCAAGGCGGTGGATCTGATCGACCCCTGGCGGCGCAAGACGAACATGGACCGCGACATGGTTGCGGTCGGCGCCGGGAATTTGTGTTGTGCGTTGGTCGGCGGATTGCCGATGATATCCGAAATCGTGCGGAGCAAGGCGAACATCGACAACGGTGCCCGCACGCGATTTGCCGACTTGTGGCACGGGATGTTTTTGTTGGTCTGTGTCGCGTTTATCCCGATGGTGTTGCACCGCATTCCGATGGCCGCGTTGGCGGCGATGCTGATCTACACCGGTTTTCGTTTGGCACACCCCACGGAGTTCTTCAACGTTTGGAAAATCGGCCGCGAGCAATTGGTGATTTTCGTCGTCACGTTGATCGCGGTGTTGGCCACCGACCTGTTGATCGGGATCGCGATCGGCATTGCCACCAAAGTGGTGATCCACCTGTCCAACGGCGTGCCGCTGCGATCACTGTTCAAACCCGAGATCGAGGTCAGCAGCGACGACGGGCGGACGGTACGATTGACGGCGTACAAGTCGGCGGTGTTCAGCAACTGGATTCCGATTCGCCGCCAGATCGAGCGCGTCGGATTGCTGCAAGACAAGAACGTCGAACTGGATCTGGCAGAAGTCGAGTTGGTCGATCACACGGTGATGGACAAGCTGCACGAGATGGAAAACGATTTCCAGCAACAGGGACTTCAATTCACCGCGCTAGGACTTGAGTCGCATCAACCGTTTGCCGACCACGCCCAGAGCGCGCGTCGAAAGGGCCTTTGCACGGTCCAACGGTTGACCATCATGACCGATCCGGAATTGGAAGAAGAGTTGGAAAATGCGATCGTCGCTTTGGGGGCCAGCGGCTATACATCAACGCCCTGCCGGGGCCTGGGGCGGCGTGGGATCACCAATGAATTTCGTACCCCGCGGGCCCAAGTGCGGATCGAAGTGATCGGCACCAAAGGAATTTGCGATTCTGTGGTCGATTATCTGCGCCGCGACGCCCAGACCCAACACCCGCTGGTGTTCACGGTCGAAGAAGTCCGGGTGGCTCGGTTGGATGCCTTCGCGCCCGTCCCCGGTTCGAATCAGCCTGCGGTGGATCAGGAGGAGGAACACCTGGACCCGGTCGGCCATTGAGCGTGTTGCGTCCCAATGCAGTGCATCGGATCGGGCATTGGATGAGTGGGTAGGAAAATTTTGGAGGTAAGAAAATTGGATGCTGGACGGATGAAGTCGTCCGTCGAATCTTCTTACCTCCCCGATCTTCTTACCCTAATCCCGCGTCAATCCTCGTCCACCCAGTCCCAGGCCGCGTCGATTTCGCTGGCGTCGAAGTACTTGACTTTGGCGGCGGTGAACGGCGAGCAGAAAATCGCCATCCACTTTTCCCAGGCTTTGTCGCCGACCATGGCGATCCGCTCGATGTCGCGGAAGTGCTGGATGTCAAACTTGATGTCGTCCCACAGCGCCCGGGCGGTCCAGCCGTGGAAATCATCCAGTTCCAGCAGGACACGGATCTTTCCGTGTTTCTGAATCAACTGTTCGATGTCGGGCCCGAAGATCTCGTAATCCTCGTGGTTCATGGTGCCGCTGACATGCAGGTGAATCACGTTGCTATCGGCTCGAGTCGCTAAATCGACTTCACTGAATCGAACACCCATCTATCGGCCCTTTTTTAGAAGAGAAGAAAAAGAACGAATGCCCCCAAGTCTAGCGGGTGCGGCGGTGGAACGCAAAATTCTGCGGTGAGTCGCGATTTGATCGAGGTGAAGCGTTTCGATCGGCCGGACTTGGTGCCGTGTGACGGGGAGGGAGCGAAAGAAGGCTGTGAGCTTTTCGATGATTGAAGCCGGTTTTCGGGTATACTGATGACGCCCTCCGCCCCCCAAATCGTTGCTCCCCCCTTCCATGCGATTTACCAGCTTTCTCTCTCTTGCCTCGGTCGTCATTCTCTTATCGCTCATCGCACCAACCGGTGTGACAGCCGACGAACCGCCGGTCGATTTCAACCGCGACATTCGGCCGCTGTTGTTCAGCCGTTGTGTGACGTGCCATGGCCCCGATGAAGCCGAAAGGGCGGCGGGGCTACGGTTGGATACCGCCGAAGGGGCTCACGGTGACCTGGGCGGTTACGCGGCGGTCGTCCCCGGTGACACCGACGCGAGCGAGTTGATTTTGCGGGTCACCAGTGATGATCCGGACATGGTGATGCCGCCACCGGGCAAGGGGGATCCGCTCAAGCCCGCTGAAATCGCGTTGCTGCGTCGGTGGATCGATCAGGGCGGTCAGTATGCGAAACATTGGTCCTACGAGGCCCCCGTTCGGCCACCGCTGCCGACTGTATCCGATCCGTCGTGGCCGGCCGGGCCGATCGACCATTTCACGCTCGCTCGGATGGAGGCCGAAGGATTGCACCCTTCACCGCCAGCCGACCGTTTGACGTTGGCCCGGCGGGCGGCGATCGACTTGACCGGTTTGCCGCCGACTTGGGATCAAGCCAAGGCGTTTGCCGAGGACGGTCGAGCCGATGCGTACGAGGTCTACGTGGATGCGTTGCTCGCCAGCCCCGCCTTCGGCGAACGCTGGGCGCGAGTCTGGCTGGACCTGGCCCGCTATGCCGATTCGGCCGGCTACGCCGACGACCCGCCCCGCACCATCTGGGCCTATCGCGACTATGTGATTCGCGCGATCAACGACAACATGCCCTTCGATCAATTCACGATCGAACAAATCGCCGGTGACTTGCTGCCCAGCCCGACCGACCAGCAATTGATCGCCACGGCCTTTCATCGCAACACGCTAACCAACAACGAAGGCGGCACGAACGACGAGGAGTTCCGCAACGTCGCGGTTGTCGATCGGGTCAACACGACGATGGCGGTTTGGATGGGCACCACGATGGCCTGCGCCCAATGTCACACCCACAAATATGACCCGATCACCCAAGACGAATACTTTCAATTCTTCGCCTTCTTCAACAGCACCGAGGACGCCGACAAGCGAAACGAAAGCCCGCTGTTTGAAGTTTGGAGCGACGAGCAAAAACGCCGCAAAGCAGAATTGGCCGAACGGATCGAAACGCTCCAAGCCGAATTGGCCGCTCCCTCCGACCTGGTCGACCGACAACGCGACCAATGGCTGGCCGAGTTCTCCTCGCCGCCGGATTGGCATCCCGCCGACGTCACTGCCATCGAATCCCAACGCTCATTGAAGTTGACTGAAGACGGGTGGATCAAGGCCGACGAAGACGAACTGGAAAATGCCACTTACCAAATCGAGATCTCCACCTCGAATCAACCGGTGACGGGTATCCGATTGGATACATCCGCGTCGCAAGAACGCAACTTCGTGATCTCCAATTTTCACGCGACCTGGTCACCCCAAAAGCCTTCCCCGGTCCGAGCCCGATTTGTTCGTGTCGATCTGCCGGGGAAGTCACGCTTCTTGCACCTAGCCGAAATCGAAGTGTTCAGCGGCGGGACGAACATCGCAACACGCGGCAAGGCCCGTCAAAGTTCGACTTATGCCGACGCGGTCGCCGCACGAGTCAACGATGGCAATACCGCGGGGGATTACCACCAGGGTTCGGTGCAACACACGGGCGGGGAAAGCGACCCTTGGGTTGAAATTGATTTGGGCGCGGTGATGCCGATCGACAATCTTGTGGTTTGGAATCGGACCGATGGCGGAACGGGAATCGTCGAACGTCTGAACGGATTCAAGGTGTCGTTGTTGGACGAAGAACGCAACGTGGCCTGGACACAACAACCCGAAGGACCTGCGCAAACGAAACACGCCCTTTCACCTAGCGGGGTGCGTGCGGTTACGTTCCGCCATGCGTCGGCCGATCATGAACAAAACGGTTTCCCCGCAACGGCGGTCTTGCAATCGCAAGCGGATCCAAAGACGGGGTGGGCCGTTGCGCCACAGGTCGGCCGCCCCCATCAGTTGACGCTCGCGCTCGGTTCACCGACACCGGCGTCCGAGGGTGTGCTGACGGTCTCGATCGCCCAAGAATCCGTGCATCCACGTCATCTGCTGGATCATTTCCGATTGTCCGTCAGTTTCGACGCGAACCTGACCCGGTGGGCGACCTTGCCGGTTGCGATCCGCCAGATCGTGGCGAAGACGAAGGACGACTGGAGTGAGCAAGAAGCGAAACGGATCGAGGACTACTTTCGCTCGATCGCCCCGGCGCTCAAACCCCAGCGTGACCAGCTTCAATCGGCACGCGATGAACTGGCAAGAATGAAACCGATGACCAGTGTCCCGGTGATGAAACAGTTGCCCGCTGAAAACCGTCGCGTCACCAATGTGCAGTTGCGCGGGAACTATCAAAGCACAGGCGATGTGGTCAGCGAGGGCACGCCGCAGGCCTTTCACCGGATCGACAACGCCGACAACCCCAACCGTCTGGATCTGGCGCGTTGGCTGGTCGATCCGGCCAACCCGCTCACCCCGCGGGTGATCGTCAATCGACACTGGGAACAATTGTTCGGGATCGGGATCGTGGAAACGAGCGAAGAATTCGGGTCGCAGGGTGAATTGCCCTCTCACCCCAAGTTGCTCGATTGGATGGCGGTCGAGTTTCGTGAAAGCGGATGGGACGTCAAACGGTTGATCAAGTCGATCGTGATGTCATCGACCTATCGTCAAAGCAGTGTGGCGACGCCGCGAGCCATTGCGGACGATCCCAGCAATCGGTTGCTCGCACGCGGCCCCCGATTCCGCGTCTCGGCGGAAATGGTGCGTGACCAGGCATTGTTCGTCAGTGGCTTGTTGAGCGACAAACGCTTCGGCCCGCCGGTCAAACCGCCGCAACCCGAGTTGGGATTAAAAGCCGCCTTCGGGTCGGCGACCGACTGGAAAACCAGCCAGGGCGAAGACCGATATCGGCGCGGGCTGTACACGACGTGGCGACGCAGCAGTCCGTACCCGTCGATGGCACAGTTCGACGCGCCCAACCGGGAAGTTTGCACGGTGCGTCGGATTCGCACCAACACCCCGCTTCAAGCGTTGGTGACGCTGAACGATCCCGTCTATGTCGAAGCGGCTCAGTCGTTTGCCAGAAACATGATCCACGCCGCAGACTCGCACGAAGGCCGGCTGGATTACGCCTTTCGCACCGCGTTGACCCGTCCGCCGACCAATGCCGAGACCGAGCGACTGAAACAACTCGTGTCCGCCGCGACCGAAACGTATCGCCAGTCGATCGACGACGCGATGCAGATGGCCACCGATCCGCTGGGGGATTTGCCCGAGGGCGCCGACCCGGCCGAGTATGCGGCCTGGACCGTGGTCGCCAATGTGATTTTGAATTTGGATGAATTGTTGATGAAACGTTAATCATCGTGAATCGCCGTTCAAACGTATGGCTCGTTCCTAGGCTCCGCCTGGGAACGGAATCTTCTGGAGGCTCCGCCTCCGGTTGGATGCGGTGTGTGGCGGGAGCCACACCTGCAGTGCGTTCCAAGGCGGAGCCTTGGAACGAGGCAATGACTCAGCCGCTAGCTTCCTTTCCCCCTCACCACTTTGCCCGCCATGGACCCTCGAGCCTCACTCTTGCAATCGCGCACCCGCCGGCATTTCTTGCAGCAGTCCGCTGCGGGAATCGGATCGATGGCTTTCGCATCGTTGCTGGCCGAGGACGGATACGCCGGTGATCCCTCGGCAACGCGTGCGAGCGATCCGCTTGCCAGTCGAACGCCCCACTTTGCCCCGAAGGCGAAGCGGGTGATTTATTTGCACATGACCGGATCGCCGCCGAATTTGGATCTGTTTGACTACAAAGACGAACTGGTCAAACGCAGTGATCAGGATTGCCCCGATCAATTCCTGGCCGGCCGCGAATTCGCGTTCACTTCGGGCACGCCGAAGCTGATGGGTTCGCCACGCAAGTGGCAGCGTGTCGGCCAAGCGGGAATGTGGATGTCCGATGCGATTCCACACTTCCATGGAATCGCCGACGAGATGTGTGTCGTGCACTCGATGTACACCGACCAATTCAACCACGCGCCGGCGGAATTGATGGTTTACACCGGTTCGCCCCGCAGCGGTCGCCCGTCGATGGGATCTTGGATCACGTACGGACTGGGCAGCGAAAACGAAAATCTGCCCGGTTTTGTGGTCTTGATCTCCAGCGGCGTCCAACCCAACGGCGGAAAGAACTCGTTCGGCAGCGGCTTTCTGCCGTCGGTTTACCAGGGCGTGCAGTGCCGATCCAAGGGCGACCCCGTGCTGTATTCCTCCGACCCGCCGGGGATGAGCCGCACGATGCGCCGTGCGACGCTCGACGCGCTTGCCGACCTGAACCAGATGCAAGCAGAACAGATGGGGCATCCGGAAACGCTGACGCGCATCTCGCAGTACGAATTGGCCTATCGCATGCAGACCTCGGTCCCCGAGGTGATGGACATCTCGGCGGAGTCCCAGAAGACGCTGGACGAATACGGTGCGACGCCGGGTGGTTCCAGTCTGGCAAACAATTGTTTGCTCGCCCGCCGTCTGGTCGAATCCGGCGTGCGGTTTGTGCAACTGTTCGATTGGGGCTGGGACTTTCACGGCACCCAGGCGGCGACCGGGCTGACCGACGGCTTGACCAACAAGTGTGCAACAATGGACAAACCCGTTGCGGCGCTGATCCGCGATTTGAAACAGCGTGGGTTGCTCGAAGACACGTTGGTGGTCTGGGGCGGTGAATTCGGCAGGACACCGTTTCGCGAAGGGCGGACGGCCAAGAGCAAAATCCTCGGTCGCGATCACTACCCCGACGTGTTTACGATGTGGATGGCCGGCGGCGGCATCAAAAGCGGGTTCGAATATGGCCAGAGCGACGAACTGGGTTTCGGTGTCGCGGAGAACCCGGTCCATGTGCATGATCTGCAAGCCACGATCCTGCATCAGTTGGGGTTCGATCACGAGCGGTTGACGTACCGATTCCAAGGACGCGATTTCCGCTTGACCGACGTCCACGGGCACGTGGTCAAAGAGTTGCTGGCGTGACTCAATCGCTCAAGTCGATGACTTTCGTGATCTTGGGTTCGTAGTCGCTGTAACCGAATCCACCGTGCGTCACCTCAACACGCCAAGTCTTACGAATCGGATGTCCGCCCTTGGTCGCCGAGTTGACCAAAATGTGGACTGAAGTGTCAGAACGATTTTCGGGTTCGTTCACGACGGACCAGTCGGCGACGCTGTACAGTCGCGACGGGCGCGTGTGTCGAGCCCAGTAGTCGGTGCCATCGCCACCACGTCGTTGTTCATCCAGCCAATCTTCGACGTGATCGACCGCCAGTCTCGCATAGTAACCAAGCGGATCGCTTAAGTTCTCTGCCATCCGAATCTTAGGAACCAGCTGACTTGATTCCCAATCGTAGTCGGCCCCGATGGTGACACGGTAGTGATCCGGCGCCGTTGGACGTCCGAGTCGGTCCAACCGATGAATCAACAGATTGACATGGCTGGCCGACGATTCCTGGATCTGCCATTCGGTCAGCGATCGGAGATGAAGCGGATCCCTGGTGTTCTCCCAGAATGGTTGAATATCACGCCCCGCCTTTTCAGCCGTCAACCAATCCTCAACCAGGGCTTCACTCACCCGGCTTTGTCGGCTCGCATCGAACTGTCCCAGGTAACTGAGAACGCCGAAGGGGATCAAAAAGACGGTGGCCAACAAGGCGAACGTTCGCATCGTGTTTTTTTCGGGCGTGGCGGGGGTGGGTTCGTCTAACCATGCCTCACGCTGTGCAGAAATGTCCCACCGACTGTCAATGCGATGGTGGAATGTTTTTCTCGTTGAATCGTCTATGGAGGTCACGCGGAATGATCGAGCTATTTGGACCAGACGTGTTGAGCCGAATAGAATGGCAGGGGATCTCGTGGTCGTTGGTGTTTAGCCTTTAGGCGACTCTCCTCGCTGCTTCACAGCGAGGGGCGACCGGCCGGAAGGACCGTCGGTCACCGAGTAGCGATTCCCGATCGCTGCGAAGCAGCGAGCAGCGACCGCCCGGAAGGGCTGTCGTACACTGAGGGGCGACCGTCGGGAAAGGCCGTCATACACTGAGCAGCGACTGCCCGTTAGGGCCGTCGTACATTGAGCAGCGACCTCTGATTGTCGGTCAACATCGCGTTTCGTTCTTAAGGATTTCATCGATGCACCACATCCGGCTCGTCCGACCGGCGGACCTGGACGCCCTGTTCGACTTGGCCGGCAAGTCGACGTACGGATTGACCACGCTGACCCCGGATCGCGATCGACTGGCCATGCGGATCGAAGAATCCGAGACCGGCGAGTCGCCGTTATTGGTTTGGGTCGAAGGTGCTGAACAGCGGCTGATCGGGACCGCCGGGCTGTTCACCCACGTCGGTGATTCCTCCAAAGGGGAACCGTTCTACGCGTTTCGATTGGAGCGTAGCATCCATCGATCGGAAGCGTTAAACGTTCGCACCGAGGTCGACACGTTGCACCTGGCGAAAATCTTTGACGGCCCGACGGAGCTGGGGACGTTGTTCTTGGATCCGCAATTTCGCGGGGGAGGGAAAGGTCGTGTGTTGTCGCTGTCGCGGTTCATGCTGATCGCCCGTGACCCGGAACACTACGATCGGCAAGTCATCGCGGAAATGCGAGGCGTGATCGACCAGGACGGACGGTCGCCGTTTTGGGACGCCGTCGGTCGACACTTTTTTAAAGTCGATTTTCCGATCGCCGACACCCAGTCGTTTCGCGACAAACGGTTTATCGCGGAACTGATGCCCAGCCATCCGATTTATGTTCCGTTGCTTCCCGAGCAAGCGCGTGAGGTGATTGGTAAGGTGCACACCGATACCGAGCCGGCTCTGCGGTTGCTGGAATCCGAGGGCTTTCACGAAGCCCAAATGGTCGACATCTTCGACGGTGGGCCTTGTATTCGCTGTGACCGCAAAGCGATTCGAACAATCCTGGAATCGAGCCGCGTTGAGCTGACGGGCGTTTTTCCAGCCAGCCAGGACGCCAAGATGGACACCCTGGTCGCGACCGCCGATGGCCCCTTTCGTTGCATCGGGGGCGCGACCCGGCGAACGGCCGACGGAATCCAAATGCTACCATCGGACATCGAAAGCCTGGGCGTGTCGGTGGGCGATTCAGTAATCGTCTCGCCGCTAAAAGGAACGGCCAAAGCATTTTGGAACGACAAGACGGCTAACCAAGTGGAGTCCTCATGAATTCATCATCCGAGCCAACTACGTCGATGGCGGCTTGCTTTCCCGGAACCGATGAAATCGTCTGGGAAGGAACTGCGGCGACCGCCGCGGACGTGGCGGACGCTGTCGCCAACGCTCGGTCCGCACTTGCAGGGTGGCAAACCACTGCGGTCGAGGACCGCATCGCCGTGGCGGAACGATTCGCTGCCTTGGCGACCGATCAACAGGAGTCCATCGCGAATCAGATCAGCCGGGAAACCGGCAAACCGAAGTGGGAATCGACTGCGGAGGCCAAGTTGGTGCCGGCAAAGGTGAAACTGGCCGTCCAAGCCTATTGCGAGCGCAGCGGTTCGCAACAAATCGATCTGCCGCAGGGGACCGGGCGGGTGGTTTACCGTGGCGTGGGGGTGATGGCGGTGCTCGGTCCGTTTAATTTTCCCGCCCACCTGCCCAATGGACACATCGTTCCGGCACTGGTCGCAGGCAACACGGTCGTCTTTAAACCCAGTGAGATGACGCCAGGCACGGGTGAATTGCTGTGTCAACTTTGGCACAAGGCAGGTCTGCCGCATGGCGTGCTGCAGGTGGTTCAAGGCGACGGGGCCGTCGGCGCCACGCTTGTCTCGCAAGCAGTCGATGGGGTCTTGTTCACGGGAAGCTACGCCGCCGGATGTGCGATCCATCGGTCGTTGGCGGGCCGGCCGGAAGTGCTGTTGGCGTTGGAGATGGGCGGCAACAACCCGCTGGTGGTCCATCGGGCCAAGGATCTCGACGCGGCTGCCTATCTGTGTGCCGTCTCGGCGTACGCCACTGCCGGCCAGCGTTGCACGTGCGCACGCCGCTTGATTTTGATTGACGATGACGATTCGAATTTGCTTGTCGATCGCTTGGTCCGTCACTGCGAGACGCTTCGAGTCGGATTGCCCGACGACGATCCGGTGCCGTTTTGTGGACCGTTGATTTCTGCGGCAGCGGCGGACCGCGTGTTGGATGCCCAGGCGTCGTGGCTGGATGCCGGCGCGAGGGTACTCGTTGCAGTGTGCCGTGACCCACGCAACGCGGCCCTGCTGCGTCCGGGACTGGTGGATGTGACGACGATGAACGATCGAATCGACGAGGAAGTGTTCGGGCCGCTGCTTCAAGTCATCCGTGTGGTGGACTTTGATGCGGCAATCGGCCAGGCCAATCGGACGGCGTACGGATTGTCGGCGTCGTTGCTGTCAGATGACCCGGCCTTATTCGATCGGTTTCGAACACTGATCCGTGCCGGCGTTGTCAATTGGAATCAACCGACGGTAGGCGCCAGCGGTCGCTTGCCGTTCGGAGGCTTGGGGGCGTCGGGGAATCACCGGCCCAGCGGCTACTTCGCAGCCGACTATTGCAGCGATGCTGCCGCCATGCTGGAATCGGGGTCTTTATCGTTGCCGGCGACCACCCTGCCGGGGATCGAGGTCGGGGGGAACACCCCGTAGCGGAAGCCGCCAAGGCTTTCGGCGAAACCCTTGACGATGTGTTCCGAGGGTCGCCGTGTTTTCCGAACTCGGCGCCACAAAAAGCAAAGCTTTTCCCCACGCCGACCTCGGAGAGGACGGCGACTATCCAGGCCAGTCGAAAACGAAACTGCGGTAGACGACTAGGATCAATTCCCATGCACCACACCGATTCCGCCACCGCGGTCGAAGTCAATTTTGACGGATTGATCGGACCGACGCACAACTTCGCCGGGCTCGCGCCGGGTAACTTGGCGTCGTGGCTGCACCGCAGCGAACCCTCCAATCCTCGTGCCGCTGCTCGACAGGGCCTGGCGAAAATGTCTCGGTTGCGATCCTTGGGCATCCCCCAAGCCATTCTGCCTCCCCAACCGCGCCCGAACCTACGCTTGTTGCGACAACTCGGGTTCTCCGGTGACGATGCAAACGTGTTGGCAACGGCGCAAAACCAATCGCCCCGAATGCTGGCGATCGCCATGTCCGGTTCGAGCATGTGGACGGCCAATGCCGCCACCGTATGCCCGTCCGCAGACGCCGATGACGGCCGCGTCCACTTCACCGCGGCCAACTTGGCCAGCAGCCTGCATCGCGCGTCCGAAACGATCGTGACGGCGACGATTCTGAGACGCATTTTCGATGATCCGCAATGCTTTTGTCATCACGACCCGATCCCCTGTTCGGCCGACATGGGAGACGAAGGCGCGGCCAACCACACCCGGTTCTGCGATTCGTTTGGCGGTCCCGGCGTCCAGCTATTCGTCTACGGAACCGATCACGGGGACGACGACCACTCGCGTCCCCGACGGTTTGCCGCGCGCCAGTCGCGAGCCGCCAGCGAAGCGGTTTCCCGCCTGCATCGGCTTGATCCCCACCGCGTCGTTTTCGCCAAACAAGACCCGCGCGCGATCGATGCGGGTGTCTTTCACAACGACGTCATCGCGGTGGGACATCGCCAATTGCTGTTCTGTCACGAGCAGGCGTTTGAGCAACCCATGCAGGTGTTCGATGCCCTTCGCCGGGCGACGAGCGAGCAGATCCGAATCGTCGAAGTTCCCCAACAGCGTGTCAGTTTGGACGATGCCGTCGCGACGTATTTATTCAACAGCCAGATCGTCACGGCAGCCGACGGTCAAACCGTCTTGATCGCGCCGGAGGATTGTCGCAGCCATCGCTCGGTCGCCATGTTGCTCCAGGAACTGGTCGACGATGGAACCTTCGATCGCGTGGAGTTCGTGGACCTGCGTCAAAGTATGAACAATGGCGGCGGGCCGGCGTGTTTGCGTCTGCGCGTCGTGTTGACGCCGGAGGAGGTCGCGTCGGTCACGCCGGGCGTCTTTCTGACCGACACGTTGGAGAAACAGCTGGATGTCTGGATCGAGCGATATTATCGAGAGTCGCTGACCGCCGCGGATCTGGCCGACCCGCAGCTGATGCGTGAATCCTTCGACGCCCTGGACGAATTGGCGTCGCTGCTGGGATTGGGCAGCGTTTACGAGTTTCAACGCTGAATCCGCCGAACGACCGAGTTCCGCTACAATAGGAATTCGCAATCGTTGGTGTTTAGTCTTCAGGCGATTCCCGCTCGCTGCTTCGCAGCGAGGGGCGACCGCCCGGAAGGGCCGTCGTACATTGACCGGCGACGGCCCGGAAGGGCCGTCGTACACTGAGAGTCGTACGCGGAGAGTCGTACGCGGAGAGTCGTACATTGCAAGAGCGACCACAAAACCAAACCGAGTTCACTTTTTTCCCCGAGTGATCGTGATGACAAAAACCTTGCTCGCTGTTTTGATTCTGTTGGGTGTCCCCGGCCTTTCGGTCGCGGCCGATTTTCCACCCGGTCTGCAAACACTGGAAATCGGTGATGCCGCGCCCGATTTTAAATTGCCCGGGATCGATGGGCGCGATTGGACACTGAACGACTTTGACGACGGCAAGGTTCTGATCGTCTACTTCACGTCCAACCACTGTCCGGTTTGCCATGCCCATGACCCGCGATTCATGGATCTGGTGCGGGAAGTCGACGGCCGTGGCGTGGCGGTCGTTGCGATCAATCCGAATTCCGGCGATGGATTGCGGCCGGACGAATTGGGGTATTCAAAGTACGACGACAGTTTCGAAGACATGAAACCGTATGCGAAAGATCATGGGTTCACGTTCCCGTATTTGTACGACGGAGCGACACAGGCGACGGCCAAGAAATACGGCTGCTTGGCGACACCCCACGTGTTCGTTTTCGATTCCGAACGAAAGCTTCGTTACAAAGGCCGGCTGGACAATTCTCGTTACCCCGACCCGGCGTCGGTGAAGTCGCGTGAGACGCGGGATGCCGTCTTGGCGCTGCTGGAGGGAAAGCCCGTTCCCGTCCCCGTGACCAAACCGTTTGGGTGTTCGACCAAGTGGCGCGAGAAGATCAGCAAGGTGGAGGAGGACGAGCAGCATTGGCAATCGGCCGAAGTGACGTTGGACGAAATCGATGCAGCCGGGCTGGCCAACTTGGTCGCCAACGAGACCGACAAGTATCGACTGTTCAATGTTTGGTCGACCACCTGCGCACCTTGCGTCGAAGAGTTTCCCGGGTTGACGCGAGTCTCGCGCCGCATGGGATTGCGGAAATTTGAATTGATCACGATCAGCACCGATCTGCCCAAGAACCGTGATCGCGTTGTGGCTTTTCTGTCGGCCAACCGAGCCGTGTTGCCGGCACGCTTGAAACCGTCACTGGAATCCGAAGGCCGGACGTCGAACAATTATCTGTTCACCGACCCGGATGTCGACGCCTTGATCGCCGCCTTGGATCCCCAATGGGAAGGCCCCGAACCGCACACGGTGTTGGTCGCACCGGGCGGCAAAATTGTCTTCCGGCACAACGGGATGATCGAGGAGACGGAGTTGCTGGACGCGTTGCTGGCGGAAATGAAAGCGACCTATTTGGAGTGATCGACGGTGATGATGATGAAACCTACGCTCGTGCTTGCCGGCCTGCTCGTTTGTGGTGGCTGTTTTCCGCCGCCGGCTTCCTCGCCCGCATCGGCGCAGAAACGCCAGGCCCAGGCGATCGCCGACCGCGAACAAGAACTGCAGTTTCGTGACGAATCCGGCAACATGGACTGGCGAAAACGCGTCGACGCGGCAAAAAAATTGCTCGACCAGGCCCAGTCCAATCGCCGCTGGGGCCAATCCCAGGCGGCACTCGACCAAGCCTTGGACGCTGCACGATTGATGCCGCCGCCCGGCAAGGATTTTGACTTGCAAGCCGAGTTGGCCGGGCTTCAAAAAGAGTCGACCGATGCGTCGGTCGAATCGGACGAGCCGGGCACCTCGGGGGGGACGACGGATCCGGCGGGCGCTGAAGCGGGCGTTACTGAATCTGGCGGTGGCGTGACCAACGCGGAAGTGCGTCAGATTCGAAAAGAGCTGGAAGCTCTGCTGGAGCGACTGGAAGGAAGTACCGGTCGGACCAACGCCGAATTAAGCTTGGAGCGGGATTTGATCGAGATCCAGTGACCCGAACCCGCATGACCTGCGGAATTCGTCCTGATGTTTTCTATGCTTGCGGTGTCCCTTTGATTCAGCGAAACGTCGACCCCGTGATTCACCGCTTGCAGCGAGCGCTGGAAACGGGGGCACCGCGCGAAGAGGTCACCCAGGCCTTGGCGGCCGCAGAATCTGCCACCGAATCGGCAGCCGAGCTGTCGTCGTTGTTGCGTTATCGTGCCGACGAGTACATCCGAGCCGAACGGATGCTGGAACGCCGCCGGTTGATGTTCGCCGTCGCCTGTGTCGTCTGCCTATTCGCCACCGTGGTCGGCGGATTCGGATTGGCCACGTTGGACCGCATGCGTGCGTTGGTCGATCACCAGGCCGAATTCGACAAATTGGTGACGGCAGAACAATGGGACCAAGCGTCCGACTATTTAGACCAGTTGGACGAAGCAACACGCACCGAACCGGCGTTCGTTCGAGGTCGCGAGATGGTCGACCAGGCAATCGCCCGAGAGGCCGAACGAAAGGCCGAGTTCAAACGGTTAGCCGATCAAATGCGTTCGCTGCCGCTTGCCGACATCGATCCGGAAGACGTCAAGCGATTGAACTCGTTGGCTCGCAGCGAGGAAGAAATCGAGTTCGCCAGTGAGATGCTGGGCAAAGCGGAAGAACAACGTCTGCAGCGTGAAGCCGCCAGGGCGAATGACCAGACACACGAATTCGAAACACTGCAAGGAAAGGTCGACCGGTTCCTCCGTGTGGAGTCAGCGGAACTGACCGACGAAGCACGTGCCGCGCGACGTTTTGAGCTGCAACAGGAATTGGGCAGATTTGCCGCCACGCACCAGCTGGGCAACCCGGAACTGAGCGAGGCGGCCAAGCAGGCATCCAAAATGCTTGCCGCGTCTGCCGAGCGGGATCAACAGCAGACGGATCGTGACAAATTGGTCGACGCGATCACGCAAGCCGTCGGAGATTCACATCGCTACACGCTTGCCATCGAACATTTCGCCGACTCGTGGCCGCGCGACCCGTTGACGCAGCGACTACAGCGAGATGCTCCCAGTCCCAAGGCGATCGACACGACGCTGGCTTGGATCGACGTACTGAACCATCCCGGTTATCGCCGACCACAACTGGTCGACAGCGCGATCGCTGCCGACTGGCTGGCGACTCTTCGGCAAGCTGAAACACTTGATCCGGAACATCCCTTGTCCGGCCTCGCGACCCGTTGGCGGACAACCTATGAAACGATCGCCGGCTGTGACGACGTGATCGGAGAGTTGCGAGAAGCGTTTCGATCGCCGCTGCTCAATCGAATCTACGTCTATCCCGATCCGGGCGGGCAGGTGTTCTACTCGGAACAACCACCGAATCGGACGTCACAGCGTGCCCATCTGGTCCCGGTATTGGTCAATCCGATGCTTCAGCGAGAGACAAAGAACTTTGGGCTGCGTTTTCGCGATGACGTGCTGCCCGGTGTCACGTTGTCGGGGCACAGTCAATTCGCCGCCAAGGTCAGCCAGAGTATTTCGGACGTCACTGCGGTCGACTTTACTCCGGTCGCCTATCGTCTGATCCACGAATTGCGAACCTTTCAAAGCGACCCGGAATTTGATCCGATCTATCGGTTGATCTGGATGCGACGCGTGTTGGAAATCGCCGTCAAGGGAAGCGTGCCGATCAAGCTGGCGTTCGGCGACTGGCTTGAAACGTTGCAGGCCGCGCAATTCGATTGGGACACCAATTGGCTGGACACGGACCCGGACGATGTGGATCAGCTTGTCCAACGCACCCAAGCCAAGCGATTGATCGAGTCGGTGGACGACTGGGACAAACGGGTCGAACGCATGCTGAGTGAATTCAAATCGTTTCGCCGCCCGCGTCCCCCCGCCCCCCGATGGATCGGCTGGGTTTCAATGGACGGCGCGAAGTACCAAGTCGTGTTGAACGAACCGGCTGTTGCGGATCCGTTGGTTGTGTTCTCGTTCGATGCAAAGACGGGGCGAACGAAACAAGTCGCCATCGGCCCGCCGCAATCGTCGATGTCTGGCAGAGTAACTGATCCGGCAGCGCAACAGTGCGGCGCGATGGTCTGTGTCCTCGCCCGCCCAGATTCCGACTCGCCCGACCCCCAACAAGGAGCCGATCAAGGTGGATGAATCGCCGGTCAGCAACGATCGACTCGTCTGGATGCGTCGCGATATCGAACGTCGCTTCGGGTTCTCGGGCGCACGCTACACGCGTGTGGGAAGTCTGCTGCCCGCGATGATCGCGGCGGCGATGACCGTGGCGCTGTTCGGCTCCCTGGTCGCGATCGGATCCAACCCGATCGTGGACATGTTCATTCGTCGCGGTTGGACGCCGCCGGTGATCGTCTTCTTTACCTTTTGGTCGCTTCTGATTCTGTGGTTCAAACGCGCTAAACTGCGTTTGCAACACAAGGCACTCGGGCTGGTCGTGATGCCCGACCAAGTTGATTTCGTGTTGTCGGTCGACCGGGTAACCGATGTGCTGCATCGTTTGTACCAGGTCTGTGACGATCCCAAGCGATTCGTCTTGCTGCATCGCATCGAAGTCGGATTGTCCAACGCGAGGAATCTGAGCCGCGTGGTCGACTTGGGCGAGATCCTGCGGACCCAATCCGAACACGACGAATCGGTGATGGAAACCAGCTTCAATCTGATCCGCGGATTGGTGTGGGCGATCCCGATCCTGGGATTCATCGGAACCGTTTCGGGGCTGTCGACCGCGATCGGCGGATTCGGCCGTGTGCTCAGTCAGACCGAAGACCCGTCAAAACTGATCGGTGCGTTGCAGGGGGTGACCGGTGGACTTGCGACCGCATTCGAAACAACACTTTTAGCACTGATGGCCGCATTGCTGGTTCAAATGGCCATGACGTTTCAAAAGAAGCAAGAAGAAGAGTTTCTCGATGAATGCACCGAGTATTGCCAGCGTGAAGTGCTCAGCCGGATCGCGCACTCCGATTCCGATGCGAGCGTCAAACGCGTTGCGGCTGGTGCGGATACCGACGCAACCGATTCGAAACAGAAGACGGAAGCGGAGTTTGCGGCGGTGGAAGTGATCCAGGAAGGCGAAGTGGACGACGATGCGGTCGTCATCGATGACCCGATTGTGTTGGAGTGACGCACCATGCGACGTCGCCGCAGCGAGCAAGCCGTCAATCTGTTCGCCTTTCAAGACATCATCACCGGTGTCGCCGGCGTGATGTTGTTCATCCTGCTGTTGTTGGTTGTGCAATTGAGTTTGCGGCTGGCGACGCAGGCGGCCGAGATGCAAGCGGAACTGACCGTGGACCCATCCGTCGCCCGAGCATCGACGACGCCGCCGGCCGAATTGGTTGAAGATCCCGCTCAAGATCTAATCGCGTTGCAGAACGAATTGAAAAACCTGCGGCGCGACAATCAGGCGTTGCTCGATGCCACCGAACGTGATTTGGATGCCGAAATCCAAGCCGCCCAATCGGAACTTGCCGAAATCGTGCGCCGCGCCGAGGCCACGAAGTCACAGGCCGAGCAGCTTCAACAACAAGTCGCCGCGGGAGAGATGAGCGACGAACGCAAACAAATTCTGGAGCTGCGCGAGCGGCTCCGCGAGCAGCTCGATTCATTGAAACAGGAACAAGTCCTGCATCGCAGCGGAAAACTGGTCGCATTCAAGACCACCGCGACGCCCTCGCGACCGATGTGGGTGGTCGATCTTCGCGACACGTACGCCGAGCTGTTTGACGTGCTCGATCCCGGCGACGTGACGGCGGTGTCCTACGACCGTAACCAGCTGCCGATGATGGTGGTGCGACAGATCCGCGACGTGTTGTCGGAAAAAACGAAAACGCAATCGATCATTCTGGTCCTGCGTCCCTCGGTCGCCGGGGCCGGCGCCGTTTTTCTGTCCGAGTTCCGCGACGCCGGTTTCCATTTGGCACTGGAATTGTTGGACGAGGATTCACAGATCACCGCGCAGGGCAGCGTGCCGGTCCGAGCGGATGCGCAGGGAGATGCACCGTGAGCCGGCGACGAACAAACAGCAACGACGACGATTCGCTGGAGTTATTGCTGGACACGGTGTCAAACGTTTTCGGCGGCGTGATGTTTCTGACGTTGTTGGCCGCGTTGTTGATCATCGCCCGCGGCACCGCGCCGGCCGAACCGGAAGACCAGCCCGATCAGCGGCCTCAACCGGTCAGCACGGTGCTGGTCGATGCCAAGGTTCGCCAAACGGTCGCGGCGATCCAGGCCCAGAAGACGATCATGCGCAGGCTGGATCCCCGAGGCGACGTGATGGACAAGGCTGATCGACTGGAATCGCTCCGGCAGACACTTTCGCTGGCGCGGCGACACGCCGGCCGCACCGATCATCAACGGCAAGCCCAGCAGAGAGCACTGGAAGATCAATTGGCCGATCAATCGGAGCTTGAACGGCAAATCGCCGAGGCGAAGCAACGGATCGCCGAACAGGCGGCAAGCGTCAGCGCCGTTCGATCGCAGTCGGAACGATCGGTGGAGTTTCGTCCCTTGAATCGAAGCATGACGGAGGAAGCGGTGGTGCTGCTGCGTTATGGACGCTGGTACCTGCTGCAAAACGCCCCCGACGAAGGAGTCAACCGCGAGGATTTTTTTGTGCTCCAACACAGCCGTTCGCTGACACGTGTGACGCCCAAACCACACCGCGGATCAGCGGTCGATGAGGATTCGCTGTCGGAATTGGCGACGCGTTTGCAGGCCGAATTCCAACCCGGTCGCTTCCATGTTTTGATCGCCGTGTGGGACGATTCGTTCTCCGAATTCAATCCCGTCAAAGACGCGGTCAAGACAGCCGGGTACACCTACCGCACACTCCCCTGCGACAGCAGCACCCGGCTGAGCAATCAGTACGCCGCCGAGGCCTACGTGCAATGAATCGGCGCACGTGGGTGTTTCGCGTTGAGGCGACATCCCACGCAGCGAAGGCCGAGCGCCAGGACGGGCCGTCGTCCCCATCCAAAGACCTCTTCGGCACCCTTCTGGCGGTCAAGCATCCTCCAGAGGGTCGGTCGAGCGGAAACCGATCATTTGGCGGTCAACCTCGTCAAAATCGGCCGCGCAACTGACACAACGGTGACGACCGACACGGAAATCTCAACCACGGCGGGTATCTAAGCAGAACGCGTCGCATCGCAATGCGACAGTGGTGTAGATCCATTACATCTGACACCGCCCCGTGCTTTCGGCAAGACCGTGCTTTCGGCAAGACTGTGCTTTCGGCAAGACTGTGCTTTCGGCAAGACCGTGCCTCCCGGCGAGACTGCCCCGATCTCGCATTGGGAGCGCATTTCCGATGGCCGCAAGGTCCAACGGACGAAGGCGACATCGTACGTGAGTTGGGTGCCATAAAATATCGCAATACGCGCAAAATGACGGCGATTCTTAATGTCTGATGTGATTCTGGACGGGATAAATGTCACGATCTGCGACTGGCGCGGCCATCTGATTTGGCGGAGCGATGACAAACCGTCGTGGAAACCCGGCGACATGGTTTGGAAGCACTTGGTCAGCGAGTCGATGCAACATGCCAAACAAGCCTTTGCCAGAGTCGTTGCGCTTGGCGAAGCGGCTACGCTGGAACTGGAGAATAAACGCGGCCAACACTCCCGCGTCTGGCTCTGGCCACTGGAGCGGCCGGAGATTGCCGTCTGCATGCTCTCGGTCATGATCCCCAAAGAACTGAAAACGCTGACCGACCGGGAACGCGAGATCATGGGGTTGTTGGCGTTGGGATGTCCGACACGCGAAATCGCCGAAAAGCTGGACGTCAGCGCGAGCACGGTGCACACCCACTTGCGAAGAGCACGACAGAAACTGTCGCTGCCGAGTGTCGAATCGCTCACCGGTTTCGCCGCCCGATACTGTCACCCGGGTGCCGCCCCGACCCAGGCCATCTCATTTTGACGCGTCATTGGCGTTTGTCTCTGCCGTTCCCTCATCGCTGGAGGTTCGGTGATGCCGGGAAATCCAAACGCTGCAGGGGGCGTGACGCAATACATACTTCGTCGTGCTGCCGAGCAGAAAGTCGTCCAGCAAACTGTGTCCGGAATCACCGACGACGACCAGGTCTGAACCGCTCTTTTCGGCCAGATCCGCGATCGCATCACCGACCCTCTGGTCATGCATGATGACCGATTGGGTCTTGGGCAACACTGCTTCGATGCGGTGCTTCATCTCATCCCCGCCCTGCTTCATCTCCTTAAAGATCTCTTCTTCATTGGCAATCGCGGCTGTCGAAAGTCCATTGCCGAGCAGGTAGTCATAGATCGGTGCGACACTCAGCAATTCGACCTCTGTCTCGGGATCCCAGTCGAGTGACGCTATCTCTTCGACCGCTTCGCGAGACGCATTCGAACTGTCATAGCCGACCAGGATGTGATTGGCCCGATCCGGATCTCGATCGCGTTTGTCTTCGTCATCCTTGGGCGGGCGAACCACCAGCACAGAGCACTTGGCATGCGTGGCAATGCTGTCGCTAACGCTGCCGATCAACAAGCGTCCCAGGAAGGAGTGACCTCGGGCGCCGATCACGATCAGATCACAATCCAGATCGGCGGCTTCGCCCAAGACGATCTTGACGGGATGCCCCGGACGGCAAATCGTGTCGATTCGGGTGCAGCGATCCCGCAACTGCGTGGCCAATTCTGCCTGGTGCGTTTCGGCACGGGCACGTTCCTGGCGGAGCAATTCGGGAAACCAGTGCTGCGTCGACTCGGGGCTGGAACCATAGGGATCACCGAGCGCGGTGATGATCGTCAAACTGATCGGCGCGGTGAATTTCAGCGATTGCAGATACCCCGCCGCGGCCGCGGCCTGCTGGGAACAATCGGTCGCGAGTAAAACTTTCATCGTCGCACGCTCCTGAAAGAGGGGATTAGGAGTCCACGTTGCGGACCGCACGATTCCGGGTGACCCAAACGCTGCAAGGGGCATGTCGCAACACATACCGGGACGTGCTGCCCAACAAGAATCGGTTCACCGCGCTACGCGGTGTTTCACCGACGATCAACAAATCGATGTCGTTGTCTTCGGCGAACGTGACGATGCTTTCACCCACATGATCCCCCTTGACCAAATGTGTTTTCGCACGCGGGGCCACGTCTGACAGAGCCGCCTTCGCCTGGGCCAGACCTTCCTGGTAATGCGACGAAATCTCAATGCCTTCGTCGGCAATCCGCTGGCCGATGAAATCCGACAGGTACGTTTCGACCGTCAGCAGGTGGAAATCCGTTCCCGTCTTCCACGGGACCTCGGCGATTTCTTCCAACGCCGCGATCGCAGAATCACTACTCTCGTACGCCAAGCAGACTCGGATGGGACGTACCGTGTCATGCAGTCCCGTGGGGCGGACCACCAACGTGCTGCAGGGCGCGTGGGTGGCAACATGATCGCTGACGCTGCCCAATAACAGACGTGTGATCTGTGAGTGACCTTTGGCACCGACGACCACCAAATCCCGCTTCAACGACTCAGCGACTTCGACGACCGATTCACCGACCGGTCCTTCTCGCATCACGTGTTTGATCTTCACGTTCGCGCCGTCAAACATTTCCGCCACACGCCGAAATGTTTCGTTGGCAAACGCCTTGTCACGCTCAAACGCTTTTTCCAACAACTCCCCCGTCGCGTAGCTGCTATGTATGAAAGGCCGTTGCACCACGCTCAACACCGCCAAATCCAAACTGTCCGGATGCGGCAGGTGGGCGAGCAACTTCGCAGCCTCGATGGAGGGATTCGATCCGTCGACGGCAAGTAAAACATTGTGCATAGCAAGATTTCTCCGAGGTGGTGATTGTCATCCGATAAAGCAAATCAAGTGCCAGATGCCGTGGCATAAACCAGATCGCACGTCTCTTTCGTATCACGGAATGACAGCGTGCGTAGTCGCCCACGGTGTGCTGATTGTCTCAAATCTGAGTGTGCAACTGTGTGACACAGTGACGTGCGAAGTGGAGCGACCGGGGCGAAACCGATTTCACGCTCGACTTTGGCCCTCCAATTGCAGGCTTGGACGGGACCCGGTCAGTGTGTCCGTTTCTTGACAGCGAATCGATCTCGGAGTGACCATGACTGACGAACCATCCAAGCCGAGGCATGAAACCGCTCGCTACTTCGCTGAATTGGAGGCCCGGATCGTTCAGCGTCTGCACGCCGAAGCCGGCTCGGAGGAGTCACGTGCCGCATTGGTCCGCAGCACCGGCGTCGAAGACCCCCGGCTGATTGAAGAGCTTTGCAAAATGGGAATCACGGCCGATGAATTGATTTGCTTGCGGTTCATTCCGTTGGTGTTGGTGGCCTGGGCCGAAAACAGCGCGGACGCCGAGGAGCGGGAGGCGATTCACGCCGAGGCAAAAAAGCTGGGGATCGGCGAAGATTCCACGGCCTGGCTGGTGCTGGAAACATGGTTGCAAAAACGACCGCCGGGTCTGGGGGTGGACGCCTGGAAACGCTACATCCGCGGGACCATGAAGAAGTTGACACTCAATGCCGCCAATCGCCTGATCCACCTGACCGAAAGACAAATGATCGCCGTGGCCAAAGCCTCCGGTGACGCGTCAGAACTGGGCAAGGTGTCTCACAAAGAAAGCCTGATGATCGACCGCTTGTTGACGATCATGCACGAGCAAGCCGAACGACCGTAGGTCCGGCGATGGGGTAATCGCCTGGGGCCGATCCAATCCTGCCACCTCCTCGCATCCGATTCCCAGGGGGCAGCTACTCCCTTCCCCTTTGCTTCGCCACACACTCGTCCCGCGTGCAGCGCGAACTCGGTCAAAGGCTCGCTACGGGGCCGGATACAAGGTGAATGCATCGTATCTGGTCTGCCGTGCAGAATTGGTGAGGGTGACGATAACGTCCACTGACTTCTGCTCAAAATTGCTGGGGACAGGCCAAGTCAACTCACCCGAACTGGAGACCTCCATGCCTTCTGGCCCGGACGAGAGCTGATAGGTAGTCACCGGGTGATTTGACACGACATCTATCTGATAGCGGTAGCTTTCACCTGGAGCAAACGCTCGCGGTGGCGTTGACGCAACGTAAAAATAGTTCGTTTTCGTTCTCTTGAGTTCTTTTTCAATCGCGTAGTGTTGAACGACAACCTTGTCGTTGGAAAACGGAATGGTGATCAACGATTCGGCTTGGACCAAGTAGAACACTCGTTTGTCTAAACTGAACTCAGCCGCTTCGTTACGCTGTTCCGGCGACTCCGTCCCCAGTTCCAAGTCGGGCAAATCGATCAGTGGGGTGTTTGAGCCGATGATGCGGATGTATGGTCGAACAACAGGAATATCGTTGTCTTCGACTGGGTGTTGTCCTTCCCTCTTCTCGGGAACGACCACATACATCTTCTCGTGCGTCGTCGGAACCGATGCGGCTTTCTCATCAGATGACAGCGCCTTCAAGGCGTTGGAGTACACCCCGCCTGTGCGCGTAAACAAATACATCCCACCTGGTCCCGGACAGACATGCCCGACCGATTTATGCTCATAGTATGCTTCGAGGCGATCACCATTCAGACGCAAGCAGTTAAGCCCTTGCGGGAACTGGTTTGTTGCCCACATTCCAAAGATGGTTCCGTTTGCCGAGGCACGCAGATGGTTGACGTCACCCCTAGTCGATAACAACCGTTCGCCGGGTATCCGGACCGCCTGTTCTTTTAAGGTAATGACATCGAGCGTCGAGAAACTTCCGGAAGCCGCCAAATCATCTCCATGGACAAGCACGGGACCGTCGGATGCGTATCCTGCCGCGACCGCCTTGACTACGCCAGAAAACGGTGTCTTGGCAGAAGCTTCCTTTTGCAGTGTGTTTAGTGACCAGCGTTCAATTCGATCGTTTGCACGATCGAAAATGATAATGTGGTTCAATGTGCCGGCGACCAAGATGTTGTCACTTGCTAGCGGTAAACGCTTAATGATAGAGCCCTCGACCGCGTCTAGGACGGCTATCGATTTGACATGTCTCATCACAACCAAGATTCGACGTCCTCCACCGGCTATGACGATGTCGGTGATCGCGGCGGGCATTGGCAGCACCCTTTTTTCTCCGTCGTAGAGCTTGACTTTTGGTTTTAACTCACGCGATATAGAACTTGTCCGACGCACAACTTGATCGACCACTTCCTCGGATTGACGAACAACAACGGTGAACTCCGCCTCGACACGAACGTCAACTAAATGAAGGGACACGCTCTCGGCCTGTGACAGGTTTAGTACGGATCTGACACTCCCGAAGTTGACATTGACGCGATCAAGTCCTTGCAGTTGACCGGTTGTTTCACTGCCATCAACAAAGATCGCCCGATGTGTACCGTCGTCCTGCGCGACAAGACGTTGAGTGTCTGCAAGTGTCTTGTGTTGAGAGGCGATCGAGAATTCTTGATTGATGAGCGGCGCGTTGATCTCACCTCGGGAATAAATGATCCTTGCTTCGACTAACCTGTCCGCGGGGCGGTAATTTGCGATCGGGACGAAACTTCCCGAGAACTTGGATTCGCTAACCCTGGCCAGCGAGATTTCACAGGAATCGCCTTGATTGATCCGAACGGAGGCCTCGACGGATAGATCTGTCGAATTACTGATGATCGGGACGATCATCAACGCTAAAGGTGTGAGACTGACCAGGCCTGTCTGCCAAGTCATCGGGAATCTCGACTGATATTTTTGGACGCTTGAGCAGGTGCAGTAGGTGACCGGCAGGGATGATGTGATTCCTGCCTGCGGCGGCAACGCTCAAGCTTACGAGTCCAACGACCTTTCCAGTTGTATCGACGACCGGACTGCCATCTTTGAGGTACCGAAAACCGGTGTCCAGAGTAAACCGATATGCCAAGATAATCTTGCAGCTTTCCAGTGACGGTGGTGGGATGATCGCGCACCGATTTGATATCGATGCCGAATTGCGTCGGTCCGATGTGAACTATCTGTTAGTGGATTCAAGGCCGCCAGATTTCGTCCGCGTCGGCGAAGCAGTGGACTACCAGATCACTGCGAAGTCGAAGTCGGGTGGTATCGATTTTTCACTGGAAGACGCCCCTGACGGGATGGAGCTTTCTGAACAAGGCAGATTGACGTGGACACCGGGTGTTGACTCGCCTTCTCCCGCAACGGTCATCACCTCAGTCAGCGACGGTTCTGGCCAGCAGGTTTTTCACATGTTCGAAATCGCTGTTGCCGGGGTGAACAACGATCGTGCCAAACACTTGAAACTGCCAAAGCCTTCCAACGCATTGCCGGTACTGCCAAGTGTTCGAATGGCCGACGGACGAGGAGCGGACCATGTTGCCTTTCCTGGACCGATTGGTCGGATTGTTGCAGGTGGCTCCGGTCGTTTTCTGTTTTGCCACCTCGAATCGGTTGGCAGAGTTGCCGTAGTTGATCTCTTCCAAAGGAAGATCGTTCACTATTTGCCCGCGCCAGGCAATGCCCGTGTTGTTGCCGGTGCGACTCGCGCGCTGGTTTTCGACTCCGCCGTTGGTGTTGTAATGCGATACCGCTTGGACACGTTTGAATGTGACGCGGTAGGAGAGCTTCCTTATGAAGGAAACCTGGACTATGCCGCCATGGGCGCTGGATCGGAAGGGCCCGTGATGTTGCGCACCTCAAAAGAATCGTCGTTCTCGTTTCATCTAATGGACATCGATTCATTGAAACTAATCAGTAATGTGTGGCCGTCTTTGTCTCATCCTCGGGGGATTCTCAGTGCAAAACACGTGATTCGCGCCAGTACAGTTGGAAATGTGTTTAGCATTAATGAAGGCGCTACGTTTGTTCTTCGAGGATCTATGATGAATAAACTCGGCGGAATCCACGGCTCGTATGTCGGTGGGGGATTACTTTCTTCCGATGGCTCGTACTCCGTAGTCGGGGATAAGCTCTACGATGCTCGCCTGAGCTTGGTGGGCGAGCCTTCCAAGTACTACATTAATGCAGTTCCGTCGATCACCGGCCCCTACTTCCTGGCGTTTATGCCTGAGCAAAAGGAAGCGGGGTCCGAAAAACTTTCCGCTACCGTGCGACTGTTCGGCGAAGAAAAACCCGTTGCGAAGATCGCTGACTTCGCAGAGCAATCCAATGTCTTTTACAAGCGGTTTGAGGAACGAATGCCGATGTTCTTTGCCCCCGAGGCAAACGTGATTGCAATTCGTTCGAGTAAGGAAGACAGGATCGATCTTCGAAGTTTTGACGTCGAGAACGCTCTGGCGTCATCGGACGTTGACTATTTCTTCGTTGATTCGCTTGCCGTTACGGTTGCTCAATGTGGTGAGCAATACCGGTATCAGCTTTCGGTGAAATCAAGGCAGAAGGGCTTTCGTTTTCGACTTGAAAGAGGGCCACGCGGAATGCAAATCACAGAAGACGGGACGCTGACCTGGAACGTTCCCGGAATACCCGGCGAGCATCACCTTGTGGTGGTAGCGGTGGTGCGCGGCGACTCGCGTGAGGCTCACCACACCTTCAGGATTACCACGCATCGGTAAGCCGCCCTTGAAAAGAGGCTGCCGTCATCGAACCAACGCGGATGACAGACAGGCAGCGAAGACATTCTCCGCCGTATGGTCAGTCTTGCCGAAGGGAGTGACAGTCATCGTCACCGCAGTTCACCCAGTGGCATTGCACGATGGGGATGCCGCCACTCCCCCTGTGCAGGCTGGGGGTTGGCGATGCTCCACTGTTCGCTGTTTCACTAGTTTCGTCTCGCGTTCACAGTCGCAATACTCTTTTTCGCTGAACAGAATTGCCTTTTCTACGAGGCTTTTTCGCTCTTTTCCGTGAACGACGCTCCTGGGTGGAACCATTTTGTTCGCCAGACACTCCAACCCATCTGGGCACGTCACTTGCGTCTCAGCGTTTACGAATACGCGATCTAGATCGTTTGGTGAATCTCAGAGCGATCGAGAAGGATGGAGCAGTAAAAATCCCCTGAGGCAAATGGAAAGTCAAAAGCGTTTGATCGTTTTCCACCGCAATCGCCTATTTCGCGATTGCCTGGCAACATTTTTGGATAACGAGAAGAACTACGATGTCAGCCCCTATGATCACGACCCCCATGATCACGACGCGGACGACTGGAAAAATCGTCTTCTGGAAAGTGGTGCCGACATCCTGCTACTGGATGTCAATCTCGCCGGCGGGCTTGCGGTGGAAGTCACCAGGATGTTCTATGAATTGGCAGGTGGGACGAAAATCATTCTGCTCGTCCCCGATGAACACGATTATTTGTCGGCCTGCATGGCGATGGGGGTGCATGGCTGTGTCCTCGAACGCTCGTCACTGAGCGACCTCAGGGAGGCAATCCACAGGGTGCTGTCTGGGGACAAGTTTTGTTCACCCGATTTCGTCGCCAGCATGTTTGCTGAAATCCAACGGTTGTCGAAACCGACCGCCTGGGTTCCTCCATCGCTGCCCGATGAACCCCGATTGACGTCGAGGGAAATCGAGGTGATGGAATTGCTCAACCAACGCAAGAGCAACAAGGAGATCGCGTCGAAGCTGTGCGTGTCTCTGTTCACCGTGAAAAACCACGTCCGGAACATTCTCGAAAAGCTGGACGTGGATAACCGCATGGAAGCCGTTGATGTCGCTCGAAAGCGACTTGACCTTGCTCCGCCCATGGAAGTGAAGCGACAACGCTAACGCGACCCCTCATCCAAGTCGTTAGCGTCTGGCGTTCGTTCAACACCTTCTCTCTCAAAAAGATCGTTGGACCGTGTGTAAAAACGAGCCTCCGACCGTTTAGACAAACAGCAGGCTGCGGCGGGGGATGGGGCAATCGGACCATTGAAGTGGTGCGACCGAGATGTCGTCGACCGCTTATGTACACGGCTCCATGTTCAATCGACAAGATGTCAAAACGATCCTCCGAATTCACCCCCATTTTGACCTTCGGCGTCATCCTTGCGGTGGGGCTCGTGCTCGGCCGCGTCGCGGTCGGATTACTTGCCAGCCAAGATCGCGCGTCGGGTGACCGGATCGTGCAAGAGCTGTCACCTGCGGATGCTCAATCAAACGCTGGCGGAGACACGGGCACTGGCGGAGACACGGGGCAAGACAGATTCCACAAGCCCCTCAAAATGACTGTGGATCATCCTGGAGTCGAACAGCCGCCGCTTCAACGAAGCGAGACCGTCGACTTGATCGATTCCACGCCGGTGGTCGGGATTGAGGTGGAGGATCAAGCGATCGCGTTCGTCCTGGAAGCGATGAGGGATCCCAAGGCGCATGTCGTCAACTTGCATTTCGGACAAACGACGTCGATCTCTGTTTCGTACTGTTATCTGGTTGACTGCGTGCGTGTCGTGAAAGACGACTCGGAATCTCCCATTCCGCTGCACGTCGGGGGACTGGATATCAACAATCAGATGGTCTTCCTGCTCAACGGCAAACGGTATGGCCAGATGTCCGCAGAATTGCCACTGGATGATTATCCCTACGCGCGGACCACGTGGGGTGTTTGGAAGCAACGGCACCCGAAAACACGCATCTGCGTCCCTCCCTCCCGCGCATCGATTGAGCATCTGAAACGCAAGGCCGATTCGGCGACTTGATCCACGCCCGTTCATGTCCACCGGAAACGTTGCGCTAAGCCGTCGGCTCCGACCGGGCCAGTTCAACCGTTCTCTCCCAACGCGATCGCAGCACGTCCATTTGATCGCGGCTCCATCCTTGGCCGATCAGGCTGGCCCCGTGTAGTCCGCCGATCACCAACACCGACACCGGCACGACGACCAACGACCACGGCGGGTTGCCCATCGACCACTGCACGAAACCGAAGATCAACGCGCCGAAGAAGCAGCACGCGGCAACCAGGTAAATGGCCATCACCATCGTCCAAATCTCCGGACGCGGCGAAAATCGACAAAACGCCTCGGTAGACGTCGGTTCGTCCATGCGGTTCAATTGAACGGACAGGTGGGGCGACCAAAACCGTTGGTCCGCCGATTCGATTTGATAGTCGATCACCCAGCCGGCCGATGCGGCGTGGGAAGCGAGTTCGTCGGATTGAATCGCACGTCGCAGGCGGTGCTTGGCTTCTTCGCGTTCCCAGGGAAGCTGAACTCGAAATGTCGGCTGCATCTGAATCTGATTCGTCATTCTCTCGCTCCTGATGGCAAAGCAAACCGAAGACCGTGAAGATTTGCTCCGCGACGGCACCGCCATGACCGTGCGCGGCCGGCTGTGGGTGGGCAACGCCGAAGTCGTGATCGGATTCCGGTCCCAAGGACAGTTGAGCCTGTATTGGGATCAAGATCCGGTGTTCCAATTCGATGAGTCTGGGCGGCTGCGGCGTGCGTTTGTCGATGCCTGCCGTTTGAAAGCCCAAAACGGACGTCTGGTTCGATTGCTTCAGACGCGCCCGTCGGATGATCAACCGGTCAACCGCTTGCAATTGCTGACCGGGCCGGTTTCCGATGCCGACCAAGCAGCCATTCTACAGCGGCTCGCCGAAGCGTTGCAACAAATCGATGTGGTGTTGGAACAGGTGGAGAGCGGGGGCCGCGGGATTGAATTGCAAACCGTTGGGGCGTCCGCAGCTGACTTCGCCCGGCGTGTGCGGCGGTGGATTGAGGCGTGGAAGGGGACGCAGGGCGTGGCGGGGGATCCGTCGGCGTGATGGGGCGGATGGAGAGAAGGCAGAATGATGCGGGGCAGAATGATGCGGGGGCAAAACGATGGGGGCAAAACGATGGGGCGGGCGGAGAGGAGGCAGAATGATGCGGGGCAGAATGATGGGAGGGGTGGATGATGGGAGGGGTGGATGATGGGAGGGGTGGATGATGGGAGGGGTGGATGATGGGAGGGGTGGATGATGGAGACGTGCAGGCGGTTGGACTACATTGTTCGCTCTTGACGTCGGTTTGTCGCTTCCCTTGACCCATGGATTCCTTGTGACACGTCTTGATTCCTGGCTTCTGTTTGTCTGCGTCTTGCTCGCGCCCGCCGTCGTCCCAGCCGACGACACGACACAACCACTGGACCATCATGCTCAGGTCTCCGCCTGGGTCGATGCCGCGATCAAGGACGGTGACCTTCCCGGCGCGGTGGTTTGTGTCGCGGATGGAAAACAGATTCGGTATCTTGAGACGTTCGGCAACCGTCAGGTCGAACCGAGCGAGTTGCCGATGACGACCGACACGGTGTTTGATCTCGCGTCGATCACCAAACCGGTGGCGACGGCAACCTCGATCGCCTTGTTGGTCGAGCGTGGTCAGATCGATCTGGACGCGCCGGTTTCCAAATACCTGCCGGAATTTACGGGGCACCAAAAGGAAACGATCACCGTCAAACAATGCTTGTTGCACGTCAGCGGATTGACGCCGGACAATGCGTTGTCGGATTATCAGGACGGTGCGCAGATTGCTTGGCGGCGGATCTGTGATTTGAAACTGCGTTCGGACCCGGGGACGAAGTTTGCTTATAGCGACGTCGGGTTCATCGTGCTGGGCAAGTTGGTCGAAGCGATCAGCGGCAGGCCGTTGAATGTGTTTGCCAAGGAAGAGATCTTCCAGCCGATGGGGATGCACGAGACGATGTTCAACCCGCCGGAAGACTTGAAACGCCGCGCCGCACCGACGGAAAAACAGGCCGACGGTTGGCTGAAGGGCGACGTGCACGATCCGCGAGCGTCACGTCTGGGCGGCGTCGCGGGACATGCGGGTTTGTTTTCGACCGTGAATGATTTGGTGCTCTATGGCCAAAACCTGTTGGCCGCGGACCAGGGTAACTCGACGGTTATCCAGCAAGAAACGTTGCGCCGCATGACCGCGCCGCACGATGTCCCTCCACAATCTCCCCGCGGGACGCGGACGCTGGGTTGGGATCACCAGTCACCCTATTCCAGCAACCGCGGCACGGCGTTGTCTCTGCGGGCATTCGGGCACGGCGGGTTCACCGGCACGGTGCTGTGGATCGATCCGGAAAAGGACTTGATCTTCATCTTCCTCAGCTCACGATTGCATCCCGACGGCAAAGGCAGCGTCAACCAATTGGCCGGCAAGATCGTCACGCTGCTCGCCGACAAGGCAAAGCCCTAGCCATACCACGCGCGACGCGTTCGGAGAGTCGCCGTGTTCTCCGAACTCGGCGCGGGCGCGAAACAGTGAAGCTGTGCCCCGCGCCGACCTCGGAGAGGACGGCGACTGTGCCCCGCGCCGACCTCGGAGAGGACGGCGACTGTCCAGTCCAAGTGAAAACGAAGCTGCGGTAGACGTCCAGCCTGCCATTGCGGTGACGAGGGACACAAGGGCTGGTGCTGTCCCGCTTGGCAACGGCATGATCACTGCGATCCCGCCAGCCACTGTTGATAGACCGGTGAGGCGGCGAAGCGTTTGAAGTCTTCGACCGTCGTCAGGTCGGTGAATTCATAGCCGTATCGATCGCGGAGTGCGGTCAGGTGGTGCAGCGTCGACTGGTGATCGTCGCCAGCCAGGGAGACGGTCAAAGCGAAATCGTGAGCGCCGGCAAGCTGCAAGGCGTCGACGTCGACGGTCTCCAGCATCTCGGCCGCCTGCTCGGTTGCCCCGAACGTTGCCCGCACGCCGGCGACAAGCGTTGTCAGATAAGGATCGCCGCCGGTCCATTTTTGGATCGAATCGTACGACTTCATCAACAGCGCCTCGTCTTCGTTGATGCCCGCCGCGTCCAAGGTGATCAACCCCAGGCAGGCGTCATTGGGAAACCGCTCGGAGTATTCGTTGATCGCCTCGACATACGCGTCATAATCCCCTTCGGCCAGCGACATCACGCGAAACAGCATCGGCAACTTCATCTGTTTCGTCTTCGCGGGCAGTTCGTCGTAGATTTCTAAGGCCCGCTGATAGTTCGACTGCTGAACCGCGTTGGACATCTCCTGTTGCTTGGTCAGGTTATCCATTTCGGTCTTCGCCGTCCCCGACAGTCGGGCGAGTACAGAGTTTTGACTTTGGATGACCGCGGCGACGTTGGTCCGCAGCGAATCACCGAAGGATTCGCCGGTCATTGCAATGAACAGGTGATCGCCGACGACTTTGCCGTCCTTCCGCGTCAATTGGATGTCGTGGTAATTGGTGCCACCGTCGCTGGTCAGCAATCGCATGACGACGTGCTGCGATTGGCCGCGCTGAACCGTGTGGACCAAGCGGTACGACCCGCTCTGTTGAATCCCCTGATGAATCACGCCGACCAGATTTTTCACGGCTTGCGATGCCCCCTGATGAAACCCGGATCGAAAGCGGGGATCCACATCGAACCCGGCCAAGGCACGGTCAAAAATCGCTTCCCAGTCGATCAGCTCTCGAGCCGTGGCGGCGTCGTTTTGCTGGATCGCTTGCTGCCACCGTGCGGCAAACTCGTTCGCTTCGTCGCTGCTGACATCCGAAACAACCGCATCGTCACCCGTGTTGATTTCTTCCAGTCGCGCCGGTTCGATTTCGGTGGTCGTTTGCGTTGTCGATTGATTGCATCCGACCAGCAGGGCCGGCAGCAACACGGTCGGCATAAACTGTGATGGACCTCTCTCACGCACGGTCGAACTCCTGAAAGACATGATGGTTGGATTGCATCGTCACGGTGACCGCCGGCAATGTGAAAACGTCATCGGTGACGGCACACAGCATACCCGATCGCGATCGCGCGGGAGGGCCGACGTCTAGAAAATGAGCCGACCGCTCGTTAGTCGTAGGGCAATTCGTAGACGCTGTAGGTTTCGTTCTGCTGGCCGGCAACGGGATAAACCTTGACCAGCGGCAATCGTTTCGTCGCGATGCGATTGTCAACGATCATGAAGCGGACGCCGTAACGTTCGCGGTACTCGCGCAGCCGTGAGTAACGGATCGGGACTCGCATCGAATTGAACGAAACCACTCCCATCCGTTTGGGAAAGATATCATCGAACCGCTTTTGCCATTGCAGTAACGACGTTGCATCTTGCGGCACGTCTTTCCAATTAGCGACCTCGGCGCGCGACGAATACCATTTAAAAGTTTGTTGGTGTCGCGGCGTCAAAAAAATCTCCTCGCCAGGCATTGCGACGCGCACCCAATCGCAAACCGCCACCCAATCGCGGTGCGAGCGTTGCTGTTGCTCGGCGTCGGCATTCAAGGCGACGCCTAGCAGACGGTGGCTGGTCGAAGGCGGGATGCCGATTCGATTTCGCTGCGTGGCCGAATGGATCAACATGCCCGCCGTTGTTAGTAGCACCAAAACCGCTAGGGCGCGGCTAACGCCGGCTTGTCCTCCCGGTTTCGGGGCCACAATCAGCCGCATCATCCACAGTGCCAACACCAACGGGACGATCGCATCGCTGAGCCGGAACCAATAGTAACGCAGCAGTTTGGCCGCCAGATCGGGCATCACCGCGGGAAGTGCGCCGACGATCAATCCGCACCCGGCAATCATCAATGCCCCCGTCCCGATCCAAATCACGCGCCGCATTTCCCCTGTCGCTCGGCCGCGCCAAACCAGCATCACCAGGGCACCAGCCAGCACACCATGACGAACGAACCAATGAAGCGGAAAGTCTCCGGGCAGCAAATGGTGCCGGATCCTCATGTAGCTGTAGATTTTGGCCGCCTGCACGCTCTCTTCCGCCGTCGCCCCCAGCGTCAAACGGATCGCCGGCAGCAAGCCGAGCAGGGCGAGCGCGCCTCCGATGAAAAGCCCGACGCTGAAGAATCGTGCCGGTGGCTGATCGGGGCTGCGGAACCACTTTTCGGTCACGCCAAAGGCAATGGCCCCGGCGACCACCGCCCAGCCACCGGTCAACACATGAAACGCCGATGCCCCGCCGAACCAGATCCAGCCGCGCGACCAGTTGTGACGGGCAATCTCCGCCATGCCCATCAACACCATCGCATAGGCCGGCACTTTGGCTTCGATCCCGCCGACCACCCACTCGCCGGCCAGGTTCCCATATTCGATTCCGACCAGCCACAACGTCGCGACGCCCAGCGAGGAAAACGCGGGCAACGACAGGCTGCGGCAACACCGGACCAATCCGATTGCCAGCATCGTCCAGCCGATCAAACGCCCGATCCACGCGGTCGCCTCAAGCGAAACGACTTGCGTCAGCGCGCCGAACGTCCAGTAAAAGGTCGTGTGAGCCTTTCCCGACGCGGCGAACAGATCCTGCGAGCAGAACGTGGGGTCCCAAAAGTTCTTTGCCTTGACCAAATAGTGAGCTTCGTTGACCGCCGGCGGTGGATCTGCCGCGTAGACAAAAAACAACGCCAACAGCGCAACGGTCTCCAGGCCCGCGCTCCAAACGGAGCGGCGGCGACCGGCTGGTAATTCGTCGATCGATGTCTCTGCGCTCAACGTCTCTGCGCTCAACGTTCTTTACTGTGCTGTCAATGTGGGAGAGGCTTTCAGGCTGTCGAATCCGCGATTGCCGACTCACTACCGACACAATTCGATCGCGCGGTCGATTGCCGAACGCATGCTATTGGCACTGGCCGTCCCTTTCCAGGCGAGATCCATCGCCGTTCCGTGGTCGACGCTGGTGCGAACGATCGGCAACCCGAGTGTGATGTTGACTGCGTCGTCGAACGAAAGTGCCTTCAGCGGAATCAGCCCCTGATCATGATACATGCAGATGTGCACGTCGGTTTGGTCACGCATCGCCGGTGTGAATGCGGTGTCGGGAGGAACGGGACCGACCAGATGCCAATCGCGGTTTTCCGCTTCGCATTCCTGGGCGATCAACTCCATCGCCGGGCGGATCAGGGTCTCTTCTTCGCCATGGCTGAGCAATCCGCTTTCACCGGCGTGTGGATTCAACGCCAGTACGGTGATCCGTGGCGGTCGGCCGAATCGTTTCTCCATCGCCGATCCGCCCAGTCGGATCGCACGTGCGATCTGGTCGACCGAGAGCGACGCGATCACATCGGCAAGCGGCACGTGGATGGTCGCCAACACGGTCGAGCAAGCCGGACCGGACAGCATCATGCAGAAGTCGGTGGTCTGCGTCCGATCGGCCAACAGTTCGGTGTGTCCCAAATACCCCGTGCCGGCGGCGTGCCACGCTTCTTTCTGAATCGGACCGGTCACGATGGCGTCGAAGTTTCCCGCCAGCGTTTGGCTGATCGCCACGTCGACCGCCGCAAAGGAGGCCAGGCCGGTTTTTCGCGAAAATTTTCCGGGCACGAATGACTCGAGCGGCACGTCACCGCAGTCGACCAGCCCTGACGGCGGATAAGGCCCGGCACCGGCCAGTTGCTCGATCGTGACCTTCGGGGGCAACTCCAGATCACGCATCGCTGCAAGCTTTCCCAGGATCACAGCTGGGCCGACTAGAATAGGAAGGCAGCGGCTGCGTACCGACGCTTCGGCTGCGCAGGCTAAAGCGAGTTCCGGCCCGACCCCCGCTGCGTCGCCGACGGTGATGGCCAGACGGGGTTTGTCACGGCGGGCGGACACCGCTTCAGATGGCGACGGGTCAGACATTGGACTAGCGTTTTCCTTGGGAATTGGTTGAGATAGTGGGGGAGCGACCGCCACGAGGTCGCAGGATCGTCTTCCAGGTTTTCATCATCGAAGATGAACCGTCTGGATGACGAATTGTCTGTTTTGACGGGCGGGACGCCTATCCCACAAACGTTACTGAAAGGAAAGGCAGGATTGGGACCTACGCAAGTCACGTTTTTGCACACTGGCACCCCTCGCCCCGTAAAGCCGGGGGAGAAGGGAGCCCTCGTGAGTTGTGAGAATACCAATGCCTGTCAGGAGGGTGGAGTTAAAGATGGCACAACCTCGAGACGCAAGAGGCGATGCGTGCCGATCGCATTAATGTACCTCGTCGCGGTCGTGTTTCTGTTTTTGCCGACCGCCTACGCTGCGGATCCCGAAACGGCCGAAACCGCACTGGTCGTTTGTCCGTCTGATCTTCGCGAGCCGCTCGAAGCATGGATCGACTATCGCCGCAAACAAGGCATTGCGGTTCGCGTGATCGGTTCGTCCGCCACGGCAGGGGAGTTGTCGAAGGCGATTCGCAAGAACGCGATCGCTTCCGATCGTTTCTTGTTGCTGGTCGGCGACGCGCCGGTGATCGGTGCGGCGGCCGATACCCGCACGCAGGTGCCGATGCACTACCTGGCCACGACGGTCACCGCCCGATTCGGCAGCACGCCGACGATGGCGACCGATTATCCCTACAGCGACATCGACTCGGACGGGCGATCCGATCTGGCGGTCGGTCGATTGCCGGTCGATTCGGCGGACGAATTGCGTGATCTGGTTCGACGGATCAAAGCCTACGAGACCAGCCGCAATTTTTCGCTCTGGCGGGAACGCGTTCAGCTGGTCGGCGGGGTCGGCGGTTTCGGAATGCTGGCCGATTCGGCGATCGAATCGGTCACGCGGATGATGGTGACCGCGTCGTTGCCGATGTCCGTCCGCACCAGTGTCGCGTACGGAAGTCCCGGCCATCTGTTTTATCCCAGCAAACGGTTTACCGATTCGGTTTCCGAGCGTTACACCCAGGGCTGTCGATTCTGGGTCTATGCCGGTCACGGCATGGTCGATCGGTTGGACAGTGTGCCCAGCGGTCCGACCGGCGTTCCGGTGCTCGATGGCGATTCCATCAGCAACCTGAAATGTGATCCGGCCAACGCCCCGATCGCCGTGTTGCTGTGCTGTTTCACCGGCGCCATCGACGCGGGCATTGACAGTTTTGCCGAACGCCTGTTGTTGCATGAATGTGGTCCGATCGCGGTGATCGCCGGCAATCGAGTGACGATGCCCTACGGCAACGCGTCCTTGACGCTCGGATTGATCGATTCCATTTACGGACAGAACGCCGATGAAACACCGGCCGATCGCTTGGGGACTGCATGGTTGTCGTCGATCCGGCGGCTGGAATCCGAAGACGAGTCGACCGAGAAGGGGCAGTTGCGAATGATGGTCGACGCCGTCGCGACCTTGGTCAGCCCTGCAGGAACGAAACTCGCCGATGAACGCAGCGAGCACGCGGCGCTGTACGGCTTGCTGGGCGACCCGATGTTGAAACTGCACCCGCCCGCGGCGGTCGAAATCGAAACGGAGACGGGGTTTGACTTCGGTGCCCCGATCAAAGTCACCGTGACCAGTCCGATCGACGGTGAATGCGTGGTGATGCTCGATCATCCGCTGGGGGAGACTCGCAAGACCCAGCCCGGCCAACCCAAACCGGATCCGAACCAAATCACGCTGGCCCGGGCGGCCGAACCGATTTCGGCAGGCCAGCCAAAGACCTTTGTGATCGATCTGGACGATCAACGCAGCGGGTTGATCGCGATTCGGGTCCACGTTTCCGGCACCGACACCTGGGCCGCCGGCGGCGGAAAAACGATCGTCCGCCCGGCGAGCCGCTAAATCCATGTCACCGTGGGGGTGACGTAGCTACGCTCGCCAGAGCGTGGAAAGCGTCGGGATCCACCTTCTGGCGAAGGTAGCTACGATCGCACAGTCGCCGTCCTCTCCGAGGTCGGCTCCGGGCGAAGCTTCGCTTTTCGGGGCGCCGAGTTCGGAGAACACGGCGACTCTAACGACGCACTGCCAGGCGGGATTTCGTAGAATGTTTCGACACCATTATCCGACAAGCAGCTCATGAAAGTCATCTCGCTCAATTGCAATCACTGCGGCGCCCCGCTGGATGTTCCCGCGAAGGCTCGTTTCGCGACCTGCGGTTTCTGCCAGGCGAAGCTCGCGGTCGAGCACGTCGGCAACAGCTACTCGACGTCGGTCTTGGACGAGCTGAAGGAAACGACTGAAAAAATCGCACGCGACGTAGCGGAGATGAAATCTTCCAGCGAGATCAAGGAACTGGACGAACGCTGGCAGCGAGAGCGATTGTCCCACATGGTGACCGGCAAGCACGGCCAGCAGAGTCTGCCGACCAAGACGGGAGCGGTCGCCGGTGGCATCATGATTGCCGCGTTCGGTCTGTTTTGGACCATCATGGCGGCCGGCATCACCAGTGCTGGTGCCCGCGTTGGTGCGCCGGGCGTCGTTCGCATCTTTCCCCTGTTCGGCGTCCTATTCATCGGCTTCGGCATCTTCATCGCCTTTCGGATCTTTTCCCGCGCCGACGCCTACGAACGAGCCAACAAGAAGTATCTCGACCAGCGACGGGAACTTGCGAGGGAGCAGACGCGGACTGATTGAGACGCGTCCAACCATCGCTCCGGACGAGCACTTTGTCGGCGTGATGCATCAAGAAGTTTTCCCACGGATGGCAGCGCGAACCCACGGATTAAGAAAATGACGTGGAATCTGTGGGTTCTCGCTGCCATCGGCGGGTTTAGAAAAAGTCATGATCGCATCCCAGAGATTGACTTCGCCTAAGCATCCAGCGTCATCAAGTAGGCGATCAAGTCGCGAAGCTCGTCGACCGACATCAGTTGCTCCAGCCCGTCGGGCATCAGCGACGTCGGCAATGCCTGATACGCTTCGACTTCCTCGCCCTTGAAATAGCGATTGTCGCCGTTTTCGGTGGTCAACACGATCGCTCCGCCGGCTTTGTGATCCAGTTGCAATCCGCGGTGAACGACGCCGTCGTCGGCGAGCACCATCCAGGCTTGGTACTGCGGCGGAAACTCGGCCGAGGGGGCCAAAATCGCATCGATGATTTGTGATCGAGTTTTCGAGCGCGCGACGCCGGCAAGCCCCGGTCCGAGCGTCTCGCCACGCCCATTCGTCCAGTGACACTTCACACAACCCACACGCGGACTGTGAAAGACGTGTCGGCCGAGCAGGGCGTCGCCGCCGCCGGCCAAGGCAGCGTGCCAATCGTCCCGAGATCTGGGACGCTCCGGGTTGTCGGCGACGGTCGGCTGAAACGCTCGCAAGGTTCGACGAGCCTGCGTGGCGACTTGGGGTGAAGTATCCTGCGTCAGCGCGTTCAGCGTTTCCGAATCCAGCCCCTGGACAGATCCAATCGCCGCCAATGCATGGGTTCGTACGGCAACGGAACAGTGAGGGTCTTTGGCCAATGCAATCAATTCATCCTTGCTCTGGTCGGCGATCCCCAACTGTGCCATCACGTCCATCGCGGCGATTCTTAGCGGATCTGAGTTTCCCTGCAAGAATCCCACCAGTGTTTGCAACTGGTCGTGTCCGAGTTGCGAATCAAAACGGCTGATGGCCAGGCTCCTGACTTCCGCCGCAAGCGAAGTGTCCTTGGCAAGACGAACGATCACATTCCGGTCCAGACTCCGTGGCAACTTGTTCGCCTTTCCTGGTGCGGGATCGTTGTAGGCCCGGATAAACTCGGGTGTCAATAATTCGGTCGCGGCCAGATAGGTTTCCAACACGACCGGCGTCACCGGTTGCACCCTCAGTGCGCTGCTGATGTCAGCGGCCAACGATAACTCCATCGACTCACCGGCCCACATCAACGCAGCCTGACGAATCTCGGGGGCGGGATCGGCAAGTAATCTCCGAATCAGAGTGGTGTTCTTGAGATTTGCGCGTTTGCTTGCCAACAGCCCGACCATGCGCAACGAAGCGTCGCCGCCGAGACACGCTTCGCGGGCGTCCGACATCCCTTCGGCGGACAGTCGCATCACGGCGGCGTGTCGAACGATCGGATCGGCGAAATTCCCCAATGACAACTGCTCCACGATCGCCGCGCCCTCCATCGATTCGACTTTACCAATCTGCTTCTGCTGGTCAGACAGTTGGTAGTCGGCAAAGGAGTCGCGCGGCTGGATCGACTCGGTCCCCGGTTTGACGGTGACGCGCCAGATCCGGCCGCGTCCGTGATTGGGATAATCGACCAGCACCCAATCGGTGAGGAACAGGTTTCCGTGGCGATCACAATCCAATGCGACGGGACGAAAGTCTTGATCGCCGCTCAGGAAGACCGACTTGCCGGTCAGCGTTGCCGAGTCTGGATCCAACTCAAATCGCTCGATCGAGTTCTCATTCCAGATCGTCGCCAAGACGCTGTGTTGGTAATCTTTCGGCAGAGCGCTGCGCCGGCAATCGATCAGCCCTGATGGCGCTTCGCCGGTGCCGGCAATGTAGGGCAACGTCCCCGGCAAGGTTCCGTCCCAGCCTTGGAACGGATGCGTCCCCGCTCCACCGAACATCGACTTGTACCCGTAATCACCGCCGCGGACGACTTGCAATAACCGGTTTGGGCCGCGGGCGTCGGGGTCGTTGTCGACCAACAGCAATCGGCCGTGGGCATCGAATTTCAAGTCGAACGGATTCCAAAAGCCCGTGGCAAACTCACTGAGCCGCGTTCCGTCGGGCCGACATCGAATCACATTGCCGCCGTCGCCGTACCCCGCGACGTACGAATCATCACGGCCGACCAACCGATACGCATCCGAGCCGGTGTTTCCACGTCCGACGTACATCCAACCATCGCGATCAAACGTGATCGAAAGCAAACTGTTGTGCGCGTAACGCTGTTCGGTGACCAATTGCAGCACCCGATCCTTGCGGTCACAAACGCCGTCGCGATCCTCGTCGACCAAGCGCAACACTTCGCGGGCACAGACGACGTACAGTTCCCCATCGGGCGAAAACGCCAGATTCATTGCCTGGTGGATGCCATCGGCAAACACGCTGACCGTGTCCGCGCGCCCGTCATCGTCTCGATCGACGAAGATCTTGATCCGGTCGCTGTCGGGACCGGTGTATCCGCTGGGCGGGTTGTGCGTGTGCGATTCGATGACGAACACGCGATCTCGATCGTCGATCGCCATTCCGATCGGCGTCATGATCTCGGGATCTTCGGCGAACAGGGTCAACTGAAGCCGGTCATCGGTCAGGACCGGTTCGGCCGCATCCACTCGTATACCAACGTTGATCGCCGCAATGACCAGAAATAATGCGACGAATCCGGTGGATCGAATTGGCAAGTGACGGAATCTATCGGGATCGATGGACGGCATTTCGTTGGTGAACAGGATGTGTGTAACGTCGGTCGGCTGGCAGGATGACGACGCATTGTACCGGTTGGCCCGGCCTATCTGACCATCAAGTAGGTTCCTGAAAAACGATCGCTGAAGCATTGGTTTCCGCGAACAAACGGGACAACGACCATCGTTACGGCGACCAGACAAAGACCAGCGACAACAGCGGACAGCAGAAACGATTGACTCCAATAGCCCCCGTATTCTTTGCTGATCACCAGCGGTGTGCCGTAGACGACGATCACCAGCACGGGAAGCCCGCCGATCAACATGCGAATGAAAACGCGTAGCCCTGACGCCCGCTTCCCACGACGGTTGACCAGCACCAGACCGAACAGCCGCATCAACAATCCGCCGCGAAATAGCAAACCGGTCAATAGACTCGGCAGCCAGATGAATTCCAGCCACGTGTAGGCCGGCCCAAGTGGCGTCCAAAACGAAAATTGAATTTCGACCCGATTCCCCGGGTTCTCGATCCAGTCTTGCCGCAAGCCGTCATACCGCTCGGTTGCGACACGCAGTTCCTCTGCCGTGGGCTGTTGGGCATCGATCGCCTGCCGCAGTGCAATTCGGTCCGCGATCGTGAGCTGCACCGTGGCGTAGATCGAATTCATCATATCTTTGTCTTCGAACACATGTTTAAAGTTTCCCGCGACATAACGCTGTACCGCCACCAGGCGATCGACACGCTCGGCGGTCAATAATTCCTCCTCACGTCTCAGGACCTGGACGACTTCGTGAAGTTGATCGACTTCCGGATACCGCTGTTTCTGAATCTCGTACAGAAACGCTGCGAACAGTCCGAACACCACGGTCAGCAGGGGAATGCTGAGTGAGACGGCCACCATGGCAAGAACGCGAGCCCGCAATTTGATCGCTCGATCGGTGTCCACGCCGTGGAGGATCTGCGTCGCTTCGGCAGGACTTTGCGCTACTGAGACTTGGATCATCGCATCACGTTGTTCGAGCGACCACGATTGACATTGAACCGTCGGTGTGCGTTCTTCCTGCAACACACAAGACGCAGCGCGGCGGACCAGTGAAAGCGATGGGTTTTTCGATGGTGGATCTGCTGTTGATTCGTCTCCGTCTGCGGGACCATCGTCCGCGTGGTCATCGACGATATCAAACGGCAACCATTTAAGATCATCCAGGTCGGTGGCCCACCATCGTTCCAGCCGGTGGCGATTCAAGTCCTTTTCGCTACCAGAATCGTTTTCGCCCGACTTGACTGACAAATCGACCAGGCGTCGCATCAGCCGGATCGCGCTTGACCCGCTGATTGAAGTCAGCCGTTTGATCAAGGGACGTCCGGGCGGAGCTTCATAGCAATCCCAGCACTCCGCCTCGGTTCGTCGCCCACCGAGCCAACGAAGTGTCTCACGGCTCGTCGAATCCCGCTTCTCTAACGGGACCATTGGCGTGCCGATCGGTTGCAGATGCAACCAAACTCGACGCAATAGTTTGGCATCGTAGCCGAGCACCAGCTGTTCGCCGTCCCACTCGAACAGCGTTCGCAGCCGAATGTAGGGGCCAACCTTTTCCGAATCCGATTCAGAATCGAACGCGTCATTTTCTAGCTCGGTGAGTCGCCGAGGCGAATCGGCGGCGAACTCCAAGACACGCGTCGAAGTGATCTGGTCATGAATCGCGGCATAACCGTTATTCGCTCGCGCCGTCACGAACAAGCCGAACTTCAGAGCGAAGTAGGACCAGCCGACCATCATTGCCAAGATGACGGAAGGCCCGAAATAGAAGTCGGTGGAGTCCCGTGTCAGGTTGGCCAAATTAAAAACGGTCGACGGGATCACGGGGACGCCGAGATACAGAAACGCTCGACCGATGGTTTGTGACAATGTGGGGCGGTTGTCGCCGCTGGTGACACGAAGACCGAGGACCTTTTTGCCGATCGTGTAACCGTATTTCCATTCGGCAATCGCAAAATAGGCGATCGTCGCAGCGACCGCCGCCCATTGCAACAGGATCGTTCCCAGACTGCGTGTCGCCCCAAAGTCGGTGGACAAGTCGCCGCGATACTGACTGAAAAAGCTGATCGGTAGCAGAACGACCCAACAGATCGCGGTGTCGACGATTCCGGCCAACGTGCGATCGCCCAATGAAGCAGCGACGGGAGAGCGGGAACTGAACGGACGGAGTGCTTGACGAAGCGATTCGTAGCTGTCGAACCGCTGGCCGGCGGGTTTCTGCAAGCACCGCTGGATCACCGCATCCAATTCATCGGGGATGTCGCTGCGAAACGTCGCCGCGGCGGGAGCGGATTTGTCGAGCACCGTCGCCAACAAGTGGATCATGTTGTCGGCGTCGAAGGGGACCTTACCGGTCAGCAAATAGAACAACGTGACGCCGACAGAATAGATGTCGCTGCGTCGATCGAGCGGTTCGCCGCGAAGCTGTTCCGGTGACGCAAAGGCCGGTGTTCCCAAGAACGTCCCTTCGATCGTCACCTCCGACATCGTCTTGAGATGGTCACCCGCGGTCGAAATGGACAAACCAAAATCGCCGATCTTGACCGCGCCGTCGGACGTGATGAAGCAGTTGGAGGGCTTGACGTCACGGTGCAGAACGCCGCGCTCGTCGGCGGCTTCCAGGCCATCGACGATTTGAATCACCGCGTCGACGGCATCGCGGATCGACATCGGACCGGCCTGCTTGACACGCTGGGCAAGCGTTCCTCCATCGACCAATTCCATCGAGATCGTCGGCACACCATCGATTTCTTCCGTGCCATAGACATACACGCTGTTGGGATGATTGATCGCAGCGGCCAGGCGGCCTTCACGCATAAACCTGGCCCGGGCTTCACCCTGATCGAGCGATTGGGCCAAGACCTTCAGCGCGACCCGCCGAGAGGTCGTCATTTGTTCTGCTTCATACACAACGCCCATCCCGCCATGGCCGAGCCGACGCACGATCCGGTAATCCCCGAATGGGGTGCCCGGCTGCAGATCCGCGAGCGCCGTGCTCGCGCCGATCGATCGCATCGAGTCAAAGCTTCGATCACCCGAAACCGAACGTGTTTCGGTCAGAAACGGATCGTCTCGCTGCGAATCGGACCGCTGCAACACGCCGCGCAACAAGCAAACCGGGCACATCGGTTGGCCGGTCGTCGGGGCAAGCGGGGTGTTACAGTGCGGGCATCGGTCGGGCAAATTCATGGGGCTTTCCGGTACGAATCGTGGTAACAAGGATGGGGTAACGGAAAGAATCCCGGGGGTTACAAGAAAAATGGAAAAAACATCTCGCGAGCGCGTTCAGCCTCCCAGTGCCTGGAACAATTGCCGGATCTCGTCCTCGATTTGTTCAGGCGATTCAACCGTCGACGCGATCTCGATTTCCAATTGCTTGCGATACCGCCTACGCAATCGGTGCACGGCGACTTTGACGTGAGACGGGGACATCCCCAACGAATCGGCGACCTGGGCATACGGCTTGCGATCGCCTGCGATTGATAAGTAGGGGGACAGGGCGTCGAACAACGCCGCGTTTCCCTCTCGCTGGTATCGCTGCCGGACGGAGTCCAAGACCTCGTTGAGAACGGTGATCGCCCATTGGCGGTTGAACTCGTCCTGAGGCAAGCTGTCGGTAGCGATCACATTCATCGGTTTCCCATGGGCGTCCTTTCGATCTAAGCTGATGATGCTTTTACCGCCGCCACGGCGCAGTGCGTTCGCCTTCGCTTTTTCGTTGGCCAAAAAGTTTTCCAGCGACGACAACAAGAACGTTCGAAATCGCCCGCGGCTACGATCGGCAATGGTAAAGACGTTTTTTTCCACGACGCGTGCGAAAAACGCCTGCACCAAGTCCTCCGCATCGGGTTCGTCATAGCCTCGACGTCGAATGAAGGCGAACAATGGGAACCAGTATCGTTGACAGAGCAACTCCATTGCATCCCGCGCTGATCGGGAATCGTCCTTTCCGGTGGAAATGACCACGCTCCACCGCGTCGTTTCAAAACTCGGATTGCTGGCAGAGTCAGTCATTTGGCATCTGCGTTTCGAATGATCTCGAACTTGAACCGATGGTTGGCGTCGAAAAGCCGCCGGACCGACAACAACACGACCGAGACGGTCCCCAGAGCCGTCGCGCCGGCGATCAAAAACATGATCACGATCTGGTAGCGGACCGCCTGGGCCGGATCCATGCCCGAGATCACTTGGCCGGTCATCATCCCCGGCAAACTGACCACGCCGACGACCATCATCGAATTGACAATCGGGATCATCCCCGTCCGCACCGCTTCCCGGATCGGTTCCCCCGCCGCTTCCCAACGCGTCGCCCCCAGCGCGATCAACGTTTCCACTTGCCCTCGCGAGCGAACCAGTGTTTCAGTCAGCGTGCTCAGGCCGACCGAAATCCCGTTCAGCGTATTGCCGAGTACCATGCCCAACAGTGGGATCGCGTATTGGGGTTCGTACCACTTGGGCAAATCACGAAAGACGAATAACAATACGTAACCGGTCAGCATCCAAGCGCAAGCCCAAACCGACGTGACGGCGATCAGGCGGATGCCGGGGAACTTGCGTTTGCTGCGATCGGCGGCGGATAATCCGGCGACCAGCGTCATCACCGCGGCGATCGCGATCACCACGTACCAGCGATCGACGCGGAAGACCCATGACAAGACGGCACCGACCAAGGCAAGTTGGACGACGGTGCGGACACTCGCGATCGCCAGCGTCTTTTCCAATCGCAGTCCCAGCACGACCGAGACGACTCCGTTGATGACGATCAACAGCCCAGCCAGTGCGACTTGCAGGTTTGTCAGTTCGATGTAGGGCGCCATTTGTTGTGTTGCTTCACGAAGTGGGGTGTTGCAAGCGTTGGATTTGGCCGGCATCCATCGTGATCAGCGAATCACAAACGCGATCGGCTTGACTGGGATCGTGCGATACCCAGATGAATGCCCGCCCGTCCGGCTTTTCCTCGTACCAACGCATCACGATCGATTCGACGTGGCGGGCCGATTGTCGATCGAGCGCCGATGTGGGTTCGTCCAGCAACAGAATGCAGGGTGACAATTGGATCGCGCGCAGCAGAGCGACGATCTGCGATTCGCCGCCGGAGAGTTGCTCGTGGGGCTGGTCCAAGAACGTCGCATCACGCGAGACCGTTGCCAGTTGGTCGATGATCCAGTCGCGATCGAAGGAGCGGCCGCGATGGATTTTCAGCTGCAGCGGTTGCCGCAAGATCGATTCTACCGTCCCTTCGAATCCGGCAGCCCGCTGATGGACGTAGATGACTTGGCTGCGGTAACGCGTGGCTCGATCGCTCGAGACCGACTCGGTCCGCCAGAACAACTGCCCCGAATCGATCGGTTCCAACAATGCCAAACTTCGCAACAGCAACGACTTTCCGCTGCCGGTCGGTCCGACCAACCCGAGTCGCATCCCGGCGATCAACTCCAATCCCACATGATCCAACAGCGTCCGCCCGGCGATTCGGCGGGTCAGGTCGACGGCTCGCAGCAGAACGTCGTGGCTCACGTAATGGGACTCTCGTTTGGCAGCACAGGGGCAATCCAAGGCCCGCGGCTAGCGCCGTCGGCTCATAGAGTAGGTGGCCGAGGCCCGCTTCGGAGGAACCGCCGGCCGGACGATCCGCGACAATGCTATCGTAGCGGAAGTCGTAGACGGCTTGTTGGTCGAGTCGAGGTTCGAACGTCGATCCGATCATGCCAGCCCGACGCGTAAGCGAGGGGCCACGAGGCGCCCCTCGCTTACGCGTCGGGCTGGCATCAAGAGCGTGGAGTCGGACAAATCAACAACCTATCAAGACTTTCGCCGATTCAATCAACGTCTTGCCGCGTTCCGATGAAGAAAGAGCGTCAGTCGACCGACCGGGGAAAAAACACTTGCAATGCGGTTGTCATCGTGGGAGGATCCCCTCTGGGGTTGATCACCCCCTCCTGTTTCTCCTCTCCAATTCCAGGTGCTTGAATGCATGTTTTTCCGGCGACGTTGGCGGCGTTGTTCATTGTCCTGTCCGGTCCGATCGCGTGGTCACAGACCACCGACCCGTTTGGTCCGTCTCCAGGGGCGCCGGCCGATCCGTTCGCGCCCCAGCCGGTGCGGCGACCGGCTAAGCCGCAGCAAGCGGCGCCGACCCAAGACCCTCACAACGCTGTGGTTCAGCAAGCCAAGAAGGTGCTCGCCGAAGGCCGCAAGCCGAGGACGCCAAAGCTGGTGATGCACAATGCGGCCGAGCAGCGAATCAACGCGGCTCTGGATGACCAGACCACGATCCAGTTCATCGAAACGCCGCTTGCCGAAGCCATGCAAACGCTCTCCGCTCAACATGACATCCCGATCGTCATCGATCACCGGGCGCTCGAAGAAATCGGCCTCGATGCCAACGCGGGAACCTCGATCGCACTGACGAACGTCTCGCTGCGGTCGGCGTTGCGATTGATGCTTCGCGATCTGGAATTGACGTACTTGATCAAGGACGAAGTGATGCAAATCACGACCGTCGAGGCGGCGGAAGACAATTTGATCGTCGAAATGTACGTGCTGCCGGCCAACCTGGCTGCCAAGTCGAACGATGTGATCAAAGTCCTGACCGCGACCGTCGTTCCCGACACCTGGGAAACGCTCGGCGGTCCGTCCACCGCAATGGCGATCGACCATGTCTTGGTTGTCTCGACAACCAGTGACGTGCATGATCGCGCCGAGCGGTTTCTAGCGATGTTGATCGACAAGTACGGCAAGTAACTGTTGGCTGATCCCGCATCGCAGCGATCGCTCGGTCGTCGCATTGCCGTATTCGTCGCGCTGTTGGTCCTGTCGTGGGTCGTGATGACGTTCACCCATGAACTGGGACATGTCATCGGCGGCTGGGTCGTGGGTGCCAAGCTTGTCGACGTGGACTTGGCGCCGTGGCGGATGCCCTACAGCGTGCACGCCCCGGATCCACATCCGCGGGTCACCTTGTGGTGCGGGCCGATTTTGGGCGTGCTGATTCCAGTTGGGCTGGCTGTCCTAATTCGCCGTCGGCCCGCGTGGTTGGTGGCCGACTTCTGTCTGTTGGCCAACGGCAGCTACCTGGCGCTCGCTTGGTTGTCCGGCGGTCCCTTTCTGGATACCCCGCGTTTGTTGGACGCGGGCGCCCATCCGCTCTCGATCGCAATCTTTTGTTTGCTGACCATCGCTGTCGGCTACGTGCGTTTCCGCAACGATTGCATCGAGTGGTTCAAAGCGTCATGAATCCTCTGATATCGCGGTTCGGGCCTCGAACACCAGGAAGCTGCACCAGAGCCCGTAGGCTAGCGCCCGATGCCACCTACTCCATGAGCCGACGGCGCTAGCCGCGGGCCTTGGATTGTTCTTCGAGAGTTGTAAGGCCCGAGGCTAGCGCCTGCGGCTCAGTTTGTGTTCGAAAGTAGGTGGCATTGGGCTTGCGTTATACGGCTGATTGAATCATCAAGCCCTGGGAAACCGGCGGACATTGCGTCAGTCTCTAGGAGCTCACCGCAAACCTCTCAACTCCCACCTCCCACCTCCCACCTCCCACCTCCCACCTCCCACCTCCCACCTCCCAACTCCCAACTCCCAACTTGACCCCCTCACTCCGACAACCAGGCTTGCAGGGTCGCTTGGGCGGTTTCTTGGTTGGGTTTCGGTTTGAGGTCTTGCTGCATCGCGGCGGCCAGACGGGCGACGTAGTCGATGGTGCTCTCGAAGGTTTCGTCGCTGGCGGTGGCGTCCAGTTTGGCGACGTAGAACACGACGTAGCCGGAGGCGGTTTTTTCGACCGCCCAGGCGCCCAGTTTCGTCGCTGCGTTCTGACGCACAAGTCGCATCAACAGCGTTTCGTCGGGAGCTTGATCGGTCGTCTGGACCGTCGACCAGATGCGGCGGATGTCGGCCCGGCCGTGGTACTCGGTGTTCTTGGCCACGAACACGGCTTGGGTATTTGAGCCGACGGTGCGATCGATCTGGTAATGGCCGCTGGAATGTCGGCTGTACTCGATCCCGGCTTCGTCCAGCAGGACCTTGGCCGGCAGCGGGGCGCTCTTCCAGGGGCTGTTCAGCATTTGACGGATCTCGGTGATGTCGACGCAGAAGCTGACCAAGGGGCTTTGCGGAGAAAACGACTGAGCCAATCCGACCAGCTTGCCGGCTTCGTCGACGATCGGGCCGCCGCTGTCGCCCGGCTTGATCGGGCTTTGCGTTTCTAGGGCCATGAAGTCGTGTTCGCCGTGGGTGGATTTGAATTTCTTTTGGTACACCGATCGGACGGTGCCGGCGGTGTAGACCCACAGGATCGCGCTGTCACCGGGGTTGCCCACCAGAGCGACTTTGGCCCCCGGCGTGGTGCTGTCGTCGGCCATCGCGATCGCCTCGATCCCGGCCGGCACGCGGGGCAACTGGATCAGAGCCAGATCGCGTTTGCGGTCGACCGCGACGACGTCGCCTTGGATGCCCAGTTTTAGGATGTTGTCGAGGTAGAACTTTCGGCGAACGGCCAGTTTGCCGCCCGATTGGGTCGGGAAAAACACCACGGCCTTGCGGCTTTCGCCGATCACGTGGGCGTTGGTCAACAGCAGCTTTTTGTCGGCATCGACGTAGACGCCGGTCCCGGCGGAGGTTTCGTTTTCGGCGTTGCTGGTGATCACCCACGCGGTGCTTTTGAGCGTTTGTTGATAGCCGGACGAATCGGCCCGGAGCGGGGTGGCGGACAGGGCGATCATGCCCAGCAGGATCAACAGCGGAGAAAACAGCGTGTTTCGGGTCAAACGGGACATGGCGGCACCTGGCGGCAGGGATGGCGCGGCGGAATCATTCGCCGGCAAGGGTTGGGTCTGTCAAACCAAGCGGGAAGTTGCAGCCGTTGTTACCGGATCGATGGACGACGTCCATTCCAGATCGTCCGGGGCGATGTACGACGTCCTTTCTAGGTCGTCCGGGGCGATGTACGACGTCCTTTCTAGGTCGTCGCGGGGAGTCCTACGGACGACCGCCCCGGAATCCGCTTCACGGAAAGATTAGAGCCCGTAGGCTCGCGCCAAAGAGCTGATGATCACTTGTCAGCAGCCGGTTCGTGCCGGCGCGAGCAAACCCACCGCTGAGCCAAACCTTCGCGGCATCTCCTTCAGCCACACAGCGTCATGTTGTCGCGATGGACGACGGAATCGTACGGCCGATGCCCCAAGATGCCGGTGATCATCTCGCTGATCTTGCCCTTGATCCGGTCGACTTCCTTGGACGGATAATTGCACAGTCCCCGAGCGACTTCGTTGCCATTCGGGTCCTTGATCGCCACCACCGCCCCGGCATCGAACTTGCCTTGGACGGCTTGGATGCCGATCGCCAGCAGGCTGCGCCCGTTTTCCCGCAGCGCCCGCGCCGCCCCGGCATCGACGATCAATTCGCCTTCGACCTCGGCCGAGCCGCTGATCCAGCGCCGCCGCCCGCGCAGGGTGCGTTCGGTGGGCAGGAACAGGGTGCCGACGGGATCGCCGCGGAGGATTTTTTCCAGCACGGCGTCTTCGCGTCCGGGGCCGATGATCACCGAGTGTCCATGTGACGTGGCCAATTGTGCGGCGGACAATTTGCTGGACATGCCGCCTTTGCTGAGCGTGCTGCGGTGGTCCTGGGCGAGCCCCAGGATGTCGCCGTCGAGCGATTTGACCAGATCGATGCGTTTGCTGTCCGGGGCCTCGGGGGGGCCGTCATAAAGGCCATCGACGTCGGACAGGATGACCAGCAGGGCTTGGTCCAACAGCCCGGCGACTTGGGCGGCAAGTCGGTCGTTGTCGCCGAAGGTCGTCATCAATTCCGCGACGGCGACCGAGTCGTTTTCGTTGACGATCGCGACCGCCCCGAGTGCGTGAATACTGGCCAGTGCGTTTCGCACGTGCAGGTATCCGTCGCGGCGGCGGAGGTCGTTGCGGGTCAGCAGGACTTGTGCGGCGTGCCGGCCGCGGACTGCCAGGGCTCGTTCATAGGCCTGGATCAGATCGGCTTGGCCCACCGCGGCGACCGCTTGCAGCGTTGACAGATCGGTCGGGCGTTGGTCCAGGCCCAGTTTGCCCATCCCCGCCCCGACGGCGCCGCTGCTGACCATCACGGTCTGACGCCCCGTCTCGGCGATTTGACACAAACCGGCCGCCAGCGACTCGATTCGCCCGCGGTCCAACTTGCCTTGGGCGTCGGTCAGGACTCGCGTGCCGACTTTGACGACGACGCAACGGGCTCCCTCGATCACGCTGTGGCGGAGACGGCTGGAATCCGATTCAGACACAACGGCAACAAGCGGAAAGGAGAGAGAAGAAAACACGAGGGGGGACGCGAAAAATCACGCCTGCGAGCTGTCGCTGGCGACGGGCGTTGAACACAATAACTTGCGACCGCGCGATCGCCTATCCGGCAAAAGGCGGGTGATCGGGCAAAGCAGGTCAAATTTTTCAAAATCGGATCCTCCCCGCGGCAGGGCGGTTCGACAAATCGGTCTGCATTTGGACAATAGAGTCCGACTTTCAGTGATCGACACCTCCGTCGTTTCGATCCCAACGCCCCCTCCCCCAGAACGTTTGACGAGCAAACCCCGGCATGAGCGAGTTGCATCACGAATGCGGTGTCGCGGCGATTTACCACCTTTCCGGCCGCGGACGCAGCCCGATGTGCACCGACGAGGGGCCGCGCCAGATCTCTCGCCTGCTGCCGCGGATGTTGCTGGACATCCAAAATCGGGGCCAGTTGGCCGCCGGGATGTCGACCTACGACCCGGATCGGCCCCGTTTGCTGCACACGCGGAAAGACGTCGGGACCGTCACCGAAGTGTTTCGGCTGAATCACCGCGCCAAGTGCGAGTCGTTGATGCGAGGTTTGGCCGGGCGTGCGGCGATCGGGCACGTCCGCTATGCCACCTGCGGCCAAGATGATCGCAGTTACGCCCAGCCGTTCGAACGAGATCACATTCATAAACGCAAGTGGTTCAGTTTCTGTTTCAACGGTCAACTGGCCAATTACGGACTCCTTAAAGAACGCCTGTTGGCCGACGGCGATCATCATCTGACGCTGGACACCGACACCGAGATCATCTTGCACGAGATCGGACGGGTGCTCAGCCATTCGACCGAGCGGATCGAATGGATCGATGTGTTGCGTCAGGTCGCCGGCGATTTCGACGGGGCGTACTCGTTGGCGTTGTTGACGGCCGAAGGTGAGATGATCGTCGCACGCGATCCGCTGGGCATCAAACCGATGTGTTATGTCCAGGAAGGCCCCTTGTTCGCCGCGGCCAGCGAAAGCGTCGCGCTGTTGAACCTGGGCTTTGAAACCGATCAGATCAAATCGCTGGCGCCCGGCCATGCGGTGATCGTCAATCCCGAGACCGGATTCCGAATCGAGCAGTTTGCCGAAACCAAAGATCCGGCCCACTGCTTTTTCGAATGGATCTATTTCGCCAACGTCGCCAGCACGTTGGATGACCGCAGCGTTTATCTGAGCCGAACGCGGCTGGGCGAAGAACTGGCTCGCGGCGAACGCGAGCTGGGCCGCGTCCCGCTGGATGATCCCGACACGATCATCGTCCCGGTCCCCGACACCAGCAAAGCCGCCGCCGATGCGATGGCGTACAAGTTGTCCATCCCGTGTCGCGAAGGTTTGATCCGAAACCGATACGCCGGTCGAACCTTCATCGAAGGCGGTCGGGCGCGGAAGGTGAAAGCCGCGACGAAGTACACGCCGCTGCGGGAAGTGATGGAAGGCAAACGCGTCATCCTGGTGGAAGATTCGATCGTCCGCAGCACCACGATGAACGTGCTGTTGGACCGGATTCGCGAAGTCGGCGGCGCCAAAGAAATCCACGTCCGCGTGGCTTGCCCGCCCATCGTCGCGCCGTGTTTTTACGGGATCGACATGAGCACGATCGATCAATTGATCGGCCCCAAGTATTTCGGCGTCGATGGCGAATTGTCCGACGAAGCCCAACAACGTCTCGCCGACGACTTGGGGGCCGACTCGCTGCGGTACCTGCCGGTCGAAGCGTTGGCGCGGGCCATCGATCTGCCGGCGGAACACCTGTGCCGAGCCTGCGTGACCGGGGACTACCCGACCACCTGCGGCCAGCACCTGTACCAGATCGCATTGGACAACCGCGGCAACAAAATGGATGCCGGCCGGACCTACGAACAGCTCGCCGCCGCATTGGACGAGCAGTGATGTTGGTGTTTAGCCTTGAGGCGATTTTCAGTCGCTGCTTCGCAGCGAGGAGCGACCGCCCGGAAGGGCCGTCGTACTCAGCCCGTCGCTGCTTCGCAGCGAGGAGCGACCGCCCGGAAGGGCCGTCGTACTTCGTTACTGCGTGGCCACCGCTGCGCTGGTCTCTTCGCCGCGGCGGTAGCGTTCCCAGCGGGTTCGCAACCACGTCGTGATCGGGCCTTCGATGCGGGTGGTGACCAGTGTGGCCAGGCAAAACGCGAATACGACGGCCAAACCGAAACACACCACCGGCGGATAGCCGCTGTGGTCCAGACGGTGGATCAACACGCATCCCAAGTTGTTGTGGCACAGGTACAACGCGTAGGAAATCGTGCTGACGAACAGTAGCGGGCGGAACCGCAGCAGCGGCACTTTGCCGTATGCGCAGGCGGTCACCAGTCCCAGGATCAACGCCGTCGCTGCCGGATTGTGTTTGCCATGATCGATGCTGTGAAAAACGAACGCGGCCAGCGCGATGCCCAACACGTTCTGCCACATGCGTCCCGTCTTTGTCTTGATCATGTACAGCAGGAATCCCATCGCAAACAGAGGGACAAAATCCAGCAGCATCAAGCGACGCACGGCCGTCGCGATCGAAAACCACCAGCTGCCCGCCGCCGTGGCTTCGGCCGCATCCAGCGCCGGACAGACGAAGTACGACAGAACCAGCAGCGGTCCCCAACCCAGGAAGTAGCGTCGCAGTCCGCCGGACCGGTACAGCGCGACCAAGGTGAAGTAGAACATCATCTCGACTTGCAACGTCCACATCACCGGGTCCAGACACTCCTGGCCAAAGATCCGCGGCAGCAACGTCAGATTGGCCGCAAATTGTGCCGTGGTGATGCCGATCTGATCGAGCGGCGCGAAGCTCATGATCCACACGTTGGCGACGATCACCATCAGAAAGATCGGCAGGATTCGGATCAGCCGTGCGGCGACGAAGTCCACCGGTTTCCCACGCCGCAGCAGCGACATGCTGTTGACGAAACCGGACAGGATAAAGAACAGTTCGACGCCGTACGCTCCGTAGGGCCATTCGAAACCCAGCGGCGACGTGTAGCCGAATTTCACGCTGTACACGTGCGTGAAATGGAACAGCAGCAAGTTGATCGCCGCGAGCGCCCGCAGGGAATCCAATTCCAGAATCCGGCGATGGGGCTGCAGAACGTGTTCGGCGTTTTGGGAAGGCTGGGCCATGGAGGAACCGAAAGGACCGACGAAGGGCGTGCGTGATGGGGCCAGCAAATGTGCGGTGCCCGTTTGCATCCATCGGCGGGTTTCCGCCCGACCCGGGGGGCGCGGCGCGAAAACCGGTCAAGAAATTCCGGCTGTGCCGGATGCGCCGCCGCTGACAACGTCACGCATTCGTTGGACCGATGAGGCTGGAACCACGAAAAACACGAGCCACACGAAATCAATGAACGCGCGCCTCATCATTTATCCTCGTTCCCAGGCTCTGCCTGGGGACGCAGTGTCGGTGTGGCTCCTGCCACAAGCGGCCCGGCAACCAGAGGCGGAGCCTCCGCGAATTCACGTTCCCAGGCGGAGCCCGGGAACGAGGGTTTGCCGATGTCCGATTGCCCCCTGGTCCGCTACCGTTCGCGGAACAGTTCGCTGATCGATTGATCGTGGTGGATGCGTTTGATCGCTTCGGCCAACAACGGTGCGACGGTTAGTTGCGCCATTTTGGGCAGCATCTTGTCGGCCGGGACAGGGATCGTGTCGGTCACGGTGATCGAATCGACGGGGGCTTCGCGGAGCCGTTCGATCGCCGGGCCGCACAGCACGCCGTGGGTGCAGGCGATGTGGATTTCCGCGGCGCCGGCTTCATGGACCAGTTTGGCGGCACCACAGATCGATCCGGCGGTGCTGATCATATCGTCAAACATCAAAGCGATCTTGCCTTCGATCGGGCCACCGATGATCGTGCTTTGCCGGACCTCCATCGCGCTGGTGCGTCGTTTGTCGACGATCGCCAGTGGTCCGCCCAGGCGTTTGCCGTGGCCGACGGCACGTTTGATGCTGCCTTCGTCCGGGCTGACGACGACGATCTTGTCGTCGGTCAAGCCGCGATTGCTGAAGTGTTCGTTTAACACCGGTGCGGCGTACAGGTGATCGACGGGGACGTCAAAGAAGCCCTGGATCTGGGCGGCGTGCAAGTCCATCGTCAGCACGCGGTCGGCCCCGGCGCGGGCGATCAGGTTGGCGACCATCTTGGCCGTGATCGGCACGCGGCCTTCGTCTTTGCGGTCCTGGCGCGCGTAGCCGTAGTAGGGAATCACGGCGGTGACGCGTTCGGCACTGGCACGTTTGCAGCAGTCGATCATCACCAACAACTCGAACAAGTTGTCGTTGACCGGTGGGCACGTCGACTGGACCAGGAACACATCGCGTCCCCGAACGTCTTCGTCCAGTTTGCAATAGTTTTCTCCGTCGGGAAATTTGCCCAGCGAAATCGCGGCCGGCTCGAGGTGCAGGTGGCGACAGATCTTCATCGCCAGATCAGGGTTCGCCCTGCCGCTGAAAATCTTGAGTTCACGCATAGCCCATCGTCCGCATTTGTTGGTCGACCAGTTGGAGTTCGTCAGGGTTGTTGATCGACAGCGATTCGCACGGTTTGAGTGCCGGCAACGCCTCGACCGGACGTCCGGATTCTCGCAACAGTCGGGCGCAATCGGTCAAGTAATACTCGCCTTGGGCGTTGTCATTTTTGAGCATCGTCAACGCGTCGAGCAGATCCGGGGTGCGGAACAGGTACGTGCTCATGTTGACTTCGTTGATCGCCAACTGTTCGGGTGTGGCGTCCTTGTGTTCGACGATCCCGATGAATTCGCCGGCGTCGTTCCGCACGATTCGGCCCAGGCCGGTCGGGTCGTCTTTTTTCAGCGTGCCCAACAGCAATGCGGGCTGGGTTCGGTGGAAGTGTTCCAACAGCGTCTTCAGACTGTCCGATTGGATCAGCGGGGAATCCCCGGCGACCACGATCGTCGGCCCGGTTTGATCGCTCAGCAGGTCGCGGCAACACTGCACCGCGTGTCCGGTCCCGAGTTGTTCCGATTGGAGTGCGAATTGGATGTTCCCGTGGTCACGCGTCGCCAATTCCCGTTTGACCGCATCGGCTTCGTAGCCAACGACGACGATTTGGCGGTGGATGCCGGCCGCCTCCAGGGCGTCGATCACGAAATGGATCATCGCTCGTCCGACGACCGGGCACAGGACTTTGGGTAATTCACTGTTCATGCGTGTCCCCTTGCCGGCGGCCAACACGACCGCACAGGGGCCATCGGAGGCCGGGCTGGTAGGGGGAGATGAACGAGAGGGATCGGGGGAATTCATCGGTCTGGGGATTGAAAGGACAAACGAAAACCAATTGCTGGGAGCGGCATGTTCGCTTTCGAGCCCCGATCCAACAACCACCACCCCAGTGGACAGAATCGACGAAAGCGAAAAAAGTGCCCCTCGGCCCGGTTTTATCGCATCGATCAATCCACGTCCCACGCCCGCGGTGCCGTCCGGAGCCAAAAAACCGGCAGGATCGCTCTGGAGTCGGAGGCGGCCGATCTGGGACACTTGGCGGGTCTGGGCCGGAACCATCACTTCTCGAGGAAACGCTCGGAAGCTGGCGCGATCAGGCTGATGTCATACGAGATCAGCCGTATGGCGCGAGCCTACGGGCACGGGGGCGTTTGCGTTCTGGTTGGCCCGTACGCTTGCGCGTGACGGCTAATCCCACGTGTGATCGGATTAAGTCAACAGGCCGGTACGGTCCGCGATGGCGCGAGCCCTGATTGAATTCACAGCCAGTGGAAAACCCTGCTTCTCCGCGAAATCCTGCTCCCGATGATCACTCCGATCCCCCGCTTCAACCCCCGAGACGCCGCCGCTTGGAAAACCGCCGCTCAGCGATGCGCCGATTTCGCTAGCTATCTGATGGTGCGGTTGGTTGTCGCCGTCATCCAGACCCTTCCTCTGGATCTTGGTGACGCGCTGAGTCGCGGCTTGGCCACACTGATCTGCCGCCTTGGTCCACTTCGCAAACAGACGACCGCCGGCAATTTGCAGCAGGTGTTTCCCGATGCCAGCGAGCGTCAACGTCAAGCGATCGAAGCGGCGATGTGGCATTCGCTGATGTTGATGGTTTGTGAAATCGCTTGGGCCCAGCGGCGGCTGCACCTGACCAACTGGTCCCAGTACGTTCGCTTTCGCAATAGCCGCGATATCCTGCGAAATTGCCTGTCCAAACGCCCGGCCGTGATGGTGACCGGCCACTTCGGAAACTTCGAAGTCGGCGGCTACACGGCCGGATTGATGGGCTGTGAATCGACCACCATCGCGCGTCGGCTGGACAACCCCTTTTTGAACGACTGGGTCCAGCGGTTCCGCAGTGCGAAGGGGCAGACGATGTTGGACAAGGACGGCTGTGCGATCGAGGTCGACCAGCATTTGGCGGCCGGCGGCACGTTGGCGATCCTGGCCGACCAACACGCCGGTCCCAAAGGTTGTTGGACGAACTTCCTGGGGGTTCCCGCGTCCTGCCACAAGGCGCTGGCACTGTTTTCACTCGGCAGTGGCGCGCCGATGATCGCCGGTGCGACGCGACGCATCGACGGGCAACCGATGAAATTCGAATCCGCCTGCATCGCCGTGGCCGACCCCGAGGACGATCCCGAGGGCCATTGCCAAAGCGTCCAGTCGTTGACCGAGTGGTACAACCGCCAGCTGGCGATCAGCGTCTCCGAGGCGGTCGAGCAGTATTGGTGGCTGCACCGTCGCTGGCGCGAGCCGCCACCCCGCGTCGCAAAGAGACTCGCCAAGGCGGCTTGAGAGGGGGCCGGGGTGACAGCCCCAGCCTCACAACCCTGCAACCTCTTCTCCGCCCTTGTTCCCAGGCTCCGCCTGGGAACGTGTTGCCTCCGCCCTTGTTCCCGGGCTCCGCCTGGGAACACGCGGGGGTGGAGGCTCCGCCTCCTCTTCTTTGCGAGGCGGAGCCTCGCGGGCATTGCGTTCCCAGGCCGGAGCCTGGGAACGAGTTGGAGGGGCATTGCGTTCCCAGGCCGGAGCCTGGGAACGAGTTGGAGGGGCATCGCGTTCCCAGGCCGGAGCCTGGGAACGAGTTGGAATGATGAAAGACTTCGCGGTTGGAAACGAAAGGCAGCTTCTTCTCGGTGGTCCATAGGGTTCGGTTGCCCGATGGCGTAAACTATCCCGCGTCCGTCTCCCCGTCTCCCCGTCTCCCCGTCTCCTCTCTCTCCCAGCCGATCGTTGCCGAAGTCTCGTTCCGCCAATTCGATTCGAATCCGCGGCGCGCGGGTTCACAATTTGCAATCGGTCGACGTGGATCTGCCCCGTGATGCGATCACGGTGATCACCGGTGTGTCGGGCAGCGGCAAGAGTTCGCTGGCGTTCGACACGTTGTTCGCCGAGGGGCAGCGGCAATACATCGACAGCTTGTCGGCCTACGCACGTCAATTCTTGGATTCGTTGCCGCGACCGGATGTGGATTTGATCGACGGACTGGCGCCGACGATGGCGATCGATCAAAAACCGGGATCGACGACCGCGCGAAGCACCGTCGCGACGGTCACGGAGATCTACGACTACTTGCGATTGTTGTTCGCCCGCGTGGGGTTACCACATTGCGGAAATTGCGGTTCGGCGATCGCGCGGCAATCCGCCGACGTGATCCGCGATTCGTTGGCGGATCACCCCGAAGGCACCAAATTGGTGTTGATGGCTCCGATGGTGCGCGGCCGCAAGGGCGCCCACCGCGACGTCTTGCAGTCGATCCAGGTGGCCGGCTTGGTCCGCGTCCGTGTCGACGGGGAGATGATGTTGTTGGAGGACGTTCCCGAGTTGGCGGTCCGCAAGAATCACACGATTGACGCGGTCGTGGATCGTTTAGTCCTCCGCGAAGGCGTCCAGTCGCGTCTGGCCGATTCGCTGACGTTGGCGTTGCGGTTGGGCAACGGGCTGGCCGCCGCGAGCGTTGAAGATGAAGACGGGAATTGGACCGATTCGATCTACAACACCGCGATGGCGTGTATCCAGTGTGGCGCCAGCGTCGAAGAGATCGAACCACGCACGTTTTCGTTCAACAGTCCCTACGGTGCCTGCCCCGAGTGCGACGGGTTGGGGCGAATCGATTCGGCAGAGTCCAAGGTGACCTGCCCGACCTGCAACGGCGGGCGGCTACGATCCGAAGCGATGGGGGTGACGATCGATGGCGTTTCGATCACCGAACTTGTGGCGATGAATTTGACCGACGCGGCCGATTGGATCCGCGGCCTCGGTCCCACTCTGTCTCAGCTTCATCGCGCGGTTGCCAAACCGATCCAGACCGAAGTGGCCAAGCGGTTGGAGTTCCTCGACCGCGTCGGTGTCTCTTACCTCACGCTCGATCGCAGCGCCGAAACACTTTCCGGCGGTGAACTGCAGCGCGTCCGACTGGCGACCAGCATCGGCAGCGGGCTGGTCGGCGTGTGTTACATTCTGGATGAACCGTCGATCGGGCTGCATCCGGCCGACCACGGTCGATTGATCGACTGTCTGCGTCAGTTGCAACAAAACGGCAACACCGTCGTGGTGGTCGAGCATGACGAAGCCACCATGAGGGCGGCCGATCGATTGATTGACGTCGGTCCCGGTGCGGGAGCCCAGGGCGGCAAAATTGTGGCGGCCGGAACCCCCAAACGCATTCAGGCCGACAAGAACAGTTTGACGGGGCGTTATCTGGCGGGCATCGATGCGGTGCCCGTCCCGCAATCACGACGCGCCGCCGATCGCTTTCTGACGCTCACCGACGTCAACACACACAATCTGAAAAACATCACCGCGCGTTTTCCGCTGGGCTGTTTGATCGGAGTCAGTGGCGTTTCCGGCAGCGGCAAGAGCTCGCTGGTCGTCGACACGCTGCTGCCGGCCGTCGGTCACCAACTGAACCACGGCACGGCACTGCCGACGCCGGCCGACGGCATCGCCCAGTTCGGCAAACTGACCGGGGCGGAAGCGTTGGACAAATTGGTGCCGATCGATCAGGCCCCGATCGGACGCAGCCCGCGATCCTGTCCGGCGACGTACAGCGGGGTGCTGGACGAGATCCGCAAGGTGTTTGCGGCGACGCGGGAGGCGAAAACGCGCGGTTTCACGACCAGCCGATTCAGTTTCAACTCGGCCGCCGGACGATGCGAACTTTGCAAGGGGCATGGCGTCCAGCGGATCGAGATGAATTTTCTAAGCGATCTGTTCGTGACCTGCCCGCGTTGCGGTGGAAAACGCTTCAACCGCCAAACGTTGCAGGTTCGATTCAAGGGCGCGAATGTGGCAGACGTCTTGGCGATGACGATCGACCAGGCCGCGTCGTTCTTTGAAAACATGCCCGCCGCCCATCGATTGCTTTCTTCGCTGCAAGCCGTCGGCCTGGGCTACATGCACTTGGGCCAAAGCAGCACGACGCTCAGCGGCGGTGAAGCACAACGCATCAAACTGGGCACGGAGCTGGCCCGCACGTCGACCGGCAGCACCTTGTACGTGTTGGACGAGCCGACCACGGGGTTGCATTTCGACGACGTCAAACGGCTGGTCGGGGTGCTGCAGCGGTTGGTCGATGCGGGCAACACGGTGATCGTGATCGAGCACGACTTTGATCTGTTGGCATGCTGTGACTGGATCATCGATCTGGGCCCCAGCGGCGGCAGTGGCGGCGGCAGGCTGTTGGCCGAAGGGACGCCCGAGCAGATCGCCGCGCAGGCCGACAACGCCACGGCTGGGTTTCTCGCCCAGAAACTGCGGCGGCTCTAAAGGATCGATCTGACCGGCACGGTAGCTACCTTCGCCAGAAGGTGGTTCCCCTATGCTTGCCACGCTCTGGCGAGCGTAGCTACGTCAAGCATTCCCACTTCGGTTCGGATTCCCATGTTCAGCTCGAATCAACCGCGGGAGTGGCGGAATTCATGCCGGGCGGTGATTGCGGCGTCGCTTCGGCTACAATACAGTCGTTCACATTCGAACCTCCGCCGCCGAACCGGCTTTGTGGCGGAGTGAAATGTGTACCATCGGTCGCCAGTCACGTTCTATTCGGGTCAACGATATGAAAACTCTCATTCTCTCAGGCGGCATGGCCTGTGGGTTCTTGGTCCTCTTGGCGGGTTGTGGCGGTCATGAAGGGGGTGTGGTCGATGTCCCGTTGAACGAGAATCCCTACCAGATCAGTGAGCAAGAGCAGCGGGCGATGAACGCCAAGATCGATGAAACGTCCGGATTGACCGAAGAAGAAATCGAGCAGCTCGAACAGGCCAAGCTGGAGGCGCTGGAACAAGAGTCGCTTGACCAAGAAACCACGCCGGCGCCTTAGGACACAGACGTTTCAGCGGACCCGCCGACGCAAAAAAACGGCCCCGCTCTGTTCGTCGGTCTCCCTCGGAGTCGCCTTTCCTTTTCGTCCACGACGCGTCGCCGCGACCGTCCACCACTTTTCATGCACTAGGAGCCGTTTATGTCTCGGCGGAACGCTGCCGGTTTTACACTGGTGGAACTTTTGGTCGTCATCGCAATCATCGGGATTTTGGTGGGGTTGTTGTTGCCGGCCGTCCAAGCGGCGCGCGAAGCGGCGCGGCGGATGAGCTGCAGTAATAACTTTAAACAAGTCGGCCTGGCGCTTCATAACTATCACTCGGCCTACAAGCGACTGCCGATGCACGGCGGCGGGACGGGAATCGATTACACGGCCGGCAACACGCTGGCGTTCTATTCGCCGCGCACCAATCAAAAAAGCTTGAGCTTTCTGGTCGGGTTGATGCCGTTCATGGAGCAGCAGGCATTGTGGACGCAAATCTCCAATCGGCTGTCGACCGACCCGGCAGGCAATCCGGTCACTCCGCCCTGGCAACCGATGGGACCAAAACCACAGGGCGGGCAGTACGGTTACCGGCCATGGGTCACGGAAATCCCGACCTTGAGATGCCCCAGCGACCCCGGCGTGGGATTGCCTGCGCTGGGGCGAACCAACTACGCGGCCTGTATCGGCGACAGCGCGATGGCGTCGCGGATTGGATTGACCAATTTTCTACATGGCGATTACCAACCGCCGTCGGTGATCCAGGCCAGTGCGGTCGCTCGATGGGGCCGCGGGACCTTCGTTTCGCGCAAGTTCTCTCGATTCCGTGATATCTTGGACGGCTTGTCCAACACCATGTGTTGCGGCGAAATCATGACGGACCTGTTGGACCGCGACACGCGTTCGCACGGATTGTTCGACGTCAGCAATGTCGATGGGCTACAGGTCACGATGACCGCCGACGGAGGGACGATGGCGTGCCAAGACGTCGGCACCCTGATCGACCCCGAGCGACCTTCGTTCTGGGTTTCGACGGCCTTTCCCGCTCATAACCCGAAAAATGATGATGGCTCGGCCTACTTGGTCGCGGTCGAACTGGGGACGCGGCGTGGATTCAGCTGGGCCAACTTCGGTCACATCCATTCCAGCGTGACCACCAATCGGGCACCCAATACCGAGTTGTGTCTGCATGGTCCCCATGAACTGACCGAAGGCAACTGGTCGATCAGCAGTCGTCACCAAGGCGGCGCGCACATTTTGATGAGCGACGGGGCGGTAGTGTTTCTGACCGATTCGATCAGCTCGGGCGACTCACGCGCCGGTCAAAATGACGGCATTCAAGCCGGCGACGCCAGCCCCTACGGCATCATCGGCGCCCTCGGCACGCGGGCCAGCCGGGAAATCATCGACGAAGCGCTCAATCAGTAGCTATTCCGCTTCCTCGTCCTCCCAGGGCAGCGGCGGCGGCTCGGGGCAAAGCACCAAATTCTGCTTGGCCAGATCGGGAATCGCCAACGCTTTGTGCTCGCGCAGGTCCACGAACACCCAGCGGGTTTCCACTTTCGCGAGCACTTTTTGGTCCGCCGGGCGGCAGATCACGGACTTTCGCCGCGAGGCAAACCGCTGCAAGTCGTGCACCCAGGTCCGCACGATGATCCGGTCGCCGGCCAGTGCCGCACCGCGGTACTGGATCGAGTGTTCACGAACCACCCAGCCGAGCCCGCGATCCAGGGCGGCCTTGGCATCCCACCCGATCGATTCGGTGTGCCGCCCGGCGGCCCAGAGAGTCCACTGCAGGTAGCGCAAATTGTGCACGTGTTGTTGGGCGTCAATTTCGTCCTCGGCCACGGTGTGGGCGAGGTCAAAATGGGGCAGAATCGCCGCCGACGCCCGGTCATCGATGGATTGTGTCACGCTTTCTTCCTTTGTTCGGTCTGATCACGACTTCCCGGCTATCCGAGAGCGTATAATCGAGTCCAGTCCAGACGCACACGCAGATCCAGACCCGATAGGGATTCGATAGATGATGTCAAACACCAAAGTTGCCGTTCGAGTGGCCCAGCAGCCTCAACGCAAGACGCTGAAAACGCTGTGGATCTGCTTTCTGACTTTGGCCGCTCTGGCCAGCTGGTGTCTCAATGTGTCCGCGGCCGACGTTCAAGACAAGGACCAATCGCAGCCGGAAGAACTTGTCGCCACCTTTGCCGGCGGCTGCTTCTGGTGCACCGAGGCCGTGTTCGAGCGGATGGAGGGCGTCAACGACGTGATCAGCGGGTACATCGGCGGCACGGTGCGGAATCCCACCTACGAACAGGTCTGCACCAAAAAAACGGGGCACGCCGAAGCGGTCGAAATCTACTACGACCCCTCCAAAGTCAGCTTCGATGAGTTGTTGGAAGTCTTCTTCAAAACGCACGACCCGACGACGCTGAATCGGCAGGGACCCGACTCGGGGCCGCAGTACCGCAGCAGCGTGTTCTATCACGACGATCAGCAACGGGCGGCGACGGAGGCGTACATCAAAAAACTGGATGAATCGGGCGAATTTGACCGCAAGATCGTCACGCAACTCGAAAAGGCGGTGACGTTTTATCCGGCCGAAGAGTACCACCAGGACTTCTACCGCAAGAATCCAAACTACGGCTACTGCCAAGCGATCGTCAAAGACAAGGTGCGGAAGTTCAACCGGACCTTCAGCGACAAAATCAAGAAGTGATTCTTCGCCCCGCTCCAAGCGATTCGGTCCCATGCACGCTCCTCGTCTTCCCATCCTGGCCGCCGCCACGCTGCTGACGCTGGGGGCGGTGACGTTTGGGCCAGGACGCATCGTGTCGGCCCAATCGACGGTTCAACTGCCGTCGTTCTCCCGGTTCACCTATTCCGGCAGCGTGCTGGTCCCGGTCGGCGGATCGACCTCGCTGGGCGGCGTGTCGCGCTCCGCCAGCAGCATCTCGCGACGCGGCGGGCGAGCGATCGGAGCCGGGGTGGGACGTGCCGGGGCCTTGGGGCATGCCGGTGCCAGCGCCCACGTCACGATCATCGATCACGACGCGATCGATCGCCAGTTGCGGGGGCTGCCGCCGAAGTCGCAGGGGCGATCTTCAGCCTCGGCTCGACCGCCTCGAACGGCAGTCGTGACCCCAGACGCCGAAGGCAAAGCGCTCGTCCGTTTCGCCCGCAAGCAGTACCTTGCCGGCAAGCACACTTCGGCCTTTGATGCGTACCGGATCGCGATCGAAACCCTTTCTCCAAGGCTGGCGACGTTGGCGACCGCCGAATTCAAACGCGTTTTCCCGTCTGAGAAACGCCCCGTCGACATCCAGCCGAGACCGTCGGCGGCCGACGATCGTTAGTGGGGGCGTGTGGCAGGGCACACGGAGGTCGCGTTCTATGGCGCGGCCCTGCAGCGGGGAGGGAAAAATCTTTCCGGGAAGGGGCGTGCGGGGCTTCAGGCGTTGATCGTAAAGGGGGTTCATCACTTTTCCCGACCGACCTGAACTACGAGGACGTTCAAGGCCCACGGATGGCAGCGCGAACCCACGGATGTGATGCGGTCGGGGATCCGTGGGTTCGCGCTGCCATCCGTGGGCTTTTTCGATTACGTCATACTCTCCTTGGAAGAGCCGTGATCCTTGGGTGACAATGCAGCGTCGCGAGCGACTAAACTACGTCGCTTTCCCTTCCTTGATTTGCAACGATCCACATGACCAACCGACGTACATTTCTGGGGGCCGTCGCCGCCGCGGCCGCCACAGCCTCCTACGGTCCAGCGCCAGTCGCCGCGGCGGATTCCGACAGCGGCAGCCTTCCCGTGCGGTTCTCACTGAACACCAGCACCATTCGCGGCCAGAATCTGCCGATCCAGAAACAGATCGAAGTCGCTGCGGCGGCCGGTTACGATGGGATCGAGCCTTGGATGCGCGACATCGAGACGTTCCTTTCCGAGGGCGGCAAGCTGGCCGATTTGCGCAAGCAGATCGAGGACGCGGGATTGTTTGTCGCCAGCGCGATCGGATTCGCCAACTGGATCTCCGACGATGACGGGGAGCGGCGTGCGGGGCTGGAAGCGGCCCGTCACGACATGGAGTTGGTCGCGGGATTGGGCGGCAAGCTGATCGCCGCGCCGCCGGTCGGCGCGCATCGCGGCGGCAGTGTTTCGCCGCCGTTGGAACTGGTCGCCCAGCGGTACCGGGCCTTGTGCGAAGTCGGCGCGGCCGTGGGCGTGCAGCCGCAATTGGAACTGTGGGGATTTTCGCCCACGCTAAGCAAACTGGGGGAATTGGCCTACGTGGCCACCGCCGCCGCCCATCCGTCGGCCTGCGTCTTGCCGGACTTCTATCACATCTACAAAGGCGGCAACGACTTCAACGGATTGGCGATGATCGAGGCGTCCAAGATGCTGTGCTTCCATATCAACGATTACCCGGCCGATCCGCCGCTGGAGAAGATTGCCGACAAGGACCGCGTGTTTCCAGGCGACGGCGTTTGCCCGCTGCCGAAGATCATTCGCGGATTGATCGACAACGGTTTCAGCGGAACGTTTTCGTTGGAATTGTTTAACCCGGAATACTGGAAACGCGACGCGCTGGCGGTCGCGACCGAGGGATTAGAAAAATCGAAAGCCGTCGTCGCTCAAGCCATGGCGCTGTCGGTCGGATGAGCGACGACGCGGCAGCAACGCCGATGGGCCAGCCGGAGTCGGCCGACGGATCGCGGACGCCTGGGCGGCGTTTGCCGCGTCAGTTCTCGTTGACCTGGTTGTTGATGTTGCTGTTGGTGATCGCACTGGCCTCGGCTTATTTGGTGACGGTGACCCGTTTGCGGTCGGCCGAAGCCGAATTGGCGCGGCTGCGTGAAGAGACCGGTTATTTGCCGCCCAGTGCGGAGGACGAAATCGCCGCCGCACGACTGACCAGCGACCAGCCGATGACGTATCGGTTGCGGGTGCGGGTTCCCGCGTCGCCCCCGTACCGGATCGCCTACAGTTCGGTGTGGCCGGAGGCAAAGTCGGCGCCGGTCTGGTTCGGCGCGGTGGATGTGCCGCCGGGGGAGTCGGTGGTGACCGTCCGAATCGTGAAAGATCCCCGTGATGATCGCTGGAAAATCACGACACTTCGTCGCAGTGTCGACGGGACCCGCCGGATGGCGACCGTTTTGCCGCAAAATCACGTCGAGATCTTTCGCGGATCCCACGATTGGCTCAGCGCCGGCGTGTCGCGGCAAAGCTCCACCCGACCGGTCGGCCAGTCGCTGCGGTTGCTGGACGAACGCGTGTTGGTTGGCGAGGGGGCGATGATGTTGTACGGTGACAGGCCGCCGGCCGAGGAAATGGTGGGCGTGTTCGCCGAACTCCAACCCGATTCGGGCGCTATCTGAGTGGGATAGGCTTCCAGCCTGTCATCGCGCACATTATCCCCCAATCCCCGCTTCCAATCCCGTTCCCCCACTGCCGTTCCCGTTCCATGCCGCGTGATTTTTTGAAAGGTGCCCAAGACGAATACGATGTCGTGGTGATCGGCAGCGGCCTGGCGGGGCTGACCAGTGCCAACATTCTCGGACGTGCCGGCCACCGCGTGCTGTTGTTGGAACAGCATTACAAACTCGGCGGGCTGGCGACTTGGTTTCTGCGTCCCGGCAGCCACACCTTCGATATCTCGCTGCACGGCTTTCCTCACGGGATGATCAAATCCTGTCGGCGGTATTGGAGCCGTGATATCTCCGACCGCATCGTCCAGCTGAAGAACATCCGGTTCGACAATCCCCAGTTCTCGCTGACCACGACGTTTGACCGCGAAGATTTTTCGCGGCTGTTGGTCGAGCGGTTTGGCCAGAATCCCGAAACGGTCAAGTCGTTCTTTGACACAGCAAGGGGAATGAATTTTTACGACGACCAAACGACCACGACCGGCGAGTTGTTCGAGCGGTTCTTTCCCGGACGCAATGACATCGTGCGTCTGTTGATGGAACCGATCACCTATGCCAACGGTTCCACGCTGGAAGACCCCGCGATCACCTACGGCATCGTCTTCAGCAACTTCATGAGCAAGGGTGTGTACATCTATGAAGGTGGGACTGACGACTTGATCAAGCGGATGACACGCGAGTTGGAATCCAACGGCGTCGACATTCGGATCAATTGTCCGGTCGAAAGCATCGACGTCAACGACGGCCGGGTCCGCGCGGTCAACGTCGGTGATCGCACCATCCGTTGTCGCGCCGTCGTCAGCAACGCCAACTTGCGGACGACGATTCTGAAAATGATCGGCGAAGAGAAATTGGATGCCGATTATGTCCGGCGGACCAACGAGGTGCGGCTGAACAACAGCAGCACCCAGGTCTACATGGCGCTCAAAGAAGGCGAGACGATCGACGAGAGCAGCGGCGATCTGTTCTTCACCAGCACCGCCGACGAATTCAAAACCGAATCATTGCTCAGTCGAGACATCACCAGCCGGACGTTCAGTTTCTATTATCCGCGGACCCGCCCCTGGAAGAAGAAGGAACGCTATGCGATCGTCAGCAGCACCAACGCCAATTGGTCCGACTGGAACGATTTAAGTGAAGCCGACTACAACGCCAGCAAACAGGATCTGGTCGAAACGACGATCGACGCGCTGGAACGCTACATCCCGGGAGTGCGTGAAAAAATCGATCACGCCGAAGCGGCGACGCCGCGAACGTTCCAGCACTACACCCGCCACGAGATGGGCGCCAGCTTCGGCACCAAGTTCGAAGGCCTGGGCGTCAGCCGTGATCTGCCCGGTCAGATCGGCGGCATGTACCACGCCGGCAGCGTGGGGATCATCATGAGCGGCTGGCTGGGCGCGATCAATTACGGCGTGATCGTCAGCAACGAAGTCGATCAACTGCTGACCAGCGAATCGTCGCCGGTGTGACGCACGGTCCCCGGACAGGCATTGGTGTCGACTCCAGTCGGCATGCAAATCCGTAAGCCTGGGGCAAGCGGACCGAGCGTCAGCGAGGCCGCGCCGCCCCAGGAAAAAACTATGGGTGTGAACGGCCTTTGGCCGAATTCTCTCAATATGAGTTGGTTGCTGCAGTCGCTCTCCGGGCGGCTTCACGCGTCGCAAAATCGAGCGAGGTGTCGTCGAATCGATCTGGGGGGATGGATTCATTCACTCGGCCGGGACTGCCCCGGTTGCGTGTAGAGCGAGTTGCTGACGCGTGTTTTCATTGGTTTTCGACGTCAAACGACGCGAACGGTGACTCACCCGTGCCAAACAGCTTTCCGGCGGTACATGGATTGCACTACTGCAACCGTTGGTGTCTGGCCGGACACCAATGAATGCTGAATGCCTTTCTACGATTATCCGGGAAAGTGGTCTTTGGCATCGTTCTCACTCGATTCTAATACATCATCAATGATCCGCCCTCCACGTCATCTGATCCGATTTGCCTTTCTGGCCGCAGCTGTGGCTCTGATTTCCAGCCCCCTGTTCGCCCAGGCTCCACAGAACGACCGGGCTGTCCTGCCGCCGCCCGTGGTCCCGCCTCCGATCGATGCAACATCGGACGATGATCTTCCACAGGACCTTTCGTCGGCCGAGGAATCCGAGGTGGAGTACATGGCGGCCGGTCCGCTGCACGAGTCGTACGCCGAACCCTACGCGGCTGATCCCCAACCGGCCCCGACCGCGCCGCGAGAGCCTCCGCCGCCGGTCAAGGAATTGCCGCCGACGCTGCGCCCGGACAGCGAGAAATCGACTTGGGTCTCGGGGTATTGGGATTGGGATCCGCAGCGAAACGACTTCGTCTGGATCAGCGGTGTGTGGCGCGAGGTGCCGCCGGATCGACGTTGGGTTCCGGGGTATTGGGAAGCGGCCGGCGATGGATACCGGCGCGTCGCGGGCTTTTGGGCACATGATGAATCGTCGACGGTCGACTACTTGCCGCCGCCGCCGGAGTCACTCGATCAAGGACCCGTTTCTCCGGCACCAAGTGACGATCACTTTTATGTCCCCGGAAACTGGACCTATCAATCAAACGAATACCAGTGGACGCCGGGGTTCTGGGCGAGGTGCCAACCCGATTGGGTTTGGGTTCCCAATCAGTATGTCTGGACGCCGCGGGGGTGTATCTTCCGATCCGGGTATTGGGACTACCGTTTTCATCGGCGAGGTGTGTTGTTCACACCGGTCTATTATCGCTCGCCGATCTACTTGCGTCCTGGTTACTGGTATCGGCCCCGCTATGTCGTCAACACCGGTCTGAATCTGTTGGCCAATTTGTTCATTAATCCGCTTTACCGCAACTACTACTTTGGCAACTACTATGGCGCCGGTTACGGCAGCCAGTTTTATCCCTGGATCAACTATTACCAGGGACCGCGGCGTTATGATCCGTTGTATTCGTATTATGGAATTCGTTCGTTGCACCATCGCGGGCCATCGTTGGATCACATCGCCCGGCAACATCAACAGTTCAAGCGACACGAAGAACTCAGGCCGCCCCGTCACTACACGGCGCAACGTGGTCCCGGAAACGGCCAAGGGAACGGCAATCCATCGATCGGCGATCGTGTCGCGCTGGCCAGTCGGATCGAAGACTTTGCCCGGCGGAATCCGGATGACATTCGCTTTCGGCGGTTGAGTGAGACGCAAGCCGAATCGATCGGGCGGTCCGCGGGGCAGTCGCTGGACCGGATGCAAAAAGCCAGAAAAGACTTCGAACGACTCTCCCCGTCAAAACAATCTCTGGAAGCCGCGGTCGCCGGGCGTTCCAACGCTCCATCGGACCGTGGCCGCATCTCCAGCTTTCGCCTGCCGACCGATGCGCCCACGCCGCGAGGCCTGCCGCGCGCGTCCGGAAACGATGGTCAGCCGCCAAGCGGGCGAACCGGAAATCCCTTTGATCGCGGGTTGAAGGCGTACGATCGCGGTGCCCGATCCGAGCGAGAGCGATTTCAAACGCCCGGGCAATTGCCGGGGAAATCATCCGGACAATCGCTCGGCCCGGTGCGTCAATTCGGTTCACCGCGAAGCAGCAATTCGAATCCTCCCTCGGGAATCGACCGGTCGACCTTCCGCGACCTGCCTACGATCCGTTCGACGCCTGATTTGAGATCCTCCGGCTCCATTCGATTGAGCCCCAATCGAATCAGCCCCAGTCTTTCACAGCCACCGGGACGTTCCTCCTCCGCGCGCCAGTTCTCTCCGCCTTCGATCGATCGCGGCAGCCGCGGTAACTTCGGTGGGTTGAAGGCGACCGGCAACCGTGGGAATGGGGGCGGGTTGAAGGCGCGTGGCGGTGGATTCGACGGGCCGAGCAGCTTTGGCGGCCGGGACGGCAGCCGAGGTGGTGGAAGGGGCGGATCCGGCGGTGGCAAGGCAAGGGGACGCGGCAAGTAGGGCACCGCGGTTGCCGCGGCCGCGAGCTCGGTTGGCGAGCGTAGTTACGCTCGCCAGAGCGTGGAAAGCGGCGGGGAGCAACATTTCACCGCTCTCGCGGAAATGACGAGCCGGAAATCCGATCCCATCGCGATCGTCAGACGCCATCGCGATGTTGGGGAATTTCTTATCCGGATTCGTCTCTTTTCACGTTGGCCTCCTCTTCCGGCCCATCGTTTGCTCTCTCGGCGGTGCAGGGCCGAAATCCGGCGGGCGGGTGATCGCCAGCATGACCGGATGGGGGCTGATCCCGATTGATCCCGATTCAGCGACCGAGCCGGTGTGTGTGGATACGACCGAAGATCCCGCGGCGCTCGAGAAGTTGTCGACGTTGGTTGATGGCAAAGGTGGGACGGCGTCAGAGGGAACGTGGTCGCAGGATGACATTCTGTGACAAAATGAACCACTAGTGTGCGTGTGCGGACATTCGTCTCGTATGGTCGTATGATCGCCGCGTCGGTTGACAATGACATCGATTCATCATCGCGATGCAGTGATGATGCCGTGGAATGAAACTCCAGTGCGGGGCGCATCATTGTGTCGTTTCCAGATCTCTTCTCGCATACTCGGGTGCTCTCGATCGTCGGAGACATTCTGACGATTCACGCCCGTGGAGTGGCGCTTGGCGAGTTGGCGCGGGTGAAGAATAGCGACGGCACGACATCGCTGGCGCAGGTCACCGAGATCGATTGCGAGCGTGTGTCGCTGCAAGTGTTTTCCGGCGGCAAGGGGCTGCGTTCCGACGCGCGGGTCAGCTTTTTAGGGCATGCGGCGCAGGTGTTGTTTTGCGATGACATCCTGGGTCGGGTTTTCAATGGCGTCGGCGAGCCGGTCGACGGCGGACCGGAATTGCTGGGGCAACGTCGCGTCGACGTCGGCGGCCCTTCGGTCAATCCGATGCGGCGGGTCGTGCCGTCAAAGATGATCGAGACCCAGGTCCCCATGATCGACATCTTCAACTGCCTGGTCGAAAGTCAAAAAATCCCGATCTTTTCGATCGCCGGCGAACCCTACAACGAATTGCTCGCGCGGATCGCGATTCAAGCCGATGCCGATGTTGTCGTGTTTTGTGGATTGGGATTGATCTTTGACGAGTTCCATTTCTTCCGCGACACCTTCGAAAACGAAGGCGTGTTTCCTCGCACGGTGATGTTCGCCAACCGGGCATCGGATCCGATCGTGGAACGCTTGTTGGCACCGGATTTGGCGTTGAAAGTTGCCGAACGCTTTGCCGTGGAGCAGAACAAACGCGTGTTGGTGTTGATGACCGACATGACCGCCTTTGCCGACGCGCTCAAAGAGATCGGTGTGGCGATGGAACGCATCCCGTCCAACCGCGGTTACATGGGCGACTTGTACAGCCAGCTGGCGCTGCGTTACGAGCGGGCGTGTGACTACCGCGGTGCCGGTTCGGTGACGTTGTTGGCCGTGACCACCATGCCCGGAAACGATGTGACACACCCGGTGCCCGACAACACCGGTTACATCACCGAAGGACAATTTTATTTGCACGACGGGATGATCGACCCCTTCGGTTCGCTGTCCCGTTTGAAGCAACAGGTGATCGGCAAAGTCACTCGCGAAGACCACTCGGCGGTGATGAACACCATGATCCGTTTGTACTCCGGGGCTCGCAAGGCCGAACAGAAACAGCAAATGGCGTTCGAATTGTCGGCGATGGATCACAAATTGCTCAAGTTCGGCGAACTGTTCACCCGGCGGTTCATGCGGTTCGATGTCGCCGTGCCGCTGGAACAAGCGCTCGACCTGGGCTGGCAAACGATGGCGGAGTGCTTTGAGCCGCAAGAGTTGTTGATCCGCGAAAAATTGTTGAACAAGTATTACCCTGCATCATGACGCTGGCTTTAAATAAGACGACACTGAAACGAGAACGCGATCAAGCCAAGCTGTATCGCCGTTTCTTGCCTTCGTTGGAACTGAAACGTCAGCAGTTGCAGGCCGCTTGGCGGACGTCCAAACAGGAGTTGGCGGAGATCCAGGCCGAGGTCAGACGCATCGGCGATGATCTGCAAACACTGTACGCACTGATCGGCGCTTCGACGATCGACATCGCCGAGATGGCCCAATGGGTCCGCGTCACCAAGGTCGACGTGACAACGGAAAATGTCGTCGGAACGGCGGTTCCTAAGTTCGGCGAGTTGCATTTGGAAGTCGACCCGTACTCGCGTTTGGCGATGCCGTTCTGGGTCGATTCGCTCGTCAAGGCGCTCCAGCAAATGGTTCGGCTGCGCGTCCAATCGAACATCGCCCGGCAGCGTACCGAGACGCTCGGCGCGGCGCTGCGGCGTGTGACACAACGGGTGAATCTTTTTGACAAGGTCTTGATTCCGAAAGCCGAGGAGAACATCCGTCGCATCGTGATTTTTCTGTCCGACCAAGAACGCGCGGCGGTCGTGCGGTCGAAAATAGCCAAATCTCGGTAAGCGGAGGAGCAGCAGATGGCGATCGTTCCGCTCCAGCGGGTGACTCTGATCGGGGAATTGAAACACCGCGACAGTGTCTTGGCGGATTTGCAGCGGTTGGGCTGTGTGCACGTGGTGGATCTGGTCAATGACGGCGGCAAACCGGCGGGAACGGCGATCCGTGCCGAGGATTTGAAGTCGGCGATCACGTATCTGGAGAACTGTCCCGAAAAACGCCCCGGTTCGTCGCCGTCAAAGAGTTCGACGAACATCGCCGCCATCGGTCCGGGCGATGTCCAACGAATCGCCAGCGAGGTATTGCAGATCGAATCCGAATCGCGAGCCTTGGCCGAAGAACAGGAATTGGTTGCCGAGACGATCGAGCAAACGCGGCCCTGGGGTGATTTTCAGTTGTCCACGGCAGATGAGCTGCGGGGACGACGGTTCTTTTTTTATCGGTTGTTGCGCCGGGATGCCCGCCAGATTCCGGCAGCCGTCTTTGCCGACGGCTACGTCAACGTCGTCAACACGGATCCGCAAAATGAATACTGGGTGATCGTTGCCAAACAGGCACCCGGTGACATGCCTTGCGATCCGGAAGAGTTGGATCCGCGTTCGCTGTCTCAACTGCAATCGCGGTTGACGGAAATCGGCGAGCAGCGAGAACAGTTGCAAGTGCGGCGGATCGCCCTGACACGTTGGCTCGGTTGCTTGCGAGACGCACTGGCGGCCACCGAGGATGAAACGGCGCGGATGAACGCCAAGCAACGTTCGTTGGTCGATGGTCCGGTCTTTGCCTTGCAGGGCTGGGCACCACGCCGTCAACTACCGGCGCTGGAAACCTTCGCACGGCAAAACACGTTGGCGCTGCATCACAGCCCGCCTGAACATGATGAATTGCCGCCGACCCTGCTCAGCAATCCCGCCCCGGTTGCCGGTGCCGAAGGTGCCGTGACATTCTTCATGACGCCGGGCTATCGCGCCTGGGATCCGACGTGGGTGATGTTCTTTTCCTTTGCCGCGTTCTTTGCCATGATCCTGGCCGACGCCGGTTACGGTGTCGTGTTGGGGGTTCTGGTTGGTTTGTCCGCCCGACGGCTCGGCCAAACCGCGGCGGGACGAAAGTTCCGTCAGCTGGCCGTGTTCATGGTCGTGGTCACGATTGTGTATGGGCTTTTGATCGGAAGCTTCTTCGGCGTCGCCCCGCCGGCGGGAAGCTGGTTTGATGCCCTGGTGATCAAAAGTGGTGGCGTCACGATCATGAAAGACCAAGAAGCGATGATGTTGATCTCGGGTACCATCGGCGTGTTTCATTTGGTCCTGGCCAATGCGGTGGTCGCCTGGCGCTGGCTGGGCAGCGGGCATGCGTTTTCCGCGCTCGGCTGGGTGGTCGCGCTGGTCGGGGGATGGTTGTTGACGCTAACTCTGTTGCCAAAGCCCGACATGATGGCGTTGATGGCCGAGCGGTTCGGGGGCGATGCCGCACGATGGACGGAGGCGACCGCACAGACCGGGTGGTGGATGTTGGGTGGCGGGTTGCTGTTGGTGTTCTTGTTTTCCAGCACACGGCCGGTGTTTTCGTTCCGCCCACGCGACCTGCTGGGGCGATGTCTTGATGGCGTGCTGGGGCTGACCGGCGTGACCAAGGCGTTTGGGGACGCGCTCAGTTACCTGCGGCTGTTCGCCCTGGGGCTGGCGAGTGCCCAGCTGGCTCTGTTGTTCAACCAAATGGCGTCTGACGCGGCGCAGGTCAAAGGTGTGGGGATTCTGTTGGGCATCCTGGTGTTTCTATTGGGGCACACATTGAACTTCGTCTTGGCGGTCGTCAGCGGCGTGGTCCACGGACTGCGGTTGAACTGCATCGAATTTTTTAGCTGGTCCCTGACTGACGAGGGGCAACCGTTCCAGGCCTTTGAAATGAGAGCGAACAAGTGATGGACGAGTCGATGGTGGAAATGTTGGGCAGGGTCGGCGTCTATGCCCCGCTATTCTTAGGCGCGATCGGCAGCATCCTGGGTTGTGCCGCCGGCGGGCAAGCCGCTTGCGGTGCGATGCTGGACGTCGAAGGCGGCTACGGGCGACTGATCGGCGTCTCCGCACTGCCGTCCTCGCAAACCATTTATGGCATCGTCGTGATGCTGTCGATGAACGGCAGTTTCCAAATCCAGGCCGCCCCGGGGATGTTTGCGATCGGGGTGCTGTGCGGGTTGGCGTTGTTGTTCAGCGGTTGGTTCCAAGGAAAATGTTGTGCGTCGGCGATTCACGCCACCAAGAGCAAACCCGAGGTCTTCGGGCTGTCGGTCGCACCGGCGGCGATTGTCGAAGGTTTTGCCGTGTTCGCATTTGTTTTCGCTTTGATCCTTGCAGGCGGATTGCCCACCGCGGCCGGAGGTTCCTGATTCCATGTCATCTTCATCTCCGGATACCGGTGTCGGCGTTCAGGAATTGATCGACCGATTGAAATCCGAAGGCGTTCAGGAAGGCCAACAGCAGGCCGAGGCGTTGTTGGCTGAAGCCAAGAAGCAAGCGGCCAAAATCATCGATGCGGCCCGCGCCGAAGCCGATGTGATCGTCGCCGAGGCACAGAAACAGGCCCAGCGGACCGAAAACAACGGCAAACGGGCGCTCCAATTGGCCAGCCGCGACACCAGTTTAAAACTCAAGGAACAGCTCCAGCACGAATTCCGAAGTTGGGTCGGCGGATTGGTTCGCGAGCAGTTTGACGATTCGAATTTCTTGATCCAATTGATCAAAGACGTCACCTCCCAGGCGGTCGCGGCGATCGATCACGGACCTCGGGGCGATGATCTCGAACCGGCGGTCAAATTGAATCTGCTGGTCGCCGACGACGGTGACAAGTCGGTCGATGCGTTCATCAAGGGCCAAGCGGCGGAAATGTTGCGACGCGGTGTGGAGTTGAAAGCCGATCGCACGTTAAGCCAAGGCTTTCGCGTCCAGATCGTTCAGGACGACGTCGAAATCAACTTCAGCGACGAGGCGGTCACCGCGGCGCTGATGCGTTTTTTGGCCCCCAAATTTCGACAGCGGATCAGTTCGCTTGACGGGGAAGCCTGATTCGAAATGGAATCCTATTACACGCTGATCGCATCGCTTCCACCGCTGCCACGTGATTTTGATCGCGGGCCGATCCCGATCACGGCGGCCACGTTGTGGAATCGGCTGTCGATGCTGGACCACCACGACCGGGAAATCATCCGGCAGGTGTCCGATTTTTTTCGTTGGGACCGGCAACCGCGCGACCGCAGCGACGCCGAGATTCGCGTCACCCATCGCCGTCTGGCGAGCGAAATTCGGCATCCGCTAGTCGCCCGTCTGGTCCACCACCGGATCGAGATGCGAATCGTCGTTGCCGCGCTACGCTGTCAACGCGATGGATTGCCCCAGCCAGACTTCCCCGAGTTACCGTTGTCCGTCTGGATCCGTCGGCACTGGGACGAACCCTGTTTTCGGCTGAATCACCGTTTCGATTGGCTGTCGCGATTTTGTCAGGCGCTCGATGAAGATCAACCCCAACGCGCGCAGTGGCACCTGTTCACGGAATTATGGAATCTTTGGTGTCGCTTGGACGACCACTACACCTTCTCTTTCGAGTCGGTCGTGTTGTACCTGGCCCGCTGGGAAATCCTGCATCGTTGGGCCAGCCAAGACGAGCGGCGGGGCCGACAACGGTTCAACGATCTGGTCGAAGACATTTTGCACGTTGGAGGTGTGGATGCCGTGTGACCGAGGGCGCCGCGAGGCCCGTTGCTAACACGTGCGCCCTGGCATCATGCGACTGCTACGACACTGACCCGATAACCCATTCACGACTCGCCACGCGTCTGCGTTTTGAACGACACTCGGAGATACGATGAACGCTACCGCCAAACAACACGACTCGGGCACCGCAACCGTCTTGGGAGTCAACGGAAACATCGTCCGCATCCAAGTGTCTGGAATGCGGATCATGAAGAACGAGGTCGCTTTCGTTTGTGTCGGTGACCAGCGGCTGAAGGCCGAAGTGTTGCGGGTCAACGGCGACCAGGCCGAATTGCAAGTGTTCGAAGAAACCGACGGCGTTCGTTTTGGCGACAACGTCGAATTGTCCGGCGAGATGTTGTCGGTGTCGCTGGGCCCGGGGTTGCTGGGCACGGTCTATGACGGTTTGCAAAACCCGCTCGCCGAATTGGCCGAGCTGGACGGTTTTTTCCTCAAACGTGGGCGCGACGTTGCCGCCCTCGCCGCCGACACGACGTGGGATTTCACCCCGTTGTGCGGCGTCGGCGATCAAGTCGTCGCCGGCGAGGTGCTGGGGACGACACCGGAACGGAACATCGTTCACAAGATCATGGTTCCTTTTGACACAACCGGCACGATGACGGTCAAATCGATCGCCGAGGGGCGATTGCGGACCGATGCGAACGTCGCCACGCTGACCGATTCCAGGGGCCGCGACGTCCAGATACCACTCGTGCAAACCTGGCCCGTCCGCCGCCCGATTTCGGCATTGATGCAGCAACAGCGGTTGATCGAACGCGAGTTTCCGTCGCAGCCGTTGATCACCACCACGCGAATCATCGACACGTTTTTTCCGATCGCCCGCGGCGGGACCGCGTGTATCCCGGGCCCCTTTGGTGCGGGCAAGACCGTGCTGCAAGGATTGATCGCCCGCTACAGCACCGTCGACGTCGTGATCGTGGTCGCATGTGGCGAGCGGGCGGGCGAGGTCGTCGAGACGATTCATGACTTTGCCGAGATGCCCGATCCACGCACCGGCGGAAAGCTGATGGACCGCACGATCATCATCTGCAACACCTCGTCGATGCCCGTCGCGGCACGTGAAGCATCCATTTACACCGGCATCACCCTGGGCGAGTACTACCGCCAAATGGGATTGGACGTGTTGCTGCTGGCCGATTCAACATCCCGATGGGCTCAAGCGATGCGGGAAACGAGCGGACGGTTGGAAGAGATCCCCGGGGAAGAGGCGTTTCCGGCGTATTTGGACAGCGCGATCAAGGAATTGTATGAGCGTGCCGGTGTGTTGCGGATGGCCGACGGCCAGACCGGCAGTTTGACCATGATCGGATCGGTCTCACCCGCCGGTGGCAACTTCGAAGAACCTGTGACCCAGTCGACCCTGGGCACGGTCAAATGTTTTTTGGGTTTGTCCTATGACCGCGCCTACAAACGCTTCTATCCGGCAATCGACCCGTTGATTTCCTGGTCACGGTATCGAGATCAATTGGCGCCGTTTTTCAAATCCGAAGTCGATCCCCATTGGACCACCGCCGTTTCCAAGATGCACCAGTTGTTACGCGACGGCGAAAGTATCGACCAGATGATGCAGGTCACCGGCGAAGAAGGGATTTCGATCGAGGACTATGTGACGCACCAGAAAGCGTTTTTCCTGGACATGGTCTACTTGCAACAGGATGCATTCGACCCGGTCGACGTCTCCGTGCCACTGGAGCGACAGAAGGAGATGTTCTTGTTGTGTTTGAAACTGATCAACGACGAGTACGCGTTTGCAGACAAAGAGCAAGCACGTGTGTTCTTCACCGAATTGATCGGGCTGTTCAAGAACCTGAACACCGCCGAAAGCGATTCGGAGGATTTCAAACGATTCCGAACACGGATCTCCGAACTGCAAGCCACCGCATTGGTCGTCGACGCAAGCTGACACCGCGGTTGAACAAAATCCGCCTCCATCTGCCCATCATTCTGCCCCGCGTCATTCTGCCATCCTTCTCCTGATTCCCACCGACGTGACAAAATTCGGTAGCCGAGTGGAGAGGTAGGAAGATTTTGGAGGTAGGGAAATTGGCTGCATCGAAGGGAAAGTGGGTTTCACCATTTTCTTACCTCCGAAATCTTCTTGCCTGATTTGCCCCGAAAGCGTGGCCGTTTGATGTCAGGTGTGCTTTCCTGCCCAGTCGGACAGTTCATTTCTGGTCGATCGGAATGCAGGAAGGAAGAAAGCCCACGGATGGCAGAGCGTACCCACGGATCCCAGGCAGCATTTCATCCGAGGGTACGCCTTGCCATCCGTGGGCTGATTTGTTTCGGCTACGACTGCGCGCTCAGACGGTGCGTCGAGTCGATTACACTTGGGCGAAACGGATTCCACCCGCAGCGACCTGTTTCAGATCTCAGGGCATCATGCGTTTGAATCCCGGTCACCAGAATCCCTGCGGAACAAGCACGAATGAAGTTTTTGTCTGTCACAACCGCGTTGGTATTGTGTTTTGCCGTCACGGAGTTGTCCGCCGGTGACACGTGGCATCAGCCGGCCGGCCCTAATGGTAACTGGCAGGTTGACGGCGATCCGCCGACTCGCTGGAGTGCCACGCGGAATGAGAACATTCGCTGGCGGACGCCGATGCCGGAAGCCGGAATGAGCGGCGTGACGGTCTGGGGCGATCGTGTTTTTGTGACGACGCATGTCCCCATCACGTCGATCGGACAAAAGGAGGCGGTGACAGACATCATGGGGTTCTGTCTCGATGCGAACACGGGCAACCGGCTGTGGCAGGTCACGCTTCCCGGCACCGCCTTCATTTCCTTGGCGGGCGGATTCACCGATGGAACCGTCTTCGCGCCGATCACCGACGGCGAACACGTTTGGTTTTTCAATCGCTGTGGTTCGATCGGCTGTTACGACCTGTCGGGCAACCAAGTCTGGCTGCGGACATGGAAACCGCGCTTCAAACACAACAACCGTCAAGCCGAACCCTACCTGGTCGGGGACGTGATCCTGTACGTCGAAGTGGCCGACAAGGAACAGGGCGCGAAGATCCAAAAATGGGCGGCGCCAGGTAAGAAGTCATCCGGTACCGCCGTGCCGGAGGGAGTCGACGAGAAACAAGTCTGGACCTATCTGCATGGGATCGACAAACGGACCGGAAAAGTCCTGTGGCGGGAAAACGTTGGGACGGTCGTCCACAACACACCGGTGGTCGGTCGGACGGCCGAGGGCGCGTTGGCCGTGTCGCATGCCCGAGGTGGTCCCCACCAACCGCTCGAACAACCCGCCGGGCACAGTCTGACCCGACTTGCCCCCGGCGAAGCGGGCAAGACGATTTGGAGCACGGCGCTGGAGCGTTACGACCCTTCGTTCGCATCGCATTGGAACCAGAAGTATGTGTTCGGTTTCCGTGGCGGCAATCACGTCGTGCTCGATGCGGCTTCCGGCCAACTGCTTCGCGAACAACCGCTGTACACCGACGCGACGCTCTGGAAATTTAACGCAAAAGATCGTGATTGGACGAAGCGGATGCACGTCGCGGTGAAAGCCGGCAAGGGCCACCCGAACACGAATCAGGCCAACCTTGTCATCGGCGATTGGCATTGGTTTCTCTCCCACAACGTCCACTACCTAGGCCGAGTCAACGTCGAAAGCGGCGTTGTCGAGTACCTTGAACTGCCGGCGCAGTTGATGCCGAGTGCCGAGACACGCGACCAGGATGTTTGGCTTTGGGGCAAGGGGGACCCGAACAACCGTCCGACCAACGCGTCCGGATTCGCCGTTGGTGACAAGGGCCAAACGGGCACGGGGTGGGGGCACATCTCCGCCGCCAGTCCGACACGCGTCGGCCGCTACCTGTTTCTGCCCGTCGTGACCGGAACGGTCTATGTGATCGATACGGACATCGATGCGTTGACGCCCGAAGCACTGGTCAGCGTCAATGATCTCGGTCCCGGCGGAGAAACTTGGACGCTGGCGACGGTGAGCTATGCGAACGAGCGTTTGTACGCGCACACGATGAAAGAGATCCTGTGCATCGAAGCAGAGGGCGACAATGATTCACGCAGCGAATAGACTGGCGACGGCCAACGCATTCGTCTGACTCTGAAATGCCGCGGTATCAACCAATTGAACGGAAGAGAGATCAAATGAGACGATGTCTGCTGGTAGCCACGATTTTCCTGGCCGGCGTTTGCAATCACGTAGAGGCGGAAGAGACGACGCACCGTTTTCTTGCATGCGGTCAAAAGACTTACATCATGGAGGCCGACGGAAAACCGAGTTGGACGTACCCGGCGGCCACCCGCGACGGTTACGTGCTCGATGACGGCACCATCATCCTGACGCTCAGCAAATCGAAACGTCACCGAGGCGGAGCCGTCGTCCGCATCGCCCCCGACGGAAAGGAGACCGTGATTTGGAAAGGCACCCAAAGCGAGGTCAACAGCGCACAGCCGACCGCCGACGGCACGTTTGTCATCACCGAGGCGGGAGACGATCCCCGGTTGTTAGAGCTCAGCTCCAGCGGCGAAGTCATCCTGGAATTCCCGTTGGCCTGCCAAAAGAAGAACCATCACATGCAGACTCGGATGGCGCGTAAGATCGACGATGGGACGTTTCTCGCGCCGCACCTGTTCGACTTCGCCGTGTATCACTATTCGCCCGATGGGACGGTGTTGGGCAAACTGGACACAACGGTTACCGGCGATCAGGATCATGAGATCCATACTTGGCCGTTCACTGCGATCCGACACGGCGACGGTCGCACGCTGGTTTGTTGCACTCATGGAAACTGCATCGTTGATTTTGACGCGTCCGGCAAAATCGTTTGGACGCTGACCAATGAAGACCTTCCCGGCAACTGGTTGCAGGACCCGTGCGGCGCCCAGGTGCTGCCCAGCGGGAACATCGTCATCACCAGCTACGCCGCCGGACGCGCGGATCCCCAAGCCCCGAAGATGTTCGAAATCACACCGGACAAAAAGATCGTGTGGCAATACGCCGACGGGCAAAAGATCGGCATCCATCACTTTCAGATTCTCACCACGAACGGTGAAGAGTTATCTGGGCCGATTTTAAAGTAGCGGAAGTCGCCAAGACTTTCGGTATCATGACAACGCGTCGATGACACCGTCGGCTGACAAATCTTGTATTAGCCCGCCGATGGAAGAGCGAACCCACGGATGGAAAGCGGTCAGGGATCCGTGGGTTCGCGCTGCCATCCGTGGGTTTTCTTTCTGTCGGTGCTCTCGGTATCTCCTGTTGATTTCAATCGGTCCCCTGGCCTGTTGTCCGCTGGGGAACGCCATTACCAATCTGTTCGTCTGTCACTCGCTCACCCTGCTGGCGTGGTTCGGCCCGCCGGTCGGGTTGTCGGTTCGAGAACCGGGACATAGGTTTCTGCGTGCCCGTCATTTCACGTCGGGCTGCGAAAAGAGGACAGGAACCGCGGGTGTGGCGGCTTTCGCCGCCCACTGTCGCTGCGAATCAGCGACCGGGAATCGCCTAAAGGCTAAACACCAGCGGTGACGCCCGTGCCATTTGTGCCTGACCCCTTTTCGTGAATTCGAATTTGACACGCAGTGTCGTCTGTTCACGGACGTTCGTTGCCCCACAGACCTGAAAGGGATTGTTTTGATGAAATCACGTTTGATGCTTTTGGCCGCGTTTGCATTGACCTCCGCCACCATCGCTCAGGGTGGCGCCTTTGACGAAGTCAACGCGTGGCGTCGCGGGGCGGGGTTGCCGGAATTGATCGAAGACCCCGAGATGACCAAGTTCGCGCAGCAAAAGGCGGAGTACCGTGCCGCCCGCGGATTGAAGAACGGGCATCAAGGTCCCTCGGTACCGGGCGGTTGGACCGAGGGTTGCGGTGAAGCGACGGCAACCTGGGGATGGTTGACCTGTGCGACCGAATGTGATTTCCGATACGCCGGGGCGGGGATCGCGACCGGGGCCGACGGCGAGCGGTACATGGTGTTCGTCGGTCGTGGCGGCAGCGGACGGGCGCTGATCAATCCCGACCGCTACCCGATCATCAAGACCGCGCACCTGACGCCCAAGCCGATCCGCGGGTTGGTGAAGGCCGCTGCGTCGGCAAAGGCCGCCGTGTCAGCCACCCAACGCTGTCCCAAGTGCGGCCGAATTCACTGACCGCTGCGAGGCAAACGCCAGCCAGAGCCCCGACTGCAATCGTCGCCGTGTTCTCCGAACTCGGCGTGCGAAACAGCGATGCGATGCCCCGCGCCGATCGCAACCGTCGCCGTGTTCTCCGAACTCGGCGTGCGAAACAGCGATGCTTTGCCCCCGCGCCGACCTCGGAGAGGACGGCGACTGTCCAGCGCCATCGAAAACGAAACTGCGGTAGACGACTCGGTGGTCGTCGCGTTCTCGACGATGTTACACTGGGGGTTGGGGCGCCAAAGAGGTGTGATCGTGACACCCGGGCTCGTTGACGTTGGGAGGATGCGGATGAATCGTAATCAACGCGTTTCGGTCGCCGATTTTTGTCGCTTTCCGACCACGCAATGGACGTTGGTCCAGGACGCGTGCGAAGACGTCAGCAAGGATCAACGTCAGGCTCTCAATGAGGTCTTGAGTCAATACTGGCCGGCGATCCGAGCGCATCTGGTGATCCGGAAAGGTGTCGATCCGAACGACGCCGACGATTTGGTGCAGAGCTTTGTCACCGATCGGGTGCTCAACAGTGATTTGTTGCTCGCGGCTGATAAGGATCGGGGCAAATTCCGATCGCTGATCGTCAAAGCGCTGGAAAACTATCTGGCCAATGAGTTGCGTCGACGCAATGCCAAGAAACGCCAAGCCGAACGGGCCGTCAGTCTTGCCGACGACGTTCTGGCCGATCTGAACACGACCGCACAAACACCGGAAAAACTTTCCCAGACCGCTTGGGCTCAGGAAACACTTGCGACCGTGTTGCAACAGATGAAGGACGAGTGCCAGGCCAGCGGTCGCGATTGTTTGTGGCAGGTTTTTCAGGGCCGGATCCTGGGGCCGATTCTGGAAGGGACAGAACCGACGCCGTACGAACAGATCGTGCGACGCGGCGATTTCGCGACCAACGCACAGGCTCAAAATGCACTGGTCACCGCCAAACGCATGTTTTGCAGAACGATGCGATCCCTGTTGCAAAACCGTGGAGCAGCCGAAGCGGATATCGATGCCGAGATCCAAGATTTGGAACAGTGTCTGTCGGCGTACTAGTGGTTTTCTAACGCTGTCCATGGTGTGGGAATCACGGAGGGATGGCAGAACGATGGGGGCAGAACGATGGGGGCAGAACGATGGGGGCAGAACGATGGGGGCAGAACGATGGGGGCAAAATGATGGGGGCAAAATGATGGGGGCAAAACGATAAAGGGCAGAATGATGTGGGGGCAGAATGATGTGGGGGCAGAATGATGTGGGGGAGTGGAGGTTCGCGACGAAGACGTTGATCTCCATTGGACGCCGGTCGATTCGCGCCAGCGGAAGCGGTCGTTCCGTTAGTCTCTCCTTCGCGGGATCGCCACCAGTTCTTACATGCTTCCCGCTGTCGTGCCCATGAAGTTTTCTGGATATCAATTGCTGTCGCAGCGGGGGGCCGGAAAGGATTGCGTCGCCTATTTGGCGCGGGAGTTGTCCAGCGGGAATCTCGTTCAGTTGTGCGATCTGACGTCGGCGGCGAAACATCAACGCCGCTGGGCTCGGCTGACGCGGCAGCTAAAAAAAATCGCCGTGTTCTCACATCCCGCCGGCCGACCACTGATTCAGCTGCAACTGAACACCGATCCGCGGTTTGCGGTGTTGGGTTTGACGGGAACACGGACCCTCGCCGACAACTTGCAGCAACCTTCTTTGCAGTGGCCGACGGCGCTGGCGATCTGCTTGCGTTTGTCCGATTGTTTGATGCATGCCCATCGCCTCGGCATCTCGCACGGCAATCTTTGCCCCAGCGGGATCGGGATCGACGACGATGATGAACCAATTGTCGACTTCACCCAATTCCTGGCGATGGGAATAACTTCGTCGCAAACCTCGGATCCATTGGACCGGTGTTGTCTGCCAAAATCGTCCTCCACGGTCGGCGCTGATCCGGCCGCGAACGACATCTATGCACTCGGCGCAATGCATTCGATGTTGTTGGGGATCGGACGATTCGGACGTCTGTGCAACGCGCCGATACCGCCTTTGTCCGAAGGTGAGAGCGCGTCACTGGAGTCGCTGATTGATTCGATGCTCGACGACGATCCGCTTGATCGGCCGTTAGCCGACGAGGTCGTGCGGGAGCTGAACGCCGGCCTGCGGGCACATCTCAACCAGGCACATCTCAGCGATCCGGGATTTGGCTCTGTTACATCCGCGCCGACACCATCTGGTGGCGCGGAAACCGGCGGCGACGCGGAGACGATCGGGCTGATGAAACCAGCGCCGGCAATGGGCAATGAACGGGGCCTTGAAGGCCGGCGATTGGGGCGATTTCAAATCGAACGCCGGATCGGATCGGGGGCATGGGGAGCCGTGTTTCGCGCGATCGATGTGGCCGACGGCGCGACGGTCGCCGTGAAGGTCTTGCATCCCGAGCATGCCAATTGCAGGGACGTGGTCAAACGGTTTCGCGACGAAGCACACATTCTGGCCGGTATCGACAATCCCCACGTCGCAAAACTGTTGGACGTCAATTGTCAGGACGGGGTTCATTATTTGGCGATGGAGTTTGTCGACGGACCCAACTTGGCGTCCTTGTTGGCCCGGCACGGCTCTATCGACGAGCCACGGGCGCTGCAGATTCTCGCCGATGTCGCGCGGGCGTTGGTCGAGCCGCATGAATACGGCGTGGTGCACCGCGACATCAAGCCGGCAAACATCATCATCCGGCTTGCCGAATCGGGCGGCCGTCAGCGAGATGCTGTGGGGAGACAGCCCGATCGGTCGCAAACCGCGGCATCGGATGGTATGGGAATCGAAGCGGCGACGTTGGTCGATTTCGGGCTCGCGCAAGATCTGTTTGACGACCGACCGGAATCCGACGCCGGCGAACAATCTGCCCCGCGGGCCATCGTCGGGACGCCTGCCTACATGTCGCCCGAGCAATGCGGGGGTGAGCCCGTCGGCCCCGAGACGGATGTTTACGCGATGGGGGCGACCCTGTTTCACCTGCTCGCCGGTCGCCCTCCGTTTCTGGGCGACAACATCCAAGCGATCATCGATCAACATCGCAACCAGGCACCGCCACGGATCAGCGAATTCCGAGCCGGGATTCCTGATTCCGTCACCGAGACAATCGATCGGGCGCTCGCCAAGCGGCCGGTGTTGCGACATGCCGACGCCGAGGCCTTGCTGGTCGACGTCGAGCGGCTGTTGCGCGGCGAACCGGTCTCGATCGAAAGTCATCCGTTCGCGCCGGGCGACCCGAGTGCCGCGATGCGGTTTCAATTCCAGTGGCCGCTCAGGTCTTCCCCGGCTGCGTTGTGGCCCCATGTGTCCAACACCGAACGTTTGAACGAGGCGATCGGGTTGCCGGTGGTCGATTACACGCGGCAAGTGGATGACGAAGGCGGTGTCACGCAGACCGCCAGTGCAGAGCGATTGGGAATGAAATTCCAGTGGCGGGAACATCCGTTCGAATGGATCGAAGGAAAACGTCTCGCCGTTTTACGAGATTTCCAATCCGGGCCGTTCAAGTGGATGATCAGCCGGGTCGAGTTGCAGGCTTCGTCCGACGGCGGCACGCATCTGAGTCACCACGTAATCGTGCAGCCCCGAAGTGTCCTCGGCCGGGCCGCGGCGGCGTTGGAAGTCGGTGTCAAAGCCAAACGGGCGCTCAAACGCGTCTACTTTCACATCGACCGGACGGTCGCGGCCAACGGCGTCGGCGATCCGTTTCGCCAGCCCAACCGATTGAAACTCGCCCGACGCCGACGACTCGATCAGTTGATCGAGCGGTTACGATCGCGGGAATTGAATGCACACGTTGTCGCGCGTTTGAGTGACTGCATCGAAAAAGCTCCCGCGCAGGAACTTGCGAGAATCCGACCGCTTGCCTTTGCCCGCCAATACGGTTTGAACGCGGATGCGGTTGTTGACACCTTTCTCGCCGCCGCCCATGAGGGGCTGTTGGTGTTGTACTGGGATATCCTTTGCCCGAGTTGCCGAATCCCGTCGGATATCAAAGAAACCCTCCGCGAGGTAAAGAATCACAGTCATTGCCCCGCCTGCAATCTGGATTTCGAACTCGATTTTGCCGGCTCGGTCGAATTGATCTTTCGCGTCAGCCCGCAGATCCGCCAAGCGGACGTCAAGACGTATTGCATCGGTGGGCCCGCGCATTCGCCACACGTGGTCGCACAACTACGCATCGATGCGGCGGAACGATTACGGCTGGACCTGTCGCTGGACGTGGGCAGCTACCAACTTCGTGGGCTGCCCTGTGCGCTGGTGATCGATTTCGAAGTTGCCCATCCCGGCGAAACATCACGTTGGGACATCGACGTGGACGCGGATTCGCTATCAACACCGCTTGATGTGCCGCTGCAAGGCCCGGAGATGAAGGCCGGTCGCCAATGCCTGGTTCTGGCCAATCATTCGCGTCGCGAGCAGGTCATCCGCGTCGAGCGTCGATCGCCCAGGACCGATGTCCTGACGGCCGCGCGAGCGTCCACCTTGCGATCCTTCCGCCAATGGTTTCCCGGCGAGATTCTCTCACCCGGTGAGTTGGTCGGCGTGGGCGCGATGGCGCTGATGACTCTTTCGATTTCGGATGATCCGCAGGCCGGCCAGGTTGCCAATGCGCTCGCAGGCCAGTCCTTTCTCAAGATGACCTCGGAGGTCGTCGAGCGATTCGGAGGCACTACCCTGCCGGGGCCTGCCGATCGCGTTCGCGTTGCGTTCGACGATCCCAGTCGAGCACTGTTGGCCGCGCTCGATCTGCATCAGTCATGGAGTGCCGACGGATCGATCAAGCATCGTCGATTAAAAATCGCATTGGATCATGGAGGTTCAGTGGCGGTGAGCGTCCAGGACCAGCTCGACTATTTGGGCGAAACAGCGAGAGCCGTCGAGCGGATCTTTCAGCAGACGCAACCGGGTGAATTGACGATGTCCGTCCGCGCCGCAAGTGATCCTGTGGTCGCGTCGCTGCTCACTGAGCGGCAACTCGACGGGCGGATGGAAACGATCGAGACGGATGATCATGGTCCTGTTTTGATCCATCGGTTTGGAATCGAGAGTGTCCGGGCGGATGTGGATCGAGTCTCCGACTAAGTGATGCCTTCTTTAGGGAGATGGCAAAACGATGGGGGCAAAACGATGGGGGCAAAACGATGGGGGCAAAACGATGGGGGCAAAACGATGGGGGCAAAACGGTGGGGGCAGAATGATGGTGGGGCGGAATGATGGGGGCAGATTGTTTTGCCCCCATTGTTTTGCCCCTTCAGTCTTCGCCGAGATCGTTCGCCGGCGCGGCACTTACCGAACGCGGCACTTGAACTCAATCTTGGCGGTCTCGCCGACGGCCAACGGTTCGGTCAGAGTCCACTTCATCCGGACCGATCCGGCGGCGTTGCCGGCGGTGCTGAAGTCAGCCTTGCGATCGCATTGCTGTGAGCCTTCGACGTACTCCAGACGGCCGACCAGGCTGTCGGCGATTTCGATGTTGTCGACCGGCGAGTCGCCGACGTTTTGCAGATGGATGGCGAACGACACTTCGTCACCCTGTTGGGCATGATGCTTGTCGGCGACCTTGATGATTTGCAATCGTCCGGCGTCGGGGAAATCGTATTCCACGAACCCTTCGACCTTGGCGTCACGCGTCAGCACCGGCGGCGCCATGCTTTCGATCATGACTTCGACCGCATCGCGGACCATCCAAGAGTGGGCGGCCACGGCACCTTGCTGCAAGATGGCGATTTGGGATTCATCCAAACGATTGAGCGAGATCGCGTCGAGCGTGGCAAGGATTTCCAAGGCGTCTTCGGCCAGCAGCGGTTGCACGATGCCTTCGACCGGCACGCCGCGGTTGCGATCACGCATCGCGTCGACACGTCGAGCAACGTCGGCACGGGCCAGTTCCAGGCTTTCGCCGACGACCAGACTGGGCTGCGTCAAACCGATGCCTGTCGGGCCGACGGGCTGCGAAGTGCCGCGAAGCCCGACCGCTTTCTCTCCGGCAACCGCACCGCTGACTTGACGCACGGCGCCAAAGCGAGGCGAGTATAGGCAAACGGGGTTGCTTTGCTGGACCTCGATTTTGCCGGATTCGGTCGTGTAGTGAACCACGGCATCTTGGGGCTCCAGTCCGCCGATCCGGTCGTCGATCATCACCCGCGCTTGCGGGGGAAGATCGCCGCCGTTGCACAGAAATTCCTGTGGGTCCATCGGCTGTCCCATTGCAAGCGGCGAAGCGGCGGGGGCACATGCTTGGCAAGCGGCCCCATCGGTGCTTTGGATGCACCCCTGGCAGGATCCGTCCGGTTGCCCCGCCCGATCGCTCAATCGACCGAAATATCCGACTTGGGCGATTTCACTGGTGGTGGATGCGTGTTGCGGCGCGGAGTCGACTGATGACGTGTCGCTGACGCCGGGAACGGCCGGAGTTTTTCCACCGGGGGTCAACTCGGGCGTCGGCGCCTGGTGAATGCCCGGCAAGTTCGGTGTCCCCGGCAAACGAAATCCCTTGGTCGCTCCCGGCGACTGGCACCCGGCAAAGACCACCAACGCTGCGAGCAGTGCCGGCGCGAGCAGTGAGGTTGCGGCGACGTTGTGGCCACGAAAATTGCCCCGACAGAAGAAGCCGCGAGATGCAAAGCAGTGGATCATGGTCGGATGATTTGATAGGTGTGTCGGGAACAAAGGGTGTGTTCAGCCGTCAGACGGTTGAATCGATCACGGTTGCTGGGTGGCGGGATCGGGTTTGTAGATCGGCGCCCAGGCGGGGAAGCCGAAGTAGAACTGAGGCTCCAGGGCCGGGTTGCGCGGCGGCGACTTGGAACCGACACGCACGATGGCGATCGGTCGACCGAGTGAATCGGCCGTGGCCAGCGCGTCTTGGTCCAGCGGAATGTCGATCGGCCGCGACTCGGTTCGTTGTTGGGCCAGCGGGATCGCCGTTTGGGGGTCTTCCAGATAGATGACCCGTGTCACCAAGTTGCCATCCAGGGCCTCTTCCAAGTCCGATTGGCTCAGGTTGATCGGGATCGGGTAAAGGGTTTCCAATCCGGGCGGCGGGTACGTTCGACCGATCAATTCGACGGTCGGGTACAGTTCGGCGCCGATCGCGCCGGAGATGCCGGTGATTCGGAAACGGTACACCGCACCGACCAGCAATCCGGCCATCAGGTTCGGCTCACTTTCGGCGTGGCTGCCCGCCAGCGGCAGCGAAAACTCGGTTCCCTCGGGTCCCGAGAACGCGACCGGTTGAAACGCACCTTGGTGCATGGTCACCGCCGCGGGGCTTTGCCAAATCGCTCCCGGAGGCAGTGCTTTGTGATACAGCGGGTGTCGGCCACCGGTGGGCAGGGGTTCGGCCGCGGCGGCGACGCTGCTGTACAAGATGATCAGTAACAAAAAGGCGAACATGCAAACCTTCGCACCAGCACGGTGGCTCGATTCGGGCATGTCGATCGCGATGGCGATGGTTTTCGGCCTGGTTTGCATAGTGGTTCACTCAAACGTGGGCGTCGGTCATCCGAAAATCAGATGCCGACGCCGCGTGCTTTCAACAGTTACCTCGATCAGCCCTTCGAATTACGACGCCCTGGGGTCAGGGCTGGCAATTCGGATCGACTGATTGACTGCCTTGCAGCAGGGGACGTCCGGCGGGAGCACCCGGGTGGATGTTCTGCTCGGTGATCCGCACCCGACTGACCGGGTTGGGATAGCTGTATCCGGGCTGGTGTCGCACGGTCGTCCGCATGGTTTCGACCGGTCGTGGCAGATTCATCGGCGTGCGGTTTTTCATCACGTGTTTCTGCAATCCGGCGGGCGATCCCAAGGGGATGTGCGGCGGTCCGGGCAACCCGATCGGAGTGCCGCTGATCGGCATGCCGTACTGGGGTGCGTTGACGCCGGCGATCATGCCGGGCAATTGCGGCGGAGCGGTCGCACAGACGCCACCTTCGGGGCAGCAGCCTTCGGTCGACGCCGGGGCGAACGGAGCCGGCAGTCCGGCAATCGGTGGAGCCATTCCCAGGCCCATGCCGCCGGAGCCGGGCATTTCGATGTCCTTGTCACCCAAACGGATGATCGCCAGGATCGAACCGCGGCGGTCGGCTTCGACGATCGGGTCCACACCGGGATCCAGTCGGGTGCTGACCAAGGTATCGATCCCCGCCAACGCCGGTCCTTGGAAATCCGGATCGGGCAAGTACAGCACCTTGGTGACAAAGTTACCGGTGACGACCTGATCGAAATCCTCTTCGTCAAACTGAAGCGGAATCGAGTTGTGTGCCAAATAGGCTCCGGTGCGCGGATTGGCGTAAGCCAATTCGATCGTCGGATACAGTTCCACGCCCTCGCGTCCCGGGATGTTGGTTAGCTTGATCCGGAACAAGCCACCCTGGGGAAAGTTTTGACGGGCGGGGACGATCAGCGGTTCGCTGTCGAACATGCCGCTGCCGCTTTGGTCATAGCGGACTTGCATGCCTTCGGGGCGACCGAAGGTGACTTGAACGGCTTGGTTGATCGGTGCGGCGACCATCATGCCGGCTCCGCCGGAGACGGTTCCGCCGGAGTCGCTCATGCATCCGCTGCAGGCGGCACCGCCGCCTTGCATTCGCTGCACGAATCCGACTTGCTGGATCTCGCTTTGGCTCGGGTCTCCGCCGGCAGCGGCGATTTGCGACGCGACGTCCGCGGGCAGCTCGTTGGCCGCCACGGCACCGGGGCCTGCCGGAGCCGCCATGGCACCTGCGTACGGCGGTGGTCCCAGGACACCGGGGCCGGGGCCTCCGACTCCGGGGCCGGGTTCCATCAGTTGCTGTGCCGGCGGCAAATTGTGGCGAGTCGGTACGCATCCGGTCGCGACCATCGCACCAGCCGCAATCAGCGACAAGTGAGTGACGAATCGTTTCATCTTTTCCCCCATTCCTTGGGTAGCACCGCGCTCGAATGCGGTTTGCGGGTCGGTCCCCGCCTGGGCTGAAAAATCAAAGGTAGTTCTTTGTGCTCGATCTGCCTGGACGTGCGACCCGAATCGCATCTACGATTCGCGCCACGCAGCGGACAGAACGGCCACGTGATGTACCCATCGGCACGTTGTGTCCCGATTCTTTGGAAAAATCGCCACAACCCGACCATGAAGATCGATCGACACGACCCCGATCCGCCGAATCGACTCGTGAAACACTGTTTCACGACGAAGGCATGGCGAAGGTCCATCGGATGTGTGCTGGCAATGTTGTTGATCGTTTCCTCTTCCGCCGCGCAGTCATCACTTGGCCAGCAGTCGCCGTGGGCGACCGAGTCACCGCCGTCACTGGAAGCCGACCTCCGACCGCCCCGCGAAGACGCCGTCCCCGAACCACGATCTGAACAGCAGCGCGTCAACGACCAACAGCGCGCTGCCGCATTGATCGATCAAGTCATCGACAGGCTTGCCAACGGTGCCGCGTTTGACTGCAAGGTCCGACAACGTGTGCGGACCGCCGGACGTGAAGTGTTGGGCGTGGGCACCTACCTGCAAGTCGGCGGCGGCAGCGGACAGTTTTCCTTTCAAATCGAAATGCACGACGGCGATGGAAAACATCGGCTGCAACAGATCAGTGACGGGCGTTTGGCTTGGACCCGCACTCAGATCGCCGGCGTCGTTTCGCTCAGCCGCGTCGATGTGGGGTGGCTGGATGAAGGTGCCCGAACTCTGCGTCGCAACGACCGCATCAAGCCGAGCATGATGGTGGGGGGGCCGAGTGAAATGCTCGATAGCATTCGGCGAGACTACGACTTGAAACTCGGCAAAAGCTCGCTGTCCGGACGCCCGCTCTTGGTCGTCATCGGAACACTGAAACAGAGTCGACGCGACCAGATCGGTGCGTTCTCGCATGATGGCGTCCTCCCGCCGCTTTTTCCCACGCGGGTCAACGTTGCCATCGCGCAAGATGACGATCCCGAGATTGATTTTGGCAAAGGGCTGCCCGTAAGGATCGAGCACTTCAGTGATCCGATCGCCGAACCCCGGGACGCTCAACAGGACGCCGCCCAGGCGCCGAAGCGGCGGCAGATGATCTCGCTGTTGGAATTTTATTCGATCCGTCCGGTTGCCCCGCCGCCGATTCAACGCTTTCGTTTCGAGAACCAAGACACCGAAATCGATTTCGTCAACGAAACCGGCCGCTATGAAAACCGCTTCAACATCCGCGTTAGCGCCAAAGAACGCCAGCGGTACCGATAAATCGGGAAGATGAGGAATAGGCAAATTCGGGGATTTCAACTTGACGAACCGGGCCCTTCACTGGAACGTATAGGCAAGCAACACCTCCTTTTTGTGCAGATGAAGTCACTCCGAATACCTACATGAACTCTCTGGCCGGCAAGACGATTTCCGTGCTGCTGTGTGGTTTGGTCCTGCTGGGCCAATCTGCGGCGTGGTTGCATGTCGCCACTTGCGAGGGGGGGTGGGCGACGACTCAGGCGCGAGGGGAGCACGCTGATCTGGTCGTCACCCAGCGCGATCACGGGCATCCCGGCTGTGGGCATCATCATGCTCATGGAATTCCATCGTCGAAAACGTCCGATCACGACTCGTCGCGGCCGGCACATTCACATGACAGCGACCACTGTGCCGTTTGTCAGTCCCTGGCCTGGATCGGCGGAACGGTTGTCACAGAGTCGCTTGCTGTAACCGGCGACGCATTTGTCGAGCGTCAATTGGTCGTCGATGCGCCGTTTGTCGAGAGCTTCGTTGTCTCTTGCCCGCGTCTCCGCGGCCCGCCGATCGGCTGAATGAAACCTTTGGTCTGCCCCTGATCTGTCCTGCGGGCTTCTCTCGATCATTCTTCATTCAGCAATCCCATGTTTCTTCATCACTCAAGTCGTGCGCGCCGGCCGCGCCCGCAACGAGCGTTCACGCTCGTCGAATTGTTAGTCGTCATCGCCATCATCGGTATCCTTGTCGGCCTGTTGTTGCCGGCCGTTCAGGCGGCACGCGAAGCGGCGCGGCGAATGAGCTGCAGCAACAATCTGAAACAACTCGGGCTTTCGCTGCACAACTATCACGGGGCTTACAAGCAGCTGCCGACTTACAAGGGAGGCACCTGGGTCAACGGTCTGGACGGATCGACGGACCAGGACAACCGTATGGATCTATCGATCTGGGTCGGGCTGATGCCCTACATGGAGCAGCAGGCGCTGTGGAGCCAGATCAGCAACCCAAATTCCAACCTGGCGAATTCGGACAGTCGCCGCACACCACCATGGCCGGCGATGGGGCCGCGGACCTCGCAAGCCAATTACCCGCCGTGGATGGTCGAGGTTCCGACGCTGCGCTGCCCCAGCGATCCGGGGACAGGACTGCCGGCAATGGGCCGTACCAATTATGCCGCGTGCCTGGGCGATTCGGTCGTGCTGATGGACCAAGGCCCGTGGCACCAAGTCAATCATGTCGTCACGTCACCGCCGATAGCGATCGCAGTTGAGGCGAATGCGGCGTGCCGCGGCGCGTTTGTCGCCCGCAAACAAATGCGTTTCCGAGACGTCTTGGATGGATTGTCCAACACGATCTTTGCCGGTGAAATCACGACGGACCTGGGGGATCGCGACAAACGGACGATCGCCTCGATCCAGGGCGAAGACGATGAGATTCGTGACGAGCCGGATCACTGCGAGCACGAGGGCTACATCAGTCCCGAACGCCCGCGGTTTTGGTCCGATGGAACCGACGGTGGCACCGCGCCGACGCTGGCCGCCAGCAACCAGGGACGCGGTTTTCGCTGGGCCGCCGGTGGGACGGTTTATACGGCGATGAACACCATCCTGCCGCCCAACAAAGATCTGTGCTTGGGCGGCGACGCCGCCGGCGACGAAAACTCCATGGGCATCGCTCCGCCCAGCAGCCGGCACCAAGGCGGCGTTCACGTCTTGATGGGTGACGGCGCCGTGATCTTCTTGACCGATTCGATTGAAGCCGGTGACGTTCACCACACCAACGTTTGGAGCGGTGGCACCGGCGCGTCGGTGCCCGGTGCGCAAAGCCCCTACGGATTGTGGGGCGCGCTGGGAACGCGTGCTTCTCGGGAAACCGTGCAAGAACAGCTCAATCAGTGAGCCGGATGCCGGGCCGCTCGCCGACGCGTCCCGCTGGCATGGGATGCCAGCACGTGGCGTGAGCCAGTGGCGGGCGGTGATGGTGGAGTTGGCTGGCGGGCCGCTCGCTGACGCTTCCCGTTGGCATTGGGTTGCCAGCACGTGGCGTCAGCCAGTGGCGGAGTTGGCTGGCGGGCCGCTCGCTCACGCTTCCCGCTGGCATGGGATGCTAGCACGCGGCGTCAGCCAGTGGCGGGCGTTGATGGTGGAGTGGACTGACGGGCCGTTCGCTGACGCTTCCCGCTGGCATGGGGATTGCGTCTCGCCGGGGTCTTGCACGCCGCTTGCGACCTGCTAAAGTCTATAGACCTCTATGAACTTGAGCGTCGCCCGTGACTTCCACCCACGCCCAACTGGCCTACCAACACCTCCGATCCCGGTTGATCGCCGGCGAATTCCAACCGGGCAGCCGGATTCGCTACGGCCCGATCGGCCAAGAGCTGGGCATCAGCGCCACGCCGGTCCGCGAGGCGATGGGCCTGTTGGCCAACGAAGGGTTCGTCGAACTGGTCCCCCAACTCGGCGCGGTCGTGCGCACGATCGGACGTGAGGAATTGGTCGAACTGTACGAGATGCGCGAAGCGATCGAGCCCTACGCGGCGGCCAAGGCGGCCGAGCGGGCCAGCCCCTCGCAACTCGCCGCGATCGAGCGCGCCCTGGGGAGGATGCGATCCATCGCCGCCAAGGTGTCCAAGACGAAAAACCGAACGGCCGGCAAACGCGACACCGCCGAGTTTGAAAAGGCGGACCTCGGCTTCCACATGTTGATCATCGATGCGACCGGAAATCAAACGATGGTCCGTTCCAGCGAAAGTTCCAATGCGCTGGTGCGCGTGTTTTCGGCCGATCGACATGCCTACGACGCGAGCATCATGGAAGCGACGTGTGACGATCATGCCTCGATCCTTGACGCGATCCGATCCGGGGTGGCCGACCGGGCACGCGATGCGATGCAGCGTCACATCGCATCGGGACTGCAATTGACGCTGCAAGAAATTGAATCCAGGGAAACCAATCGATGGGAAGTGCCGTGACAGACAGTGTCGGTGGACAAACAGAAACACAATCAACCACACTCTCGTTGCAGGGCATCGTCCCGCCGTTGGTGACACCGTTGGCGGCCCGCGATCAACTGGACCACGACGGGCTGCAACGGTTACTCGACCACGTCATCGATGGCGGCGTTTCCGCCGTGTTTATCCTGGGGACCACCGGTGAAGCGCCCAGTTTAAGCTACCGTTTGCGGCGTGAAATGATCCAGCAATCGGTACGGATCACGGCCGGACGTGTGCCGGTTTTGGTCGGGGTGACCGACACCGCGTTTGTCGAATCGGTGGCGCTGGCCGAATACGCCGCCCAGTGCGGAGCGGACGCGGCCGTGCTGACGACGCCGTACTACTTTCCCGCCGGCCAGACCGAACTGACCCGCTACGTGCAAAGCATCACGCCGAAGATTCCCTTGCCGTTGATGCTGTACAACATGCCCGGGCTGACAAAGGTCTGGTTCGAAATCGAAACGTTGGAGCGACTGGCCGAGATCCCGTCGATCATCGGCGTCAAGGACAGCAGCGGAGACCTGGAGTATTTCGAACGGCTGTGCCAATTGAAATCGCAGCGCCGTGATTGGCAGGTCTTGATCGGCCCCGAAGCGCTGTTGCCCCAGGCACTCGAGCTCGGCGGCGATGGCGGCGTCAACGGAGGTGCCAACGTGATGCCCCGTGTCTTTGTCGATTGCTACCAGGCGATCAAAGCCGGAAACACCGAAGCGGCCGATGCCGCCTTGGCGACGATCTTGAAGTTCCAGGAAATCTACGAAATCGGAAAGTATGCCTCGCGGCACATCAAGGCGACCAAGTCGGCGCTCTCGCTGATCGGCATTTGTGAAGATCTGCCCGCCGATCCCTTCAACCGGTTTTTGGAGCCGCAACGCGAGCAGGTTGCGGAGGTGTTGCGCGAGATCGGGGTGTTGGGGAAGGCAGAGTGAGAGGAGGCAGAATGATACGGGGCAGAATGATGGGGGCAAGACGATGGGGGCAAGACGATGGGAGGCAGAATGATGGGAGGGGCAAATCGGAGCACTGAGAAGTAGAACTTGAAACCTGAAACTTGAAACTTCCCCAGGCGGACTCAATGATTCGAACATCTGTCATCCTTGCTTTAACGTTAGCATTCTCAACGGCACTCACCCCGCGTCTTCTGGCCGGCGATCGACTGAACGTGTTGTTCATTGCGGCGGATGATTTGCGTTGTGATTTGGGGTGCTACGGGCACCCGTTGGCCAAGACCCCGCACTTGGATCGGTTGGCGCAGCGCGGGATTTGTTTTGATCGGGCGTACTGCGCCCAAGCACTCTGCAATCCGGCCCGCAGCAGCCTGTTGACCGGTCGCCGGCCGAACACGTTGACGCAGTACAATCTGACCAAACATTTTCGCGACGCGATTCCCGACGTTGTGACGCTGCCGCAGTACTTCAAACAGAACGGCTACTTTTCTCAGAACGTCGGCAAGATCTTTCACAACTGGGCAACGGAAGTGAAAGGTGATCCGGATTCCTGGAGCGTGCCGGCGGTGATGCATTTCGGGTCGCACCGGCACGACGACCCGAAAGTTGACGGACAGCTTCCGCCGAACCTTGCCAAGGCGATTCGCTGCGAATGTCGAGACGTCCCCGACGACGCGTATTACGACGGGCGGATCACGAATCTTGCGCTCGACGCTTTGCGAGAGCGCGCCCAAGCGGATCAGCCGTTTTTTTTGGCGGTCGGTTTTTGGAAACCCCATTTGCCCTTCAACGCCCCCAAGAAGTATTGGGACTTGTACGATCGCGACGAAATCTCGTTGCCGCAGTGCCCGCAGTGGCCCGCCGGGACACCTCGCATCGCCTGGCACAACAGCCAGGAGTTGTTGGGCAAGAGCAAGCCGGCAACGCTGACCCCGGAGGACGAGCAAGAGTTGCGCCACGGTTATCTGGCCGGCATCAGTTACATGGATGCACAAGTCGGACGGTTGTTGGACGAACTGGACCGATTGCATCTGACCGATCGGACGTTGATCGTGTTCTGGTCCGATCACGGTTTCCAGCTCGGCGATCACACGTTGTGGTGCAAGACGTCCAACTTTGAACTCGACGCCCGCGTTCCACTGATCATCGCGCCTCCAGGTGGTGTTGCGGTCAATCGGACCGACGCCATCGTGGAGTTGTTGGACCTTTATCCGACGCTGGCGGAGTTGTGTGGTTTGGACCGTCCTGATGGGCTGGAGGGTGTCAGTTTGAAGCCGTTGATCGACGGCGTCGCGGACAAGGTCAAAGACGCCGCCCTGACACAGCATCCGCGTCCGTCTTACTACCGGCATCCGATGGACGCGATGGGACACAGCGTTCGCACCGACCGGTTCCGGTACACCGAATGGCGTTCACGTGATGACGGCGCGTTGATCGGAGCGGAGTTGTATGATCACGACGTGGATCCGGCCGAGTCGGTCAATCGGGTCGATGAAGACGCTTACCAAGTTCACCTTGCGGGATTGCGCCAGGTTTTGAAGTCGCTTTCGGGGGCATCGAATCAACCGTGATGATCGCAGCGACATTCTTTACGGGCATCGACTGGTCGGTGCTGGTGGTCTACTTCGTCGGCATTCTGGCCATCGGGGTGGTGTTTTGGCGGCGCAACAAATCGGCCGACGACTTCACCGCCGGTGGTCGTTCGTTGCCCGGGTGGTTGTGCGGCATGTCGATCTTTGCGACCTACTTGAGCAGCATCAGTTACCTGGCGCTGCCGGGCAAAGCGTTCGTCGAAAACTGGAATGCCTTTGCATTTTCGCTTGCCCTACCGCCGGCCGCCTGGATCGCGGTTCGGTTTTTCCTGCCGATGTACCGGGCTTCGGGTGAAGTCAGCGCGTATTCGTTGTTGGAGCATCGATTCGGGTTGTGGGCCCGACTGTTCGCCAGTTCATTCTACCTACTGTTTCAAGTCGCTCGCATCGGCGTGGTGATGTACCTGATGGCGTTGCCGATGGCGATTCTGTTCGGCTGGGACATTCGCACCTTGATCCTGGTGACCGGCGTGATCGTCACGGCGTACTCGTTTATCGGCGGCATCACGGCCGTCATCTGGGCCGACGCCATCCAAGCGTTTGTGCTGTTGGGCGGCGCCTTGTTGGCGCTGTTGATCTTGCTGATGGGCATGCCGGACGGCCCGGGACAGGTGTTTGCTGTCGCATCGGCCGAGGGAAAGTTCTCGCTGGGAAGCCGATCGTTGACCGAGGTCGCCACGCCGACCCTGTGGATCGTGTTGGCCTACGGGCTGTTTGAAAACCTAAAGAACTTTGGGATCGATCAAAGCTACGTCCAGCGTTACATCGCCTCGAGCAGTGATCGGGAAGCCCGCAAAAGTATCTGGCTGGGGGCGCTGTTGTACGTTCCCGTCAGTGCGTTGTTTCTGTTCATCGGGACGGCGCTCTATGCCTTCTATCAGAATCATCCCGAGGACATGGACGCCGTGCGGAACATCGTGGCGAGTCAAAAGTTGATGCAAGCGGGCGTGGATGCCGACGCGGCCGACTACGACGCCCAGCTTCAGACGACGGCGTCCGGGCTATCCGAAACCGACTTGGGCGATCGAGTCTTCCCGCACTTCATCGCCGCGCACCTGCCTGTCGGTGCACGCGGATTGTTGATTGCGGCGGTGTTTGCGGCGGCGATGAGTACCGTTTCGACGGGGCTGAATTCGTCAGCGACTTTGGTGATGAGCGATTTTTACAAGCGACTGCTGCGACCCGATTCCAGTGACCAGGCCAGCGTGCTGGTGTTGCGCGGCGCGACGTTGGTCTGGGGAACACTCGGGACGATCGTGGCGTTGATCCTGGTCCAGCTGACCCACAGCGTGCTGGACATCTGGTGGACGCTTTCGGGGGTGCTCGGCGCGGCCATCATCGGGTTGTTCCTGCTCGGTATCACGTCGCCACGACTGCGAGAGCGGCCGGCGGTCTTGATTCTGGCCGCGGGAGTCGCGCTGATCGCTTGGATGACGTTTTCAAAGACCGTCTATTGGCCGACGTCGCTGGAATCGATCGCCAGTCCGTTTCACCCCTTCCTGGTGATCGTTTTCGGACCGGCGGTGATGGTGATTCTTGGGTTGGCTGTTTCGCGTGGGAGGGCAGTGCAATGATGCAATCACGAATGATGCGTCCGCTGGCGTATGGGTGGCTGCTGGCGGTGTTGATCGGCATGCCGGGCGCGGCGAGCAAAGGTGTTGCCGAGGCCTCCGATCCCCCCAACATTCTGTTCATCCTGGCCGACGATCTGGCTTGGTCGGATCTCGGATGCTACGGGCACCCTTGGCACCAGACGCCCAATATCGATCGACTGGCCGCAGGCGGCGTGCGATTGAATCACGCGTACGCGTCGGCACCGATTTGTAGCGCCTCGCGGGCCAGCCTGATGACCGGAAAAACGACGGCTCGTTTGGGGTTTGAATTTGTCACCAAGGACAAGCCGGGGTTCCAGAAGATCGAGGGGACGACGTTGCTGCAGGCGCCGCCGTTGACGCTGGATCTGCCGCTGGCAGAGTCAACGGTCGCCGAGCATTTGAGTGGACTCGGGTATCAGACGGCGTTTTTCGGCAAGTGGCATTTGAATCAGCATCACGGCGGCTATCTGGGCTGGAGTCCGACACATGGGCCGGCGGCGCAGGGTTTCGAAACTGCGGTCGAAGATTTTGGTGCCCATCCGTATTCGTGGAAACGCAATCCCGTGAAGACCATCGAGCGTGTCGGCGAGTACGCGCCTGATTCGATGGTCGACCAGGTTTGTCAGTACCTGGGGAAAAAGCACGAGCGACCGTTCTTCGCGATGGCATCATCGTTTTTCGTCCACACGCCGGTAAGGACGCCCTGCAAATGGCTGGTCGATCGATTCGACCGGAGCATTCCCCAAGGGATCGCCAATCGTGATCAACGTGTCACCTATGCCGCGTTCTTGCAGACGTTGGATCATCACGTCGGCCGAATGCTGAACGCCCTGGACGCGTCGGGTCAAGCCGATAACACGCTGGTCGTGTTCATGTCCGACAACGGCGGGCACCCGGAATACGTCTCCAACGCGCCGCTGCGCGGTTCGAAATGGAACCTGTACGAAGGTGGGATTCGCGTGCCGATGATCGCCAAATGGCCGGGCGAGATTGATGCCGCGACCGAGTCTGACACGCCGGTGGTCGGCTATGACTTGTTGCCGACCTTTGTCGACGTCGCCGGCGGTGTGGTCGATGACGTCGACGGGGTCTCGATCCGGGGTGTGTTGCAGGGCGAATCCGTCGCCTTGGAACGCAGCCTGATCTGGCACTTTCCCTACTATCATCCCGAACGCGGTTACAAGGACGCGAAGCGGTCGATCGGAATCGACGACTTTTGCGTCAGCCAGACGCGTCCGCAATCGGCACTCCGCCGCGACCGATACAAGTTGCTTTGGTTCGCCGAAGACGATCGCGTCGAGCTTTATGATTTAGAATCCGACCCCGGTGAACAGCACGATCTGTCGGCGACGTCCGCGGAGATCGCAGGCACGTTGCGCCGCGAATTGCGTTTAAAGTTGAAGTCGATGAACGCCCGGATGGCGACGCCCGTCGAATGAAGAGAGGCAGAATGATACGGGGCAGAATGATGTTAGTCACCGCTGAGCCTACGACCTGTCCTCCTCCAGCCTCCCCATCATTCTGCCCCCCATCATTCTGCCTTCCCCCCTATCACCCCATTGTTTTGCCCCTGACTCATTCCGCCTCCCACCCCTTCCTTTCCCCACCGACGACAAATCTATGAATCGCCTCACCCGCCACCTCCTGCCACTTTGTCTAGCCGTCGCGGCCGGTTTTTCGCACGCGGCCGACCCCGAGTGGAAACTGCAGCCGCTGCCGTACAACAACCCCGGACTCGAAGTCGATCTCGGCGTCGGACTTTGGGCTTGGCCGATGCCGATGGATTACGACGGCGATGGCGACTTGGATCTGCTGGTCGCCTGCCCCGACAAGCCGTCCGGCGGCGTCTATTACTTTGAGAACCCGACTCAGGATCCGAGCATCAAAATGCCCGTGTTCAAACCCGGCGTTCGGCTCGGCAAGGCCGGTCACAACCTGCAGATCAGCTATGTCGATGGGCAACCGAGGATCTTGCAACCGGGAAGCGAATTTCCGCGTGAGGCGTCATCCGGAACGTTTGATTTTGATAAGCCGAAAAAGATTTACCCCAAGTCTAACGTTCACGCCAACAAGGTCCGCGGCAACATGTGGCGCTACGTCGACTTTGATGGCGACGGAGACCAGGACTTGGCGGTCGGAACCGGTGATTGGACCGACTATGGCTGGGATCACGCTTACGACTCTGCCGGGCGATGGCGAAACGGACCGCTGCACGGAAACGTCTACATCATCAATAACGACGGAACCGACGAGCAACCGGAATACTCGGCGACGCCCGAGCGTTTGACGGCTGCCGGCGGCGACATCGACGTCTACGGTTGGCCGTCACCGAATTTTGCGGACTTTGACGGCGACGGCGACTTGGATCTACTGTGCGGTGAGTTCTTGGACGGATTCACGTACTTCGAAAATATCGGATCACGTACCGGACCGGTCTACGCCGCCGGCATCAAGCTCAACGACCAGTTGGGCAACCCGCTGGTGATGCATCTGCAAATGATCACGCCGACCGCGACGGACTGGGACGGCGACGGCGACATCGATTTGATCGTCGGTGACGAAGACGGTCGGGTCGCATTGATCGAGAACACGGGGAAACTGCGGGACCGCCAACCGGTCTTCCTGCCGCCGCAATACTTTCGCCAACAAGCCGACACGCTCAAGTTCGGTGCGCTGGCGACACCGTACGCCTACGATTGGGACGGCGACGGCGACGAAGACATCCTCTGCGGCAACACCGCAGGGAACATCGCGTACTTTGAAAACCTGGGCGACGGCGGCAATGGGTTGCCGAAGTGGTCGGCTCCTTCATTGATTGAAGTGCAATCGGCCGATGGGCGAACCAGTGAACCGTTCCGCGTGATGGCCGGACCGAGCGGTTCGATCCAGGGACCGTGCGAAGCAAAATGGGGCTACACGACACTTTCGGTTGCCGATGTCGACAGCGACGGTGACCCCGACATCGTCTACAACTCGATCTTGTCCCGCGTCCAGTGGTTGCGAAACGACGGTGGCGTGCTGGTCCAGGCCGAGACCGCTGGGACACCTACGGAGGCACCGCCGGCGTGGTACTGGTGGCGAACCAAGAGCCAATCGGCACTGACGCAGTGGCGGACCACACCGCTGGTGATCGACTTCGATGGCGATCAGAAACTGGATCTGGTGATGCTGGACCAGGAAGGTTATTTGACGCTGCGAAAGGATGCCGGTGAGGCACAGCGTGTGTTCGTCGACGAGCAACTGAACCCGATCCGTATGAACTCGAAATCCTGCGGCGGATCCGGCCGATACAAACTGGCCGTGGTGGATTGGGACGGCGACGGGCGGCTGGATGTGCTGGTCAATTCCGAGAACGCGATCTGGTACCGCAATTGTGATTCTGTGGATGGAAAGATCGTTCTCAAACGCGTCGGCAATCTGGCCCGCCGTAACGTCGCCGGCCACACGTCCAGCCCCTCGGCCTGTGACCTGGATCGCGACGGCAAGCCCGATTTGATGGTCGGGGCAGAGAACGGGCGGATCTACTACATCGCCCATGACGATTGCATCCAGTTTTCTGAAACGCAAACCACGGCCAAAGTGGACGACAAAGCGAAGGAGCCGAGGATGCCCGGTCTGGTCAGCGAAGAGTTCGTTTCGGACAAGATGCCGACCAAGGAGTGTCACGCGTCGACGATTTGTCAAACCAGCCGCGGGTTGGTGGCGGCTTGGTTTGGCGGGACGAAAGAAAAGCACAAGGACGTCGGGATCTGGGTCAGCTATCACGACGGCAGCCGCTGGTCATCGCCGTCGCAAGTCGCCACGGGAGTTCAGCATGATGGACTGCGGCACCCGTGTTGGAATCCGGTGTTATTTCAGCCGCCCGGGGATGCCCCCACGTTGTTGTTTTTCAAAGTCGGCCCCGACCCGCAAAGCTGGTGGGGCGAGATGATGGTCAGCTATGACCGCGGACGAACGTTCCGTGACCGAGTGCGTTTGCCCGAGGGGATCGACGGTCCGGTGCGTTGCAAGCCGATTTTGACCGACGATGGACGTCTGCTGAGTGGTTCGTCGACCGAATACGACGGGTGGCGCGTGCATTTTGAGAAAGTCGATCTCGTGGGTGGGCAGCCTGCGGGAACCTGGACGCGGATCGGACCGATCAACGATGCATCGAAGTTCAACGCGATCCAGCCGACGATCCTGCGGCACGCCGATGGCAGTCTGCAGGCTTTGTGCCGCAGCAAGGAGGGCGTGATCGTCAGCACCCGCTCCGGCGACGGTGGCAACACCTGGTCGGAGCTGAAAGCGTTGGATCTGCCGAACCCCAATTCGGGGATCGAAGCCGTCTCACTGGCCGATGGGCGTCACTTGTTGATCTACAACCATCTGGGCAGCGGAAGCAGCGGCTGGGGACGACGCGGGATGTTGAATCTGGCTATCTCCGAGGACGGCGATCATTGGACGCGCGTGGGAACGTTGGAGCAAGAACAACGCGCCGAGTTTAGTTATCCCGCGATCATCCAGACCGACGATGGCATGGTTCATGCCACGTACACCTGGAAACGGCAAAAGGTCAAGCACGTCGTGATTGATCCGAGCAAACTGGTGCCGGAAGAGTGATTTTTTGGAAAGTAGCGCGCCGCTCACTGACGCTTCCCGCTGGCATGGGATGCCAGCACGTGGCGTGAGCCAGTGGCGGGCGTTGGTTGCGGGGTGACCTCGGGCCGCTCGCTGACGCTTCCCGCTGGCAGAGACGCACCCCCGCTCACTCCACGCGTTCCAATGTGATCCGATTCAAACGCATCAATTCGCGTCCCGGGCACGTCTCGACTTCGGCGACGAGTTCCACGTGGCCTTGTTCCAGATGCAGCGTGCCGACGACGTGACTTTCAAATTGGTCGGCGGTTGTGCTGGCCTGGACGTGGTGTGTGATCGCGTGGTCGCCGCTCTGGAGCGACAGTTTGCCGCCGGCGTCGAGTGGACGGCAACCGTAGGTCAGACGCACGTGATATCGACCGGCTTGTTCGACATCCAGATTCCAACTCGCCCGCTCACCGGATTCCCGCCAACCCTGGATCGTATCCCAGTCATACCCGTCGAACACGTACTGAATGTTGTCCCCGGTCCAAGTCGACCAGCTCGGTTCGATGTCGACGGGCACCTCGCCGACCGGAACGGGAACCGGAGTGTAGGTTTGTTCTGCGGTGACGTCGGCAAACCAGCGGACGAATTCGCTTCGCAACCGCTCCACCTGTTCCGGATTCCTGGACGCGACGTTGTGTTTTTCTCCCGGGTCGGATTGCAGATCGAACAATCGCCAGTGAGATCGCGAGGACGTGGTGGTGCTGCCGACTTGGCACAGCAACTTCCAGCGGTCATCGCTGATCGACCAGCGTTTGTCGGCGTTGGGTTGGTAGCGATCCCAGGTGTGATAAACAAACGCGTGATGTGGTTGATCCGCCCCGGTGGTCAGCAGGTTGACCAGGCTGACGCCATCGATGGTGCGATCCTGCGGAATCCCGACGCCGGCCAGTTCACAGAAGGTCGGCAGCCAGTCGACGTGTGAGGTCTGACCGTGGACGATCTGCCCCGGTTTGATTCGTTTCGGCCAGCAGACGAAGCACGGCGCCCGGACTCCGCCTTCGTAGACACTCGCCTTGTTGCCATTCATCCCGCCTTTGAAAAACTTGCTGACGCCACCGTTGTCACTGGTGAACACGACCAGCGTGTTGTCGGCGGCGCCGGCCCGTTCTAGGGCGTCGAGCAGTCGTCCGATGTTCTGGTCGACGCGGTCGATCAAGCCGTAGGTCCGTGCTTCACGCATCGGCAGCCCGCGATCGAGGTACTTTTTCAGCGTCTTGTCGCCTTCGGGTTGGGCGTAGTGCGACGTGTCCAATAAGAACGGTGAATGGGGAGCATTGAACATCAACGCACAATAAAATGGTCCGTCATGCGTCTCGGCGGCGTGTTCGATGAAATCGATCGACGCGTCCGTGAACACATCGCTGACGTAGCCGCGTGCATCGACGGGACGCCCGTTGTGGTAGACCTGGTCGGGAAACTGGTAACGCTCGATGTGGCCATGGTAATGGCCAAAGAACTCGTCGAAACCGCGTTCTTGCGGTTGGTAGCCGGGATACTTGCCCAGGTGCCATTTGCCGAACAATCCGGTCCGGTAACCCGCCTTCTTCAACAACTGGGCGACGGTGATTTCGCTGAGCCCCATCGAATCGCCGCCGAACCGCGTGTTGTACAAACCGGTACGCAGGTAGTAGCGGCCGGTCATCAATCCGGCACGCGTTGGCGCACAAACCGGCGCGGCATAATAGCGGTCCAACTGAATCCCCTGCTCGGCAATCGCATCCATGTTCGGCGTGTCGATGTGCGGATTGCCGGTCACGCCGGTGTCCCAGTACCCCTGGTCATCGGTCATGATGAACACAATGTTGGGGCGCGGCGGTGACTGGGCGCTTGCGACAAACACAACCAGGGATTGCGTCGCCACAACTGCAATTGCGAGACGAGCGAGTGTTGCGATTCGGTGAAGCAGACGACGTGGGGATGTCCGGCGGTAACCGCGCCGTATCGAGGCGGGGCATGGAATCATGTTGCATCCTATTCGTTGGTAACGCGGGCGTCAGGCGAGGCAGAATCGATCAGGCGTTTGAGTCGCACAGCCAATCCGAGACGTCCCAAAAGTCGGGCGCGGGGTTAGCAGCAAGCCGAGCTGCCATCGCGAAATCAACAGCGTGTGGCTTCCATTTTCGAAGAACGATTACGTTGATGCAACCGTGCGGAGTCATCCAACGAAATATGGGCAAAACGATGAGGGCAAAAATCGTGCGATGGGACCAAAGAGACTTATGCGACTTATAGGTCCCCTTTGTCCTATTGGTCCTATCACGCCCCTGCGCCGCATCGCCTGGACCATCGGCGGGTTGAAAGAATCCACCAAAGATGTGACGACCAGTTCGGTCCAAACCCGGCGGAAACCGGATCCGCATGTGTGCGGCACCATTTTTGCACTGAATCGACGGATCAGGGCTGAATCAGGCGCCGACCTGCGACCGGCCACCCTCACCCTTTTTTTGCTTACCTTAACGAAACAACAAACTCATGCCGCACGTTCAACCACTGAAACAATCCGAGGCACCCGCCAAGTCACAACCCATCTTGAAGGCGATCGAAGAACAGTTTGGTCAATCATTGAACATTTTCAGTACGCTCGCCCACCAGCCTGATGTCCTGGGGGGCACGACACAGATCAATGACGGAATCCGCGAGGATTTGCCCGCGAAACTCCGGGAATTGGCGTACTTCAAGTCCTCCCAAATCAACGGTTGCGAATATTGTTCGCACTACCACCGCCAAGCGGCCAAAAAAGCCGGTGCGACCGACGAGCAGATCGAGGCGATCGACCGGTACGCGCGAAGCGATGCCTTCGACGAGCAGGAGAAAGCAGTGTTGTCGTATGCCGAACAATTGACCAGGACCGCGGCGGTTGAAGCGAACACGGTCGCCAAGGTCAAAGAATTCTTGAGCGACAAACAACTGGTTACGCTTGCAGCGACCGTCGCATTGGCGAATTTCACCAATCGTATCAATCACGGGTTGGACATTGAACTGCCATGAGTGCGACACATTTTGATGTGATCGTGATCGGAACCGGTCCAGCGGCGTCGACGGTCGCCGAAAACGCAAATGAAGACGGACGCCGCGTGGCGATCGTCGAAGCACGGGAGTTCGGGGGCACCTGCGCATTGCGGGGGTGTAATCCCAAGAAAGTGTACGTCAATGCCGCGGACCTGATCGATCGGTCACGCGCGGCCAATGGGAAACTCATCGACGCCGAACGTCTCGCCATCAACTGGCCGCAACTATTATCGTTCAAACGCGAGTTCACCGACCCGGTTGTTGAAAAATCGGAACGCTCGTACTTGAAAAAGGGGATGGCGACATTCCACGGCCAAGCATCTTTTGACGGACCCGATGCGATCCTTGTCAACAATGTTCGATTGACCGCCGACCGTCTCTTTATCGGCAGCGGCGCGCGTCCGCGACCGCTGGACATCCCTGGTGGGGAGCGTGCGATCCACAGTGATGCCTTTCTGGAACTGGCGGAAATCCCATCACGTGTCGTCTTCATTGGTGGCGGTTACATCTCGATGGAGTTTGCATGCGTCGTCGCGAGATCCGGCTCTGAAGTCACCGTTCTGCAGCAAGAGGAGCATGTCCTGTCGCCGTTCGATGCCGACCTTGTCAGTCAACTGGTGGAGTATTCCGCGCGGCACGGAATCAACATTCACACGTCGTCCCAAGTGAACGCGATCGAGAGTTCCGGCGATGCAGCGATGAAGGTCCGATATGAGCAGTCAGGGGAAGAAAAGTGGGGCGAAGCCGACCTGGTGGTGCATGGTGCCGGCAGGATTCCCAACGTTTGTGACTTGAACTTGAAAGCGGGCGAGATCGAATACAGCGACCGAGGGATCACCGTCGATGAATTCATGCGGAGCGTGAGCAACCCCCGCGTGTATGCCGCGGGAGATTGTGCCGACACGGGAAAGCCGATGCTAACGCCGACGGCCAATGAGGAGGCTCGAATCGTAGCCAAAAACCTATTCGCCGAATCGCCTTCTCGGCGGCCTGATTACGGCGTCATTCCCCAGGTCGCTTTCACGGTCCCTGCGATCGCCGCGATCGGATTGTCTGAGAGTGAGGCGAAGCGGTCATTCGATGTCGATGTCCGTCACGCCGACACCTCCGGTTGGAACTCCGTTCGGAAATCTTGTCAAGAATGTTCGGGCTATAAAGTCCTCGTTGACAAACAAACAGATCGTATCCTTGGCGCCCATCTGCTCGGCCCGTCGGCAGAGGAGACGATCAACCTGTTCGCTCTGGCGATGAAACACGATTTGACAGCGACCGATCTCAAATCGACCCTGTTCGCCTTTCCTACGTTTGCTTCCGACGTGCGGCAGATGGTATGACCGACTGCTGTATCGACGGGCGGGACGCCTCTTTCACTCAATCATCTCGCGACGTCGGCGGGTCGCGATGCAGCGATGCGAAGTAGCTTGCAAGCTGTTTGGATTGTCGTTCGTTGATCGCGTCGGAAATCTTGTGCATCAGGTTGCCGCTGTCGGATCCGCCTCGTGTACGCTCGCGAAACAGTCTCAGTTGACGATCCAGATACTCTGCCGGCTGACCGGCCAAAATGGGATACGCGGGATCGTTCGATTCACCATGGCAATCGGAACAGACTGCGATCTTCAGCGTGTCGTCTTGCTGCGAGAGCAATTCACGGCCTGCCTGGACCTCCTTGTCATCAAGATCCGGTTGCGGGCCGGCGGGCGGGGCTTGCGATGCATACCACTGGGCGACGTCGTCGATTTCGTCATCGTCCAGTCGGGCGGCGATCGGTTCCATGACTCCGCTGTGTCGGTTCCCACGGGCGAACGCACGCAGTGAATCACGCAAGTATGCTTCGTTTTGACCGGCCAGGATCGGCACGCGAGCACTGCCGCATCCAGATCCATCGTCGGCATGGCAAACCGCGCACGCTTCGATCACGATCTCAGGCGCATCGGTGTTCTCTTCCACGGCGAGCAATTCATCGTAGCTTTGGGCGCTCATGCCGCCCGCCTGTTTCAAAAACGCGACCAACGGCCAGATTTCATCGTCACGTTGCTCGGTCGGCCACGCGGGCATGCCGGTGAATTTGATTCCGTGTTTGACGATGTAGAACAGTTGATGCGTTTCCCAGTGGTCGACGACATCGGGCAAGAACGGTGGGGCGGGCGTCATTCTGGACGTCGCGCGTGGCTGAACTGATCCCGGCCGACCGTGACACCACTGGCAATTGGATTGGTAGGTCCCGGCCCCCAACGTCAACATGCCGGGTTCATCTAACATCGGAACTTCAATGCCTGCGCTGTGCGTTGAAATCGAACGGTCGCTGGCGAAATCCAGAATCCAATGGGTGATCGGCCAATGCCCACTGCTGGCTTTGACCGGCACGATCCCGGTGACCAGCGCGAAGATCCCGAGGACGGCGACGAACAGCCCAAGTAGTGTCAGTTTCTTAAAAAAGTCCTTCATGTTGATCTCTCCACGATTGCCGGTTGAACGATCGAATTGCCGTCTCGCGACGTGGCGTCCGTTGCACGGTTTCGCAACAGGTCTCCTGTCAAGACGAGCCCGCCGGCCAAGTAGACGATCCCGCCGACGACCAGCATGATCGCGCCACCGAGATGCTGATCTTCCAGGGGAGTCAAGCCGCTCAATCCGTGCGGGTGTTGAAACAACAGCCGGGGAGAGAGGGCAAGCAACGCGCCGAGCAGCGTCATGTGCATCGATGTGAGTAACAATCCGACGACGCCGGCGGCGCTCCGCCCGCGTGAACGTGGCCGATCGCCTCCGAAGGCCGACAACCAAACCCACACGCCCGCGGCCAGAAAGCTGGACTGTTCCACGACGAAACCCGACAGGTCATGCCGGGCCCAATGATGCAGGCCGGGGCCGTGCCAGGCCCAAACGATGACCAGCTCGCCGACCGACGCCGGGATCGGAGAAAAGAACGCCGGGCACTTTTTGACCGGATCGTAGCGCAGACCCGACGCCGCGATCGATAATAGCGGCGCGGCGATCGCGACGATCAACATGTGCAGCGTCATGTGTGCGGCGAACGAGTTGCGGGCAAGACCGGGAAGCGGGCCCAGCCAAGCGAGCGCCAACACCATCCAACCGAGATTCCACAGGAACAATCGCATCAGTGACAGGTCCCCACGAAAACAAGCACCAACGCGGTGAAGACGGTCGCAACCGCACTCAACAATGCCAACAAGAAGGTTGAAAACCCGATCATCCGCCGCTGAGCGTCCCGGCCGGAATCGTCATGCGACGTGAATTGACGACCGTGATGATGATGACGAAAGCCAATGACCGCGATCGCGACAATCAATAGCAGTGCGATGACGGTGTAAATCATCACGGCAAGTTGCACTTCACCTGCCGAACCATCCGAATCGGCGAACTTCGCACAAAAAACCGCTGCGGTCATGTAACTGGCCAGGAAATGCATCGCCCAAATCGCCGGGGCGCTGACGATCGCCCACAACGGCGAAATCCGGTTGTCGTGCAAATTTGATTTCGACATCGTCATCACCTCGCGACCATCGGAAACGCGGCGACCACCAACCACGTGATCAAGCTGGTCAGAGCGATGAAGTGCCAGTACAACGTGACGTTGACGATGTCGGCGTCATAGCGCGCGGTCATCTTGCCCGCCATTCGTCGCGCCGCACAGTACAGCTGCATCACAATCCCGACGACAACGTGCAAGGCCGTCCACAGGACCAACACCCACACGATTGCCGGATAGACGTGCGAGGTTGGGTCCATCGCATGGCTGGACGGTCCCATCAGCAAAGCCCAGACGCCCGCCAGGCTGAGCGTGACGCCGAAAGCGATCGCCCCGTAAAACATCGGGCCGCGATCCTGGCGATTCCATGTCCGTGCCGCCATCACCGCCAACCAGACCAACGTGATCGTCAGCAGTGCCGCGGTGGGGTAAATCCAACCCGGTCCGTTCGAACCTTGTGGCGGAAAATCCTCTTGAATCGTCCAGTAAAAGAAGTAACCGAATACAAGTGAAATGAAGGCGGTCATGTCGCCCAGCATCGTGATGAACATTGCCCACCAGCCCACGGCGCGGGAACCGGAGACATAAATCGGGAGCGTCACACCACGACCGACGTCTTTTTCGTGTTTCTCTGGGATCCACGCCGTCCCCGTCCACAACCAGACCAGGATCGTTGCCACCGCCAGCACGCCACTGATCGCTGCGGCAACGTACCAGTGGAACGTGGACAAGATAAAAACGCCGCCGGTAAACACCGCCGCGAGATGTGTCAGGAACGTCGGCCCGGGAACCCGCAGGCACTGAATCGGTTCCGCATCGACGACCGATGTCACCAGGGTTTCGCGTTTTCCTTCGTCCGCACCGGGTAGATAAAACCGCCCCTCGTCGACATCGTCAACGAACCGTTCTTGCTCCCACAGCGGGTAGCGCGTTTCGACAATCGGAATGCTGCGGACACCCCAGGGTTTATCCGGCACTTCGGCCAACCATTCCAACGTTCCCGCATTCCAAACGTTGCGCGGCGCGAGTGGCTGGCGCGATTTGGGCCTGAGCACGTCCCACAGGAAAACCAGGAAACCCGCTGCCAACACGAATGCGCCGATCGTCGAAATCAGATTCAATGTTCCGACGTGCAGCTCGGCCTGGTAGGTGTAAACTCGCCGCGGCATCCCCAGCAAACCGCTGAAGTGCATGGGGAAAAAGCTGATGTTGAAGCCGATCAGCATCAACCAAAACGCACTCCGCCCCAAACGTTCGGACAGTTGTTTTCCGGTGACCGCCGGATAGTAGTAATAAACGCCGGCCACAATCGGAAAGATGGTTCCGCCGATCAACACGTAGTGCAGGTGCCCGACGATGAAGTACGTGTCGTGTGCCTGGTAGTCGAACGGAGCGACGGCGACCATCACGCCGGTCAGGCCGCCGATGATGAACGTCGCCAGTCCGCCCAGAGTGAACAATAAACAGACCGACTTGGTGACGCGGCCGACCAACAGCGTGGCGATGAAACAGAACAGCTGAATCCCGGTCGGGATTGCGACGGCTTGTGATGCGGCCGAAAAGATGCCGATGGAGATCGCCGGCAGCCCCGTCGTGAACATGTGGTGGACCCACAAGCCGAAGCTCAGGAATCCGGTCCCCACGGCCGCCAGCACGATCCATCCGTAGCCCACCATCGCGGTGCGAGCAAATGTCGGCACGATCATCGCAAGCAGAGCGACCGAGGGCAGAAAGACGATGTAGACTTCGGGATGGCCGAAAATCCAAAACAGATGCTGCCACAACATCGGGTCGCCGCCACGCGAGGCATCGAAGAACGGCCAATCGAGCGATCGTTCCAGTTCCATCAACAAGTCGCCGGCGATCAACGGCGGAAACGCGAACAAGATCATCACGGCGACGACCAGGATGTACCACGCGTACAGCGGAATCAGGTTCAATCGCATTCCCGGTGGGCGGCACTTCAGGACGCCCACGATCAATTCAACCGCCGCGGCGATCGACGCCACTTCGATAAACGACAATCCCAACAGCCAGATGTCCACGCCGACGCCGGTTTGATACTCCGTCGTCATCGGCGGGTACATGAACCATCCGCCCTCGGGAGCCACGCCGAAGAAGATCGATCCGCAGACAAAGACGCCACCGATCAGGAAGCACCAGAACCCGTACGCCGAAAGTCGGGGGAACGGCAAGTCACGCGCACCGAGCATCTCGGGCAGCAATAAAATCGAAATCGCTTCCAGGATCGGCACGGCAAACAAGAACATCATCACGCTGCCGTGCATCGTGAACACTTGATGGTACTGATCCGCGGTCAGGAAGTCGTTTTCGGGAACCGCCAGCTGAATCCGCATCAACAGCGCGAGGATTCCGCCGAACAAAAAGAACGTGAACGATGCGACCACGTACCACAGTCCGACTTCGGAGTTGTTGACGGCCGACCAGTATCGCCACCCGGTCGGTGTCCGCCATGCATCGAACAACCGCTTGGCGTCGGGGTCACGGGATTCGGTGGTGGTCGCGTCGGCAGTCAATGCAGTTGCTCCAAGTACGCGACAATGGCATCCACCTCGCCTTCGTCGAGCGATTGAAACGCCGGCATCGTCACCCCCGGTTTGACGTGGTGTGTCTCGGTGATCCAGCGACGCAGGTTCTCGGTATGATTCGGCTTGATGGCGGCGCCCAGGCTGATGCGGCTGGCCAGATGTGTCAGATCGGGACCGACCCTGCCCTGTGCCTCCGTGCCTCGGATCGTATGACAGGCGCCACAGCCCTTGCGTTTAAATAACACGCTTCCACGGATCGCCGGTTGCTGTGCCGGTTCTCGAGCCTCACTGCGTTGACTGCTCAGCCAATCGTCAAACTCCGGCCGCCGCATCACGATCACATCGAATCTCATCTGGGCGTGGGCCGTGCCGCAGTACTCGGCGCAGACCCCGCGGAACGTACCAACCCGTGTCGGGTGAAGTTTCAAACGGGTCATGCGCCCTGGAATCATGTCCACCTTGCCGCCGAGGGAAGGGATCCAAAACGAATGGATCACATCTTCGCTGGTCAACTTGAAATCGACCGCTTCGCCGACGGGCAATCGAATCTCATTGGCCGTTTCGATCGTTTGGCCATTGTCGGTTCGATACTGAACGCGCCACCACCAACGCACGCCGCTGACCTGAACGGTCAGGCTTCCCGTCGGCGGAGGTTGGTGAAGATCCGGCAGCATCGCCAACGCGTAGCACAGCAGCGATGACAGCACAATCGTCGGAACGACGGCGCCACCGCCGATCACGAGCGTCTTGGTCAATCGAGGGCGGTGTCCCCTGGGAACTACGATCGAATAGACCGCCAACCCGATGACGATCAACCAGATCACTACCCCGCCACCGACCATCCAATGGAACAGATCGGCGATTCGTGCGGCACCGACTCCCGCCGGGTCGAGCGCCGATTGTGAAACATCGTCGATCAATTCAGGACGCATGACGGCTGGATCGGATTTGACCAGGTTGCACGAATTCGGACCATCGCAGCGGCGTCCTCCGAGGACTGGCAACGCTTTCACCGACGACGAGAAAACGGTTAGCGCTGGCACGCAAATGTCATGCCCACAAAACGACGGTGGGCGACGAAGAAGGCACTCTGCAACCGCGGACCACTGTGACCGGGCGGCTGGATCCGTTTTTCGTTCTCTGCGCGGCTCGCGGTCATCGGCTGGGAGCGGCGGCCAGCCGACCGGCGTGACGGTTCGCGAAGGAAAATTCGCTGGCCGAGAAACGCTGTGACGCCGCCGCTCGGTATGCGTGTTGCTGCGGGAGAATCGGTCATGAGCTTCGAAGACTATTCCATCGGCGCCAATCTTTCCGTGTTCGCTGTCGGTGCGCTGTTGGTGTGGGGAGCAGGAACCAAGCTCAGCAAGTACGTCGACTTGATCGCGGACCGGACGGGGCTGGGCAAAGCGTTTGCCGGTGCGCTGCTGTTGGGTGGCGCGACGAGCCTGCCGGAATTGGCCACGACGCTCACCGCCTCGTCTTCCGGTGCCGCCGAGCTTGCCGGGACGAACCTGTTGGGGGGCGTCGTGATGCAGATCGCGGTGCTCGGTTTGATCGACGCGTTCGTGTTGCGCGGTCAACCGCTGACGCTGTTTTCACCACGGTCGTCGTTGCTGATGGCGGGCATCATGCTGATCGGGCTGGTCGCGATGGCATCCGCCGCGGTCACGAGCGGCGAACTCTATTCGTGGAAAGGCATCGGCATTTGGCCGATCGCGTTGTTTGCCGCCTACCTGCTTTCGATGGGCGTGATCTACCGCTACGAAGGCGATCCGCGATGGGAGCCGCGCGGCGAGATCGCTCAGCCGCCCGAGTCTGCCCGCGACCTAAAGGACGCGCACCGGGACGCTTTCAAAGGCGTCTCGATGGCGCGGTTGGTCGCTTCGTTCCTGCTGGCGTCGTTGGTGGTGCTCGTCGGCGGGTTTCTTGTCGCCCGAGCCGGCGAAACGATTTCGGAGCAAACCGGGATCGGGCAAAGCATCATCGGTGCGACGCTGGTTGCCCTGGCGACCAGTTTGCCGGAGGTCAGCACGACCTATTCCGCCGCGCGATTCGGGGCCTACAGCATGGCCGCGGCAAATATCTTGGGGACCAACAGCCTGGAGATCGCGCTGTTCTTGCCTGCCGAACTCGCCTATCGAGAAGGCCCCATTTTTGATGCCATGCAACCACCGGTCGCGTTTCTCGGCGCGCTCGGGATCCTGGTGACTTGCTTGTACCTGTGGGGGATTCTCGAACGACGCGACCGGACGATCCTGGGGATGGGAGTCGACTCCTTTGCCGTGCTGACCGTGTACGCCGGTGGCATGGCGATCTACTGGACGCTGTAGGCGGTTGAGCTGCCGGTGTACCAAGTTATCAATCCGAATGAATCAAAACCACATGAGCCGACGGCGCCAGCCGCGGGCCCGTGCTCCACCAGGATTCATGCGAGGCCCGCGGCTAGCGCCGACGGCTCACTTGTGCCAGGCCCGAGGCTAGCGCCAACGGCTCACAAGAAACGCGCCGAGCGACTGTGAGCGGCAAAGCGACTCGAGGTTCACTGATCGAGCCTGAGCGGCATCGAAATCAATAGCCCCGCGGTTCGGTCTTCCGTGCTGGTTCGGTGTTTGACGTGACATTTCAAGCATTGTGACGCCAGACGGATCGGGCCGGCGAATCGATAGCGAGATGGCTCGACCGCTTCGTGCCGGGGCTTCCCTGCCTTGAGCGCGACGACCGCCGCCTTTTCGAATTCATCGTCGGCCTGATGGTCAACGTTGACGATGTCGGTTTCGACGATCAGCCATTTGAGTTCCACGGAGTATTGTTCGGCCAATGCGTCAAAGACGTCTTCGAGCGAAGCGGACGGGATCGCGTGGGCGTCGTCTTCATCAAACAGGTCTCGGTGAGCCACCTGCAACGCTCCATGCATCGATTCGTAGAGCAACACGGCCCGCGCACGGGCTTCGGGAACAGTTGTCGAGGGTGGGACCTCTGGGGCGGCCGCTTGCCCGTGTGCCACCGCCGCAGGCTCGTTGGCCCTCCCCGGCGACTCGTCGACAACCAGCACCAGGATCGAGATCGTCAGAATGCACAAGGAAAACGCGAGCCTTGTTGGATTTTTCATTTTCGGTCCTCGGCCTGGTTCGGGCCTTTCTCAGCGATTTTGGATTGGCGGGCTTGATGCTACAATCGCGGCATCGATCGTGATTCGGGTTCCAACTTCCTGGGCGGGGGTTGTTGATGCCCCTCAATCGGTATTGGTGCCTGCGGCGTGAGGCTGTCGCGGGTGTTCGTGTCGGTTCCCGTTGGCATCGGGAGCCGCTCGCTCACGCTTCCCGCTGGCATGGGATCGGACGTGGAAGGTGGGTACCGGTGATCGGCATTGGCCGGCACTGCCGGGCTGAACAACGCCTCATCTTGTCTGTTTCACCCGACCCGACTGTTGCGATTTCCATGAAGCTGACCACTCAGACCGATTATGCGTTGCGCACGTTGATGTTTTTGGCGACGCGATCGTCTCGCGCAAACGTACGTGATATCGCAACACTGTTTGGGATCTCGGTCAATCATGTGGCGAAGGTCGTCAATTTGCTCGCACGCGAAGGCTACATTCTTAGCACCCGAGGCGTCGGCGGGGGGATCGAATTGGCGAAGCCAGCGGAGGAAATTTCCGTCGGGCAGGTCGTCGCTGCCATGGAAACCGACATGCATCTGCTTTCCTGTGTCGGCAGCGATGACTCCTGTGTCATCCATTCGTTCTGTAAGCTCAAGGGCGTGTTGGCCGAAGCCGAGCGCGTGCAGCGCGAATACCTTGACGGTGTGACGCTTGCGGACGTGGTCCCGACGCGTCGGCAACTCAATCGTGTGCAGTAACGCATTGATCTGTGAGCCCGATATAGATGGCCACCGAGCTCGGATCGGCCGGATCATGGATCTCGAAATCGGCGAGAAAGTTGCGGCGTAAGTTGCCCGATCGGATCTGTTGCCAAGTTTCAGCCAAGGAGCCCGGCTGGTCACCGCGGGACTGAAAAACGGCGTAGGTGCCGGCGGGAATCTCACGGATGGCAAACCCTTCCTCTGGACAGCAGGCGTCGAACACTTCGCAGCCCAGAAAGTACGTGCGGGCCCCGGAACGATCGCCTTCGTATTCCAGGTAGGCCGCGATCAGAAAGTCATCGACACGCTCGGGCATGTCGTCGATCAGGCCCTCGGAATGGAACCGCTCCCACAGGGCGCTGATCTGATCGTCGCACTCACCGGAGACGCGCGTTTCGATTCCATAGAGCATTCGGACGGGGTGTGTTTCGATCTTCACCGTTGGGCGACTCCTGACGCTTGAGAATCCGGACTTTGACTCGCAGGGGCGGGCCTGATTAATCGGCGACCTCGCAGGGTCGGGACAGTTCCTCGACACCGATCCGGTCACAGAAATCACCAAAGCTTTCGCCGGCGGCTCGCTCCTGTTTGAATCGAAGGAACACCGGCCGCAGCGTCACCGCGATCTCACTGCGCGGCACTTGATCTTTGTAGATTGCCGCCATCTGGTTGCCGCGAAGATTGCCGCCTAGGAACACGGTGTAGCGACCTTCGCCGGTTTTTCCATCCATGCTGCGCCCGACCAATCCGACATCGGCGTTGTAGGGTCGGGCACAGCCATTGGGACATCCCGTCATGCGAATCGAAAACTGCTCGGCGGACAGGCCCAAATCGTTGAGTTCCGCTTCGAGATCATCGATCACACCCGGCAACGCTCGTTCGCTTTCGGTGACGGCCAGGCCACAGGTCGGCAGCGCCGGGCAAGCAAAGGAGAATCGACGCGCATTGCTGATTTGTTCAACCGTCACAACACCGTGGTCGGCCAGGATGGATTTGATGGTCGGTCGTTGCTCCGGTGCGATGTCGCACAACAAGAGGTTTTGCTGGGCGGTCAGCCGGCAATTGGAAACATGGTGGCGAAACAGTTCGCGCAGCGCCGTCTTGAGTCGCAAATCACCTTCGTCCTTGACGCGTCCGTTTTCGATCGGCAGCCCCAAAAACCACTTTCCGTCCCCTTGTTCATGCCAGCCCATGTGGTCGTCGTGGCCGGTCACGTCGTCGGGGTGGGGATCAGGCAACGGTCGTGGGACCGTTCCACGGGGCATGCCACAGATCGACTCGGCCTGGTCGAGGTATTGTTCGACCTTGGTCTTGAACGCCGGCAATCCCATGTCGGCGATCGTGTACTTCAGACGTGCCTGGCTGCGGTCGGCGCGGTTGCCGAGGTCCCGCTGCACCATGATGACCGCCGTGATGACGGCCCGCAGATGCTGGGTTTGAACAAACGCCAGACGCTTTGCCAATGCCGGAAAACATTGCTTCTTGCTGGGCGTTGTCCCCATCCCGCCGCCGACCAAGACGTTGAACCCGATCAGCGTGTCGCCTTCGGTCACTCCCAGAAGTCCCAGGTCGTTGTCGTAGACGTCGATGCAGTTGTCGCTGCACAGCGCCAATGCGATCTTGAATTTTCTCGGCAGGTAGGCTTCGCCGTAGATCGGGTCGTGCTCCGAGTCGTCCGGTGCGCCGACGACTTGCTCACGCCGGCCGGTTTCCGGGTCTTTGATCCATATCTCGTGATAGGCACCGGTTCTGGGGCGGACATGGTCGGCGATTTCGTCGGCTAATTGCTGCAGCTGGTCTCGCAAACCGTCATGCCGCAGCGGAGCCGGGCAGCAGCACACGTTTCGTGTCACGTCACCACAAGCCGATTGCGTGGACAGCTTCATCGCGTTGATCCGATGAATCACGTCCCACAAGTTATTCTTGACCACCCCGTGCAACTGAATGCTCTGCCGGGTTGTGATCCGGATCGTCCCGTTGCCAAGTTCGTCGGCGATGTCGAGTTCGCCGAGAAATTGCGCGGCGGTCATCTTTCCGCCGGGAATGCGATTGCGAACCATGAAGGAATACGCTTTGCCGAGTCCTTCTTTTCGTCGCGACTTTCGCAGATCACGATCGTCCTGCTGGTAGGTCCCGTGAAACTTCAACAGCTTCGTCGTCGCGTCTTGGACATGGTCGGTGGAGGAATCGGCCAGCTCGGCCGCGATGCTGCCACGAAGCCCGTCGCTGGCTTCCTTGATCAGTTCAACTTTTGACTTCTTGCGTTCTTCTGTGGGCATCTAAGGTCTTCTCGGGGCGCGGTTGGACGCCAGTGTTGTAAACATGCATGGGGAATACATGTTTTAGTCGCGGCGAAGACGAAATGTCAACGGCAGCCCGTCAACATCGGCAGCCAGTCAACATCGGCAGCCCGTCAACATCGGCAGTGTCAACCGTTCGGCAGAGACAACCGGCTGTTGATGCTGGCACGATCGACAGGTGGTGTCGACACGATCCGGTTCTCCCGGTTGACGCCCAATGCATAAACTATACACTGGCATGCAGATTTGGTGTTTCCTGTCATGTTTTCCCGCCAAAACGAGCTGCCGAACAAGATGCTGAGCGAACAAACGATTCGAATCGTCAAAGAAATCACCCCCCTGGTCGCCGCCAATGCCGAAACGATCACGCGGCGATTTTACGAGCGGATGTTCCAGGCCAATCCCGAGGTCAAGGCGTTTTTTAATCAATCACACCAACACACCGGCGGCCAACAGAAGGCGTTGGCCGGGGCGATTTGTGCCTATTTCACGCACATCGACAATCCCGCCGTGCTGATGCCCGCGGTCGAACTGATCGCCCAGAAACATTGTTCGTTGGGCATCAAAGCCGAACACTATCCGATCGTCGGCAGCAATCTGCTCGCGGCGATCAAAGACGTGATGGGCGACGCGGCGACCGACGAGATCATCGACGCCGTTGCAGAAGCGTACGGTTTCTTGGCAGACATCTTCATCGGTCGCGAGTCAGCGATCTACCGGCAGCAGCAGGCGGCACCGGGCGGCTGGAACGGGACACGGACCTTTGTCGTCACCAAGAAAGTCGCCGAAAGTGACGTCGTCACTTCGTTTTATTTAACGCCCGAGGACGCGGGGCCACTGCCGCCGTTCAAACCCGGTCAGTACATCACGGTTCACATCGATCATCCGCACACACCAACTTCCCCACGCAACTACAGCTTGTCGGATCGTCCCGGTCAACCGCACTATCGCATCAGCGTCAAGCGCGAAGAAAGGCTGACTGCCGACGCGCCCGACGGTTTGATCTCCAGCCACCTGCATGACGCAATCGACGAAGGCCACCACATCAAACTCGGACCGCCTTGTGGCGAATTCACGGTGGACCCTGCGGCAGTGGCCCGGCCGGTCGTGTTGCTCGCCGGCGGTATCGGAGTGACGCCGCTGTTGTCGATGGCGAAGTCGATCGCCCATGCGAATCCCGACGTGCCGATCTACTTCCTGCAAGCGGCGCGCAATAGCCGCGTTCACGCGTTCGCCGACGAACTCCGCAATCTGGCCGAAGTTGCGTCGAACGTGCAGACCCACGTCGTCTACGATCAGCCGTTGCCGGGGGACGTCGAGGACGGAAGGTGTGATGCGGTCGGAGTCGTGACGACGGAGTTGCTGCGTGACTGGACGCCGTATGCGGACGCCGAGTTTTATTTCTGCGGACCCAAACCATTCATGCAAAGTATCCACGCGAGCCTGCGGGAACTCGGTGTCGATGAACACCGCGTGCGTTACGAATTCTTCGGGCCGAAGCAAGAGCTGGATGCCGCAGTCCCCGCGTAACACCACCGCGAGTGATTGGCCAATTCGATCGCGAAAGGGGGGGCGGCCTGTTGATTGAGTGAGCCGACGGCGCTAGCCGCGGGCCTAGCGGTGCCAGCATCACCCTTCGAGGCCCGTGGCTAGCGCCATCGGCTCACGATCGTTTCGGTTGCGATTATTTCAACAGGCCGCATGCACCTCGAAGCCGCACGCCTAGATTCTCGATCGCATCCAAGGGATCAGCCCACCGGCGATCAGCACGTCTTGTTGTCGCTGCGAGAGGCCATGATGGGCAGTCAGGCGAGTTGATCGAGTTTGATTGATGACGGTGACATCGATCCCGGCGCGAAGTTGTTTCGCCGGCTGGTCGATCGATAACACGTCATCGGATTGGAAGTGCTCCCGTGCGGATTCGATCGTGAGTGGCAGAATGCCAAAGTTGATCAGGTTCTGCCAGTGAATTCGTGCAAAACTTTCGGCGATGACCAGTCGTAAGCCGAGAGAGTGTGGAGCGATCGCTGCATGTTCTCGGCTGGAACCCTGGCCGTAGTTGACACCGCCGACGATCGCGTGCACGCCCTCGTGGGCTTTGGCTCGATCGACGTAGGATGGATCCACGTCGATGTAGGTGTAATCGGCGATGCGGGCAATGTTGCTGCGGAACGGCAACACGCGGGCTCCGGCCGGCATGATTTCGTCGGTGGACACGTTGTCGCCGACCGACAGCAGGATCTTCACCTGCAGCGAATCGGCAAGCGGTTGGAATTCGGGCAGCGACTTGATGTTCGGGCCTTTGACCAAGTCGACCTGTTCTCCAGCAGAAGAGCTCGGCGGTGGAGTGAACTGATCGGTGTTGATGATCGGCTTATCAGGATCTTCAATTCTGGGATAGCGCCCGTCCATCTCGCGTGGATCGGTGATTTTGCCGGTCAGGGCCGATGCGGCGGCGGTTTCGGGACTGCACAAATGCACGGCGTCTTCGCGGGTGCCGCTGCGTCCGGGGAAATTGCGGGGGACGGTTCGCAGGCTGATGCGGTTGGTCGCCGGTGCTTGCCCCATCCCGATGCATCCGTTGCAACCCGCCTGGTGAAGTCGTGCACCGGCCTGCAGCAAGGAAAGCACGTGACCGTCGCGGGCGAGGTTTTGCAAGATCTGTCGCGAGGTCGGGTTGATGTCCAACGAAACGCCGTCGGCGACGCGGCGTCCGGAGACCATTTCCGCAACGACCGCAAAATCACGGTAACCGGGATTGGCACTGGATCCGACGTAGGCTTGATAGATCGGCTTGCCGGCGACTTCGCGAACCGGGACCACGTTCCCAGGACTGGTGGGAAGCGCGATCAACGGTTCGAGCGTGGACAATTCGATGACGTCTTCGCGATCGTAATGCACCCCCGGTTCGGCAGAGATTTCGATCCAATCCTGCTCACGTCTCTGGGACCGCAAGAAACGCCGCGTTTGTTCGTCCGAAGGAAACACGCTGGCCGTCGCGCCCAATTCGGCGCCCATGTTGGCGATCACGTGCCGATCCATTGCCGACAATCCACTGAGCCCCTCGCCGCTGTACTCCAGAATCCAACCCACGCCGCCTTTGACGTCGTGTCGTCGCAACAGCTCCAAGATGATGTCTTTGGCGCTGACCCAATCGGGCAACTCACCTTCCAAACGCACGTTCCAGACACGCGGCATTTTGACAAACATCGGCTCTCCGGCGATCGCCATTGCGACTTCCAGTCCGCCCGCCCCGATCGCCAACATACCCAGCGCGCCGGCGGCGCAGGTGTGCGAGTCAGAACCGAGTAGCGTCGCACCGGGCTTGCCGAAACGCTCCTGGTGAAGCGGGTGGCTGACGCCATTGCCGGGGCGGCTGAACCAAAGTCCGAATCGCTCTGCGGCACTTTCCAAAAAGAGATGGTCGTCCGGGTTTTTATGGTCTTCTTGCAGCAAGTTGTGATCGACGTATTGAACCGACACGTCCGTTTTCGCGCGGTCCAACCCCATCGCTTCGAGTTCAAGCATGACCAGCGTCCCGGTCGCGTCCTGTGTCAATGTCTGATCGATTCGCAGTCCGATTTCACTGTCCGGATCCGGCGAACCGGAAACCAAATGGCTTTCAATCAGTTGATGGGTGATGCTTGAAGCCATGACGCTGCATCCTTAGATTATCGCGGTGAGCATCTTGATATTCTCTTCGACGCGGTTTGTGGTGTCGAGCACTATCCCGCGCAGATTTGCCGGGAAGTCCGCAGACTCGCTGCGCTGCCTGCGATAGATGGTCTGGTCGGCTTCCGAAAACGAATCGCCTTGTCGCTCCCGTCGGCGAATCCGATCGATGGCGACGTCATCGGGGCAAGCACACGTCACCGTCACCACGTTGCCACCCGCGTCGTGAAGTCGGTCTATCGCTTCTCGCAGCAGTTCGGGGGCCAGAAAGGTACCATCCAGAACGACCGGGCATCGCGTTTGGAGTTGCTGTTCGCCTTGTCGGAACATTTTCTGATAAACCAAGCGGCGAGATTCAACATCGTAATTCGCGTTGTCGCCATCGAAACAAGCGCGACGAATCTGATCTGTCGCCAGGTGAGCTGCACCGATCGAATCGGCGATCCGCTCGGCCAGCGTCGTTTTCCCTGTGCCGCTGAGTCCACGAACGATCAATGCGAGTGGATCGTCGAGGCGACGGGCGTATTGGTCGGCGAGTTTCAGCAACTCCATCGCTCGGTGATGCGCGTTGTGCTCCGCGTTGCCCGTCGTCTGGTCGGTTCGCAGCGCGGCAACCTTTGCTCTCACGCACGCCCGATAGGTGCGATAGAAGTCGAGTAGTCGTTTGTCCGGTGAATCATCCAAGTGATCACAGACACGCTTCAACACGCGTTCGCCCAGGTCATGGGCGTTCAAGTGATCGCATGTGGTCGCAAAGAAACACAATTCATCCGCCGTGTCGACCAATCGAAGTTCGCGGCTGAATTCGATCCCGTCGATCACCACGGGCGGATCGGTCATGTAAACGTGCTCGGCACGCAAATCACCATGGCCTTCGACGATGTGTCCGTCGGTGACTCGCTTTTTTAGGATCTCGTCACCATGTTGAAACAGAAACTGAAGTTGTGCCGCTTGAACGCGGTGGATCAATTCACCGGGTAACTCGTGTCGCCGCGCCACCAGTTCGCCACCATTGTCAACGATGTGTTCGCGGTAGCGGTCCACGTAATTCGGCATTTCCACCGCAGGCAAACCGCGGTAGAAGGCACCGAGCATGGACGCGATGTCTTCGGCATGCCGTTTGTCGGACTGGCCAACAAGGACAAGTTGTTTCAGGCATCGGTCTTCGGGCAACCGCCGCATTTTAACCAGCCAATCTTCAGCCGGTGCGTCGCCGCCGATCATCCAGCGACCGCAGCGGTGACGACCGATCGACACGACGTCCAGGTAGACATCGGGCGCCAGTCGCCGGTTGAGTTTAACTTCCGCACGGCAGGCCCGTTCCCGATTCTCCAGCGTCGAATAATCCAGAAAGCCGAGGTCCACCGGTTTCTTCAACTTGTAGACATGCGAATCCGTCAAGAAAACATAGGAGATGTGCGTCTCGATCAACTCCGGCGTCTCGGTCGCTTCAGCGTACGTCTTCGCACCGCGCAGTGCGTCGACCGGCTGCTGAATCATCGCGGGCGAATCAGACAGCATGTTGATCCCCGTTGTCGTCCCAGAAATATTTTGGCCAAAGTAGAGATTGCACCGCGCCGGACAGGAATGCGAGTCCGAGTGAGCCGAGTACCGACAGCAGAACGATCGCGAGTGTCAATGTTGATTGAACGATCGTCGCCAAGCTGAGAACTGCGTCGACAATGACAAATCCGAATGCGGTCAGTCGTGACATCGGAGTCTCCGAAAATAAGACGGTTGCGATTCTTGCCCTTGGAACCAGTCAGGCTACGTCAATGAACGAGCACGCTGGCTGGTTTTGTGTCAGCTTGGTTTGTCGCCGAGCTCTTTTTTTGTTCACTACCGCCGGGAGGTTTTTTGACACACCGCTTGCGACGCCGAAGTCGACGATACGCACGATCGCTAGCCCTTGCGGTTTCCTCCGCTGTGGAAGGATGAAATAGGCGGTCGAGCAGTCTCCTATTTGAAGTCATCAAACGCGTCGAAACGATGCGTGAATTCAAACCAGACGAAAGCGTCCACCGATGCAAACGATGCGCCGAAGAATTGATTTCGACCTGCACGATCGCCGGATTGCACCCGGAGCAGAGGTGCAATCGCTATCATTGTCCATCAGAGGCCCATGAAGTTTGCGTGGGGCGACGAGTGGCTTGTTGCGTTGCAAGGGGATGAAAGATGTATCCGGCACGGTGGGAAGGATTGTTGAAAGGATCTTCGATGATGTGCATGACACGACGCGGTGTTCTGATTGTGTTCGGGTTGCTTGTTCTCTCATTCGATGCGGCCGGTGCCGATGAACGTCCACGACTGGCGGTTTTGACGGACATCGGTGGCGATCCCGACGACACTCAATCACTGGTTCGGTTGATGGTCTATGCCAACGAATTTGAGATCGAAGCGTTGATCGCCAGCGCATCGGGGACACCGGGCGAATTGAAGCAATCGGTCACACGAACCGATTTGATTCTGGACGTTATCGATGCCTATCAGATCGTGCGTCCGAATCTTGCGCGTCACGCCGACCGATGGCCCGAGGCGGAGCAACTGCGGCGGGTCGTCCGGTCGGGCAATCGTTTTCGTGGGCGAGAGGCGATCGGCCAAGGGCATGACACCGACGGATCCGCGTGGCTGATCGAACGCGTCGACGACGGCACACCTGATCGACCGCTGAACATTGCGATCTGGGGTGGCCAAACGGACCTCGCCCAAGCGTTGTGGCGGGTCAAGCACGACCGCGGCGCGGACGGGCTGGCAGCGTTTGTCGCCAAGCTGCGGGTCTATGACATCGCCGATCAGGACGGAATTGCGTCGTGGATGTGCGAGTCATTTCCGGGCATGCACTACATCCTGAATCGCGCGCCCGAGGGACAAGATAAACGCAAGGCGACTTTTCGCGGCATGTATCTGACCGGCGATGAATCCCTGACCAGCCGCGGTTGGATCGATGAGAACGTTCGATCCCGCGGCCCGCTCGGTGCGCTGTACCCGACGAAAACGTGGACGGCTCCCAATCCACACAGCTGCATGAAGGAAGGTGACACGCCGTCGTGGTTTTTCTTCTTGCCGACCGGAGGCAATGATCCGGCCGATCCGACCAAGCCGGGTTGGGGCGGCCGCTTCCAACGACAAGCCGACGGATGGTATCGTGATCTGCCGGCGACTGATTCGTTTGACCCGCGGTCGACCGTCAGCCGCCACCGGGCCGCATTCCAAATGGATTTTGCCAAACGGATGCGTTGGTGTCTGGCCGATTCGGCCACCGAAGGCGTGCAGGCCGGCGGTGGCCGATGAGCGGCGCTTCGTTTCTCGATTTAGCGAAGCTCGATCACGGTGCCGTCGATTGCGATCGACTTCGCCACCATCAGGATCTGGTCGTTGGAGCGAACCGGAGTGCCGACGATCGTGATCGTCGACTTCGGAGTGATTCGGGAATCAAACGTCGACACCGGTCCCAAGTCGACCAGCATTCGGGAACCATCACTTTCGACAATCGCGATGTACTTCGGGCCGTAGTCGAATTGCACCTCTTTCAGGTCGATGACCGTCGCCTCAATCGATTCTTCGAAGCTCCGATCGATGCGGAGGACTTGATCGCCGTTGGTGGCCGAATTGGCGACTAGCAGTTGCTTCTCGCCGATCTGTTCGGTCCAGCCAGTGGCCTTGACGTTGGCGCCGACCGTCAGCCCCAGTTGGTTCGCACGGTCGACCGGTCCCAGGTCGACGCCGTCAACCGATGGCGCCCCGCTGCGGAGATCAAGCTTGGCAATCAGGTGCTCCTTGCCGCCGACGCGCGACTGTTTCAACGCGACCACTTCGCCTTCGACGGTGACCGATTCCACCGCCCCGACGACGCCGGTTGTGGATGCTTTTGGACGCGATTCTTCAATCGGGGAAGTGAGCGTCTGGGTCTCGACGACCGTCGGGTAGGTGTAGGACGGAACGATCGTGTAGTAGTCGTAGAACCACGCGGTCGCCGGGGCGTTGTTGCGGAAACCGTACCAATCGGATCGTGTCCCCGCTTGCGAGGAGACATCGACATCGAACCGGCCGTCGACCGCAGCGGCGCGATCGCTGGCGATTTCATTTGCCGCGGCGCGGTTTTCAGCCACCGCCGCGTTGTTCATCGCGCGGGCGGCACGATTGAACGCCCATTGCGGGTCCACACCGTTGCTGCGAATCCATGGATTAAGTTCTTGCCAAGCCTGCTGCGTAAAGTAGCTGGCCCGTTCCATTCGACGTTCAGCGCGACGTTCCAGTCGGTCGGCCCGTCGTTCGAGTGCACGTTCGGTTTGAGCGTGGATCGAGCTAGCACCCACCATGGACATGGCTCCGCAAAGAGCCAGCGTGAGAGAGTGAGTCTTAGTCATTTCGTGGTTACCTGTTGAGGTTGAGTGAGGTAGAAAACAAGGCTCCTCGCGATTTGCAAAACGTGTGCCGATCGCGTGGCACCACAGAGGCCGATGCCGGCAGTTCGCGGCGGAGATCGAGGGGCCAGCGAGTTTCCACGCCGAAAACCTTGCCGCCGAATCAATGCACGCGGATGGAGTGGCGTTCCATCGGCCAGCGCAGCTGGTCGTCGCGTGACCATCCTGGATCGCCGGAGAGCGAAACGGGGGCGAGGTTGACGCCGCCCGGCGCTTTCCCCGGGGGCCTCTTGCAGGTAAATCGATTGCGGCTATGATTCTTGCGATTGATTCGCAATAGCATCTTGCATGCGGATTCACAGCCAGCGACGCGCTCTCTTCTGGACCGCTAGCCAGCCACGCTCGCCCCGCTCGGGAAACCGTTTTCCGAGCCGGATCCCTTTGTGGGATCCCCCTCGCTGTGCCTGACCCAGATTCGGAGCCCTATTATGCCGTGCTTTCCGGCCCTCGCATTGATTTCACATCCGGTCGTCCCCGCCCCCCCAGGGGACGGTGGTTCGTTTGGTGATTTGATGTTCGACCGCCCTTCGCGTCGCTCGACTCTCCTGCCAGCCGCGTTGCTTCAGAGCAAACTCACGCCCGCTTCATCGGACGGAGCAGACACTTCATCGGACGTGGCAGGGCGACCGGGGGCGACGCCGTCACGGACGTCCCGTCGACGGCGCGAGGCGTTCACCTTGGTCGAATTGCTGGTCGTGATCGCCATCATCGGCATCCTGGTCGGCCTGCTGTTGCCGGCCGTCCAAGCGGCCCGCGAGGCGGCGCGGCGGATGTCGTGCAGCAACAACATGAAACAGATCGGACTGGGGCTGCAGAACTATGCCTCGACCTACAAGGGGCGTTTTCCCAATGCCGGATACAACGGGATTCGCTACCTGAATGATTACTCGCCCCAGGCCAAATTGCTGCCGTTCTTGGAGCAACAGAATCTGATCAATCTGATCGACTTTGACATCCAGATGGGCCATCCGGGCCGCGATGATCTGCCGCAAAAACTGCACGAAGCGGCCCGCACGGTCGTCCCGACATTCCTGTGCCCGAGTGACCCCGAAGCGCCCACGCACATGTTGACGATGCCTTCGGGGGCGGAGATTCCGATCGCCGGAACCAATTACGGCATGAATCACGGCAGCGGCATGGATGGAAACTTCCACCCTGTCTATGAAGGCGACGGGCTGTGCTGGGCAAACGCCGAAATCCGTTTCGCGTCGATCTTGGACGGCACCAGCAACACGCTGGTGTTCGCCGAGACGATCCGCGGACCCGGTGGCAACATGTCGGTCTTGCCGAATAACCGCATCACCTCCCAAAGCTATCGCACCGCGATGAATCCGAGCAGCTACTTGGACGAAATCGACTCCGACGACTTCGACACGATCTTCAACGCGACGACCGATTGGGATGGTGGCCGGCATGAGTATTGGCTTCGCGGCACCGTGCCCAATGGTCCGTTGGTGATCGGCCGCATGCCGCCCAACTCCCGCGTTCCCGACTTCACGTATCGTTCCTCCAAGATCAACTCCGCACGTAGTCACCACACCGGCGGCGTGATGGCGGTGTTTGCCGACGGCAGCGTGCATTTCATCACTGACTCGATCGACCGCGAGATCTGGCATGCGACCTGGACTCGCAAGGGGAATGAAGTGGAGACGGTGTCGACGCAATGAGCACATCGGCGACAACGGCTCGTAAGCGAAAACGCAGTCGTCGATCGATCTGGTTGCGGTTCCTGATCCACTCGCACTGGATGAGTTCCGCGATCAGCTTGATCGGGATGGTGTTGTTTGCCATCACCGGCATCACGCTCAACCACGCCCGTCAAATCGAAGCCGAGCCGGTAATCGAGAACCACACCGCTGATTTGCCGGCGAATCTGCAGCAAGTCCTTCGCGATCAAAGTCACGAGGAAACGGCTCCGCTGCCTGCGGAGCTAACGGCGTGGCTGAAGCGCCGGTTGTCCGTTTCCACCTCCGGCCGCGACGCGGAATGGTCCGAGGACGAGGTTTACCTGTCGATGCAAGGCCCCGGAAGCGATGCCTGGATCGCGATCGATCGGGCCAGCGGAGCGGTTGAGTACGAATCGACCAGCCGGGGCTGGGTCGCCTACTTCAATGATTTACACAAGGCGCGTCATACGCCAACGGCATGGGTCTGGTTTCTGGATGTGTTCGCCGTCGCGACGCTGGTGTTCTGCTTGACCGGCTTGTTGTTGCTGTACGAACGCGCCGACAAACGCCGATCGACTTGGCCCCTGGTCGGTCTCGGTCTGATCGCTCCCTGGATTTTGATCTTGATTTACATTCACTGAGAGTCCCAATGAAACAGCTCTTTCTACTCGCGCTGATGTCTGTGGCAGTTTCCTCGGTCTCGGCCGACGATCCCCCGCCCCGGATCGAAGTCTCTGTCAACATTCCTCGGCTGAACGTTTCGGAGTATCACCGGCCCTACGTCGCGGTTTGGATTCAGGACAAAAACCGCAAGGTCGTCGCGAATCTGGCGGTTTGGTACCAGATCCGAGGCAACAACAAAGACGAGGGAACCAAGTGGCTTCCCGATCTTCGGCAGTGGTGGCGACGCAGCGGCCGCAGCCTCGATCATCCCGTCGATGGCGTTTCGGGGGCAACTCGCCCGGCCGGAGAGCACACGTTGCAGTTCACCGGTGACGAAAAACGATTCGCAAACATGCGGCGCGGTGACTACGAGTTGGTCGTCGAAGCCGCCCGCGAAGTCGGCGGGCGTGAAATGGTGCAGATCCCGTTCTCATGGCCCCCGACCAAAACGTCCACCCAAACCCAATCCGGCGAAACCGAACTCGGTGACGTCTCGCTCACGATCCGTTGAACCTTCCACCACCACCTTTCCTGGAGAAACTTGATGACTCGATTCCTTCTTTCCGCGCTCGCCGTCGCCGTCATCGGCACCACCGGATTTGCGCACAAGGTTTGGCTGCGTCCCTCGCAAACTCAATTGTCCGGCGCTGAACCTTGGGTGACGGTCGACGCCGCGGTGTCGAACGACCTGTTTTACTTCAATCACTTCCCGTTGGGGCTGGATGGCCTGGTCATCACCGCTCCCGACGGAAACCAGGTCGAAGGCGAAAACCAATCGGTCGGCAAGTACCGCAGCGTTTTCGATGTGCCGCTGCATCAGCAGGGCACCTACCGGATCGCCATCGTCAATGGGGGCGTCTTCGCCAGCTATGAACAGGGCGGCCAGCGACGACGTTTCCGAGGCTCCATCGAATCGCTCGAAAAAGAGATTCCCGCCGACGCGACGAATCTGCGGGTGACCGAGCGACTCGGACGGATCGAAACATTTGTCACCAACGGCGCGCCGACCGACGAAGCACTCAAGCCCACCGGCAAGGGCGTCGAACTCGTTCCGGTCTCTCACCCCAACGATCTTTACGTGGGGGAAGAATCGACGTTTCGTCTGCTGGTCAATGGCAAGCCGGCCAAGGGATTGGAGATCGAACTCATCCGCGGAGGCACCCGCTATCGTGATGCACAAGATGAAGTGCACCTGACGACGGATGCCAACGGCGAGTTCAGCGTGACCTGGTCCGAACCCGGCATGTACTGGCTGGAAACCAGCACGGAGGACAAGGAAACGTCGGTTCCCCAGGCGACATCGCGTTACCTGAGCTACGCGGCGACGTTCGAAGTCCTGCCGCAGTAGCTCACCGGTCCGCCTTGGCTACGCATTGACGTCGTAGCAGAACACCTTGTCGCCTTCGCGGAGGTACAGTTTTCCGCCGACGACGACGGGGTGTGCCCAGCTGGGACGCTCGCCACTGTCGGGGACTTTAAAACTGCCTTGCTCGTCGTATTCTTCGGGCGAGGCAGGCACCAGCACGACGGTACCGTCGCTGTAGCGGATGAACAGTTTTCCGTCGGCGGCGGTGACGCTGGCCGACTTCTTGCCCGAGCCGCGGGATTTCCACTCGGTTTCGCCGGTCATCAGTTCGGCACAGAACGGGACGCCTTGGTCATCCGAATCGCCGTACAGGTAGTCGCCCACCAGCACGATGCCGCCGTGTTTGTTGCCCAGCTTGGGATTGGGCGGATAGATCTCGTCGACCGTCACACCGTCTCCCTGGGCGACTTGGCGCAGCAGCGCGCCGCCGGTGCCGTAGCCGGCGGAAAAGAAGACCAGGTCGCCCCTGACGATCGGGGTGGGGATCACGGCGGTGGTGCGTTGGATCTCGTAGGACCACAGCAGTTCTCCGTCGTCGGCACGCACGCCCAGGGCGCCGCTGCCGGTCGTCTGGACGTAGACTTTTGTGCCCTCGACGTCAGCGATGACGACCGATGCGTGCCCGGCGCCACGATCCTCCTCACGCGCGGTCGTCCACAGGGTTTCGCCGGTCGCTTTGTCGAGTGCCGCCATGGTGCACTGGGGGCCACCGGGGGTGCAGATCAGCTTGTCGCCGTCGATCAGGACGGATTCACTGTAGCCCCAGCCGTCGGCTTTCTTGCCGCCAAGATCGTCTTTCAGGTGCCGCCGCCACTGCTCCTGGCCGGCGGTGCTGAAGCAGATCAATTCGCCAAACGCGGTGACGACATAGACGCGGTCTCCGTCGACGGTCGGTGTGCTACGTGAACTCTGCCAAGATTCTTTGCCGCTGTTCCAAGGGACGCCCGTTTTGCTTTTCCAGAGTTGCCGTCCGGTCTTTTGGTCGAAGCACACCAGGTATTCGTCGTCGTCATCAGCGGTGGAAAGGCCATCGCCCAGGGTGAACAGTTTCCCGTCGGCGATCGCGACACTCGCGTAGCCCCGCCCGGCACCTTCGGCGGTCCAGACCAATTTGGGGCCATCTTCGGGCCACCGGTCCAGCAATCCGGTGTCGCTGGAAACGCCGGTTCGATCCGCACCACGAAACGTCGGCCAGTTGTCTTCGGCGAAAGAAAATGGCGGCACTGCCAGGACGGTGAGGATCGCAATGCAAGTCAGGTTACGGATCATTTTTGTGGGGCTCGATTGACGTTCGATTCGGAGACTCCGCGCAGCAGCACAGGTGAAGCGGGGGCGGGGAATGGAGGGGGGATCACGCCACAACGACCATCACGATCGTTTCAGTGCGAACGTGCTTCTGCGATACGGGATACAAGTCCTCAGCATATCGTCTATCTCTTCCCCATGTTCCTTTTGGAGCGTTTTTTTCAGCCCCGCGCGTGCCCGCTGAACGAGTGACTTCAGAGCCATCTCGGAAAGCATCAATTCCTGCGCCGCGGCCAGGTAGCTGTAGCCGTGGAAGTGCACCAGTTGCAGCGCTGCTTGCTGGCGCTGTCCGAGTCGGCTGATCGCTTGCTGGACCGCCACTCGGCACTCGCCGCGAATCACTTCGACGGCCGGATCCGAGTCGACAGAAACATCCAACGTGCACTGCGTCTCGGAAAAGACGTCCGGAATTCGCTGGAGTGGCACTTCACGCCGCCGGGCCAGTTGTCGATTGGTGTTGGAGACGACGTTGCGTGTGATGGTGTACAGCCAACTCGAGAATTTGGCGGTCGGCTGGTACGTGTGTCGGGACTTGTAGACCCTCAAAAAAACCTGCTGCGTCAGATCTTCGGGATCGACAATCCCCGGAGTCTGGAAATGGCGAATGAATCGCAGCACGGTCGCTCGATTGCGTTGCACCAGTCGCTCAAACACGTCGCATTCGCCGTTGCGGAGCCGTAACATCAGCTTGGCATCGATGTCATCCGGGGTGTGAAAGTGGCTGGGGGCGATCATGGAATCGATAGGCGAGGTGGGCAACGGCTCGTGAGCTTGATAATCGTTCAAACGGCACCCGGTCCGCCATTTACACTCGGTTTGCGGAAATTTATTTGGCGTCAGCCTCCGCGCACCTCATCACTCTGCCCCTCATCATTCTGCCACCCTTCCCCTCGTCCCCCCGTTTCAACGGGCCGACGCTTGCTTCGGGACTAGGCGGCCAGACAGATTGCGTGACTTTCCGCGCCCGATGGTCGCATTCGCTCTCCGGCACCACGTCGAAACGATTAAGATCGACCCGATTGATTCACCACTGACCAACTGACCGAAACGGGATCCGATGGGACTGCTGCGATATTTACTGTTAGGCCTGTTCACTTCGGCCGCGATCATCGGGAGCTGCGAAAGCCCGCGATACCAAGTCCTTTTCAACGGCAAGGATCTGTCGCAGTGGAGGGGACTGGCCCCCTATTGGACGGTCCGCGATGGGGCGATCGTCGGGGAAACGACCAAAGAGAACCCAGTGAAGTCCAATACGTTCTTGATCTGGCAAGGCGGCACGGTCGGCGATTTCGAGTTTCGTTGTCTGGTTCGTTTCGAAGGCAACAATTCGGGGGTGCAATATCGCAGCGAGTTGGCCGACGAAAATCAGTTGGCACTGCGAGGCTATCAAGCCGATTTGCATCCGCGGCCCGACTACATGGGCATGATGTACGGCGAGAAAACAGGGCGGGGGATCATCGCCACCGGCGGCCAGCGCGTGGTGATCAACGCGGACGGCAAATCCGATGCGACCGATGCATTCGCCCCGCTCGGCGATATCGCGACCGAACGTTGGAATGAATTGGTGATCGTCGCGGTCGGAAACCGAATGATCCATCAAATCAACGGCGTCACCACCGTCGACGTGACCGACGATCATCCCGACGCTCGGCGCAGCGGTCTACTGGGACTGCAATTGCACCAAGGACCCGCGATGAAAGCGGAATACCGAAACCTGTTGTTGCGTTCTCTCGATGGTGACCAGGCCCGGCGCGTGCTGCAAGCGGCGATCGATTCCTCTTCATCGGCCAGTGCTGCGGCAACGAAGGACGCGACACAAGCGGCCGTGACCAAACCGAACGCAGAAACCTGGCTGCAACAGACGCCTAAACCTCAATGGATCTGGGCCGACCGATCGGCGACGAATCAAAAGGTCTGGTTTCGCAAATCATTTCAAATCACCGCGGCGGCCAAACACACGCGATTGTACGCGACGTGCGATAACCGCATGACGCTGTTCATCAACGGAAAGCAAGTGGCCAACAGTGACGCTTGGCAATCGCCGATCGATCAGGATGTGACGCCATTGATTCAGCCCGGGCGGAACGTGATCGCCATCGCCGGTCAAAACGAAGGTGGCGTTGCGGCGCTGGTCGCCAAGTTGACGGTCACCGAATCGGACGGAAACGAAACCTCGATCGTGACCGACAACTCCTGGAAGCGATCTGAATCACCCGCGAAAGATTGGAACGCCACTGAATTTGACGAATCCGACTGGACGGCGGCGAAAATCATCGACCAGATCGGGGCCGGGCCGTGGGGAATCCCGGGACAAGAATCCGGGAGTGCCGGTGGGGCGACCGTGATTCGTCCGCAGGAAATTGTTGCACCGCCGGGGTTTGTCGTCGAACAAGTCTATTCGGTGCCGAAGCAGCAAGGCAGTTGGGTTGCGCTGGCGACCGACCCCCAAGGCCGTTTGTATGCCTGTGACCAAGGCGGCGCCGGATTGTACCGGCTGACGTTGCGGACAGGAGATTCGCCATTGGTCGAAAAGGTCTCGATCGGGTCGCTGGCCGACGTTTCGGGCGCCCAAGGTTTGCACTGGGCCGAGGACAGTTTGTGGTTTCATCGCAACGGCGGACACCTGATCCGGTTGACCGATTCCGACGGTGACGATCGCTTGGACGCGGCGGAAACTTATCCAGGGACGACCGGCGGCGGAGAGCACGGCAACCATGCGGTGTTGCCGATGCCGGGCGGCGAGGGGCTGTTTCTCGACGGAGGCAATGCGGCGCCGTTGGCCAGCCACCGCCGCAGCCGCGTGCCGACCTGGTACGAAGGGCATCTGTTGCCGCGGATGTGGGATTCCAACGGACACGCCCGCGGTCGCCTGGCGCCCGGAGGCTGGGTGACGGAACTGGACGTCGATTCGAAAGAGCAAGTCGTTCGCACGGTCGGCTTTCGCAATCAGTATGACATCGCACTCAATCGCCACGACGACCTGTTTGCCTATGACGCGGACATGGAATGGGATCTCGGCTTGCCCTGGTATCGCCCGACCCGAATCTGCTTGGCCGCCAGCGGGGCGGACTATGGTTGGCGCAGCGGATCGGGAAAATGGCCCAGTTACTACGAAGATTCGCTGCCGCCGGTTGTCGACATCGGCCCGGGATCCCCGACCGGACTGGTCGCCGTATCCGACGCCGATTTTCCGACCCGCTATCGCGATGCACTGTTTGCCTGTGATTGGACGTTCGGAACCATGTACGCGATTCACCTGGAACCCGCCGGCGCGGGTTATCGCGGCGTCGCCGAACCGTTCGTGTACGGTTCGCCGCTGCCGTTGACCGATGCCGTGATCGGTGTCGACGGCACGTTGTACTTTGCCATCGGCGGCCGAGGGACAGGTTCGGGATTGTACCGAGTGCGTTATCTCGGCGACGCCTCACGCGTCGAACCGACGCACACCGATCCCGCCGCGGCACAGGCTCGCAAGCTGCGTCGATCGTTGGAAGCGTTTCATGGCGTTGAGTCGCCCGACGCGATCGCGGCGGCGTGGCCGGTGCTGTCAAGCAGCGATCGGTTTCTGCGCCATGCGGCTCGCGTCGCGGTCGAAAGTCAGCCGCTGGAATCATGGGCCGAGCGCGCGGTGCTGGAACCCGAACCACAGGCTCGCATCACGGCCATCGTCGCACTGGCGCGGATGGGCGACGAGTACCATCGCGCCGGTGCCATGGTCGGATTGATGGGGCTTCGTCCCGATTCGCTAGACAAGAGCCAGTTGTTGGGCATGCTCCGCGGCTACGCGCTGATCTTCGATCGACTGGGTAAACCGACCGAACGCGAAAGCGAGCAGGTGATCGCGCAGCTCGATCCGCTGCTGCCCAGCGATGATGCCGAAGTCAACACCGAACTGATTCGTGTGTTGACGTATCTGCGAAGCGAGTCGGTGATCGGCAAGACGATCAAGCTGATCGATAACCGCCCGCCGACCGAACCGCCGGCGTGGTCCGAGCTGGCCAGTCGCAATAAGGGCTACGGAAGGGCCATCGACAACTTGATCCAGTCGACGCCGCCGTCGCGCGAAATCATGTACGCGTTCCTTTTGCGGAACTTAAAAGACGGTTGGACGCTCGATCAGCGTCGCAGCTACTTCGCCTTTCTCAACGAAGCCGCCAAAGCATCCGGCGGGGCCAGCTATGCGGGCTACCTGACGCGGATCCGTGACGAAGCATTGGCCAATTGTTCCAACCAGGAACGCGTGGCGCTGCAAGACATCACCGGCGAAGATTTTAATCCCCAACCCGATTTTCCGATTGTCGAGCCCCAAGGTCCCGGCCAGAAGTGGACCGTCGAGGAAGCCTTGGCGACCAGTCGCGGTCCGAAGAATTTCGAGCGCGGGCGTTCACTGTTCTTCAGTGCCAAATGCGCCGCCTGCCATCGTCTGGGCGGACTGGGCGGAGCGATCGGACCCGACCTGACCAGCATCCCCAACAAGTTCGACGAACGCTACCTTGTCGAAGCGATCGTGCATCCCAGTAAGGACATCTCGGACCAGTATGGATCGTCACGGGTGTTGACCGATGATGGCCAGGTATTGATCGGCTTGGTGGTCGAGAAAGAAAACGGTGATCTCACAGTTTATCCGATCGACGAAAACGCCAAGGCGGTGGAAGTCGATGCGGACAGCGTCGAGTTGATCGAAGCGTCCAAGGTGTCGCAGATGCCCGAAGGTTTGTTGGATCGACTGGGCCGCGACGAAGTCCGCGATCTGCTGACTTACCTGATGACCGCCGGGAATCCGAACGACAAACGCTGGGGACGGAATTAGGCGTTCATCGTTCGTAGCGGAAGCCGCCAAGGCTTTCGCACGCCGGATCTGGTGGTTGAAGTCGAAATCACTTGGTCGACGATTCGGAAATTGGACCTTGTCGAGAGCATCCTGACGCAACGATCTGATATCGGCGAAAACGCCCTCATTGCGATGTTCCGTGACCGGGTAAGCGGCTGCGAATAATTTTGGTCGTTGGGTCACCCGGCAAAATCGTATCACTCCACAGTTCGTCTTCGAAGCGATAGCGGACTTGGATCGCGCGGGCCGTGCCCTGGACGAACGCGGCTTCGGCATCGCCCAGTGTCACGGCGGCATCGTCCGAATCGGTCCGCAGTTGCACGTGTTGGATCTCCGTCCCGGCATCCAGATCGGCGAACAAGGCCATGATCTGGTCGCTGCCCCATTCGGCTTGCAGGATCTCTGGCAGTGGCGGTTGGTGGGTCATGAGGGAAGGCTCGGACGGTTGAACAGGGGCATCAATAGGATCGCGTTTTCGGGAGCCGGGCAGACGTAACGGCAGACGCCACAGCCCGTGCAGCGGTCTTCGTTGATCGTCGGTTTCCCATCGGTCACCTCGATCACGCCTTTGGTCGGACAACGTTCGCTGCAAACGGTGCAGGTCGTGGAGTGATGTGCCAAGCACAGGTGCTCGGTGATCTTTGCAGTGCCGATCGTTTTGGGCAGTGAGAGATTCAGCACTCCGGGCTTGCAAGCGGTGATGCAGGGAAAGCCGTCGCACATCAGACACGCGTTGGCATCGGCGTCGATGGTCGGGGTCCCGGCGACCTGGCCCAAGCGATCAGGGGCTTTGACGATGGCGTCATGCGGGCAAGCGTCGGAGCAATCGTTGCAGCGGGTGCAGCCGGCCAGGAACTGTTTTTCTTCGACGGCACCGGGTGGCCGAAAGATGGGAAAAGATTTTGCCGGCGTGCTTTCATCGAAATCCGTCGGTCGGACCGGTTCGATCGCGATGCCGCCGATACTGCGCGGCGGGGCGGTGCTTGATTCAGGTGCCGAAGTGCCCGCTTCCTGACGCGTCTTGGGATATCGCATCACCAGCGACGGACGGTCCGGCAAACGCACCAGTTTCCACAGTCGGCCTTGCAGCAGATCGCGGCGATTGAGCCTCGGTTTTCGGCGCGGTTGGTTGTCGTCAGCCGGTGGCGGCATGGGATCAGTCCGTCGAATAAAGGCAAAACCCTTACTTGAGGCGATCGGGACATCGCCTGTTGATAAACTTCACTTCGCCGCCACGTCCAGCGGCGGGAGCATCGGGATCGTCTCGGTCGGGATCGCTTGATCCAACACCGCCGAGGGCGCGTGGCATTGGGTGCAGATGGTCCGCCAAGGGTGGGTCGATTCCATGCCTGCCCAACCGTTGGGCCCGCCATGACAGGCGCTACAGCTTTCCCGCATCCATTGCGAATGCGGGATCGTCGGCGGGGCGCCCGGGTAGGCGCGCTTGCCGGCTTGGGGCGCCGCCAGGCCGACGAAGCGGTTGTCCACTTCGTGGGGAACGTCTTGAAAGGGCGCCGGCGGTGGCGGTGCATGGCACTGGGTGCAGTTGGCCAGGTAAACATGTGACATCACGCTGGCTTTCATCCCCGCCATTTGGATCCCGCCGCCATGGCAGGCGTAACAGGCCGCGTCGGACGTGTTTTCGACCGCGTGGGGAATGACAGGTGGGGCGCCGTTGTAGGCTCGGCGTGACGATCGGATCCGGCTCGATTCGGCTTTGTCCGCTTCACTCGGTTCGATTTTGACGAACAAATCGTACTCGGGCGGTTGCGGCAGGGAAGCCGGCTTGGATTGAAATGCGGCGGTCGGCCCCATCGCCGTGGCGGGGATCTCGGCATAGTTGACCGCAGCAACAACCTTGCCGGACGTGTCGGTGTTGGACGTTTCCGCGACCGCGGCGATCGGACCACCAGGGATTCCGTCCGCTTTCGGAACGCCGTCGGAAAGTCCGACCAGGTAACCGATCGCCGAAACGACGATCACCACAAACAAAAAGATGGACGTCAGGCGTCCCCGCCGCGCGGGCGCTGGTTGATCGCTCATGACGACGCCCCATCGAGCTTGCGAACACGGACGGCACACTTCTTGTAATCAGGTTGTTTGGAGAACGGGTCGTGTTCGTCCAAGGTGCAGTTGTTGATCAGCTTGGTTTCGTCAAAGAACGGGACAAACACCGTTCCACGAGGCGGCCGGCCGCGGCCATCGATCCACACCGGCAACTCCGTCGTGCCGCGTCTTGATTCGATCACCACCGTTTCCCCTTGGCGAATGTTCTGCGCCAAGGCGTCTTGCAGATTCATTTCCACATAGGCGGTCGGCATCGCGCGGTTGAGTTGCGGCAGACGTCGGGTCATCGTTCCGGTGTGCCAGTGCTCCAAAACACGCCCGGTGCACAACCACATCGGAAACTCTTCGTCGGGAACCTCCGGCGGAGGCTGGTAATCGTGGAACCAGATTTGGGCGCGTCCGTCGCCGGACGTGGAGTGATAGAAGTCGAACTCCTGGCCTTCGGCGACAAAGGGATCATCGAAGCCGGCGAAACGGAACTTGGTTTCACGCCACGATCCGTCGTCTTGTTGGACGACCGGCCAGCGCAGACCGCGGGCTTTGACGTACTCGTCGTAGGGCGCCAGGTTCTTGTGTTTCATCGTCGTGAACTGGCGATATTCTTCGAACAGATGTTTGTCGACGTTGGTGTCGTAGTAGTGTTCGAATTCCCAAATCGGAACGTCTTGGCCCTGGTCATCCTTGACGGCGAAGATGAACTCGCCGTCTTTGTCTTTCATTCCTTCGTGCCCGAGTTCCAGCAAACGATGCGCGATCGCGATCGTCATCCATGTGTCGTCGCGCGCTTCGCCCGGCGGTTCGACCATCTTGAACCACTGTTGGGTGCGGCGTTCGCTGTTGCCATAGATCCCGTTCTTTTCCACCCACATTGACGCCGGCAGAATCAGATCCGCCAGCTGCGTCGTTGCCGTCGGGTAGACTTCCGAGACGATCAAGAATTTGTCCTTTAGCTCGTCCTTGTCGTTGAACAGCTTGTTCAGATTGGGCAGCGTTTGGCCCGGGTTGGTGACTTGGACAAACAGCGTGTTGATGTCACCGCCTTCGTCGGTCGGCAACGTAAACTGGTCGAACATCTTGACCGTGTGGTAGCCCGGGGTGGCATTGATGCGGCCTTCGGGAAGGTTCCAGAATGCTTCGCACTGGGCACGGTGGTCTGGCTTGGCGACCAAGCGACCGCCCGGCAACGCGTGTGCCAACGTGCCGACTTCGCGAACCGTCCCGCAGGCCGAAGGCTGGCCGGTTAAGCTGGTCGGCGCATCGCCGGGGCGTCCGAAGTGACCGCTAAGCAGATGGACGCCGTGGACCAGTGAGTTGATGGCGGTTCCCATGGTGTGTTGGTTCATTCCCATGCACCACAAACTGGTGATCCGCAGGTCGCGCTGGCCGAACAGTTTGCCCAGCACGCGGATTTGATCCGCCGGAACTCCGGATAACTCTTCGACCCGCTCGGGCGTGTAGGCCGCGATCCGCTTGCGGAATTCGTCTTCGGTGATCGCTTCGCCCTGCAATGTCGGGGAGTCCGACTCCAGCGATCGAAACGCGCAATGTTTTTCGACAAAGCCTTTGTCGTAGGAATCAGAAGCGATCAACTGGTTCATGATGCCAAGCGCGATCGCGACGTCACCGTGGGGGGCCATCTCCAGATAATCGTTGGCAGCATCGGTGGTCCGGGTCCGCCGGGTGGAAATGTCGATGATGCGAACCTTTTCGCCTCGGGAACGGCGATCGGTGACACGCGAGAACAACACCGGATGCATCTCGGCGGGGTTGTTTCCCCAGGTGATCAGGACATCGCACGCGTCCAAGTCGGCGTAACATCCGGCCGGTTCGTCCACGCCATAGGTGGCCAGGAATCCGGTCACCGCCGACGCCATGCACAACCGTGCGTTGGGGTCGATGTGGTTGTTGGACAGGCCGCCCTTCATCAACTTCTGCGCCGCGTAACCTTCGGGGATGGTCCACTGGCCGCTACCGTAGAAAGCAAACTTCTCCGGTGCCTCCATGATGCGTTTGGCGATGATGTCGATCGCTTCGTCCCACTCGATCGTTACCAGTTTTCCGTCTTGACGAAGCAGTGGCTTGGTCAACCGATCCTCGCCATACAGGATTCCGCCGACATGGTAGCCCTTGACGCATAGCAGACCCTTGTTGACGTCGGCGGCCTTGTCGCCGGCAACCGCGACGACTCGGCCGTCATGCACGCCGACTTGGACGTGACAACCGGTTCCGCAAAACCGGCACGGCGCCTTGTTCCATGTCAGTGCATCGCCATCGGTGGGCGCGTCGGCGGCGCCCAGCACCGGTAACGAAAACGTTGCATCGCCTAGCACCATCGAACTGGCCGCAGCCATCGCGGCGGACTTCAGAAACCCACGTCGCTTGGAATCCATTTGTGTTTCCTTGAAAAGTATCAGTCCGCCGGATCGGTGGTCGAGGAGGAAGAGATCGGTTGGTCATCAAAGCCGACAAACGCAACTTGAATGCTCGCCACCCCCGGCAAGTCTTGTACCCACTGGTAAATCCTTTTGTCCTCGGCCCTGGATGACGTATCAACAACGACCGCGCACTTCCGATCGTCCATCGCGCCGACTTCGATCGCAGCTTCCTCGCGCAATCGTGAAATCGTCTCGTCGGGATCGTCCCACGCCGGATCGAAAGTGATCACTAATCCGCTGATTGGCACTTCGCTTGCTTCCTGTTCTGGGATGGCGTTGAATATGCACCGCAGTGTATACATTCTGTCTCGTCAGTTATACCTCATCACCAATAGAAAATGCATGAAGCGAATCGCCAGCCTTGTTTCGGCCGCTGTCGTTGGGACGGCCGCGCTGATGGTGTTGCTGTGCCTGGATGACACAACGCTGCGCGACCATTCGCGCACGCAGCGCGACGCTTTGGCTCAGTCAACGATTCCGGCGGGCTCCGAATCGAATGCTGGCATATCCAGCGCGCCGCAGGAGGCTTCCGGTGTGACGTCGCGTCATGCGGTTTTGATTCGACGTCCGGAAGGACCGCCGTTGATTGAGCTTGCGGCGACGGATCCGCAAGGCCGATCGGGGAAAGTGGCCTGTTCGACTTGCCACAGTGTTCGCAAGCCGAATTTCCAGGCCCGCAGCACCGCGGCGTTGGACGAGTTTCATCAGGGGTTAACATTCAATCATGGCACGTTGGCCTGTTACGCTTGCCACAACCCCGATCACAGCGATGCGTTGCGGTTGGCCGACGGCAGCAAGGTCGAGTACCGTGACGTGATGACGCTGTGTTCCCAGTGCCACGCCGACCAGGCCACTTCGTTTCGGCATGGGGCGCATGGCGGAATGAACGGTTATTGGGACCTGTCGCGTGGTCCACAGCGCAAGAACAACTGTATCGATTGCCACGATCCCCACGAACCGCATTTTCCCAAAATGGTCGTCGGCTTCAAGCCACGTGACCGCTTTTCGGAGGCTGGAAAAGAGCATGACGACCACGAATGATTCGTCGCCGAAGGAGAATGGCCAAGGTGATCGCTCGCTGCCGGTGCTGCAAAATTCAAGCCGCCGCACCGCCGTCAAAGGGGCGTTTGCGACGCTGGGCGCTGCTGCGTTTGTCGCCGCCGTGTCGCCGCTGCGTCAAGCCGCCAAGCAGACGACGGCGTCGGAATTCATGCAGACGCACTACAAGCGGTTGACCGATGAAGACAAACGCAAAGTCATCGAGCGGTTGGAAGCAGAGGTCAAGCAGGAGCACGGGGTGGACGTCGACATCGCGGACGACCGTCCGATCCCCGGCACCAAATTCGTCTACGCGATCAATTTGAGTGTCTGTAACGGCAACGGCAAGTGTGTCGAAGCCTGTCACAAGGAAAACAACCACGATCGGGCGACCAACCAGTCGTATATCCGTGTGCTGGAGATGCCCAAGGGCACAATGGACATGGAACACGGCAACACGACCTACAGTGGCGTCGTGCCCAAGGACGACAAGTTTTATTTGCCGGTGCAATGCCAACAGTGTGACGAACCGCCCTGCGTTGACGTTTGCCCGGTCAAAGCGACGTGGAAAGAAGAGGATGGGATCGTCGTGGTGGATTACAACTGGTGCATCGGCTGCCGCTATTGCGAAGCGGCCTGCCCCTACCACGCCCGGCGTTTCAATTGGAAACAAGCAGATGTCCCGGCGGATGAAATCAATCCCGACCAAAGCTACTTGAGCAATCGACTGCGTCCGGTCGGGGTGGTGGAAAAGTGCACCTACTGCTTGCATCGGACGCGTCGCGGCAAGTTGCCGGCATGTCTGGAAGCCTGTCCCACCGGGGCACGCGTGTTCGGAAACATTCTGGATCCAGATTCCAACATCCGATGGATCCTGGAGAACAAACGGGTTTACATCCTGAAAGAAGACTTGGGGACCAAGCCGGCGTTCTTTTACTACTTCGATTGACCGCATTTTGTTGGGCCTGTTGGAGTCTGAACTTTGGGGAACATCAAGCTTGGGACAACCACATCAACAAGTACGATGGCCCTTCCGGGCCGTCGTCCGCGGGGCTCTTTTGACGCTCTTCGTAACTCCGTCCTGCAACGCGTTGCGTTGGGCGACGGCCCGGAAGGGCCGTCGTACTCACGAGACACAATTGCATAAGCGAATCAACCAGGGAATCACATGAGCAGTACGACCGCCTTGCCGACAAGCGAGGACCAGCGGAGCGATGAGCCCCATCTGCTGAGCTACCCTCGATTCCTGAAGCGGATCTTGTGGCTGGCGACCGAGGGATCGTTCGGGTTCTATGCCTGGATGACTCTCCTGACAGCGTTGTCCTTGGTCGGACTCAACGCCTGGGCGAACCAAGTGGCCGGCGGCATGATCGGGACCAACATGACCGATCACGTCAGCTGGGGGCTGTACATCGCCAATTTCACGTTCTGTGTCGGATTGGCCGCCGGCGGGGTGATGATGGTGATTCCGGCCTACCTGTATGACGACGAAGACATGCACAAGGTCGTGATCGTCGGCGAGACGGTGGCGATCGCCGCGATCGTGATGTGTACGCTCAGCGTGGTCGTCGACCTGGGACGGCCGGATCGTTTTTGGCACCTGATCCCCGGCATCGGCGAGTTCAATTGGCCGGTGTCGATGTTGACCTGGGACGTGATCGTGCTGAACGGATACCTGCTGATTAACCTGCACGTCGTCGGCTACTTGCTTTACATGCGTTACTTGGGACGAAAGCCCAATCCGACGTGGTACATCCCGTTTGTGTTCTTGTCGATCTTTTGGGCGATCAGCATTCATACCGTCACCGCGTTCCTGTACTGCGGACTGGGCGGGCGACCGTTTTGGAACACCGCTCTGCTGGCGCCGCGATTCCTGGCATCGGCATTTGTCAGCGGACCGGCGTTCATCATTCTGGTGATGCGTGTGATGCGGGTCACCGCCGGGTACACCGCACCGCTCGGGCCGGCCAGGACGCTGGTCCAGATCATCCGCGTCGCGATGGTAGTGAACTTGGTGATGCTCGCCAGCGAGATTTTCACGCTCTTTTACACCGGAGGCGCGCACGTGTCGGCGGCCAACTACCTGTTCTTCGGGGCACACGGTCACAGCGGATTGGTGCCCTGGATGTGGTCGTCGATCGTCCTGAATCTGATCGGCACAGTGCTCTTCTTCATGCCCTCGGCGATGGAACGTAGCACGGTCCGCATCGTGGCCTGCCTGTGTTGCATCGCCGGGATTTGGATCGAAAAAGGCATGGGGCTGATCATTCCGGGATTCATCCCCTCGACGCTTCACGAGATCGTGGAGTATTCGCCCAGCTTGATCGAGTGGAAAGTCACCGTCGGCATTTGGGCCTTCGGGTTGCTCATCCTGACCGTGCTGATGAAAGTGGTCGTCAGTGTGTTCGGCGGGCAAGTGACCCCGGAACAGCCGACGGTGACGACCTGAAGCAGGTACAATCGGCAGGATACAGCAAGCGTTGGTGTTCAGCCTTTAGGCCAAGACCGCTAAGTTAAGGCCCGGACGCTGGCGCGAACCGGCTGATGTCAAACGATGATCAGCCGTTTGGCGCGAGCCTACGGGCCCCTGCCGAAAGAGAACGACGCTTGACTTAGCGGTACTGGCCTTTAGACGCTTCCCTTGGTCGCGCCTTGACACGAGGGCACCGAGAAATCGGCTAAAGCCTAAACACCAACGACTCAGTCGCCCTTCCCACGTTGTTCCCATGCACCGAGTTCCACTTTGCCTTTTGCTGGTCTTTGCGATCGGAAGTTTCGTCCATGCCGCCGAGCCGTTGATCCAGCGAGACGTTCCGTTCGCCAAGGTCGACGGCACGGAGTTGAAACTGGATTTTTATCCCAGCCGGGCCGACGAAGACGCGAGCCCGTTGATCGTGTGGGTCCACGGCGGTGCCTGGCGCGCCGGTGATAAACGCAGCGTGCCGATCCAACGCTTGACCGAACACGGTTTTGCCATCGCCAGCCTGGATTACCGGCTCAGCGGGACGGCTCGATTTCCCGCGCAAACCGAAGACATCAAAGCGGGGATTCGCTTCGTACGTGCCCACGCCGACCGTTTCGAAATCGATCCCGACCGGATCGTTATTGCGGGGGCGTCCGCCGGTGGCCACCTCGCCGCGCTGGTCGGCGTCAGCAGCGGCGTGCAGGCGTTAGAAAACCTCGCGATGGGAAACGCCGAGGTTTCGTCTGACGTCGCAGCGATCGTTTCACTCTACGGTGCGAGCAACCTGCAAACGATTCTCAGCCAATCGACGCCGCACGGGTTGAGCGTTCGGGAGCCGGCGCTCAAATTGCTGTTGGGGGATCTGCCGACCGCGGTTCCCGAGGCCGCGCGGCTGGCTAGTCCGCTCGCGCACGTCGACTCGGAGGACCCTCCGCTGTTGTTGATTCACGGGGACCAGGATCCTCAAATGCCGATCAACCAATCGCATGAGTTGGAAGGTGCCTACCGGCGGGCCGGACTGGACGCCACCTTCCACGTCGTCCACGGCGCCGCCCACGGCGGAAAGGCGTTCTATCATGACGAACAACTGAAACGGATCGCCGATTGGATACACGGCCGGTTGGAATAACGGGATAGGTTTCCCTGCTCGCCATCCGCTGGATCGACGAGGGGAGTCGACTAAAGGAGCTTTGTTTTCGAACGGGCTGGACAGTCCCCGTCCTCTCCGAGGTCCGCAGGGGAAAAGCTTCGCTTTGGGGATCGCCGAGTTCGGAGAACACGGCGACTCTCGAAACGCATCGTCAACCCGATAGTGGAGCTGCGATAGACTACTGGAAGCCTCTCCAACCGGTTTGCCGACCACCTTTTTCCGTCACTGAGACACAACATGCCCCGACGCTTTCTCATTCTGCTGCTGGTCGCCTCCTTCACTGCCGCCTCGATCACCCAGGCACAATCGCCTGCCAAGCCCCCCAACATCCTCTGGATCGTCGGCGAGAACTTTGACTTGGACTTCGGATGTTACGGGGCGAAGAACGTTCACACGCCGAACGTCGACTCACTGGCTGCCGCGGGGATTCGCTACACCAACGTCTTTTCGACCTCGCCGGTTTGCGCCCCCAGCCGTTCGGCCTTCATGACCGGCATGTACCAGACCACGATCGATACACACCACATGCGTTCACACCGCGACGACGATTATCGGTTACCACCGGGCGTGCGTCCGATCACCCAACGGTTGCACGATGCCGGCTACATCACGGCAAACCTGAAAACCATCGGGGACCGCGTGGTCGGCACGGGTAAATTGGATCTGAACTTTGTCAACGAAGGCCAGCTTTACACGACCGATGATTGGCAGGCACTCAAGTCCGGTCAGCCATTTTTCGCCCAGATCAATCTGCCCGAAGCGGAGTATGACATCTACGATCGCAAATCGGCCGAAAAGGAACGCGTGAAGTGGGTCGGCGAAGAATGGCATCCTCAGGTGGCAATCCCGGACAACGTCACACCGCCGCCGTATTACCCCGACCATCCGGTCACCCGACAGGAATGGGCGCGGTACTTGAATTCCGCCAGTGGAACCGATGTTCGCATCGGCTTGATTCTGGATCGGCTGGAAAAAGACGGCCTGGCCGACGACACGATTGTTGTCTTCTTTGCCGACAACGGACGCCTGGAAGCACGCGGCATCCATTGGTGCTGGGATTCGGGGCTGCACGTCCCGATGGTGATCCGTTGGCCCAAGAACTATCCCGCACCAAAGCAAATCCAACCCGGTGCGGTCAGTGATGAACTGATCAGTTTGATCGATCTGACTGCCACCACGCTGTGGATGGCAGGCATCGATCCGCCGCTGGGGATGCAGGGACGACGTTTTCTCGGCGAGCAAACCGGGGCATCACGCAAGTACGTGTTCAGCGCCCGCGACCGCATCGATGAAACGGAGATCCGCTTGCGCAGCGTCCGCGACAAACGCTATCACTACATCCGCAACTTCACGCCCGGCGCCGGTTTCCCGACGCTGAACCGGTACAAGGAAAAGTGTTTCTTGGTCAAACCGCTGATGCGGCAATTGCATGCGGCGGGAAAGCTGACCGGTGCGCCGGCGGAGTTGATGAAACCGTTTCCCGACGAATTGCTGTACGACACGCAAGCGGATCCGTACGAGATCCACAACTTGGCCGATTCCGACGACGCGTCGCATCAAGAAGCACTCACCCGGATGCGCGCTGCGCTGTTTACCTGGACCGTCGAAACGGGAGACCGCGGCTCAATACCCGAACGCCGCGATGTCGTCGCACCCTTCGAAAAAGAAATGCACGATTGGTTCGGAACACCCGATTGGTATTCCAAACAGCAGTAATCGCTGGTGTCTCGGCTTGAGCCGATTCCACTGCAGACGCATTCTGCGGATTGCCAGTACGACGTCCTCGTCCTTGTTCCCAGGCGGGGAACGTGAAATTTATTGCTGACCGATTCCCTACCATTGCGAGCAAGACAATGTTGCCAGACAAAGTTTTTTAGACTCGTTTCATTGCAAGACGGTATTGATGATTCTGGCTCCCCTCTCACCCAGAAAACCTGGCGAGCTTCAGCGAGTCAGGTTTTCTGGGGGAGAGGGGCCGGGGGTGAGGGGGATTGCCAGGCGTCGACGAAGCGTTGGAGCGTGGCAGATCTGACGTAGAGATTCCACACCGAAGTGAAGTGAGCCGGCAACAATTGCATCACAGAATCGAAGGGGATTTGGTGAGGCAATCGATGTGCAACGAATAGATGACGAGCCCCTCACCCCCGGCCCCTCTCCCCAAAACAGATCGCGGTCAACGTCACTCATTGACCACTCTTTATCGCGCGATCTGTTTTGGGGAGAGGGGAGCCATTTGGGAGAGGGAACGCATCGTAATGAAGCAGCAATAAATTTCACGTTCCCCGCCTGGAAACACGCTGTCTATGAGGCTCCGCCTCAACATTCGGAAGGCGGAGCCTCCCAACCATCGCGTCCCAAGGCGGAGCCTTGGAACGAGGTCGTAGGCTGAACACCAACACGCCCCCTAATTCCCCGTGGGCCGCAAAATAAACACGACACTCGATTCGCGGCTGGCGTCCACCGTGTAGCTTTGATTGAGATCGACATTCAACTTCGGCTGGGTTTCCAGCACTTCGTAGCCCTTCGTTCGTAATGCGACCTGATACAGCTCGGGGGCCGCATCCAGGATCGACACCTTCGAGGTCGATTTTTGTTCCAGCGGCAGTTGGGAACCTCGCCAACCGTACTGCCTACCGATGTAGACGTAGCTGTCCTTGGGAATTGGTGTCCCATCGCTGGTCGTCACCGTGACCTCCAATCGCCTCGGCTGGACGGCCGGGATTTCCCCCAAGTCGGCTCGTTCGCCGTGACGGGGGGCCTTGATCAAACTGAGCGGCAGCACTGCCGAAGCAGCTTGGCCGGTGTGCGTGTAGACGGTGTACTCGAGTTCCGGGGGAAGCTGGTCGAAGCTGAACGTGCCTTCCTGGTCGGTAAACAGCTCTTGGGGCGTCACGATGCTTCCCATCATGCGATTCTTTTGGACCAGTCCGACTTCGACGCCCACGACCGGTTGGCCGCGGAAGACCAGTTTGCCTCGCAGGCCCGCGCCCGAGCCGAGCGAGATTTCGAGCTTCTGATCCTCCGATCGAGCCCAACGGGTTTGTGCGGGGGCGTAGGCCGAGGCGTTGATCCGCAAGTCCATCCACTCGATGTGATCTCCCACCGACATTTCAAAGACGCCGTCTTCATCGGTCAGGGTCAACGGCGTGACCGAGCGATCTGATCCGCTTCCGGTTCCGTTGTTGCGAAAGATGGTGTGTGGCCGGACTTGAGCGCCCGCGATCGGAGTTCCGTCGAGGTCGACGACGCGGCCACGAAGCACTTCGATTTTTTCTGCCTGCTGCAGGGGTTCGAGTTCGAATTTGATCTCGGGGTTTTGTTGCGGATCGAAGTGCTCGGAGACTTGGCCTTGATAGCCTGAGCCGCCGGCCGCCAGGCTGAACAGCAGCTGGTCGGACAAGTCGGTGATCGAGAACGCGCCGTTTTCGTCGGTGGTCGTGCGTTTGGTGCAATCGCGGTAACAGGACGGGCAAGTCGTGGCCGGACCGACGCGTGGCTTGGCGGTGCTGACGACGACGATCGCGCCGGCAACGGGCTGGTCGTCCGAATCGACGACACGGCCCGACAACTCCGCCGTGCCGGCGGTCAGCAACAAGGACAGCAGGAATTCGATGGAAAGCATTGTGTGAAGGGGTGTTTTGAGTGTTCGATCGGAGGAAAACTTGCAATCGTGGGACAGGCTTGCGGGCTCGTCATCAACCGCCGCTTCGTTTTCGATTGGCTGGGACAGTCGCCGTCCTCTCCGAGGTCGGCGCGGGGCAATGCTACGCATTTAGCCCGCCGAGTTCGGAGAACACGGCGACGCTCGCACGCCTATCCCACGATGGCTACCGCTTGGGCGTGACCTCGATCGGCACCAGCCTTGGGATCTCCGGCAGGTTGGGAAGGTTCAACGTGATCTCCAAATCCGTCTCGCCGGTGCGGACCGGAACCAACGTCGAGATCCGGGTTGCCGAGACAGAGCTTTCGCCTTGGGGGCCGCGGACGGACAGTTGATACTTACCCTGCGGGACGTTCTTCAAATGAAACCGCCCATTGGCGTCGGTGGTCCATTGGCTTTCGCGATGGTGATCGACCCACAAGTCGGGGACGACGTTTGAGTCGCGGTCGACGGAAACCATCGCTTTGGCGACCGGATTCCCGTCGGCATCGATCACGCGTCCAGCGATTTCTTGCTTCCCACGGATCAGTTCAAAGTCCTGGACGATCAGCTTGCCGTCACCGGCGGGTTGTGCGCCGTATCCGATCCCCATTCGGAAACTCAGATTCGGAGCATTGTTCAAACTGGTGTGAACGTTTCCGCCGGCCGGGACGCAGGCCCGGTACACACCCTCGGAATCCGTTGTGACGAACTGATGGCCGAGAGATTGGTGGACCATCATTGTCATCCCGTTGGCCTTCCGTTGGACGGATTTAGTCAAGCTGATTTGAACGCGAGCCCCGGCGACCGGTTCTCCGTCGACCAGCACGCGGCCCTGGACGATCGCGGAGGAATTGAGCACCAGATGAATCACGCCGTCCTTGGCTTCAATCAACTTCGCGGTGCCGCTGAAGGCGTCGTCGTCGCGAAGGTACTTGACGTCAACGAAGGCCTTGGGGGAGGTGAGCCCGTTGGGGACTAACGCGGCGCGGCCGAGTGAATTCGTCGATTCAGACGCGGATCGATCGACGACATGAGGGGCTTGATCGAATACGGGAGCGTTCGGACCAGGCGGGATTTCATCACGAAGGATCACCGACGCGCCGACCGCGGGATTCCCATCGGGCAACGACACGATGACCTGGTACGTCGCCAGCTTGGGTACCACGATCGGTTTGATCGTGCGGGGTGTAAGATCCGTGATCGCGATTCTTCGGTGGGGCAGCGACTCGGCTCGCTGCTTCGTCATTCCGATGACTTCGGCAAATGACGGGATCGCGTATCCCGAGTCTAGGGTCGCAACGATCAAGAAGTGGTCGCCGACGGACAGTTTCAACTGGAAGGTTCCGTCCTCTTTTGAGAGTGCCCCGAGCGGTGATGGTAGGTTGAGTGAACGAATCAGAATGCCTTCCAATGGAGATCCCGTCGAGTCGACGACTTTGCCGCTGATCGTGACGGCATCGCTCAAGGTCACGTCGATCGAATCCTGACCGGTCAATTGGCCTGGGGTAAGTTCTAATTGTGTCCCCAAAAAAGGACTTTCTTCCGACGGTACGACGGAGAATTTCATCGGGTCATCTCGTTCCAGGTACCTGGAAACCATGGATGTTGGAACGCGCATTCGAAAGTGACCTTCCGAATCAGTCTTGGAACGGTCGACGCTGGAGGAGGGGTAGATGCTGATACCGGCGATCGCTGCATCCCGTGCGTCCCGGACGCGGCCGTAGAGTGTGTATCCGGGGTCGGCGACGACCGCCGCCGGGCTTGCAACGACTTCTCCGCTGGGCAGCCAGTGATTCGCCCGTGCAAATTTTCCAACAGCCACTTCATCGCTGGTGCGAACCGCGGCGTACCCGTTCTCCCAGTCGGGGTGAGACGCCTGAATCGAGGCGATCAAGCCGGTGGGGATGTTTTGGAAATCGAAATTGCCGGAGTCGTCGGTCGTGGTTCTCGGTGTCAATTGACTCATCCACAATTCAATCCTCTCCGGCGCATCCCATGGATCGGCCGTCGGCTCGAACAGGCCCGTCAGGTTGACGATCGCACCGGCGAGCGGCCGGCCATCGGGCGTGACAAAACGGCCGCTGATGGAATTGGTCTTCGTGAGCTGCAGGGCGAGACCTTCGATCGGCGTCGGATTCGATTTCTCGAGGATCAACTTCGATGTGGCGACGCCCACTCCCGGCATCGCGGCGACCAGCGAGCCCACCCAACGGTCCGATCGATCACGCGGGAACGCAGGGGCCTTGATATTCGTGAATTCGAATTCGCCATTCGCGTTCGTTTCCGTCCTCGCGATCACGTCTGGAACGCGAACCTGATTTCGGTCGACCGAGAGCAGGTATTTATTGAAATTACTGGATGCACGGGTGTTGCTCGATTCCCGCAAGACCACGACCGCACTGGGGACGGGTTGGCCATCGGGCGAGAGGACTTTGCCGGACACGTTGACGATCACCGCGTAGTCCTCTGACTCGCCCATGATCGGTCGACACGTCAACACTCGGGCAATCAAATCGTTGTCTTCCGGACGAACCGGTTCGATCAGCGGGGGAGCGTCATCCGTTTCCGCGTGAACGGAAGCCGTCGCGGACGGATTGGCGTCCTTGTCCGAAGTCTCTTGTGCGGCCGAGCGATCCAGCCGCACCGTGGTCGCGATTGCTGCGACGGCCAGCAGGGCGACCATCATTCGCAGCGACGCGATCCGCCAGCGGGAAAGCCCCGGGACGCCGCGGAGAATCAATTTCAAGCGGTCTTCGATCTCGCTGTGACGACTCATCGCAATCGCCGACCGTTCCGGCAACCGACGTGCCGCGTCAGCAACTCGAAACCGCGCCACAATGTTTAGCAAACTTTCCGCGTAACGCCCCGAATTCAGTTCGCCTCCGCTCGCCGAAGAGGCTGCCAAGACGTCGCGATCGGTCGCCCATTCCCGCGATTCGCTCAGTCGCCGATCGACCAACCAGACCGCCGGATGGAACCAGTAGACCATCAAGTTGATCGAGGCCAAGGTTTGCCCCAATGCGTCACGGCGCCGGACATGCATCAACTCATGGAGCAGCGTCGAACGGATCTCGTCTTCGCTCCAACAATCGAAGTCGTCTGGAACCAGCACGGTCGGTCGCAGCAAACCGAAGACCAGTGGCATGGAGGTTTGATCGGTCCGGCGAATCGGAGGCGTGCCCGGCAAGTCGAGCACGCCGCGGATCTGATCGGCAATGCCGCTGGTGCTCGCGCTGACCGCTCGGCCACGCATCGCCGCGATTCGCAGCCGAACCAACCCGGCCACCATTCGCAGGGCAACCCACGTAAATCCCACGGCGTAAATCCAAACGAGCAGCAATTGGACTTGCGATGTCTGAATCGCGGAAACCAAGCCGGAATCGGTGACGCTGAGACGACGTTGCGGCTGCGGCTCGACCGGCCCCGTCGCGTTGGCCGCCGGAGCCATCGGTGTTGAGACTGAGAGCAACAACTCGTCGGGCCGTGGTTCCGCCACCGGATCAATCGATTCTCGCATTGCCACTGGCTCGGCCAAGTCCGCGGAAGCCGTGGTCGCCAGGGCGTCATTGTTTCGAACCGCACGGGCCGCCTGGACGCTGCTCGCGATCGTATCGTTCTGAGGTGCTTTCAGTGGAATCCGCCATCCGCCGACCACGACATGCACCGGCAACAGCAGCAGTGTCAGGGCCGCCGCCGTCAGCCAGACGCCGTGCGTCCGCCCGGGATCGAATCCTTTGATGTGAGCGGCGATCCACGAGGCGATCGCCGCGACGATCGTGACTTGGACGATCACGACTAAGCACAGTGACAGTGGGCTGTCGATCAACCAATCATTCAGTGTCTCGCTCATCATTTTCCGCCCCGTGTTTGATGTTCTTTTAACAATTGTCGCAGACGCTTGACTTGATCGTCACTCAATTTCGTCTTCGGATCGGCAAGGTGCGTCGCCAACGCGTCTTCGACCGAGCCGCCGAAGAAGATTTCCAAGACTTTGCGAAACGCCTTGACCGCGGCATTCTTGCGAGGCACCGCGGGGAAGTACACGAATTGTTTGCCTTCGCGGCGGTGCTTGACGACACCTTTGGATTCCAGCGTGCGAAGCTGCGTCCGCACCGTGGCATTGGCCAGCGGATCGGGCATCGCCGCGACGATCTCGTTCGCGGTCGGTTCGCCGAGCTGGTAGATCACTTCCATGATCTGCCGCTCGCGACGGGAAAGGTCGGAACGCACGTGAACCTCCAGGCGAAGGGGGGCTGCGAGTTTTAAGTGTTATTAAAATAACATATCGCTGTCGCCGGGCAATCCCTCCTGTTGCTTTTTTAACACATATCCGGTCGTCTGGAGGTTCGGCCTATCTGGCGTAGCGGATCGACACGAAATCGTGGGGTGGATCAATTTCGCGGCGGAGCGGTTTTTGCTGCACCCGTCGCGGCGGGCCGAATCCTGTTTCTTTGCCTGGTGACGAGCGTGAACCCATTGGGATTACGTTGGAATAGGAGAACTGAACATGGATGACTCCGATCTTCTCCGTCGCCGGAATCCCCGTCTGACTCGCCGCCCCTTTGCCGTAGGACGTGACCAGAAACGCCTTGTAGTTTTCCGTTCCCTCTAATGAATGGTGCCACCCGACGACGGTGGCGGTCGAGCGTGGCGGGATCACGACGTGAGAAAATGCGGGCGATCCATCGGGATTTCGATCTTGGCTGAAGTGATACATATCGATTCCATCAATCGAGACGCTCGCGGCGATTTCACGCGGACCGTTGTTGTAAAGCCGCAGTTCATAAATTTCATTCTTGGCGATATCCACAAATGCCCGCCCGGACTGGATCAACGCGGATCGCGGCGTGGCGGGACGAGACGGATTGGAACTGACCAACACTTCAACGGCGGAACTGCTGTCGCTGGTGCTGGAGACGATTGATTGGTGCGGACCGCGAACACTGACTGACGGCGAAGTGACGCTGTTGGCAAGAATCCGATTTCGCTCCGCTTTGCTGCCGTCGGGAGGGAGGTGCACGCTTTCTTGGATGACCTTGGCGATCGCCTTGGTATGGTCGATTTCGACACGGAAGGGGAGTTTGGTGACCTCTTCACCGTATTCCAAATCAACGATGCGGACGTCAATTTTGACGACTCTCGCCAGATCCGCGTGTGACCGACTCTTGACGAACAAATAGTTTCCTGTGACTTCAAAGTTTGCGTCATCGGCGACCGAACCCGGTTGACGTTTGTTGAGCGCTTGTTGGAGCGATTGGGTGCAGCCCGGACCGAAGTTGGTGCCGGGCAGACCGGTGGGCGAGAAGACGCCGACTTTCACTTTTTGGTTCTTCGTGATCGCCAAGACGCGTTCGGCGAGTTCATTCATTTTCTCGTCCAATTGTGATGCCCGGACCTCGGGTCCGATCGGAGTCGCGAGCGCGATGAATAGCAGCAGAAGCGTTTGTCGTCGCATGGTTACCTCGAAAGTCTTCTGTAGGGAGGGTACGAGCGGGAGCGTGGCGAGAGGATTAAGGGGAACGGATGGACGAAAAGGCGTCCACCATCACAGCGGGCGGACGGGCGTCAGACCGAGCGCACTGGCAGTTTGCTGCATCAGTGACGGGCCGAATTGTCGATCGAACGCTTCCCATTCCGGGCGGCTGATCACGCCGCCGTTGCGAAGCGTTTCCAGGCCGAGCATCTTGAGTGGTTTGTCACCGAGACGGAACAGTTGCTCTGACGTTTCGAGATCCAGTTCTGATAAAACCGTCTCCAGATCCAGATAGACGGACCGATGCCAGATCGCCACTTTGCTGACGGGTTCGTCCAACGATTCGATCGAGGCTCGACCAGATCGTTCCGTCCGAAGAAAAGGGCTGACGCATTGATCGAGTGCCCTCAGAAACTGGTCTCGGTCCTGACTGAGTAGTTTACGCATCGCCTCGTTCGGCGGGTAGAGTTGACGCACCTGTTTTTCGACGCTGCCGAAGGTCGCGTTCCCGTCTCGAACGGTGTCGGTAAACTCGATCATGCCGTGTTTGTGGCAGGCCATACAGGACAATCCGTTGACAATCAGTGGCGTACCCGATGTCGCGAGCGCGTCATAGACGACTTCGACAGGCCCCGAATCGATTCGATCGTCGTTTCCGTCAACAAGCATGTAAGCCTGAAGCCCGTTGGGAAGACTAAAGATGACTTCGCCGCCGTCATGTTCAAAGGCAAACCGGTCGTACGGATGACGCTTACCTGGGAACAGATTGGCGGGGCCGAGTGGGAAGCGAGTGAGTTTGGCCCGTCCGGTGTCCGGCTTGAAGTCGTAACTCTTCCAATAGAAACCGTGCAGCGCGTCACTTCGTTGCACCAACCGGTTCTGTCCCGAGACTCCGCTCCTGGCGAATCCCGCGCGGGCGATCCGTTCCGTTTTGGGATCCACGAAATCTTTTGCGATCGAAACTTCGAGTCGAGCCTCCAGTTCAACGGCGCTGTCGGGGATGTCTAACAACTTGTGATACAGCGGCGGTCGCGTCGCATTGGCGACAAACCAGTCCGCCCTGAGCACCGGCAATTCGGTTTCGGTCCGATTCTGAATCGCAAGATCGTATTCGTGCAATCGCTCATCGTCGAACTCCGCGCTGATTCCATAAGGGTACAACCGCTGTAGTTCACGCCACCCGGAATTTCGGTCCCATCCGTAGTCTCGAACGTCGATTGCGAACAGGATTGTCGGACCGGCGTCAGGTCCCGCTGAAGCTTCGTCCGACCAGACGTCGAGACGTTGCGGAAGCTTGATTCTTCTTTCCCAACTGAGGCTGTTTAAGGCTTTCGACAAAGCGGCTTGATAGTAATGCAAGTCCGCGAGCTCGACCGACTTTCGGTTGAAAAGGTTGTGCAGGGTAAAGAAACGCAGGTAGGGACGCGTCGAGGCATCCGAACGTCGAAGATGCCGCAACGCTGTCGCGTAAATGGCTTCGAGCGTGACATGCTTGCGGGCCGCTGCGGACGGGAAATCGGGGGCCCCGGATTCGATCCACTTGCGGATCGCTTCGCGTTCTTGCTCCGTCACCGGGGCCCGTTTACGGATCTCCGAGGGCGGCATTTCTTCGTCGACGATCCGCGTGTAGATCAGGGAGTCCTCGGGATCGCCGGCGGTCAGGTAGCCGTCATCGGCCTCGCGAAGTCCCGCCACGTTCATCACGTTAAAGCCGGAGTCGTCGGTGTCTTGTCCGCTGTGGCAACGGACGCAGTGCCGCTTGAGCGCCTGTTGAGCTCGAGATGCAAGCGTGTCGTCACTGGCCGTGGCGGGTAAAAAGAGCAGCATCGATATCAGCGTCGGAGAGAGGGATCGCATTTGAAGGGACCGAAGGGTTGGCAAGGAGGGTGTTTTCCGTTCAGGGGATGCGAAACAGCGATGCCGCACCGCTGCGCATGATCACGTCTTCATGCAATTGATAGTTTTCTTGTCCGACATTGGTGGTGATCGCGATCGCGTTGCCGTTGCGCTTCCAGGTGCCGGTCAGTGTCGGGACGTTTTTCTTGAACACATTCTTGATCGAGACGCCGCCACCGTGATCGGTACCGGTCAAGTTGTACATCAGCCCCTGTTGCAGTCGGATCCAGTTCCCTGTCAGCCGAAACGGTGGGATTTCGACGGGGATCCTGTCGACGTTGGGTTTTCCATCGGCACGGAGAAGACTGATCTCGCCCTGTTCGGTCAGCGCGACCAGATGGAACTCGAATTCACCTTGATTGTGAATTCGAGCGACTGCGCGAATCGTTGCGTGAAGATCGCCAAGCGTTTCAAAAGATTTGGGAAGCGATTTCATCCGATTGTCTCGAATTTTCGTCTGTTTGTTGATGACCAGTTCTCGCTCCAGCAGCAACGAACGAAGCGCAGCCAATTGTTTCGTAAAGCGAGCCGCGTTCTTGGGGTCTGCGTTGGCCCGGCGCAGCAGTGCATCATATTGTGGCTTTAACTTTGCCCACTCCGCCTGCGCGGCGAGAATCTTGTTGATGGCGAACTCATACTCGTTGATGCCTTTCTGAATCGTCTGGGTGAGCTTGCGGGAATCCACGAGCAATTCGTCGTGGCTTGACGTTTCATATCTTTCCCGGCCCGACACGATCTTCTTCACGCGTGCGACCGAGCCCAGTTGGTATTGCTGTTGGTTGTCGCGATCGAGTGCGATGTTCAGTCTAACGAAACCACTTGAATCAACATCGATGTCGCGACTCTCGCCGACTTGCACCAGACCGCGGTCTTGAACGATCGACGATTCTGCAGAATCAGCGATTTGAGCCAGAATCGGCGGCATGCGTGCCCTCAAGACGCCTGCCGGATTGACGCGGTCACTCCGGAACGGTGCGTGTTGGGTCGCCACGCGGCCCGTCGGATAGGTCACAATCCGCAGCCCGATGTTGGCCTCGCTCGGTGGCGTGGCGATCTCAAGCGGCAGCTGAATCTTTTTTCCACTGATCGTCGTATGTTGGCGACCGATGTGCATGGCGGATCGGAGTTGCATGGTGTGTTGTTGGTTTTTCATGCTGACTGTCAGCAGGCTGTTGACCAATTGGGACGCTTTGGGGAATGGCTGCGACATCTCCCAAAGGAACCGCAGCTGATTCAGGTCATCGATAAAAAAATGGCCCAGTTGCACTTGATCGCCGTCGGGATTGTCGGGTTGCTTGGCAACAACCTGCCACCGCTTGACCTCTTGGTCTTGGTGATCCGCATCGACGACGTCGAACGCATAGCGTCCGGCCAAGTCCGCGGCGGTACTGTCGAGTCGCAGGCGAACGCTTGAAAAATCAGCACACACGATCTTTCCAGCGGTTGCGGATTGAGAAAGCTCGGTGGACACCTGAGGAATCTCGGGCAGCGGAAATTCGGAGGAAAGCTGAGCAAACGGAACACCCGTTGCAAGTGAGTTCGGAATCGGCCGGTCGGCCGGTTGCGCGGCCTTCGCTGACGCCATCTTCCCCACTGCCGATTCCGGCTCGTGAGGGGACGCGGTTTCGTCGATCGTCGCATCGTCAATCCTCTCCGCCGGCGCAGCGGCCGATTCTGCGGTCGTCGGATTCGATTTCACGATCGATTCGAGCGGTGCGGACGATCCGACCGAAGCCGCAGTTTGCAGCGGAGAGGGATCCGAGGGGATCGCCGTAACCGCCCCCGTTGTGCCGCGTGTCATGGCTTCGGACGATTCGCCTTGTGCCACCGCTTGTGCGGGATGGTGCTCGTCAGACTCGGTGGGGGCGGCAGGCTTGGTGAGCAGCAGGAAGAGGGTCACCGGGAGCATCATGCCGACCAGTCCCACCGCCACGACGAACGGAATCAACAGCCGGTTACGCTGCGACCCGTTCATCGGGGTGGGCGTGATTGAAGTGTCGATCTCCGGCGCGGAACGACGTGTGACGTCGCTCGATGACGTTCCGGCTGCGGCGACGGAACCGACCGGCGGCTGCGGTTGGATGGACGCGACGGCTGGTTCGGCGGCGGAGCGGCGTTGACTCAAACGATGGTCGTACCGTCGTTTCGTTTCTGGATCGAGAAGTTCCGAGACGACTTTCGAGAGGTGTCTCACAAAGGCTTCGGCGTCCTTCTGTTCCTCCGCTTTGGCCAACTGGGCGATTTGCCTGCGCCGTTTGATTCCCGCCGTGCGGATCCTGTCGGTGTCCGACTCAAACGAATTTAAATCCAGCAACCGATAGTGATCGGGAGGGCATTCCTGGACCGGAATGCGAAGCCATTGAACGTAACATCGGTATTGACGCGAAGTCAGCTTTGGGCGTGACACGTTACTTGCTCCCGGGGAGGAATGAAGTGAAAAACAGCGGGCGTCCCACGGCAAATGCGTCGTTGCGGGTGGTCAACCATTGGATGCTTCCGGCGGAGACTTCGCCGACGACGGACAATGACGCGGCCATCTCTTTGTCTCGATAAACCGTCGCCAAGTACCCCGATCGGTCGGCCGGCAGCGTGCCTCGGAATCGCCAGGCCGAAGTCTCTGTCGTGTCGAGCCAGCCCTGCCAGTGGATCGTGCCGCAATCGAGTTCGATCTTGCGCGACGCGATCTCGATGGCTCGTTCAGCTGCATCGGAGATCGAAGGGATGCGATCGAAGAATTGGCGGGACTGCGCGATCGCGGCTTTGTCGCCGTCGTCGGCCGGTGAAAACCATCGGGCTGTCCGGTCGATGATCGCCGCATCCTTGAGGTCCTGCAGGTGTTTGCTGAAGGCCGAGCTGATCGGCTCACTGCCTTCACTCGCAACCGTCAGCAAGCGACTATAGATTTCGAATCGAACAAGCGGGTCGACGCCATGGCTGGTTTCAATGTCGCAAAGGAGATCGCAAAACACTGTTTCCCACTGGCCTCGTGAGATGTGTTCATCGGAACTCAAACGATCTCGGATCCGTTTCGCCAGTTGACTGTGTGGGGCCGGGCCATAGTAGGAAGCTTTGTTCCGTTCTAACCTCGTGTTCTGCGTTTTGAGCGGATAATCGGTGAGGTAGTTGAATCGGACCCAGGCGGAATCACGTTCCACTTTTGATAGACCTCCGACGCGAAGGTAGTAACGATTCCCCGTGTCGCGTTCTTGGATCATCAATAGATGGCCGATCAGTTCTTCGTTGAGGAATGACGCCAATCTGGCATCGATCCGTTGGTTCGCGAGATCGACTCGTGAGGCGATCTTCAAAACGCGGGGGCGAAGGCTTTCATAGGCTTGGCTGAACGGCGCGATGGCATGAGCCGCAAGCAATCGATCGCCTTGATCGATCAGAAGGCGAGCCTGCTGCGGAGACATTTCGCGCAACGTCTCGGAATCCAGTTGTCCGATCAGGTCCGACCACGCCATGACGCCGCTCCACAGCGGAGACTCAATCGCGATACGTCGCAGCGTCATCGAAATCGACGCATGCGGGAACGTTTTGGCGATCCGCCCCAGCTGTTCGGAGAATGCCTCGGGAGATCCGATTTGAGTCGTCAGGGAATCCAGTTCGGACGCGGCCTCGGTCTGTTGGCTTTGCCGCAGTTTCTCGTAATCCATTTGAAACGCGTTCAACCGATCCGTCGCCGGGAGCGACGGCGGATCGCGTCGGGGTTGATCCGAAACGAGACCGCCGCTGTCTGCTGTGACAAGATCTCCTCCTCGGGCGGTGGGCCCAGAATCTTGCATCGGCGGTCGAGCCGTGGCCTGTTGCGGCGCTCGCCGCGGATCGTTTTCCTTGTCGCCCGATGCCAACCGGGTGGCGAGCACACCTAGAAGTCCCCCGGATAGGATGAGTCCGACTGCCGCAACGATGATCAACGCGACCCGCGTCTTGGCCGTTCGGGGGATTGCAACATGCGTCTGGCCGGCGGCATTCGCAGGGGGCTGAATCTGGTTTGTCGGCGTGCTCATCGGACCTCGCACACGACACGGAAACCATGAAACGGTAATCGGGTTGTCGGTGCCGCCGACTGTCTGTTTGACGATCGCAACGCGACGCCTCCGTCAAACCAGGACCCGCCACGCAAGACCCGCTCGCTACCGGTGATCGGGCCAGTCGGATTGTCATCATGTGAGGACCGGTAGTAGTCGGCGTCATACCAGTCCTGGCACCATTCGGCGACATTTCCCGACAGGTTGTAGAGGCCGAATGCGTTGGGCCGAAACATCGCGACATCGCACGTGCGCCGCAAGAAGGCCGTCCGAGGCGAGGTCCCGTATGGGAACCGGCCGTCACCATTGACTTGATTCTGTCCGATTTGGTCACCGAAAAAGAACGCCGTCTCGGTGCCCGCGCGACACGCGTATTCCCATTCGGCCTCGGTCGGCAAGCGATAGCGTCGTCCGGAGGCCGTCTCTGCCGGCAGTCTCGACAGGCGGCGACAGAATTCGTTGGCTTCGTCCCAAGTCACCTGTTCAACCGGCAATTGATCCGGTAGCTGTCCCTGCAGGTCCTTCTGCCCGTCGCCGTGAATTCGAAAGTAGCTTGGGTTGGATTGCATCACAAACCTGTACTCCGACTGCGAGACTTCATACGCCGCCAGGAAAAATTCACGGGATATCGAAATGAGATGGGGAAATTCATCAGGCTTTCGTCCCGGTTGGTCGATCGCCGAACCCATCGAAAAGACACCCGGTGGAATACGTTGAAATTTCATTCCGATCGAATTCAGAAAGCTCGCCTTCAGTTCTTCCGGTTGCGGCTTCTGTGGGGCCGACGGCTCATCGCTCCATTGGCCCTGCCCTAAGACGGCGTAGGGAACACCGCCCGCAGTGATCGGCACCTGTGGCGCATCGGCCGGCATATAGCGTCGGAGCTGGTCCTTGGCCATCATCCAATCGACGTACGAAACGAGTTGGGAATAAACAATCTTTCCCTCGCGCGCCGCCCCGCCACGAAGTCCTTCCAGCAGCGAATGCGTAAAGATGCCATGCTTCAAGTCGGCGTGCTCATAGGAGCGCTGACCGGATCGGCAGCTGAAAAAAATCGCGGTGTCTTCCGGCAACGTGATCATTGCGTTGCCCTGAATACCACGGCCGACATCATCGGGAACATCGCGACACGCATCGACGATCAGAATCCGGCGTCCGACGTTCGGGATCAGCTGCTCGTCGAGCAACATACTTAGTGAATAAAGCGTGTCGGCCGCTCCCGCGACTCCGTCGACCGGGCAGAAAAACGAATCCTCCGAGGGGATCCCATCGGCGCCGAGCGTTTTCAACTGTTGCCCATGACCCGCCATCATCACCAAGATCAGATCATCGGCCCCGAGCTCCGAGACGGTCCGATCGATCACCGCCATGATCTTGGCCCGTGTCGCGTCAGGCCCGACGACTAATTTTGACTCGAAGCCCAGCTTTTGCAGCTCATGATGGACCGCGCGGACGTCGTCTTCGGAATACCGGAGTTTGGTAAACGATGGCTTTTGGTATTCCTCGACCCCTACCAAGACCGCGACCTTACGGCCAGCCGCGAGGGCAGGGACGCTGCACAACAACACCGCAAATGCTATGGCGATGCCTGCCCTATGCAGACTCGCCACACCGATTCGATTCGATTCGATCATCATCATGTCTCTGTTCGACCCGATCCAAGACCCCGACTCCGCGATCGCAAGTCCACCCGCAGGCGGGGTCGAGTCTACCTAATGCGGGCCTCTGTTGCCAGCCTTCGGTTCGCCGTTTCGCATCTCGTTCATTCAACGTCCCGCCGTTTGCGGCGAAACAGACGGAAAGGATGTGCGACTATGGCTGGAAACGGTTGGAATTGGAGGATCTTCCGGCAATCTCAAAAAAACTTGCCTTTGCTCTGCATCGCCGGATGCGCGGATCGTTCACCTGTCTCCATCCGTCGCATTCACGTCGACGTTGGATTCACCTTGGTTGCCGTGATCCGGTGGAAAAATTGCGCGAAAATCAAACATTGATGGGAAGCAGGCGGAGCTGACCCCGTTTCGGCTGTCGGAGTTACCCTTGGCGAATGCAGCGTGAGTATCGCCGTTAACTCCTTGATCAGCCCAACGAATAAACGGGAGCATGAATCATGGAACGGCTTCGACGCGATGCAGATCATCAACGTTTCGCTACTTTCGGTCCGTCGCTTGACGAGCGTCGCGACTGGAACGTTCTGTATGACGTCGCAGAACAGGTGCGGACGGACCGTCATCGGATGCGAGTCAATGCAGGCCCACGAATTCATACAGACTCAAACGCCGCGTCGTACAAGCCGTCGGTGTCGCAACATTCCATCAGAATTCGATTGCAACGTGAGATCCTGCTTTGTCTTGTCCCCACGGCAGTTTTCTCCGTCTTAGCGACGGGGATGGGGTTGCTAACGCCGCACACTTCCGCCGCCTATTTTGCCGGTTCGATTGCGGCGGCGGGAGTATCGGCACTCGCAGTGCAACGACACTTGGGGCGTATGTTATAGTGGTGCCGCAATCAGCATCGACGCAGAGATGAATCGCCCATCGAGCACTTGCAAGTGAATCTGGTGATGGCGGAGTTCACGCGTGTGGGTTCACAACCATCTTGCTGAGATCTTGCTGAGCGGTGTATTTCATTCGCTGCCATCACCTGCCCTGATGAAACCGCCGATGCCCGAGCCAGAACGATGTGACGAGAGTGCCGAAGCGATCATTGCCAGGCATCGAAGCGGTGATCCAGAGGCTTTCGGATTGCTCGTTCGCGTATTCGGAAATCGTCTCCGGACGCATCTTCATGCCCAATGCAATCATCCGTCGGTCGATCTGGATGCGGTGATTCAGGAAACCTGGTTAAAGGTTTCCAATGGTTTGGGAAACTATCACAACGGCAGTTTCATCGCGTGGCTATTCACGATCGGTCGCAACACACTCGCCGATGCACGAACGAAAAGGCGACCGGTGAGTGTGGGCCACGACTTTCCATTTTCCGACTATTTGATCGATGAACGGCCACGGCACAGCGACGCCAAGGCACTCGAGGCGCTCGCGGAATGCCTCGACGCAGCCGACGGGACGTTCGTCGATGTACTTCGCGCAATGCTCGCCGGCCATTCGTTGCAAGATCTGGCTCAACAGTACGATGTTTCCGTGAATACGGTCTATACCAGAGCACACCGCGGCCGATTGCAGTTGCGTGATTGTATTGAGCGACGAATCTAGTGAGTCGATGATGTCCTTACGTCTATTTGCCCTGCCCCTAAATCCTGACGAATGGCCGCGCTGGCTGGAACAAGAAATCGTCGGACCGCGACTCGTCGATTTCGTTTCTGAACTGGAAGTGATTTATCGCAGTGAGCGACCGACCAGCGATCTCAAGCCGACACTCGAATCGATCCTGAGCGATGATCTGGAAATCGTCGTCGAATCGGGGCTCGGGCGACTGAGGGCTGATCAGATTCGCCAACTGCTTGAGAACCCCTCCCTGCTGCTGGAACTACAGGAGAAGGTTCTGCTCGGTGAGAGCCCTTACTGGATCGCTCGTTGCGACGAAGCACACGAAGCCCAAGCTTCAGATTCGCTTACCCCATCCGCCGACCCCGAACAGCCGTTGGTGCAATCCGGCCGTCGCAGTGTCATCGGCCGAAGGGCTCTGGCGGTGATTCTAGGCATCGCGGCAATGATTTTCGTGGCCGTCTCGTTGGGGCGTTTTCTGAAAGGACCGCCTCAGCCGCAGCCTTGGGGTTTTCAAAACCCCAGGCTGTTTGTCCGATCGGTCGAACCGCAGGACTACTTGGAGGCACTGGCCGGAGCCGCGGCACAGTGGTACGACGAGCGCCCCGATACACGCGATTCACTCGTGCTGAGATTGCGAGAATTCAGCTCGGGTTGCGCGATGGTCCTCGAGCACGAACACGGACAACTGTCAGATCTGGATTGGCAATGGCTGACAAACAAATGTCAATTGTGGAAAGACTCGATCGATGATTTCGTTCAACGCTTGGAATCCGAGCAAGATTCTGTTCCTCAAGTGCGCACGAAAGTCGATCAACTCGTCGATGAAATCATTGAATCTCTCCACGACCGCGCAAATTCCATCGGCTAAGATCATCGCGCTGCGGTCCGAAGAAGTACGGGAACGGATCGACCGTTGTAATTGGGGACCGCAAGCAATGGGGCTGATTTAGCTGCCCTTCACGTTAGGAGGAAGCAACCACCGCTACGTTCACCCTTTCCTACCGCTCCGATCCCTCGTGCCGATTAGGTAATGCCGGAGGTAAGGAGCGTCGACCAGAGACCCACGGATAACAGCCCGGAAGGGCTGTACTTACCCCGAAAGGTCGTCTCCTATGCTGGGCGGTCCCTAAAGGCTGGGCACCAACGACAGCCTGAACCCCGACGCATCCAAGGCAGAGCCTGGGTGCGACATGAATGATTACAATGACCTTTTCAATTCCATCTCCACTCCTCCCACCGTTCCCAGCCAACTCCCGATGCGTCAACCTTCCCGATTCATGCTCGCCGCCCTGGTCATCGTGGCGTGTTTTGCGTCTCCCTCTTTTGCCGCCCAGCCGCCCAACATCGTTTTGATGTTGTCCGACGACATGGGCTGGGCCGATCCGGGGTTCCAGGGCGGCGACGGGGATCTGACTCCGAATCTGGATCGATTGGCGGGCCAAAGTCTTCGTCTGTCACAGTTTTATGCCCATTCGGTCTGTGCCCCGACGCGTTGCGCCTTGATGACGGGCCGCTATGCGTTTCGCAATTGGATGGATTGGCGCTCGGAAGATTTCGGCAAACCGAGCTACTTGAATAAGCTGGGGTTGGAACTCGCACACCAACCCGACGGCACTCCGACGCGGATGTTGCACGGGCTTGATACCGGCGAACACACGATCGCCGAAGCCTTGAAGGCATCGGGCTATTTCACCGCATTGATCGGCAAATGGCACTTGGGGGAATGGTTGCCCGGACAACTTCCGATGGGACAGGGCTTTGATCACCAATACGGTCATTACGGCTGGGGCATCGATTACAACAACTACACCATCCCCCACAACTCCCCGGCGACCTTTGCGGTCTACGACTGGCATCGCAACCAACAACCGCTGGACGAACAAGGGTACTCGACGGATCTGTTCGCCAACGAAGCGGTGCGTTTGATTTCCGAGCGCAGCAAAGACGTTCCGTTTTTCATTTATGTCCCCTTCAACGCGATCCACGGACCGCTGGAAGACATCCCACGTTACACCGACACGCTGGACAAACGCTCGGCGGCACTGAAATGTTTGGATGACGCAGTGGGCCGGATCGTCGGCGCGGTCGACCAATACGGTTTCTCCGAAAACACGATCGTCGTGTTCGCCAACGACAACGGGGGGCTGACCGAAGAAGTCAATCGTCCGTACCGAGGAACTAAGAACACAACGTTTGAAGGCGGAGTCCGTGTGGCGTGCACGATGCGGTGGCCGGGCAAGATCCCTGCGGGCAAGACCAGCGACGCGATGATGCATGTCGTCGACTTGCTGCCTACCTTTGTCGCGTTGGCCGGCGGCAGCACCGAGCCCTGTCGGACGCTTGACGGCATGGACATGTCCGATGTGATTTTGAAGGGGCGACCGAGTCCCCGCGATGAGATCGTCTACGAGGTTGCCGGCAGTGTTCGATTGCCGACGATCCGCTCGGGCGATTTCAAGTTGATGGGCGACATGCTGTACAACATCGCCAGTGATCCGACCGAGTCGGCCGATGTCGCGGCACAGCATCCCGAGGTCGTCGCACGACTCAAGGCACGTCTGGAGGCAGTCGGCAAGCAACGGCCGCCGCTGGAGAAGGTGATCGGGTCGCCGCCCACGTTGATGGACCCGCCCCAACCCTGGGTTTATGGCCAAGCGGAAAATCGTGATGCGCCCGACTGGTTGAAAGAACGGGTGGTGAAGGTCCGCAGCACGCAGCCCCAATCGTGGCCGCCGGGTGAGACCCCATGGCCGCAAGCCCCGACCGGCGCGACGATCCAGTACAAGGGTGATGGACGGTAGACTGACAAGCCTGAACGAGGTGACGCTGGTGTTGAGGCTTTAGCCGATTCCCCTGCTGGTCGCGTTGCGACGACCACGCAACGCCCGAGGCGTTCGCAGGGGCGCCTAAAGGCTGAACACCAACACTCGCACTATGCCTCGGGTAGGCGGGGAACATGCCAGCGGGAAGCGTCAGCGAGCGGCACGGGAACTGCATCGCGTTGCCGTTACGGGCCACTGGCTAACGCCACGTGCTGACACGCCGCGTGTTTTATGAGCTAAAAATGGAGCCTCAAAAACTCTCCAGGTAACACCCATGAAAAACCACGCCCACACGATCCTACGACTCTCCTGTTGTACTGTTTTTTGCTTGCTGTGGTTGCTCGGCGACGGGCGGACGACCGACGCGCAGCAAACGTTCGATTTGCAACCGGCGCCCAGTAGAATCGACAATCCGCTCAAGGGGTTGGTGCCCTACGCCCGACCCTACCCGGATCGCTTTCCGCACAGCATGGAGTTCAGCTACCTGGCACTGAGCGATTTGATGATGGCGGAGGACCGTTTCGATTGGCAGCCGCTGGAAGAGTTGCTTGACGACATCGCTTCGCGCGGTAATCAGGCGGTGGTGCGTGTTTATCTGGAGTATCCGGGAAAGGATAAGGGCATCCCGAAGTATCTGATCGATGGCGGTTTGAAGCTTCACACGTATCTCAACACGAACACCGCTCCGCTGCCGCCCAAGGAGATCACAACGCCCGATTACGAAGACGGTCGACTCCGATCGGCCCTGCGAGCGTTCATCATGGCGTTTGGGGCCAAGTACGACGGTGACCCACGTTTGGCCTACATCACCGCCGGATTGCTAGGGACCTGGGGCGAGTGGCACACGTACCCGCGAACCGAGCTCTGGGCCAGTAAACAAACCCAATCGATCGTGCTTGACGCCTACGAAGCGGCGTTTTCGTCGACTCCCGTGTTGCTGCGTTATCCGGCCGGGGCGGATCACGGCTACCAGGCCGAAAACACATCGCGCCGGTTTGGTTATCACGATGATTCGTTTGCGTGGGCGACAATCGACACCGGCAAGCCGGAGGACGACTGGTTCTACATGCCCGCGCTTAAGGCAGCCGGCCGCGAGGCGATTGAAAAATGGAAAACGCATCCCATCGGCGGCGAGATTCGGCCGGAGGTTTGGGGCAAGATCTTTGACGCACGTGAGCATTGGCCGGAGCAGGCGCAGAGTTTCCGCGAATGTGTTGACCAAACGCACGCGACGTGGCTGATGGACACCGGGATGTTTCGCGAGGTTGCAGGACCGGAGCGACTGGAGCGTGCGATCCGCGAAGTCCGGCGGATGGGGTATGACTTTTTTGTGAAACGCACCGAGTTTCTTCCGAACGATTCAACCGGTCGTTGCCAGATCAAGCTGCAGTTGGTCAATCAAGGCGTCGCGCCGTTCTATGCCGATTGGCCGACTGAAGTGGCATTCATCGACGATCAAGGCAACATCGCCCAGCGATCGATTGCCGCAGGCTTGTCGGTTCGGGGCCGCCTGCCGAGTTCCAATCCCCATCGATTGACTGATTCGGTCGACACGTCGTCTCTGTCGGGCAACTACACGGTGTTGATGCGAGTGGTTCATCCGCTCCCCGGTGGCAAGCCGCTGCGATTCGCCAACGCGGCGCAGGACCAGACCAAATCGGGATGGTTGACGCTCGGGCGAGTTCAATTGCCCTGAGGTTGGTGTCGAGGCTTTAGCGATTCCCCCACAGACGCTTTGCGTCCGGCGGCGCTGTGGGGTGCCTGAAGGTACCGGAAGAGCGCCCTAAGGCTGGACACCAACGGCGCGGAAAAAACACCCAACCCCGTGGTGTTCTGCTACGATTGATTGTTCTCACGCAAATCCCTTCCGCTGTCCCCGCAAGAACGTTCGAGTCGGAGTGTCATGAAAACGCTGATTGAAACGCAACTGGGCAACGAGATCGGAATCAATATCCACAGCGCACACCGGATCGAATCGGCAACGTTGCTGGCCGCCGACGAGGATTATTTTTCGGTGAAGACCGGTGATGATGAAAACATCTTCCATGTCCCCTACGTCAATATCGTCAAGGTGATCGAGAACCCCGACGGGGTGACCGTCAGCGGATTTTTCAAGAGCCACAAGACGCACCCGTTTGTGATCAAGATCGGGCATGTGGTGGAATACGTCCCGACGTAGTGTAGGTCACGCCGTGCGAGGCGAGCGCCTGTGACTCGTTCCCAGGCTCCTGCCTGGGAACGGGAGGCTGCGGAGGCTCCTGCCTCCGGCGGCGGTGCTGAGGCGGGAGCCTCAGGGGCAGCGCGTGACGAGGCGGGAGCCCCGTCACGAGTCAGGTGTAGGTCACGCCGTGCGAGGCGAGCGCCTGTCACTCGTTCCCAGGCTCCTGCCTGGGAACGGGAGGCTGCGGAGGCTCCCGCCTCCGGTGGCGGCGTTGAGGCGGGAGCCTCAGGGGCAGCGCGTGACGAGGCGGGAGCCCCGTCACGAGTCAAGTGTAGGTCACGCCGTGCGAGGCGAGCGCCTGCGACTCGTTCCCAGGCTCCTGCCTGGGAACGGGAGGCTGCGGAGGCTCCTGCCTCCGGCGGCGGTGCTGAGGCGGGAGCCTCAGGGGCAGCGCGTGACGAGGCGGGAGCCCCGTCACGAGTCAAGTGTAGGTCACGCCGTGCGAGGCGAGCGCCTGCGACTCGTTGCCAGGCTCCTGCCTGGGAACGCGGGGCTGCGGAGGCTCCTGCCTCCGGCGGCGGTGTTGAGGCGGGAGCCTCAGGGGCAGCGCGTGACGAGGCGGGAGCCCCGTCACGAGTCAGGTGATGCTGTGCCAGGTCACGCTGTGCGTGACGAGTGGCATGCACCGCACGCCTTACTTCTTTGCTTCAGGTGCCTCCTGCTTCGGTAACCACCCTGCGAGCTGTTTTTTGATGGCATCGCTTCCCTCGGCTGACGCCAGGTTTTTCCATTCGTACGGATCCGCGACGACGTCATAGAGTTCTTCGTCGCCGCCTGCGTAGCGGATGTAACGATGGGTCTCGGTCTTGACGCTATGGTTGCCGCGACCGTGGGTGGTGATCGCGGGGAATTCCCAAGGGGCTTGTGGGTTTTTTAGCAACACCGAGATGTCATGACCGCTGACGTGATCCGGGGTTTCGATCCCCGTCAATTCGCACAGCGTCGGATACACGCTCATCAAATCGACCGAACGGTCGCAGCGTGTTCCCGGCGTGGTGATTCCCGGGACGACCCAGATGAAGGCGGTGCGGGTGGTTTCTTCCCACAACGCAAACTTGCGCCAGTGTTCCTTCTCACCGAGGGACCAACCGTGATCGCTCCACAGGCAGATGATCGTGTTGTCTCGGTTCGGGCTGGCGTCCAGGGCATCGAGCAATCGCCCCAGGTTCATGTCGGTGTAGGCGCAGGTGGCCAAGTAGGACTGAATCGCGGCTTTCCAGCGGCCGCTCTTGAGAAACTTGGCGTGGTCGCCTTGGGGGCCGGCCATTCTGACTCCGGCAGGCGGAATGTCGTCCAAGTCGTTTTCGATGTGCGGCGGCAATTGAATCGACTCCAGCGGAAACGCCTCGTAGTATTTTCGTGGGGCGACGAACGGCAGGTGGGGCTTGTACAGGCCACAGGCGACGAAGAACGGTTGGTCGCTTTTCTTGGTGATTCGCTCGATGCAATAATCGACGCAGTGCCAATCCATGATGTCGTCGTCTTTCAGGTTCGGGTGCGTCACGTCGTCGTGATAGCCGTCCATTTTTTTCACGCCCGGCCCATTGGCACTCAACCCGTCATCGGACATGTACTCCGTCCATTCGCTGGGGTAGTACTGTCTGGAATGGTAGATCTTTCCCGCACCGGCGACGTGGTAGCCCGCATTCAGGAATTGGGCGCTCAAGCCTTCTCCGGCGGCCTGGTACTGTTTCCACTTGTGTCCGTTCTTGTAGCACCCGGTGACCCACGGGCGCCGGCCGCTCATCAACGCACAACGCGACGGTTCGCAGGCCGGCACGGCGCAGTGGGCGTTGGTGAACGTCACGCCGCGTCGGGCCAGTCGGTCAAAGTTCGGCGTGCGGGCCTGAGGATTGCGGTTCAGGTGCGTCATCCAATGATTCAAGTCGTCCACGGCGATGAACAACACGTTCGGTCGATCGGCCGCCGAAGCGACACAGGACAGACAACACAAGGCGGTGAGAATGATGAATCGCATCATGAGAATCGGCCGGGGTAAGGGGCAGGAGGTCGGGAAGGGGAGAGGCCATCGAATCAGATCAGTCTATTCGATTCCCACCGCTGCGGTGCGGTTCGCACGTCGCGGTCTGCAGATCGCGCGTACGACGTCCTTTCGAGGTCGTCGCGCAAAGCCGCACGGGCGACGGCCCGGGGGGACCATCGTCCTGGCGAAAAGCGAAGCCCTAAGCTGAAGTCTTCTTCGCCGCCCGCGGTCGAGGCATCGCAGTGACCTGGAATCGCCTAAAGGCTAAACACCAACAATGCGTCCTGCATCAACGGTTAAAGGCCAGCGACGGGGCGCAAAATCAATCAAAGGGTGCGTCTGAGCGTAAGCCCGCTCCGAATGCCTCCCAACCGGTGCCGAGCAGGCGACTTTGGTGCTAAATTCTGTCTTTGATATCGCTTTCTGCGGGCGCGAAAGCACATCCGACAAGATTACCCATTGCACTACCGATCGAGACGACGAGATGAAGATCACTGGTTTCAAGGTTTATCAAGTGGACCTTCCCCTGGCGGAAGGCAATTACAGCTGGTCGGAGGGGAAAAGCGTCGACGTCTTCGATTCCACCGTGGTCCAAATCGACACCGATTCTGGGGTGGTCGGGTACGGCGAAGTCTGTCCGCTCGGTCCGGTCTACTTGCCCGCCTACGCGGCCGGAGCCCGCGCGGGGATGATGGAGTTGGCCCCTCAGTTGATCGGCCAAGACCCGACACAGTTGTGGGCACTCAATTACAAGATGGATCGGGTGATGAAGGGGCACCCGTATGTCAAGTCGGCGATCGACATGGCGTGCTGGGACATTTTGGGCAAGGCCGCGGGATTGCCGGTTTGCACGCTGCTGGGCGGACGCTACGGCGACGACGTGGTGCTTTACCGGGCGATTTCGCAGCGACCGGCCGGCGAGATGGCCGACAACGTCGCCGGATATCGTGAAGAAGGCTATCGGCGGTTTCAATTGAAAGTCGGTGGCCGGGCTGATGAGGATATCGAGCGAATTCGCGCGGTCCGCGAAATCCTGCAGCCCGGTGATAAACTGGTCGCCGATGCCAACACCGGCTGGTTGATGCACGAAGCGATGCGGGTCGTCGGTGCCGTGCGTGACGTCGATGTCTACATCGAACAGCCTTGCGCGACATATCAGCAGTGTTTGACCGTTCGCCAACACACGAACCTGCCGTTCATCTTGGACGAGGTGATCGATTCGGTCGACGCGATCCTGAAAGGTGCGTCCGATCGTGCGATGGATGCCGTCAACATCAAGATCAGCAAGTTCGGCGGATTGACCAAGGCCAAACAGGCGCGTGACCTGTGTGTGTCCCTGGGGATCGCAATGACGCTCGAGGACAGCTGGGGCGGGGACATCATCACCGCCGCGATCTCGCATCTGGCCCACAGCACCCCGACCGATTACCTGTTCACGTCCACCGACTTCAACAGTTACGTCACCCAGTCGATCGCCGATGGGGCACCGAAACGCATTAACGGGCGGATGGCCGCGTCGACCGAGCCGGGCTTGGGGATCACGCCGAAGTTCGATGTCCTGGGCGATCCGATTTGGAGTTGCTGAGTGGACAAGCAACCGTTGGTGTCTAGGCTTTAGCCGATCAGACATGTACGACGTCCCTTCCGGGGCGTCGATCACGGACACTCGACCACCCGGAAGGGCCGTCGTACTTCGAGAAGACGATGATCGACATGATGATTTGGTTTTTGAGATCGCTTCGCCTGACCGCAATCTGCCTGCTGATGCTGGGGTTGCCTCAATCGACCGTGCCGGCTCAGAGTACCGAACGAGATCACCAGATCGCCGAGCAGTTCCTGCAGGTGTTGCTTGAAAACCCACGTCCGGGCACGGCTCTCGATCGCGTATTTGAATCCCACTCTCAAACGCAGTCACTCGACGAACTGCTGCAGTCGCTCGATGACGACCGGTCGGGCGCAAAACAACTGACGCGCGGTTTGATTCAGCTTAAACGCGGCGATGCCACCGCCGCGATTCCCTCGCTGCGGACTGCGGAGTCGTTGCTGACTGGCAATGCCAACGCGAGCCATCAGTTGGGCCGGGCGTTGATCGCCGAAGGCGAGCATGATCAAGCGGTCCAGGCGTTTCGACGCGCGATCGAGCGACAGCCCGATCGTCGCGACGCGCCGGAAGTTTATCTGGGTCTCGCACAGCTCTATTGCCAGACCAACCAACGCGACCAGGCGATCACCGTATGGCGGCAACTGGTCGAACGGTTTTCTGATGACCCGTCGATCACCGAGCGGGTCGCCGCAGCCCTGGTGACGCAGCAGGAATTCGACTTGGCGCTGAAGCACTATCGACGCTTGGCGGACCGGGCGCCATCGGCGGAGAGCCGAATTCGGTATCAAATTAAAATCGCGGAGCTGACGGTTCGACTCGGCGACTCCCAACACGCTCGGCAGCAACTCGAATCGATCTCCCAGCGGCTGCGACCGGGCAGTTGGTTGCACTCAGATGTCCGCGATCGGCTGGAACGCACTTTTTTGTCCGACGGGGATTTTGACGGTCTGGCGGAGTATTACCGTCGGCAAGCGGAGCGTTCGCCCGACGACCTGACGCTCCTGATCCGCCGGGCGGAAATCCTGGCCGGCGCCGGACGCGTTGATGATGCTCAAACGACTCTGTTGCAAGCCATCGTAAAGGCTCCCGACAAAAAGGAGCCACGCTGGACTCTGGCGGGAATCCTGGAGGCCGAAGGCAGGAAGGCGGAAGCGGCACGGCACTTGGAACAATTGGTCGCCATCGATCCGATCGATCCCGATGTCGGGCTGCGTTTGGGAGACATCTACCTTGCTGATCCAACGATGGAACTTGACCGGCGTCACGACGCGGCCCGCAAAGCATGGAATCGGCTCGCCAAGGCCAAGCCCGATGACGCGGTTTTGTTGGCGATCCTTGCGCGACGCATGCAGTCGATCGATGACTCGAATCGCGCGGTCCAGCTTTATCGGCAAGCCATCCAGGCGTCACCCGATGACCCCCAGTATCGTGAATCTCTTGGCAAACTGCTGCATCATCTCGGACGCCATGAGGATGCGATCACGGTATGGCGGTCGATCGCGGAAGGCCCACGGCGCAGTGCAGAGTCACTTGTCCTTGTGGCGGGGATCCTCGGGGCCTTTCAGCATCTTGATCTGGAGCTGCAAACGTGGCGGGAGGCGGCCGGGCTGGATCTATCGTTCGAACAGCGGTTGCGGTATGCCGGTCTGCTCTGGAGGGCCGAGCAATTCGATGCCGCAGCGGCGGAACTGGACCTCGCATCCGAATTGGTCGAAAGTGCGGAAGAACGTGAACGGCTGATGCGGCGACGGATCGAATTCTTTCAAGTTGCGGATCGACTTGGCGAGCAGATCGCGGAGGTTTCGCGACAAACACCGACGGCGGAAAATCGACGGTATCTGGCGCTGCTGTGTCTTGCCGATGGTCAACGCGATGCCGCCTCACGTGCGATCGACGCTGCCATCGAGCTTGATCCACAGAATGTCGCCGTGCTCCGTGATGCGGTCGACATCGCGGAACGATTGGGACGCCATGAAAACGCCGCCCGGCATTTGACGCATCTGGGCCGATTGGACAAGCGGCGTAGCGTCGATCACTTCCGCCGGCTCGTCGGAATCCGAAAACAATTCGGCCGAATCGAAATCGCACTCCAAGCCGCCGATGACATGGTCGCGGCGAATCCCGCCTCGGCGGCGTCGCACCACCTGTATGCCCAAATCGCGTTTGCCTCAGGAAAGCATGAACAGGGCGAAGCGGCGTTGCGCCGTGCCGTCAGCCTTGATCCTCGTCACAACGAAGCCCGGGTCGATCTCGCGATCCGGCTGGCCGATCGATCCGAAACTGGGGACGCGATCGCGCTGCTTTGGCAATCCGTTGAGTGGGAAACCCAATTGGAATCGCAGATCGAATTGATCGAGCATCTGGTGCAGTTGTACGAACGGCGCGGTGACGTCGAGCAATTGGTGACACGCATCGAAAGGCTGGAACGCAGCGTTGTTGATTCCAGATCCAAGTCTATCCTGGTCGCAACGGTGTGGAGTTCTGTCGAAGATTTCAAGCAGGCGCAGTTCGTTCTGCAGCGAGGGCTCGGCAAGCACCCGCATGACGTGTCCCTGCTCCAAGCGATGGTGCAACTTTTGTCACGATCGGGGGACTTGGTTTCAGCGGTCACCCAGCAGCGTCGGCTGGTTCAGGTTCAAGACACGCCGGCTGCCCGGGCTCGATTGACGTCGTTGGAGTTCCAAGCCGGATTGATCACGCAGGCCGAAGTGACCATGCGGGCGATGAAAGCGACGCGTGATCCGAAGCGGATGGCGTCGATCATCCGACGGGTTGCCGACAGCGATCCCGAGCAAGCGGCCGAGTTGTGCCGTGCCGCGTTGGAGAACGATTCCGATTTGTGGGACATCAAAATCGTCCGGGTGCAGTTGCTGTTGCTGTCCGATTCGCCGGATCGTGCCCGGCACGTCGCGTTGGCCGGTCGTGTGGCGGGCGAAGTCGCTGCGTTGGAACTTGACCATGATCTGAAGTCGACCTCGGGAATCGCGCCGGTTGCCGCGTCCAGGTCGGTGTTCTATTCCACGCGACAAGCCGCATTGGCGGCGCCCGCCCGCGGAACCACCCGGTATCGAAATCTTTTACACATCGAGCGTCCCTCGTCCATGTCGACTCCGGGATTGCCGATCGGACGCCCGGCACAAACGGCGGTCGATCGCGACCACTTTCCTGCGTCGACGGCGGACACACTACAAACCATCTTGATGCTCAACGAGCGCCGGATCACCAGCCGCATGAACAACGGCGCCAAAAGCTACTCCTTCGGTTTCGGCAGCAACTTCGTCGCGCCGGTCGACTACTTCCAGGCGTTTTGGATCGCCCGCTGTGTCCAAATCCTTGCCGATCGTGAGCTAGCCACTCTCGCCGGTCGCCCGATCACCACAAAGCAGATCATCCAGAAACGGTTTCCCACGCCGTCGATCGAATCGGTTGACGTTGCCGCATTTCGCCATGCGATCACGCTGCGTGCGATCCAGAATGCGATGGATGGCACGGACGCGTTGCCCGCCGATCAGATTCTCTGGCGCGTTGCCCAACTCGATCCGGCGGGTGATCATCCGTCACTCACCAAATTGCTCGCCGACCGGTCGCGAATGCGTCAGGCTCCCGAGAGGCAAACCCAGGCAAAGATTCAGCCGTTGGACGAGGGGAAGCTGAAGATCCTTGCCGACGTCTGCCGGACACGGCAAGGGATTGCGTCGCAGGAAGACACTGAATTGCGGCGGAACCTGATCGCGGAGTGCCGGTTCGCGGGGAAAACGCCGTCCCAATTCATTCCCGAGGCTCCGGGGGCAGATTCGTCGAATCGCCTTGAGAAGTAGCACAGGGGCTGCGGTACAAAGTGACGCTGTCAACTGCGCTGCATGGAGGAATCCTGTCGATGAAGCTGCCGCCAAAGGATCCCCCCGGATTCATTTTGAGTCGTTGTCGCGATCGATGGCTTCGCTACCTTGCGGTCGGCTGAAGCGTCCACACATCCCGCGGCAATCTACTCGCGGTTGTCGGCATCCGACGTCCGTTCGTATTCGCTGTTCTCGCTCTGCAACGTGATCGGAATCCGATCCGGCGACGAATTCAATAATCCGCAGCGAGCGTTCGTCCAGCATGTCATCGAAACACACCCCGACGTGCCCCGAAAGCTTGGCTTATTGAAATCGTTTATCCCCGAAACCGAACGAGAGCATTTTCCTCAATTGGTCGAACTGTTGAATCGGGATTGAATCTTTCAGGTTTCAGGTTTCAGGTTTTTAGGCGAACTGACCCAGATTGTGCCGGATCGGACGGATTCGGGATCGCTGTGGTGCGTTGGGTGCATCCATGGGCTGTTTTTGCCCCTGTGAAGACTTCGGTTTTGTGCGATAATCGATGTCCCGCCAGCGAACCCGCCCACCCGTGTCCGAACCCCCGCCATGAAGACTACGCTCTCAATCCCCTTGGTCGTGCTGCTTATCACTCTCGGCAGTGCAACGGCCGCCGAGATTGATTTCAATCGTGACATTCGGCCGATCCTTTCGGACAACTGTTTTCTCTGTCACGGTCCCGCCGAATCGACGCGCGCCGCCGACTTGCGATTGGACGATCGCGAGGCCGCCATCGATTCGGGTTTGTTGGTCCCCGGGGAACCGGACGACAGTGAAGTGATCGCGCGGGTATTCTCCGAAGACGCGGACATGCTGATGCCCCCGCCGGATTCGAACAAACACCTGAGCGATCGCCAACGCGAACTGCTACGGCAATGGGTCGCCGAGGGAGCGACCTATCAAGAACACTGGGCATTCGTGCCGCCGCAAAAGGTATCCGGTGTCGACACCGCCAACCCCGTCGACCACTTCATCGGCAAACGACTCCGCGAACACGGACTGACGTTCTCGCCGCAAGCCGACCCTCGGACGTTGATCCGTCGTGTGTCGTTGGACCTGACCGGCATGGCGCCGACGCCCCTGCAAGTCGACGAATTCATCGCCGATGTGGATTCGTACGGGATCGACTTGGCCTATGAAACGCTCGTTGACCGTCTGCTGGCATCGGCAGACTATGGCGAACGCATGACGTTGGCCTGGCTGGATGCGGCACGCTACGGCGACACCAGCGTGATGCATGCCGATGGGCCGCGCGACATGTGGCCGTGGCGTGATTGGGTCATCAACGCCTACAACAGCAACATGCCGTTTGACCAATTCACGATCGAGCAGATCGCCGGCGACCTGATTCCTGGAGCGACCATCGATCAAAAGGTGGCGTCGGGGTTCAACCGAAACCACGCCACCAGTGACGAAGGCGGCGCGTTTGCCGAAGAGTTGCGCGTCGAATACGTCGTCGATCGCGTCCAAACCACCTCCACCGTCTGGCTGGCATTGACGATGGAGTGTGCCCAATGTCACGACCACAAGTACGACCCGATCTCGCAAAAAGAGTATTACCAGTTTTACGCCTACTTCAACAACACCGCCGATCCCGGGATGCAGACGCGTCAAGGAAATCAGGCTCCGGTGGTCGATGTCTATGACCCTCTCCAAACGGAACGATTGGCCGAATTGCATGCGGCCATCGAATCGAAGCAGAAAGAGTTGGAAACGTACAAGATCGACGCCGAACCGCAGTTCATCGCCTGGGCCGAACAGGAAACCGCAAAGTACAACGATGCCGAAACGGCGAAAGAGCAACTGGCCGGAATCGCGCACTGGTTTCCGCTGGATGAATCCGACGGTGCGCAATTAAAAAATGAAACGACCGGGGCGATCGCCGTCTTGGAAAAAGGCAAGTTCGAATCGGGCGATCGTGACGGCAACCGGACGTTGAAACTGAATGGGCAAACCCAGTTCGCGTGTTCGGAGAATCCACCCCAGTTGGAATCGGACCAACCGTTCACGATGGCCGCCTGGATCAAGTACGACGGCAAATCCGGCGGCGCCGTCTTCTCGCGGATGGACGTCGCAAACAATTACCGCGGCTACGACATGTGGATCCAAGGGGCAAACATCGGGACCCACATCATCCATTCCTGGAGCGACAACGCGGTCAAGGTCGTTTCCAAAGACGCGCTGAAAAAGAACACCTGGCAACACGTCGTGATCACCTATGACGGCAGCCAAAAAGCCGCCGGGGTCAAAATCTATCTCGACGGAAAACTGTCGGACAATAAGGTCGAAGCGGACACACTGGGCGGGACCCTGCAAACCGAAGTTCCGTTTAAAATCGGCAGCCGCAGCGACGGTGCGAACTGGAAAGGCGAAGTCGATGACATTCGGATCTATTCCTTCGCGCTCAGCGAGTCCGAAGTGCCGCTGGCCAAGGATGACGTGATCGGCGGAATCCTGGCGACGGCCGCGGAAGATCGCGGCGAGTCCCAATGGGCGGCGCTGCGTAACGTTTATTTCACAAGCAAAGACGATCGTTACCAAACGCTCAATCGATCACTCGCCGCAGCGACCAAGCAACACGCCGATCTGGCCGCGCAGAAGACGACGTCGATGATCATGACGGACAATCCGCAAGACAAAATGCGGATGACCTATGTGCTGGACCGCGGACAATACGATTCGCCGAAGAAGGAAACGCCGATTTTGCCCGGCGTGCCGGCCGCCTTGCCGCCGCTAGCCGAGGACGCTCCGCCGAACCGATTGGGACTGGCCCATTGGCTGATCGCGCCGGATCATCCGTTGACCGCCCGCGTCGCCGTCAATCGCTACTGGACGATGCTGTTCGGAAACGGATTGGTTCGCTCCGTCAGCGACTTCGGTGCCCAAGGCGCACCGCCGACGCACCCACAGTTGCTGGACTGGTTGGCCGTCGATTTCGTCCAATCCGGCTGGGACGTCAAGCGGATGTTGCGGCGACTCGTGCTCTCGCGGACCTATCGCCAGAGTTCGCGTCAAGAGAACGAGCATGCGGAGAAGGATCCGGAGAATCTGTTGTTGGCACGCAGTCCGCGGTTCCGGTTGCAAGGCGAGTTTATTCGTGACCAGGCATTGGCGGTCAGCGGATTGCTGACGCGTCAGGTCGGCGGCCCCGGGGTGAAACCCTATCAACCGGTCAACATCTGGAACGAAGTCAGTCTGAACGGCGGCCTGCGTTATTCTCAAGACAAGGGCGAAAGCCTGTATCGCAAGTCGATGTACACGTATTGGAAACGCAGTGCACCGATGCCCAACATGATGATTTTTGACGCCCCCTCACGTGAAAAATGTGTCGTCAATCGGGCCCGCACCAACACCCCGCTGCAAGCCCTGGTGACACTCAACGACCCCCAGTTTGTCGAAGCCGCCCGGGCGCTTGCCGAGCGGTTGATTCGGTCCGAGTCTGATGCGAGCGGGCGCATTGACCTGGCGTACCGACTGACGACGGCACGGCCGGCAACCGAGCGTGAAACGACACTGTTGATGCGAATACTGGATGACCAGCGCCAACGCTTCGCCGCCAATCCCGAAACGGCCAATCAATTTCTCTCCGTCGGCGATTTGTCCCGCGACGATTCGATCGATGCAATCGAACACGCCGCGTGGACCGTGATCGCACAAATGATTTTGAACTTAGACGAAACTCTGACCCGAGGCTAACGATGGACTCCCTGACCAACCAGCGCCGAAAGTTCCTGCTCGGCACCGGATACGGACTGGGGGCGGCCGCGCTCAGTACGCTGATGAATCCCGAATTGGTCGGCACCGCCCACGCCGCCCCGGCGGCCTCCAATCCGGGCTTGCCGCAGTTTCCGAACTTCGCTCCCAAGGCCAAGCGGATCATCTATCTGTTCATGGCCGGCGGCCCCAGCCATATCGACACGTTCGATTACAAGCCGGAAATGCGAAAGTTTCACGGCCAAGAGCTGCCTGATTCGGTCCGCCAAGGCCAGCGGCTGACCGGAATGACCAGCGGCCAAAGCTCGTTCCCTTGCGTCGCGCCGATGTTCGATTTTGAACGCTTCGGCGATCACGGCACCTGGGTCAACAAAGACATCCTGCCGTACACGTCCGGCATCGTTGATGACATCACGATCATCAAATCGATGCACACCGAAGCGGTGAATCACGACCCCGCGATCACGTATATCAATACGGGAGTCCAGCAACAGGGGAAACCTGCACTCGGATCGTGGCTCAGCTACGGTCTGGGCAGCGAAAACGACAACATGCCCGCGTACATCGTGATGATTTCACGTGGCCGAGGCCAACTGCAAGCTCTCTATGACCGACTGTGGGGTTCGGGTTTTTTGCCGGCCCGTCACCAGGGCGTCAAGCTTCGCAGCAGCGGCGAACCGGTCTTGTATCTGAACAACCCGCCGGGGATCGACCGCGATTCGCGACGCAGCATGCTGAACGGTTTAAACGAGCTGAATCAGGTGGCGTACGACAAGTTCGCCGACCCGGAAACCCAGGCCCGGATCTCACAGTACGAAATGGCGTTTCGCATGCAGAGCGAAGTGCCGGATCTGATGGCGATCGAAAAGGAGCCGCAGCACGTGTTGGATCTGTACGGCGACGACGTTCAAAAGCCGGGCAGCTTTGCCAGGAATTGTCTGCTCGCGCGCCGCATGGTGCAGCAAGGCGTGCGCTACGTCCAGCTGTTCCACCGCGGCTGGGATCAACACGGATCATTGCCCTCGAAGATCCGCGAGCAATGCAAAGACATCGACCAGCCGGCGGCCGCTTTGATCAAGGACTTGAAACAGCGCGGGATGTTGGACGACACCTTGGTGGTCTGGGGCGGCGAGTTCGGTCGCACGATCTATTCCCAGGGAAAACTCACTCCGGACAACCACGGACGGGACCATCACGGACGTTGCTTTTCGATCTGGATGGCCGGCGCTGGAATCAAGCGTGGATTCGAATACGGCATGACCGACGACCACAGTTACAACATTCTCAATAACACCGGCGTGCACATCCGTGACATGAACGCCACGATTCTGCACCAACTGGGGATCGACCACCAAAAGTTGACCTTCAAATTCCAAGGGCTCGATCAACGCTTGACCGGTGTCGAAGAACCGGCCCACGTCGTCCACCAGATCCTGGCGTAAGACGGCTCTGTGACCACGCGCACGTTGGTGTCGAGGCTTTAGGGACCGTCCAGCTTAGGGCGGAGGCTAAACGCGACGAATCCAAATGATCTGGCCGATTGGGTAAGAGGTGATCGGTGGTGGGGTGTACGACGTCCTTTCTAGGTCGTCGCGCTGAGCCCCACGGGCGACGGCCCGGAAGGGCCATCGTACCCCAAGAAGAGCATCGCCCTAAGCTGGACGGTCCCTTTAGCCGATCTCGTCTCCATCAGGTCAAGGCAAGGCCCCCCTGGCAGAGGTCGTGCGGTTTTAAACCGCAAAAATGCAAGGCGTTTACGCGTTTCACTCCGCGTAGCAGGCAGCTTGCTTGAGAGGGTGCGTTCGGGCGGGAGGTCTGGAGGAACCGATTATGCCCACGGATGGCAGCGCGAACCCACGGATGTGATGCGGCCTGGGATCCGTGGGTTCGCGCTGCCATCCGCGGGCAATCGACCTCCCTGTGGTTCAGGGCGGCCAGAGAAATCTGCAAAATCCCCTTGGAATCAGAGACTTAGAGACCGCACGACCTTTTCCAGGGAGGGTTCATTCTTAACTTGGCGTCTATGGGGGCGAGCGGTGACTTGTTGAACCCTCTTGAAATCAGCCGTCTGACAGCAGCCTGGGGGGCCTTTCCTCATCATTCTGCCCCGAATCATTCTGCCATCATCGTGGAGAGGTAGGAAGATTTTGGGGCAGGAAAATGAGCCAAATCGAATGAACGGTGCCGTTCGTCCTTCTCTTACCTCCGAAATCTTCTTACCCGATTTCCGCTGACGCCCCGGAGGGGCCATCGAACCGGCGCGGTCGTCCCTATTGGCCGGACACCACTGCTTCGGGCTCACGTTTGACCACCGGTTGCCGATCGCCTTGGATTGATTTGACGGCGTCGACGATCGCGGCGACGTTTTCTTGGCCGCGGTGCAATCCGATGTCCAGGGTGAACTGTCGCGTTTGACCGGGGGCGAGTTTGGGGACTCGTCCGGCGGCACGTTCGATCTTGCGGTTGTAGGGGTAACCCGTCCCCGGTTCGATTCCGGTCACGTAACCGTCTGCGGTTGCCGCCGTGTTCTTCCAGATCGTCAGGTAGGGCAACTGCTCGGGAGTCCAGTGCATCGATGCGGCTCGGTCGCCGGCCGCGTTTTGCAGCACTGCGACGGTTGCTCCGTTCTCGTCGGTTAGCGGTTCGACCAGATAGACCTGTTCGACAAATCCCGTTGTCGGCGGCAGATAGGTCGCATAGTTGTCAATGTTTTCGGCGGCGTGCCGGTCCATCGGGGCGATCGACTTGACCGCCGCGTGCACCTTCGCGCCGTCGCCCAGCAACGGGGCACCGAAGTTGGCGTGATAGATGATTTGAAACTCCTGGTCCTGGGTGCCCAGGTTTTCAATGGTGTCGTTGATGCGGAAGCTGTCTTGCCCGGGCACGACGGAAACTTCGGTGGTCAATTTCAACTTCGGTCCGTAGAAGAACTTTTCATAGACGACCCCGCGAATGCGAATCCGGTGCGGCGCGTCCGAATCGATAATGACTTCGACTTCGCTGGCGGGAATATTGCCGATCTTTCCGTGTAAGGACAGGTCCATCGTCGTGGTCCCGCCGCCGGCATTTTCCCATTCGTCGGTCCCCGGGTGCCCGGCAAACTCCAGCCCGCAGCGGACCATCCACTCATTGAATCCTTCCAACCATCCCAGCCCGCCTCGACTCTCTAAATCGATCAACCCCGGATGCACGATGTTTTCCACCGGTGAGTCCCAACCCAGTCGGATGTCGCCCGATCGGATTTCATAAATGCTCATGCCACGTGTGGGGATCAGGTCGATTTCCAAGACACCGTTGTCAATCGTGATCAGGTCCACGCCCTCTTGTTTTCCGCCGTGCAGGGTTTTCTTTTCGACCGACCATTGCCCGCCGTTAAGCCGCCAACGTTCCTGGTGAATGTTCTGCTCGGCACTCGTCAACACGTATCGCTGCTGGGCGCAGACCGACAGCGCCGGCAACACGAACCACAGGGCAGTCAGAATCCATAATCGGTGGCAATGTGCCATCAAGGTCTCTCCGAAAGTAGGGGCTGGCAAGGAAATCGGGTGTAACGTACGACAGCCCTTCCGCTCGCATTGATCATTCGCCACTACGGCTTCAATCCCGGCACACCGAGTGATTGCCCGAATCGTGCGGCGAGTGCTTCATCGGTCAAGCCAAAATTCTGTTGCAGGGCTTCTTCCATCGGAACCCCCAATTTGACATCGCGAAACATTTGGCTAAACGCGATCGGGTCGCTTTGGACCAGGAACTGAACCAGTTGGCCGGCCATCGGCCAACGTTCCTGGTCCAGCCGCGTCGCACTCATCAACCCTAACATCGAACCGGAGTTTTTGAGTTGCCGGGTGACACTGGAACGCTGCGAGGATTGCCGCCTGCGGTCGGGGACGATCGCGAATTGAACGGCGTTGGCGATCCCCATGTTCATCCACGGCACCAAGTTGGCATTGGAGTGGAGTCGGCCGGCGAAACCGAGGCTGTAGCCCCAGCTCAGCCCACGCGCGACGTTGTTGTCGAGTTTCTTTGCGATCGCAGTTTGCAAAAAACGTTTGTCGCCGCCGCGGACGCCGGCTCTTCCGCCATGGTTGGGGTTGTTCATGACTTGTTCTTCAAACGCGGCAAACCGTGCCTGCGTGCTGAAGACCGCCAGGATCGCTTTGCCGCGCCAGATCGAGTCGCTTTGGGGCAGCCCGAACATCTGGTTCAGCTGTGCGTTCAGTTTATCGACGAACAGGCGGATTCCACCGGTGGCCGCAGGCGGATAGTCGGTAAACAGCAGCGTCGAATCGGTTTCTTCGACATGAAACTGACCGACATCCTTCAACGTGGTCGCGGCTTGCTGTAAGAATGCCAGGTGCTCCGCCGTCGCTTCGGTTTGTTCCTGGTCGTCGGCGCGCTGGCGAATCTGTTTGCCTTGGGCCGCCAACCGACTCTCCGCCTGCTCGTCCGCTGCCGCCGCATTGATCACGAACAGCTGTTGCGTGGGTGGGAAATAACGCAAATGAAATCGCTGGCGGCCGACCCAGAACATGTAGATGTCTTCGACCTTGATCGTGCTGGTGCGGCCGGTTTCGCTGCGATACTTCAGGAATTTCAATCCGTTCTGTTTGCGATCAAATTGTAACGAGTCCAACACCACCTTCGCGATCAGTCGTCCCGAACGCAGCTTGATGGCCACCGGCTGGTCGACCAGACTGTCCAATTCCTCGGCACTCACCAGTCCGTCAAATTGGATTCCCGCCGGCGGCTGGTTCGAAGCGGCTTCGCAGTGATGCGTGTGAAGTGATGAAATCGCGATCCACGCAAAAAAGATGACAGCACATCGCGAAAACAAGGGGCGACGCAACATGAAAACCTCACCGCAATCAGGGGAATGCCGGGTGCTGAAAAGCATCAAGGATAACGCATCGGACCGTCACGTGCGCGAGTGCGTCACGAATTGGTTGATCACACGATTCATCGCGGCGGCCAAGTGGACGACATGCGGCGGTTGCATGCATGTGTCGTGTGTTCCGGGAATCGTGTGCAGCATCAATTGGTCGCCGACCACGTAACGCCAGCCGAGCGAACGATCGCTGTACCGCGTGCCGATCAATCCGGTCGGCCCCTCCACGCGGAACAGCTGCAAGGGCAGCGAGTCCGGCTGCGGCTGGTAATCCAGAAATGCTTGGACGTTGGCACGGATCTGAGCGGGATCTCCCTCGTCATCACGGAACTGGAATCCGGCGTCGGCCGTGATGGGCGTCGCGCGTCGCTGCAGCAATTTTGACTTCAGTGTCTTGGCCAAATCCGCAAACGCCTGGCGACTGCGCAACGAACGTGCCCGGTTCCGCGCCCGGACCCAAGTTCCCTTCATTCGGTCCAGGAATCGGTTCAACATGGACGCATGGTCGTAGGCTGCCTCCGTTCCCGATTCCACGACGAGCAGTGCATCCATCTCCAACCCACGCTGTCTCAACTGTCGGGCGATTTCGTATCCCAACAATCCACCCCAACAGAAACAGACGATGATCCGCGGCCCATCGGGTTGTGTCTCAACCCAGGCATCGAGATACAGACTCGCAAGCGTCTGGATCGATAGCGGACTCTGGTCGGGTGGGGGCTGGTTGGAGACGAAAAGCGTCTGTTCGGGCGCCAGCAGGGCGGCCAAATAGTGGGCATAGTGACAACGACCACCGACTTCGTGGACCAACAGAATCGACCCGGCGTGTCGCCCGGAGCGGATCTTTGTGATCACCGCCGCTGCCGGCGCCTCCACCGTGCCGGGTATCCGGTCGCCGCTGCGTCGATCGGATGCCGCAGCCAATTCGGCGATGGAGATGGATTCCAGCACGTCGCGTGGTTCGATCGCCAGGCCGCGTTGCCGCGATTGAGAGATCAGTCGGATGCTCAACAGCGAATCGCCCCCGATGTGAAAGAAGTGGTCTTGGGGAACGATCGAGTCGACTCCCAATAAACCGCGACAAACATCGATCAACGTGCGTTCGGTTTCGGTCCATCGGTCGGCATCGACCGCAACGGCGCGTGGTTCAATTTTCGGCCGATGGGCGAGCTGCTGCCGGTCGATTTTTCCCGTGATCGTTCGAGGAATGGAATCCACCGCGACGATCCGGCGCGGGATCAACGACGCGGGCAATCGACGTTGCATTTGGCGGCGAAGTTCGGGTTCGTCGACGGTGTTGGATTCGGTGACGACCCAGGCAACCAACTCGCTTGGCATCGAATCCGATTCGTGTTTCGTTGACGCATTCAGCTGGGCGGCGAGCCATGCCTGTTGCTGGCGAGTCAGAGCGTTGACCCGTTGCGCGATCGAGGGACGAGAATTCATTTGACGGCCCTCACCACGACCATCGAATCCGCCCACCAAGCGTCTTTGGTTTCCGCCGGAATCGACAATGGTTGAACACGCAGCTGAATCTCCGCGAAGTGATCCAGCAGACTGCGTTGATGACGACGACTCAACGAATCGATCTCCGTCGTCAAATAGGTGAACACTCCACCAGGACGCAGCAACCTGGACGCGACCGGAAAAAAATGCTCGGCAAACGTGACACTGTCGACGACATATTTGACGAACTCGGATTCGTTCATCGGAAACGCGTGGAAAAAGACACTGTCGTACGTTCGCAGGTGATCCAGATGGTCTTGCCAACGCCCGGCGACGAGCCGGATGTCCCGATCGGCGTATCGGTTTCGCCAGGGCACAAAGTGATCTTGAATGCTGTGCGGGTTCATCTCGACGATCGTGTGCGAACGCACCCCGTTTTCCTGGATCATCGTTGCCGCGACGCCACGGCCGAATCCGATTTCCAACACATCACCGTGTGACTCGGTCGCCCAATCGGCCATCGCTTTCATCAAAGGCGTCTGCCAATCTTCCATGATTTCCTGTTCCGACAGTCGCTCCTGTGACAGCTCGCGCGGTACGTGGGGCTGGTCGCTGCCGGCTACCATGCGTTCGGCGATCTCGTTCAGTGAACTCAGATCAGCCGCTGTTTCTCGAAGCGTTTGATCAAGCAGCCATTTGCGTTGACGCTTGCGTGGCGTTGAGATGAAGTTTTGGTCTTTCCATTCGAGTGTCAGCCGAATGTTTTCGTCCTGCAGCACGACCGGATCCGATTCCTCCGATGTGATGCCCTGTGCCCGGTCGATCCATCGATGGGCTTCATCGGGTGGCATCGCTTCCAGAGTCGCGATCAGGTCGTCGGCGCTGTCGGCAACGCCCGCGTGAACTCGCGGAATCGACATGACCGCCGCGTCGTTGACGCCATCGATCTCGACCAACGCCGACTCGATTTCCGCGGGTTCCACCCGAACACCGTTGACCTTGAATTGATCGTCGATGCGTCCCAGGTACACCAGTGATCCATCGCGGCGCATGCGAGCCAAGTCTCCGGTCCGATAGAGTGGCACCGACATTCCGGGACGCGGATCTGCGATGAATTTCTGTGCGGTCGACTCTGGGTCGCCGCGATAGCCGCTGGCCAGACGCGATCCGCCGACGTGGATTTCGCCGACGCAGCCGATCGGAATCTCCACCCCGTTCGGGTCAAGCAAACAGACGGGCGTTGTTTCGACGCCGTGGCCGATCGAAACGACTGCATCAGTCGGCTTCATTTCCGCGGCCGTGCACCAGACCGATGCTTCGGTCGGACCATATTCGTTGAACAATCGCGTTTCGGGGAGGACACGGAAGTGCCGCCGGACGACAGAGCGCGAGCAGGATTCCCCGGCGAGGATCACTCTGGTTAGCGATTGCAATCGCGATGCTTCCAAACCAGCCAGCAGGACGCCGTACAACGAAGGTAGCAGCAGCGTGTCGGTGACCCGGTGTCGATCAATCAGGTCAGCGATCGCCTGGACATCCTGCAATTGTTGGTCTTCTGGGATGACCAAGGTGTTCCCCGAACAAAGCGTCCAGAAGAGTCCTGCGATCGAGCTGTCAAACCAAACCGGAGACAGCATCAAGAAGCGTTGTGGTGTGGACTCGTAAAATGATTCTCGAGCCAACGTTGATTGCAGCAGGGCACGATGCGTGACTTCGACGCCCTTGGGATGCCCCGTCGATCCCGATGTGTGCAAGACGTAGGCGAGTGAGTCGGGATCGGATGCGTCCCGCCCGGCGACGCTGACGCTAGCGCTGCTCTTCGAGGCCGTGCCGCTCGGTGCCGCGGCATCGATCACCGTCTCAAAGATCGGGGCAAGCTGCGTGCCGCTTGCTACAGCAGTTTTGATCCCCGCACGCGATGCCAGCCGCCGCAATCGCTCTTCGGGCAGATTGGGATCAAACGGGACATACGCACCGCCGGCTTTCAGAATCGCCAGAATGCCGACGATCAGTTCAGCCGATCGAGGCAAACACAGTGCGACGGCGCTGCCGCGTTCGACGCCTGCTGCCACAAGCCTTGCCGCCAAATCATCCGCGCGATCGACCAGCTGCTGATAGCTGAGCGATTGGTCGCCGCAAACGACTGCGATCGCACCGGGCGTTTCGGCTGCATGTGACTGGATCCATTGGCAAACGGTCGCTCGGTTCGGCGAGTGCGACGTCGTGGTCTGCGTCAGTTCAGCCTGCGTCCGTTCATCCTGCACTCCGGACAACGCTCGGATCGCTTCGTGATCGGCTGCGGTTCGAAAGTCGACCTGACCGACCAGTTCGTCAGGGCTGCTTGCGAGCCGCCGCAATAGGGTTTGCCAGTGTCGTGTCATCAGATCGATGGTGTCACGTTCGAACCGATTCGTGCGAAACTCCACTGCGCATTCGATCTCAGGTTGCGAGTCGGTCACAAACCACGTCAAGTCGAACTTTGCGACACCCAGGTCACTGACTTCGGGCGTCATTTTAAGCCCCTCGTCAAGCTGCAGCGGGGCGAGCGATTGCTGTGGCACAAACATCGTGTTGAACAACGTTCCGTACCGCTCGGCAAGTTTCTGGTGCGATGTATGGCGATGTGCCAGCAATTCGCCAAAATCATCGTGCACGCGTTGAAGCATCGCATCGAATCTCAGGTCATGCTGGATGCGATAAGCGAACGGAAGGGCTTCGATCAGGTAAGCGATTTCATCGTCGTCTGCAGGAATTCGATCGCGAAGACTAACCGGCACCCCGATCGTGAAGGCTTCGGTGGTCGAATAGCGGTGCAGAAGAACCGCATAAGCAGCCATCAAAAATGTCCCGACCGAAACGCCACAACTCGAGGCCGATTGACGAACATCCCGGCTCAGCTCCTCGGACAACGAAAACCGAAACAGCTCACCCGACTCCGACTCCTCAACCGCCGGACCAAAATCAAATGGCAACGCGACCATCCGATCACACCCCCGCAACCTCTCCCAAAAAGGGGACGGGGATTCATATTTCGTGAAACGACTCCCCGAACCAAAAAAACGACCCCCTTCCCTTTTGGGGAAATGACCCCCGTCCCCTTTTTGGTAGCGGTGGGCGAAGTCGTGCATGAGTTGCACGATGCTTTGCAGGTCGGCGGCGATGTGGTGGACGGTGATGGCGAGGGTGTCGGGCTGGTTGGGAGGCTGGATCAGTAATGCTCGCAGCGGGCCTGCCTCGGAGAGGTCGAAGGGGCGTTTGCCATCCAAGACGATTTCGGCCGTGGTCGCGGTGTGATGCCAAACTTGGAATTCAGGCGGCAGGTGCAGGTGGATCCGCGGGACCGGTGTTCCGTCGTGCGGGGAGATCGTGGTACGGAGGGCCGGGTGACGCCGGACCACATGCACCAGAGAGTCAGCAACTCGTTCTGCGTCGAGTCGACCGTTGGCTTTCCATGCCACCTGAAAATGATAGGCCGGTGAATCGGGATGCGTTTGATTGTGGTACCAGATCGCGCGTTGTCCCGGGGAAAGTTCCGCGATGGCCGGCGTTTCTCGCGCCGCTTCTTTGCTGGGACGGGGGGAACCGGCGAGTCGAGCGAGCGACTCAGCGTCGCGGCACCGAAAGACATCCTGAATCGCGATCGAAATCCCAAGCTCGTTCGCCCGCGATGTCAACTGCATCGCGTCCAACGAGGAGCCGCCATGATGGAAAAAATCGTCATCGATTCCCAGCGTTGATTCACCCAGCACCTCGCGCATGATGCCAGCCAGGGTGTACTCGATCGCGTTTTGCGGCCTTTTGCCCTGCGCCTCCGATGGCGATCCCTTCTCCGAAAGCTCTTGCGTGATGATCTCGTCGAGGGATTGCCGGTCGATCTTTCCGTTGGTCGTTCGCGGCAGACGCGATTGAACGATCCAATGCGATGGCACCATGCTGGGAATCAGACGACGGCGAAGATGATTGCGAATCGACCCCAAATCGATGGTGCCATCGGCTTCTAGAACCGCGACCAGTTTTTCAACACGTCCGTTACGCTGATGTGGTATCACCACACAATCATGGACGCCATCGCACTGGCGAACCGTCGCGGTGATCTCTGCCGGTTCGATACGGACTCCGGCCAGTTTCACTTGGTCATCCATCCGACCGAGAAACTCGAGCGTCCCGTCGTCTCGCATCCGAACCCGATCGCCACTGCGATACCAGACCGAGTCTTTGTCCAGCTTTGGTGCTGTGACGAAGCGCCGGCGTGTCAGTTCGGGATCGCCCAAGTAGCCTTTGGCCAGCCCCACACCGCCGATCCACAATTCGCCAGAGATTCCCGGCGGGACGGGATTTCCCAAAGCGTCGACAACCAGGATTCGATTCCCGGTAACGGGGCGTCCGATGCTAGCCGGTCCCGGTGACCGATCATACGGATCGATCCGATGCAGCGTTGCGCAGACGGTCGTTTCGGTCGGACCGTAGCCGTTGATCAGATTCAATTCGGGTACTTGATCGGCGATCGACGCGAGCAGCAACTGCGGGATCGGTTCGACACCGACCAGCAATCGTCGCAATCGGAGCGTTTTGTCTTCTTTCAAAAAGCGATCGGTGGTCGATAGAAAGAAGGGCGGCAAGTAGGCACCGTGGATGTTTTGGGCGTTTAACCAATCCAGCATCGCATCGGCGCTCAAACGCACCGAATCGTTTGGGATGCATAGCGTTCTGCCGAACAACAACGCCGAAAATACCTCGTACATTGCCACATCAAAACCGATGTTGGTCCACCAACTGCATCGGCAATCGCGATTCAACGGAGCGATCGATTCAAACGCCGATAACAGGTTCCAGATCGCGTCGTGTCCCACCACGACTCCGTTCGGGCGACCGGTCGAACCCGAGGTGAACAGGACGTAACATGCGTTGCGGGGCAGGTCACATGAAGATGGATTCGGCGACGCAACCGTTCGAACGACGATCGACTCGGCGGTCGCATCGAGCATCATCGAAGCACCAGATTGCGACAGCAGAGCTTCGGCTCGTTCGGCCGGATTCTCTGCATCGACGATCAAGAAACATCGACCGCTCGCCAAAACACCCAGCATGGCGACGACTGCGTTTTCGTCACGCCGGCACACCAGCGGGACGAGGTTGCAGAACTCGGCCGCATCCAGCTGGTCCGATAGTGCTAACGCGCGTTCCCGTAATTCCGTGTAGGTCATTTGCAACGTCGGACCCTCGACTGCGATTGCATCTCCGGCGTCGCGACATGCCCGATCAAATTCTGACCACAAATCGATGTCATCGGGTTCTGTCGTGCTGCCGCCGTGCTTGACCAGAAATGATCGTTCCGACGGCGTCAGCAGCTGATACTCCCTGATCAGCGTCCGTGGCGAGTGATGGATCGCCATCAGGGTTTGACGAAAGTGTGCGATCGCACGTTTGCGATCTGCAGCCGAAAACGCGGCATTGCAACAGTCGAACAACAATTCCCAGCGATCGCCCGAGAGCGGATGCGCGCTGACCGTCAATCGGCGTTGCGGATCGCCGAATCCGTTGTGCAACCATTCCAGCGTGGTCGGCATGCCGCAGAAATCGTCGACCGACAGATCGATTACATTGAGCGCGACATCCAGAGCGCGTTGCGATTCGGCGGTCATGACGTCTGGTCTGGCGTGCGCCAGGAAACCTTTCGATTCGACCGCCACCTTCCGCGAAAGGCTTTCGAACGTGTCCTGTGGATCGAAGTCGACACGAAACGGAAGTAACTGCATGAACAATCCGATTGCTTGACGCATCGCCGGGGTTGCGCGGCCGTGCGTCGTCGCTCCGATACAGCACGACCGGCGCGGTTCCAAGCGGCCGAGCCAAGCCAGCAGCGTCGTGGCGAAGAGATTGAAAGCGGTCAGAGCGGGCGTGATTTGTCGCAACGGTGGCGTGGACGCCAACTCGGAAAACGCACGGTTTTCATCGTCGCTAAGCGGCACAACGATGCGAGTTTGACGCGTCGGGTCGGATTCGGTGCCTTGAGAGTAAAAACGCGTCACCGGCGACACGATGCTTCGGGAGGCGAACCATTCACGATCCGCGTCAACATTCTTCGCTTGTTCTGTCGGTTCAATAAGGCGGCGATCGTCTGGGAATTCGGAGGCGGAGACTCCACCAGTTTCCGCTTCATAGAACCGGGCAAGCGTTGCCAGAATCACTCGGCCGGCGAACGCATCGGTCAACGCGTGGTGGATCGTCAGCAAGAATTCCCAGCGGTCCGGCGACAGTTTGATGAGTGTTGCGTCGCAGAGTGATCGCATGGCGTCGAAACGGCCCGCGAGTCGTTCGTTGACGATCCCGTCGGCGGCGGATTGGGGATCCGGATCTGACGAGACATCGACGACGTGGCATTCCACGTCGCGAACCGATCTCACCGAGGGCTGAGTCCATCGATCGTCTGCGGCGATGATCCGCAACACTTCATTTCGACGGACCAGTTCGCGAAACGCGGCGGCAAAGCGAACCGGATCGAGACGACCGCAGATCGTGTACCGGTACGGCACTTCATACAGCGGGAGATCAGGATGCAGTTGTTGGCCGATCCAAATCAAGTGTTGATTGTGCGTCAAGGAAACTTCATCAGACGCGTCAGCGTGATTTCGGGATGCCGGAGACATGCTATTGCCCCCCTGGCATGCGGACCAGAAACAGGAACGTCGGTTCCATGCCCGTCCCGGCGACGGTTTCTGTAATCTGCCAACCGGCGGATTCGACTTCGCGACGTACCGTTGCGTCGGACAAGTGATGCCAGAAAAGCCCGCTGTAGACTCGTTCGCCGAACTCCGAGCGAACATTGCCCACGGTCAAAACCGCCGCCGCTTTCGCGATGATGAATCGCAGCCATGCTCCGGCGGTTGAGTTCGCTCGCTGATTGACGTAGGACACGACGGCCAGGCCGTTTTCGTCACAGAGCCGTTTGCATCGATCGAGAAACTCACGCCGTCGATCGGACCCTTGAATCGTCGAGTACATCCAGCAGGAGGTGTAGACGATGTCGAACGAGCGATCAGGATCAAAGGTAAAAAAATCTTGGGCAAAGAATTCTGCGGAGAATCCTGCGTCGACGCGAAAGCGTTGCGCTCGCCGAATCATCCAATCCAATTCGTCGATGGCGGTGACATGATACCCGGCATCGGCGAATAGCTTGGCCTCTCGGCCCTGACCACAAAACGCATCGAGCAATCCGCACGCATCGCGATGTTCCAGCAACCGCGGCAACATGCGAGCTTCGTGGGGCAACTGATAGCGTCTCGGATCGTAGAACTCAGGTCGCGAAGCGTAGGTCGATCGAACCATCGCCGCAACGTCGCGCCGATGCATGACCCCGATCGCGATCGATTCGGCCATCCAGGCCATCGGCAGCGTCACCCAGCGGAGCGGTCGACGTCGGGCTCGCAAAGAGTCCGCGACCGACGCCATTCGGATCCCCAACGCAGCGCGTCGTGAAACGCTTTCGGCGACCGCCGCGACGGTCGGTGGATTCTGCGAGGTGACGGCGGATGGCATGAATCGATTCAGCTCCGTTGGTTCAACGCCGTTTGGACATAGGTCGCGATCGTCCGCGGCGATTCAAAGTTTTCGATCGTCACGTCTTCCGGAGGCACGGAGATGCCGAACTCTGATTCCAGATACGCGATCAGTCGCATGATCCCCATCGAATCGATGTGTCCGCCACCTAGCAGATCGTCGTCCTGAGAAATCGTAACGGAGGAATTGCCCATGAGTTCATTCTGAATGAATTTGATCAGCTTCGGCAACGGTTCGGAATCGATCATCATGTTCGGAGGTGGTGGCAAGGAGCGAGCGGGGAAGGGGGGCGAATTCATCGAGCCCCGGGGGAAGATTCGTACTCCATCACCAGTCGGCGGCGGTCGATTTTTCCACTGGTCGTCCGCGGGAACGATTTTCTGACAAGCATCTGGTCGGGCACGGCATAGGCGGGCAGCCGCGTTGACAATTCTCGTTTCAAAACTGCGGTGTCGAATTCGGTCGGATCGGCGAGCGTGACCGCGGCCAACAAACGTTGGGTTTCATCCGCTTTGACACAAAACGCCGCCGATTCGATCACACCGGCCAATTGGGAAATCGCATGTTCGACTTCGTCCAGTTCGATGCGGTAGCCGCGGACTTTCACCTGACGATCGACCCGGCCGAGAAAATCCAGCAAGCCGTCCTCGCGTCGTCGAACCAAATCACCGGTGCGATAAAACCGCTTTCCGCTGTCGAGATCGAAGTAGAACGTGACCGGATCGTCACAGCTCAGATGCCAGTAACGGGTCATCATCGTCGATGAGTGAACCAACAGCTCTCCGACACCTGCCCCTTGGACCGGCTGATCCAAGGGATCCAGAATCACCGCGTCGGTCTCGTCCCACAATTGTCCGATCGGGATCGGTTGTTCCGGCAGGTCTTGCGGTCCGCCACGGTTGGTCGGTGGGATGTGGAAGTAGGTGCACTGGTTCACTTCCGCCGGGCCATAGACGTTGCTGATCCATGCGTCGGGCATCAGTCGTCGCAGTTGTTGCGCGTGTCGTGGAGATAGCGGTTCGCCGCCGTACATGATCCAGCGGATGCTTGACAGATCACGTTGCTCGGGAACGCCTCGCTCGAGCAGCTGGACCAGTGCAAAAGGGACCGAATACCAGATCGTGATCTGCTGGGATTGGATCAGTGCGGAAAGACTTGCAGGCAACATGCTGTAGGTCGGCGGCACCAAAACCGTGGTGGCCCCGGCAAAAATCGACGAAAAGTAGCCGAACGTTGACATGTCAAAGTGCAACGGCGACAAGTTGGCGATTCGGTCGGCGGCGGTGACGGCATAGGTCCTGACCGACAGGCGGGCGTAGCTGTTGCCACTGTAATGCGAATGCACAATGCCTTTGGGGATCCCCGTCGATCCAGAGGTAAAAATCACATACGCCGGGTCGGTCGAACGCATCGGGAGCGGTTCGATTCGGTCGGCCGAATCGATCGCCGACCAGGCTGTGAACTCCGCGGTCGGGTAGTCGGCGGGGGCGGTGGGTTCGGTCCCGATGACGTGTTGCAGCGGGTGATCGCTGCGGTTGATCGTTTCGGCGTACGGGTCGGCCAGTTTCGTCGTGACCAGATGGCGTATTTGGCCGCTGCGTAGGATCTCGATCAAGCGGCCGGGGGGCGCCAGCGGATCCACCGGGACCATCGCGGCACCGGCCTTCATCGCGGCATACACGGCGATCGGCGATTCGATGCCTGTGGGGAGACGGACGGCCACGCGATCGCCTGGACGCACATCCAACTCGCGCAGCACCGATGCCAGCCGGGCCGAACGATCGTCCAATTGGGCGTACGTCAGTGACTGGTTGCCACATCGAAACGCGATGTGGTCGGGCGTTTGCTGAGCCCAATGCGACAGGTTTTCGTGAAGCAACGCCGCCATCGTCACACCCCCAGCAAACCGGCGACGATGTTACGTTGGATGTCCGAGGTGCCGGCGTACAAGACGCCACCGATCGCGTCGCGCCAATCACGGTCGACACCGTTTTCGGTCAGGTAACCGCGACCGCCATGAATCCGCACGGCGTCTTCGCTGGACTGGGCAAAGCATTCGCTGAGGTAAAGTTTCAGGATCGCCGCGTCCATCATCGCAGACTTTCCCTGGCTCTTCAGCCATGCAACTTTGTAAAGCATCAGTTTCGATGTTTCCAGACGCACCTTCATGTCAGCGATACGATTGGAAACCGATTGGAATTTACCGATCGGTTGTCCGAATTGATGACGCTCTTTGGCGTATCGAATGCAGGTTTCCAGTTGACGCTGCATCGTTCCGACTTGGCTGGCCAAAATACAACAGCGTTCGAACTCCAGCGAATAGTTGAACGTGGCGAATCCGCCGCCTTCTTTGCCGAGCCGATGAGAATCGGGGACGAAGCAATCCTCCAGACGCAATTCACCGATCGGCACGGTCCTGAGCCCCATCTTCAGATGGTTTTCGCCGCGGCTGAAACCTGCGAATCCCGATTCCACCAGAAAGGTCGACACGCCCCATTTGCCTTTGGCCGGGTTCGTACTGGCGACCACGAGCGCGACGTCACAGATCGGTGCGAGCGTGACCATGCACTTGGTGCCGTTCAGGACGTAGCCTCCGTCGACCTTCTCTGCCGTCGTTTTCAGGTTGAACACGTCGCTGCCGGTACTCGGCTCGGTGATTCCGTGGGCGCCCTTCCATCGGCCGCCGCAGAGGTTTGGCAAGAAGTGTTGCTTTTGAAAGTCGCTGCCGAAGTGCAGGATCGGAAGCTGCACCGCCCACATTTGAGCGTTCAAGGCGAGCAGCAATCCGCCATCGGCGCAGCCGTAGCCGAGCGCTTCCATGGCCAGCATGGCGGTTTGGATATCGGCTGATGCGGTTCCGCCGAATTCGGTCGGAATAAACATCCCTTGGATGCCAAACTCGGCCGCCCGCTGCCAAAGCGTCTCGGCAAACTCGCTGCGTTCGTCCCTGTCGATCACATCGTCGGTCAGATGATCCGACGCGAAGGAATGCATCCGGTCGCGGAAGGCGAGTTGCTGGTCGGTCCAATCAAAATTCATCGGTGCGATTTTGAATCAACGAATGGGGAAATGAGAAAGCGGGGGTACCAGACCAGCAGTGTCGTGTGTTGTTTCATAGTGCCAACGCCCGTTCAACGAACCAGTAACTGGCGATCACACCGATCACGACCGATCCGCCGGCCAGAATGACACGTCGATAGAGCGCGCTTTCTCTCAGCAGAAAGATGATCGGGAACACCACGGCAACGATCGCCAGTTGCCCGAGTTCCACACCCAGGTTGAATCCGATCAGCACCTTGACCAGGTGGATCATCCGAAACGGCAATTCGCTCATCACCGAGGCGAATCCCATGCCGTGGAACAGACCAAATCCAAAAATGATCAACCAGGTTTTGTCATTAAACCGAGGGCGGATCGTGTTGAGTGCGACCAGGATGATCGAAAGTGCGATCACCGATTCGACCAATCGCGATGGCAAGTCGATCACACCCAGTGCGGCCAGGCTGAGCGTGATCGAGTGAGCGATCGTGAACAGCGTGACAATTTTGACGATGTTGAAAAAGGCTTGTTTGAACCCTTGCACCGGTTGCCAGGCGTTGTCCCGGCGGACCAAGACGGCCGGCAGCAGCAGCGCGACGATGAACAGGATGTGGTCGATTCCGATCCAGATGTGCAGCACGCCTTGCCAGATGAAATCACGCGGCCGCAGCAGCAGATCGATGTGGGTCAGGTCCAGCTCTTGAACCGGGTTGTGTGATCCGAAGACCATCGCGGTAAACTCGCCTTCGAATTCTTGGCCGCTTTTTCGATTGCGTTCGATGCAGACCAGACTGCGGTGCGTGAAGTCGTCCTCGACGAACAGACTGTTTCGGATCGTGATCGTGTCTGGTACGGGGCCGGTCGGGGTTTGATAGAGGTACTGGGCGTAGCTGCCTTCGTCGGCCGGCAAGTCCAGGATCTGCAGATCGATGTACTGGATCGGAATCGGACCGGAGTCGACCGAGAGTTGGTAGTGTTCTCGGATGTAGTCGAGCACACGTGGCTGCGTTTGCCGGAGAATCTGCACGCGTTTGTCCGCCGGGGCGTCAGTCCCTTGATCGCGATCATCGGTCGCGGCGTCCGCGTGGACATCGATTCCCAGTTTGTCACGCAGGTCGTTCAAATTGAGTTCGACACGTCCGGTGAACCGATCTTCTTCGACATTCAGCCAGACGTAGGTTTCGCCGGTCGTGTGGGCACGGGCCGCGCCCGAAAGCACGCACGCCGTCAGGAACACGAACCAAATCAACCGTCCGCGGACCAAAAAGCGGGACATCGCGTTTTTCCTGTCCGTGTCAGTTCCGCCGCGGATGTCCCACGCCGGAGAGGTCGTTGTGGCGAGGGGTGATCGCGGCCCGCTGTCGGAACGAAGCGGTGCACCGGGGCCGAGCGGTTTGTGAGGGATCGGTTTCATGAGGCAAGTCACGTGCGAATTCGCGTCAGTGCCGCTTTGCACAGGATAGTCAATGGGTAGGCCAGAATAGTACCTTCGGTGGTGGCGGTGCGTCATTTTCGTGCTTGCGGTGGCTGTTTGTGTGAAAGTCTGCCGGCCACTTCGCGTGAATCGCTTCGACCGATAGGATGAACGGGGGGCGACCGATTGTGACGGACGCACGTCCCCGTCGATCGCTGGAGCCCTCAGGCTCCGTCCCCTGATCCCTCCCCACCGCGTTTGTTGGAAGTATTGATGACCCGCGTTCTGTTCCGAAATGCATCTGTTGTGCTGCCCAATCAGGTCTCCAACGATTCGGTCCTGGTCGAAGACGGCAAGATTTTGGACGTCGCCGCCGGGGCGGACGCAGCGGCCGATCAGGTCGTCGACTGCCAGGGGCTGCATCTGATGCCGGGCGTGATCGACGATCAGGTCCATTTTCGCGAGCCCGGACTGACGCACAAAGAAGACCTGTCAACGGCCAGCCACGCCTGTGCGGCCGGTGGTGTGACCTCGTTTCTGGAGATGCCCAACACGAAGCCCCCGGCAGTGACGATCGACGGCGTCCGCGCCAAAGAGCAACTTGCCGCGGAAAAGTCTCTGGTCAATTATGGGTTTTACATCGGGGCCACGCCGGACAACGCCGCCGAGCTGGCCAAGGCGACCGATGTCCCGGGGATCAAGATCTTCATCGGCAGCAGCACCGGAAACCTGCTGGTCGACGAGCAGGAAGCACTCGAACGGATCTTTGCCGAAACCACGTTGCCGATCTGTGCCCATTGCGAAGACGAACAGACCGTGCGTGCCAATGCGGATCGTCTGGCCGGCACGACTGACGTGGCTGATCATTCACGCATCCGTGATGTCCGGGCCGCCATGATCGCGACCAAACGATCCACGGATCTGGCCCGCAAATACAAACATCGCTTTCACGTTCTGCACGTTTCGACCGGGGACGAACTGCAATACCTGGCCGACCCCGCACCGTACATCACCGCGGAAGTTTGTCTGCACCATTTGTTCTTCAATGTGGACGACTATCCTCGTTTGGGCACGCGGATCCAAATGAACCCGTCGATCAAAACCGCCGAAGACAATCGTCGGCTGTTTGATGCGTTGCTCAGCCAAACCATTCAAGTCATCGCGACCGACCATGCTCCGCACACGCTGGAGGAAAAATCGGTGGCTTACCCGAAAAGTCCCTCGGGGTTGCCGGCGGTGGAGAACAGTTTGGCACTGATGTTGGATCAGGTCACGCAAGGGCGATGTTCCATCAACCAGGTCGCATCGTGGATGTGCGACGCACCGGCGCGGGTCTGGGGAATGGTCGGAAAAGGCAGGATCGAAAACGGTTATGATGCGGACCTGGTGTTGGTGGATCTGAACAAATCGAAAACGATTCGCGATGCCGAACAACACACCAAATCGAAGTGGTCGCCTTGGGACTCGGTCCGCTTGACCGGCTGGCCGGTGGCAACGTATGTCGGCGGACAAAAGGTCTATGACGCTGTCGACGGATTTGACGAAGCGTTTCGCGGCGCCAAGTTGCGGTTCGATCACTCCCGCGGCGGTTACTGGGCGACGCCGGATGGGATCGGCACTGCTTGATGCTGCACTGCTTGATGCGGCACTGACGTTCCGCCCGCCGGGACGGTAAACTAGCGGGTTCGTCGCAAACCAATTTCCGACATGGGCGTTAGCGGAAGCCGCCAATGCCTTGTCGATTGTTCCGACGTATCCGATCCAGGGTGCCTATGCCAGCCCGACGCGTAAGCGAGGGGCCACGTCTGACCCTCGCTTACGCGTCGGGCTGGCATCATCGCGAACCGCCCACCAGCGCGAACATCAAATCGGACCGAAGCACTGGCGGCAAAATTTATATTTCCCCCTTTTTGACGATTCCCATGTCTGAAAACGACACCCAGAACGACAAACCCGTGGTGCCACTGTCCGCCAACGCCCGTCGCGTGTTGGGGGTGTTGGTGGAAAAAGCGAAAACGACGCCGGACAATTATCCGATGTCCGCCGCGGCGATCATCAGCGGTTGCAACCAGAAATCCAACCGTAACCCGCAAATGCAGCTGGATGAAGACGATGTGCTGCTGGCGCTCGATGAACTGCGTGGCGTCGGTGCGGCTCGGGAAATCCAAGGCAGCGGACGTGTGACCAAGTATCGGCACGCCGCCTATGAATGGTTGGATCTGGATAACCCACAAGCAGCCGTGTTGACCGAATTGCTGCTTCGCGGTCCCCAAACGGTCGGCGAGCTTCGCACGCGGGCCTCACGGATGTGCAGCCTGCCGGATCTGGATGCGGTCAAGACCGCGCTGGAAACGTTGACCGAAAAGGAGCTGGTGGAAGCGTTGACGCCACCGGGACGCGGGCAGACGTTTGCCCACAAGCTGTATCCGCCGCAAGAGCGGCAATACTTGGAAGCACGCGTCGAAAAGCAGGCCGCGGCAAAGTCGGCGGCCGTGCCGGACACCAGCAAGGACGTCATCGACCAACTGATCGCGCGGCTGGATTCGGTGACCGAGCGGATCGATGATCTGGAAGCGCGTTTAAAAACGTTGGAGTCATAATCATCACTTGTTCCCGGACGCTGCCTGGGAACACACTGCGGTCAATTGGGTAGGAAGATTTCGGGGGTAAGAAAATTGTGACCCCCCCTCTCCATTGGACGGAGCTAATTCTCCTACCTCCAAAATCTTCCTACCTCTCCACCCGGCCACGGTGTTCTGTCACGGCGGTTGGCGTCGGGAAAGAGATGGCAGAGTGATGCGGGGCAGAATGATGTCGGGGAGAGAAGCCGTTGGCGAGTTCCGCTACGATTCAATCCCGAACCGTTCTACCGCGCCGATTCGACGATCACCGTTTGATCGCGGGTGGGAACGTCGGGGAATCGTTCGCTGATCCCCGTCGGCCAGGTCACCGAGACATCGACGGCCTGGTCGGCCAGGTCGCCCAGGCCGAAGTGCATGACGCGGTCGTTGCTGCATTGGTACCCGTCGCCGGCGACCAAGAATCCGGTGTGGGTTCCCTGGCTGGTTTCGATACGAACGGTGCTGCCGATCGCGTTGCGTGAAGACGTGCGGCCTTTCAAATCCAACCGCAGCCAGTTGCCGACCTTGGGCGTGCGGTTGATCACCAGCGCGGTCGGCTCGGTTTGGTGCGTGACCACAAAGTCGACGTGCCCGTCGCGATTGACGTCGCTGGTCCACAAGCCGCGGCCGACGTGAAAGGATTGAAAGTACTCGCCCAGCGTCGCCAGGGACACGCCGCGGTAGCGGCCGTCGTCGGATCGTTGAAAGATCTGCATCGGCTGGTCGTACATCGCTTTTTCGTCACCCCGCGAGAACAGGTCGACGTGGCCATTGGTGACCACCAGTTCCAATTCACCGCTGTTGTCGATGTCGATCGCTTCGGTGCCGAACGCGACCAGCGGGTGGGTGTCGTCGACCAAACCTAACGCACCGGTGCGGTCTTGCCAGATGCCGGAGGAGGATTGGGAGTGCAAGGTGTTGTATTCTTTGTCGAAGTTGGTGACGTAAAAATCCAAGTCACCGTCTCGATCGAAGTCGCCGGTGGCGATCCCCATCGAACCTTGCGGGATGCCGCGATCGTCGCCGCCGATTCCACGCAGCATCGCCGATTCGGACAGCGAAAGTTTTCCATCGGACGGCTCACCGTCCAGACGACTCCAATAGTGGTTGTTGGTCATGTCGTTGGCCACAAAGACTTCGTTGCCCGGCTTGCCGTCCAGGTCGCCGACGATGATTCCCAAGCCACGGCCGGGCGAATCGGTGACCGCTCCCCAAGCCTCGGTCGAATCCACGAAGGTCCCGTCGCCTTGGGATTTCAAAAAACGATCCGGCATGGCGGGGAACAGCATCGGAGAACAGGATCGAATCACCGTGGATCCTGTCATCGGGCAACTTTGTGTCACCGGGGCCAAGGTGGCGCAGTAATTGACGACGACCAGATCGGCCAGTCCGTCATGGTCCAGATCGGCGATCGAACCGCTGGAAGACCATTCGTCCGGGGCGCCCGCCGGCATTTGATCACTCGCGTCGCGAAACGTTCCGTCTCCGTTGTTCACGTACAAGCGGTTGGGGCCGTAGTTGAGCACCAGCAGATCTGGAAAGCCGTCTTCGTTGATGTCACCGACGGCGACGCCTTGGCCGAATCCTTTGTCAGCCGTCTGCGATTGTTCCCCCACGCGTTGGAATTGTCCACCCAGGTTTCGGAACAACGCGTTGGGTTCAGAGTCCTGCGCCGGCGGTGTGCCACCGGCGGCCACCAGGTATTGGTCGCTCCAGCCGTCCAGGTCAAAATCGATCGTTCCGCCGCCGCATCCGAGCGTCTGGTACAGCATGATTCCCGGCTCGTGCAGCGTGTCGCTGGTCCGCCCCCAGAACGTCAGCCCGCGCTCGTCTGCTTCGTTTTCAAGCTTCCAGTCGACGATGACCCCATCCTGCTGGGCGGAGTTGCCGGCGATCGATCCGTCACGGCCGGTCGATTGCCGGACCGGATCGCTGGTCGAAACCACTTTTTCGATGCTCGGCAGTGGCAACCTGGCGTACAGAGAATCAAAATCCGGCAGTGCCTCGGGGACTCGCCAGGGCGTCTCCGGATTCAACCGCCCGACCAAATCGCTGCGAAAGGCATCGACATCGACCGAGTCGTCTTCGGGCAACGTGGTCGCAATCGCCGACCAAGCCTCGGCTTCCCACAGTCGCCCGAGCTTGGCGAGCGACTCGGCGATCTGAAGCGCGATGGCACGCGAGATTTCGCCGGTCCGGATGAAGCGGTCTTTGAGTTGGTGAAATCGTGTCAATTGTTGAGCGCGTGCGTTGACGACCGCGACCATTTCCTTGGTGACCGCGGGTTCCTTGCCGGTGACCGTGGCATTGTCGATAAACTGGGGCAGCAGCGTCGCCAACCGCGTCCAGATTTGAACGACGTCGGGATCGCCGCACGTGGCCGCTTGGGCAAACGCACGCAGCGCCGCAGGGCCGTCGTCGTTGGCCCGCGCCCAGTCGCCCAAGGCGATCCAGTAACTGGGGTAGGCCTGGATCCCGTCGGTCTGCGCCGCCGCCCAGCGTTCCAGTTCCTCAAAGCGTCGCGAGGCAGCCAAGGATTGTCCCAAGAATGCCTGGGACGGATGGTGTTCGGGGTGTTGGGCGACGATCTCACGAAGCAACTCGATCGCTTCGTCGAACTTACTCTCGTCGAATTTAGATTTCGCGGCGCCCAACAACGGTCGTTTGTCGTCGGGGTTGCGGGTGACCATTTGGTCCAACGGGTCGGCGTCCAAGGTCCGCCGCTCGGTGTTGCTTAAATCCTTCAGCATCCCGATGTCAAAGCGGCGGGCCAGCACCAAGGTTTGACCGTGTCGCATCGCCGAAACGCGATCGTCGGCACCGATGTAGAAATCGAACAACCAGCGTCGCGTTTCGTGTTGTTCCGGTTGCGCGCGCAGTGCCTGTTCCAGGAATTCCAACCCGTCGTAGTATTGTCCCAGCCCGATCATCGCGATCATGGTTTGTCGCACGCGGCTGGCATTTTGATAGGACTCCGATTCACAGGCCGATCGCAGAAATTCGGCGGCCTGTTCGGGACGCCCGGTTTCGTGGGCGGCTTGGGCGATCAAGACCAAGGTCTCCGGTTCGATCGACGATAAATCCCGGTCGGTTGTGCTGCCTGATTCGCTGCGGTTCTTCTCGGCCTGTTCCAGGATCACTTGGGATGCGGCCCAGGCCTGGTCCCATTGGCGGCGTCGTAGCGACAATTTGAGTGTGCCGACCGGGTTGGCCAGCGGTTTGTCATCTCGATGGTCCGCGTGGGATGACGCAGGATTGCCGTCCGTGTTGTCGGCATTTGGCGAGTGATCACATCCCCCGAGCAGTGACCCGAGCAATGAAACGGCGGTCAGCAGCAGTGTGAAACAGCGTGCGGTCGTGACACTGCGGCGATCGGAGGCAAGTGATTGCCACCGGCGCCCAGTTTTCGGCAAACACAACGCGACCTGCGACGTAATGCACGTCGTTGCGGTGATTTCACTGGATGTGACGTTCGTCGCAGCCGGCGGTGGGCCGATCGGGGCAAACATCTGTGGGCTTCGTTTCCGCATTGGTGCTGTGGATCTCCGTGGTTTGTTATAACCGACGACGCCTAAAATGATTCCTTTTCAGAAGTCTTCGTGAACATGAAAGCTTATTCGACACGCCCGATCTGTCGCACCAGGGGCCCAATCTGTCGCAGCAGCCGGTATACAGGGCTTCTATACGCCGCGGTGGCCGCAATGTTGCTGCCCATCGGGGGTGGTTGTGCAAAAAAAGACGACGAATCGGCTGCGTCGATCGAATCGCCGTCGGGCGAAACACCCCCCGAGGGCACGCTGTCGGCCAACGACGTCGCCTTTCTGAAGCGGTCCGGACCGAAAATCGAGGCGTTCTGCGGCGATTGCCATGCGATGCCGCGTCCGACGAGCTCTCCCGAAGATGAATGGGAGATGGAGATCATCCAGGGATTCGATCTGTATCGGACCTCCGGACGCACCGATTTGGACGTTCCCGATGAAGCCGACGTGCGACGGTACTTCAAGATGCAGGCCCCCAAGGATTCGGGGATGCCTGTTTCCGAAACGTTGAATTACCCCGACGCGGCGCTGACCCACACCAAGTCCGGCTTGTGGCGAGAACGCGTTCGCGCCGCCGGCGTCACCAACGTCAATTGGATCGACCTCGGATTCGAATCCAAGCCCGGCAATGCCTTGGTGTATTGCGACATCGGAACGGGAACGGTCAACGCGTACTGGCCCAACGATCCCGAGGGGGAAATCCGCCGTTTGGGGACCGTGTTGCAACCGGTTCACACCGAACCGTGCGACTTAAATCAAGACGGATTGGTGGACCTGTTGGTCGCCGACATCGGTGAATTCACCGCCAACGATAGCGATTTGGGACAGGTGTTGTGGATGGAACGGCTGAGCGACAGCGAGGCGTTTCGGACGCACGTCCTGATCGACGGGCTCAGTCGGACCGCCGATGCTCGTGCGGGCGATCTTGACGGGGACGGCGATGTGGATGTGTTGGTCGCGGCGTTCGGTTGGCGAAACAGCGGCCGGACGTTCATTCTGGAAAACCAAGGCATGGGGGATGACGGTGTGCCGATCTTTGAATCCCGTGACGTCGACCCGCGTCACGGTCCGGTGCACGTGCCGCTGGTCGACTTTGATGGCGACGGTGACCTGGACTTCATCTCATTGATCAGCCAAGAACACGAACGCGTGGAGTTGTTCCGTAACGACGGCAAGGGCAACTTTGAAAGCGAATTGATCTACGCGGCGCCGGACCCGGCCTATGGTTCCAGCGGCATTGAGCTGGTCGACATGGACGGCGACGATGACTTGGACGTGTTGTACACCAACGGTGATTCCTTCGATCGCGGCCCCAAACCGTTTCATTCGGTTCAGTGGCTGGAAAACGACGGCTCGCTGCCGATGCAGCGACATGAAATCTGCATCATGCCGGGGGTCTTGAACGCGACCGCCGGGGACTTTGACGGCGATGGCGATGTCGACGTCGTCGCCGTCGCGTTGCTGGGGGCGCACATCTCCAAAGACTGGGTCGCACAGGGAGCCTCGCCGATCGTGATGCTGTCCCAGCAAGACGATGGTTCGTTCACTCCGTCACGCTTGCCCGGGCGGATGCATGATCACCTGTCGGTCGTCAAAGGCGACTTTAACGGCGATGAGAAGTTGGACTTTGCGATCGGTAACTTTTTTCGCCCGGCTCCCAATGAGGTGCAGTCGGTGTTGAAGGAGCCGGAGTTGTTGATTTGGATGTCGAAGTGATCGGTGGGGTAGGAGGATGAGTTGGCAGAAGGATACGGGGCAGAATGATGGGGAGGCCGGTTGATGGGGGCAAGACGATGGGGGCAAAACGATGGGGCAAGACGATGGGGGCAAGACGATGGGGGCAAGACGATGGGGGCAAGACGATGGGGTGGCAGAATGATGGGGTGGCAGAATGATGGGGTGGCAGAATGATGGGGTGGCAGAATGATGGGGTGGCAGAATGATGGGGTGGCAGAATGATGGGGCATGGCATGATTCTGCCCCGTATTATTCTGCCTTCTTCCGTTTCTTGCAGCCGCTCTCAATCCCGCCAATCACAGAGCGAATCGATGTACTCGGCCGATCCGTCGCGTTTCCAGGGGTCCAGCTGAGCCTGCTCTTTGAGCTGTTGCCCGCGGCGTTTGGGGACGACCATGTATTGGCACTCCACCTCCGGAAGCGCCGTCATGTCGCCCCACAGTTTTTCGAACTGAGCCACCGGATAGATGTCTTCTTGGGCATGTCCCCAGCGTTTCTTGACATCTTTCAGTGTGATGTAGGTGGGCAATCGTTTGGCCAACTTGCGCACCGCGGAGTCGACGACGGTGGAGTCGGCCAAATCGGATCGCGTCAACTGGAACGTCTCCAGCAGGCGCCCGATGTCGATCCAAGTGGTCATGGAGTTGTAGTAGGACAGGTCGAATTCGATGCGTTCGTCCGGCATTGCCAATCCTTCGACCAACTGCGGGCGTCCGCCGACCAGTGCCAGTCCACCGCCGCGGTCTTCCAGCCGACGGGTGATGACTTCAAAGCTCAGGTCCGCCCCGCGACGGATGTGGGCGCCCAGCAGTCCCGGATCGACGTTCGCCCCCAACGTGTCGATGTTGTGCAGCATCAGATAGCGGAGTGACGGCTGGTCTTGCAGCAGTCGATGCAGCATTCCGTTGCGGAGCAAGTTGGGAACTTCGTACCAGTGCCCGACCGGATGCAGGCACTGGTTGGGCACGTTGTCGGTGTAGTCGCTCGCTTCGCCCGTCGTTCGGGCCCAGTTCATCAAGGCCGCGCGCACACTTTCGCGGACTTTTTGCTGTTGTTGGTCCAAGACCTGGCTGGCCGTTTCTTGCCACGCAAATTGCAGGTCGCGGACCGTCGGGACCATTCGCAATCCGACGCTTTTTCCGGTCGAGACCTCGACACCGCCGTCGAATCCGAATTGTTCATGGCGCTGCAGGTGTTCTCGGATCGGGGCGTCCGTCAGATAGCTGGTGGTGAAGACGTGGGGGATCGGACCGCCGATCGATCGGAGCGTCGCCCGCGTCTTGGCCAGGTGGACTTCCAAGAAACTGCGGTGGCGACCGGCAAAGCGATTGAACGGGTGCAGCGCCTTGCAGACTCCGGCGCCTTCGGTCCAACGACTGCCTACGCCGGCAGCCAGCGTCACGACGCCGACCTCTCCGTCGGCGATCGCTCGCTCGCCGGCCTTCACGTCTTCCGGGCTGCATCCTTGCCGCAGGTCAACGACGTGGTCGGGACCGACGTCGCGGATCGTCGTGCTGGGCGAGAGACGGTTCTGTGACAATCCGATCCGTCCGTTCTTCAAATCCGCTCGAATCTGTTCGTGTTGTTCGGCGTCGAACCCGATCGAATGCAGCAAATCGTGCAACGAGGTGTCGGACCGCTCGTCGGATTCATCATGGGGCAAGACACTTTGCAACAACTTGGACGACGCGGACGCGGCGATCTGGCCGTCGGTGCAGCGGCGTGCGATCGATTGCAATTCCGATCGCCGGTTGGGCGACAAATCACGCGGCGCAGTTCTTAGCAGGTTCGGCAACACCAATTGGTAATAGCGATCGGGCATCACGGCATCGTCGCCGCTGCGCAGCTGAGCCCAAGTGCCCTGGTCGTTGATGGAAAAGTCATAGACGACCGGGTCCATGGCGAACGGCAACGCGGTCTGCAATTGCGTTTTGATCTGGACCATTTCTTTTTGCAGCCAATCGCTGGCGGCCGCTTTGATCGACGGATCAAACAGGAATCCCATCCCGCCACCGGACATCCCGCCCAACATGACAAAGCCCCAGAAACGATCCCCATACTTGTCACGACAGGCCTGGATCAATCGATCGGTGAAACGATTGGTTGCCCAAGGGATGATCGTTTGCAACGGACCCTCGAAGTTCCGTGTCGTTGCTTGCCCGATCTGGCGAATGTCCCCGGATTCAATCGCCGCAACGACTTGGTCCAGAATCGTCATCGCTTCTTGACGCGCGCTCCATTCTGCTTCGCTGCGCAACAGGTAGCGCTCGGTCACCATTTCCAGGATCGGTCCGACGTTTTGGGCCATGCCGCCGTGCACCAGGACCATCGACTCCTGCAGCTTTCGACGCGTCTGCTCGCTCGCCCGCTGGCGATCAAAAACCTGATGGACCGGCATCAATCGTCCGCGGCTGACCCCGTGTTCGGGATCCCCCTCGGCCGCCTCGGCACCGCAAATCAGTTTGATCCCCGGCCAAACGCCGCCCGAATCTTGCCACCCGCCGCCGCTGCCGCCGATCCATTCACCGAGGATCGCCCGGGCGGCCACCAATCGTCGTTCCGATTCGGTCAGCCCTCCGGTCAGCGATTCGATCTGTCCGGTCGCCCGCATCAGAATCGAAATCAGTGATCCCAGCAGGTTGGTCGAAACCGCCAATCGAGACCCTTTGGGGATGTCGTTGATCTTGGAGACCAGTTCCAGCCCTTTTCCCGGGCCGATCAATTGGGTCAACAGTTCACTGATCGGACGCCCGCAGCCTTCCAGACCCGGAGGGACGATTCCCGCCGCGATCACGGCCGCTTTCAATAGCCCCAAGTAGTCGCGGGCGAAATCGAACATCTCGCCGATCGTCGTGACCTCCGCGGTCGCATTCAAATCGACGCTGGCCAACCGGAACACCGGCTGGTCGATGACTCGCAGGTACGTTTCGATCGGCGGACTGGGAGAATCGTCGCGGCCACGCACGCCCAGATCGACCGAGATGTTCAGGACCCGCGCCCCGGCGGGGTAGTCCATGCCCAAAAAGAAGATGTCGCTCCAGGCACTGTGGGAAAGATCCATACGCACCGCGGTCGTTTCACACAGCAACGGCATCGCACCGCGTTTCGGATCCGCACTGAGCAACTCGCGGCGCAGTCGCAGCGGATGGTCGATCGGGTGACCGAGCCGAAACATCCACTGATTGCCGCGCACCGTACGGACGCTCTTTCGAACCTGGTCGGCCAGCGTTTGGAAGCCCAGCTGATGATAGGCTTGGGCCAAGGCGCTGGAGATCGCGTCGCTGGGGCCGTCCGATTCTTGGGTCTGAAGAAAGTCGTCGATCGCTTCGGAAAAGCGTCGCGACAACAGGTGTTCATAGCCGCCAAACGGAATCAATCCGTCGCGTCGCAGGAAGGTCGATGACGCATCGTCCATTTCCAGCCGGCGGGGCAGATGGTAGCGGTGAATCGACGCGAGGAAGAACAGTGCGCGGACACGGCAGTAGAGGTTTTCTTCGTGACGTCGATAGGCGTCCAGCGATCGGCAATGCTCCAGCAGCTGCGTCGTGGTCGCATCGGCGACGACGGATTCCAGCGAACGGTGGCGAAGCGATTCGTCCTCCGATCGAATAATGTCGATCAATCGATTGCTCATGCGTCACGGCCCCCGTCGCCGATGACGGCACTGCGTTGAGCTAACAAGTCGACCAGCTCGGTCAAAATGTGATCGCGGTCTTGGCCCGACAGTGCGATCGCCAATTGAGAGATCAGCAACCCATAGGGGATCCCCAAGTTGTAACGCGTCCCGCGGACTTCGAATGCCATGTACTTGTGACGCGCTCGCAGCACATCCAACGCGTCCGAGAGCGTCGGCTTGGTCAATGATTTATCCGCGACGACTTGTTCCAACGCGGCGATGATGTCGTGGGTCAGGACGTGCATGCCGAAGAATCCCAGGTAGTGACCGGACCGCAGCCCCGGCGTGACCAATTCCTGTTCGGCCCGCGTCGGAGTCGGCTTTTCAACCACCCGTTGGACTTCGAACACCCCTTCTTGCCGCGGCACGCGTGTTCCCGAGACGATCCCGAAGTAGGGCAGCTTGTTTTCGCGGGTCGATTGCACGGCCGAGACCGAGCAGGCGAACTCCGAGGCGACGTGGACCAGTTGCCTGGCACACGAGATCTCCGACGCACTCAGGTACAAGTGATCGCCGACCAGATGCAAAAACGGTTCGTCGGCGACGAACGCCTTGGCACGCAAAATCGCGTCGGCATATCCGATCGGTTCGGGTTGCTCGACAAAGCGGACGCTACCGACCAAGTCACCGGCGGCTTGTTCGAATGAGCGTTGATCGCCCGGGCGGATCACCATGCAAATCTCTTCGACGCCGCACGAAAGCACCTCTTCCAAGATCAACTGCAACGCGGACTTGTCTTTCCCCTCGCGGTCGACCAGTTGTTGCGTGGGGATACGATTCTGATTGGGGGCCGCAGCGGTGATGACTGCTTTACGAACCTGCATGGCGGGCGCCGGGCGATTGGAAAGGAAACGGACGGGGGAATCGAGCGACAATGCGTCGACATCGTCCGCCAGGTCCCCAACGGATCGGCTCGCGGACTTGCAAAACATACCCGCAACCGCCGGGGCCTCGCACCCCCGCTGTCAATCCCGGTATGTTAACCGCCTTTCTCGGTCGGTAAGGGCCCGTAGGGACCGTCTCGTCTTAATATTCGGGTAGACGGTAGTGGACGACGCGAGAAGTCCTCACAGCTGGCAATCCGAATGGACTCGTCGCCTCGTCCATAACCCGAAAACCAAGCTGCGGCGGAATACTAAAGATTCTTGAGCGCCTGCAGGATCTCTTCGACCGATGCACGGCCGCCGTGCGAATCGCTGACCTTGGACCATGCGACTCGACGTCCCACTCCGATCACGTAGGCCGACGGATAGGCGGTCTCGCGACGGGCGTCCCAGCGGAGCCCCCAAGACGTGATCATCTCCATCCCCGGGTCGCGAACCAGCACCATTGGCTCGGGCAGCCGACGGGCCCCGAGGAACTGCTTGGCACGACGCTCCAAATCGGCATCGGAGTCTTCACCCGGATAAACCAGCACCACGCGGTTGGGGCGGTCGCCGAGCGCCGAACTCAGTGTCTTGGCCCGGTTGATCATCGCCCCGACTTGGCGATTGCAGATCGGACACTGGTATCCCGGAAAACCTCTCAGGACCACCACCACGACTGGGCCGTCGGCGTTCAGTTGCGAAAGCGTCACATAATCGCTCTGGCCCTGGATGGGCAGCTCAAAATCCGGTGCCTTGTCACCCACCGCGAGCGGCTTGTCTGGACCGGCTCCCCGCACCGTCGAAGAGCCGGGGATGCTGCCGAGCAGTAGGGCCAATACGGCAGTGGTCAAAAGCACGCGGGAGCATTCGGAGCGGCGCGTCTGGAAAGTCAGTGGTTTCATGGGGCACTCCCGGTCAGGGCGATCGTGTGGTGGCGATGGGACAGGTGGTTGCGATTCCCGCGTTATTCTCGATTGCGGCTTTCGCGTTTTCGGCGGCTGTGTCGTTCCAGTGTCCGCCGCTCGGCTCTCGTCAGACTCGCTTCTCCGCTGGCGTGGATCTTGGCCAGGATGCGGTCCACGTCATCTTCTTCGCGGCGCAGTTTGGCGTCGGGATCGTGCAGTTTCAACTTCGTCCGTCGGACCGATCGCCCGACTCGGTTGCGGTACTTGGAAACGTCCAGCCAGCCAAGGTTCCAGCGTTGGTAGTGGTAGGCCAAGGCGAATGCGATGCCCGCCAAGTGGACGGTGAACGCGGTTCCCCCCGTATCTTGTCCGGCCGGCCCGGAAAGCATCGACAACGAACCGAACACGTTGCTGATCACGAAAAACACCGCGATCACCCAGGCTTTGACCGGAAAGACGAACATCAACAAGATGGTCGCCTGGGGGTAATAGCAGGCGAACAGGATCGTCACGGCGCTGACGGCGCCGCTGGCTCCGATGACCACACCCGACGGCACCCCCATCGCCCAGTACGTCAGACAGCCCGCGATGCCGCCCAGAAACATCGAAAACAGATACACCCGCAGGAATTCATAGCGTCCCATCCGCTCCTCGACCGCTCGGCCAAAGATGAACAATCCGAACATGTTCAAGCCGACATGAAACGGCGTTTCCAGCGAGTGCAAGAATCCGTACGAAAGAAACTGGTGCCACATCCATGGTTGCAGCAAGGTCGTTTTCCAGCATCCAAACCAGGGCATCAACCGGCTGACCGTTTCACCCTGGCCGACCGCCTTGGCCGTGAACACATCGACCAGAAACACCGCCACCGTGATGATCACCAGGATGATCGTCATGCTCTTGGGCATCTGGGACTGCGATCTTAGATGCCGATCCCACGGCGATTCATCCTCGCGGCCGTAATCACGTTCGTACAATCCCATGCGGGTAGAACCAGTCTCTTGTAGCTAGGAGTGGAAATGATCGCGCCACGATTTGCACGATTCAATCCATCGCGGCGGTGCCAGGGCGCATCGTACAAGATCCCCCTCCAGCCGGTCGATATGAGGTTGAACGAGGAATCGATCGGAACGAGGTGAGACGCTCCGGTGCCGGTTCCGGCCTGCTGTCAATCCGATCACAGTCGCCAGGCTTCGGGCGGGCCGACGCAATACCCATCCCTCCTCGTTCCCAGGCTCCGTCCAGCCCCCGCGTTCCAAGGCTCCGCCTTGGAACGCCATGCGGGCGTGGCTCCAGCCACACGCGCTCGTGCCTCGGCATGCGGAGCCTGCGGGAATTCGCGTTCCCAGGCGGAGCCTGGGAACGAGCCGTGAAAACTGACGCCAAAACCCTCCCGCGCACGAAAAAACGGCCCCGACGCCGATCGAAGCCGTTTTCTCATGAATCAATGATCGCAGACGTTTACTTCTTGCGGTGCCGAATCTTGCTGCGCATACGTCGCTTCTTTCGCCCTACTTTTCGTCGCCCTTTACCGGTCTTCTTGGTACCCACCGAGTCGGTTCTCCAATAGTTTTACGCCGACTTGATCGGCCTTAAGAAAATGTGAATGGATGTTTCGGCCGGCGCTTCGGCTCAGCCAACTGCGAGCCCCAAAGCCTAGCAAATTCACGACGACGGGCAAGCCGAAAATAGCCTGTCGTCCGATTGGCCGGCCAAACGGCCGTCTCGGAGGCGAATTTCTGCTCGATGACGAGGCGCTTGCGAGGGTCGCCGTGTACTCCGAACCCGGCGCACGCGAAACAGCGAAGCGTCGCACCGCGCCGACCTCGGAGAGGACGGCGACTGTCCCGCCCATTCGGAAGCGATGCCGCGGTATTACCCTATGCCGCGTCGTCGCCGGTCCCCGGTTGGGGAGGGGCCGACCTGTCCTCGTGCAGCCTGTCCTCGTGCAGCCTGTCCGCTTCCAGCGAGTCATCCTCCAGAGGCCGCGCATGCTCGCGTTGGACCTGCTGGACGGCGAATTGGCCGAATCGTGGAAATCGCGACATCGCGCCGATCGTGTGGTGCACCAGTCGCGGGTGGCGGAGCAGTCTGGAAATCCATCGGCAGCGTCGCTGCTGTCTCCCCAGCAACTTCTTCAACGCGTCTGTCCACTGCTGGGGTGCGTCATTGTCCCAGTGGCGGATCGCGCGGTCGATCCGGGGCACGACGGCGGTGCCTGCACGCACCGCCCAAGCCATGCCTTCGCCGGTGAACGGTTCGACGTAGCCCGATGAATCGCCGACAAAAAACAGCCGCTGCGCTCCGGCAATCTTGCGTCGACGTGTCAGGGTCGGGGTCCCGCGGAAATCGGTCGATTCCAGCCGAGCGGCCAAATCCCAGCCGCACGAACGCAGGATCTGGTGACAGACCTCCGACGGCCCGAAGGTCTGGACCGCGGCACGATCGACCGCGGCGGCCAAATTGACCTGCTGATTCTCCGTCATTACCAGTCCGACGTAACCGGTGTCTGCGATCGCCATGTAGATCACGCCGCTGGCCAGATGCATCACGCCACTGCGATCGTCGCCCTGGTTCCAATGGGCTCCCAGTCCGATCCGTGAGTCGGCCGGGACGACCAGTCGGTCGTCCGAGTCCCCGGAGACCGGTTTGCTGGCCAAGCCGTTGGCCGCAACCACGATCCGGGCGTCGTATCGGTTGCCGTCGTTGTCGCACAGCGATCGCTGCGCCCCATCGGCGTCCGCGGCGATGATCGTGACCGCCGTCTCGCTCAAGAACTGCGCACCGGCAGCGATCGCCGACTCGACCAAGACGCGATCCATCGCGTAGCGTGACACCGCATGGCCGCCGGGAAGTTCCAGATTCGCCCGGCTCCGTCCGCTGCGAAGACAGTACTGGTCAAGCCCGTGTCCGCCGATCGCTTCGATCGCGTTCCAGACCCCGGCGCCGCGCAATCCGGCGATCGCGTCGCTGTTCAGGCATGCCCCACAAACCTTGTGCCGCGGAAACGTCGAACGCTCGATCAGCAACACCTTGCGGCCGCGCCGCGCGAGCCCCAGTGCGGTCAGCGAACCGGCAATCCCAGCTCCGACGATCACCGCGTCCCAGCGTTCACCGGACGCCGTTTGGCGGGAGATCGTCGATGTTAGCTCTTGGCCCATCCCGATGTGGCTCCGGCGTCATAAACCAACAAAAACCGTTCCGGCCATTTCCGCGTGATCTGAACCGGTGTCAGCCCCGCCCGTGTAGCCAGTTCCGACGCTTCGGAAATCGTCAGCGCCGCACGCACGCTCAACGGACCATCGACGTGACACACCTTGCTGGTCGTCAAGAGCCGGATGCCCCACTTGGCCAAAAAGTACCCCAGTTGAGAACGCAGCAGGTCGCTGATCACCACCTTGTGCCGCGCGCACGTCCGCATCGCCACGAGTAGACGCACGACGTCGGCCGCTTCCAAGTGATGAAGGAACAATGAACTATAAACCACATCAAAGCCCGTGGGCAAATCGCCGCCGAGTGCATCGTGCTGGACAAATGATACGTCCGCGCCCCGGCGCTGCGCGTTTTCACTCGCAAACGCGACGGCGGTTTCGCTAAGATCACAGCCGACGATCTCCATGTCGATTCCCTTGCGATCGGCCAATCGCTTCAACCCGATCGCCACATCGCCGCCGCCGCAAGCGACATCGAGCACCCGGATCGGTCGCCCCGCCACCGCATCGGACACCTGAGCAATCGGTTTCCAAATCGTTCCCGCCGCACCGCTGAGTCGATTGACTCTCGAAAGCCCATGCAACGCTTTTGCATGCAGCGCACCGTCCAAGTCCGGTTGGTCCATCCATTCGTCTTGTCGGTCGCGTGTGTGCAGTTGCATTTTAAAAACGTCCTACGGATTGTGGATGTTAGTCCGATCACAGGTGGGATCAGCCGTTTCGCGCTAGCGTACGGGCCTGCAACACGAAGAAATCACACCGACGCCCGTTGGCTGGCGCCCAATGCCACCTACTCTATGAGCCGACGGCGCTCGCCGCGGGCCTTGGATTGCCCTTTGAGACTTGTAAGGCCCGAGGCTAGCGCCTACGGCTCGGTTTATGATCGAAAGCAGGTGCATTGGGCTCGCGCCAAACGGCTGATTAAACCAACAAGCCGCCTACCACAGATGCCAAGTGCCGGTCAGGCAGACGTAGATGCCCAAAATCAAATTCGTCACGCCGTGGGCGATCACGCAATTCCAGAACTTTCCCGTTTTTACCATCAGCCAGCTGACCAGTGAAAACCAAAGCGCCGCGGCGAAGCATTCGGCCGGATGCGTGGCAATCCCATAAACCGTGCCGATGATTAATCCGTTGCGGCCGATTTCGGTCAGCGGCAGCGACGGCCAGTCTTCGGCCTCGAACGCCCGCATCACAAACCCGCGCAAGAACAGCTCTTCGGCGATCGGCACACAGACCGCCAGCAATGTGAATCGCATCAGCAAAAAGCTCGCCAATTCGGCGCCCGACGGATAGGTCGCAAACGGATTGACCCCGTCGCGCTTGGGCAACCAATCGTCCGGCAAGGCGAACCAATCGATGATTTGGCGTTCCAGATCCAGGGCACAGACGCCGATCCAAAGCGCCGCGCCGACGACCCCGACGATCCATCCCCAGCAGTCGATCGCCAGCGGGAATTGACGCACGATCTCGCGGCCGAACCACAGAATCGCCGCGGACATCGCAACCACTCTGGCAACCACCGAGATGAAATAGGCCGAGGCATGAACCGTTTCGCCGTCGCGGACCGGACTGGTGTCGATCACCGCGGCGAGAATAAAGAACATCAGCAGCGGCACGATCATCGCTGCTTTGCGGTGCCACGTGCTGGTGGGCCGCTGGCCCGTGTCGTGGCTCAAGTCGTGGCTCGAGTCCGAGTTCGGCTCGCTCACGACGTACCGGAGTCGAGTTCACGACTGTAGACGGCCAACGCGGTTTCGAACGTCTCCGACCGGATCTTGAATTCCGGGTTGGAATCGGTGTAACGATTGCAGTGGTCGACCAGCACGCGATACAAAAATCGGAACAGGTGTCGCGGGACACGCAACGAATTGAACGCCGAGATGATCCTGGCGTAGTCCAGGTCGGAAAACAGGTCCTTCGGCTCGGGAGATTTCCCCGGAGCCGCACAGGCGATCATGCGGGCTCGGGCCAAGTCGTACAGCGATTCGCCGGTCCATTGAAACGACGGGATCACGTTCTGTTTGTCCAACCGAGCGCGTTCGTGAAAGTCACGCGATTCACGTTCCATGTCTCGGTGCAGATCCTGCGGCAGCATCAATTTGAATCCCACCCCCGGATGTTTCAGCAGTTTGTTGTCCAGCAGCGGCCAGACGAACAGACGCATCAGTTCGGTCTTGCCGCCCGTCATGTGCGGTTCGTCGACGCGGTCCATCAGCACGATCATGCCGCTGTACCCCAGTCGATCGATCACCGATTGAAACTTGTTCAGCAATTCGTAGCGATCGTCGGTTCGATCGTACCTCGGCAAGGGCTGGCTGGCGAGTTCTTTGATGGGAATCGAATGCAGCAGTTTTCGTGTGGTGCCGACTTCACGTTTGCCGACCCGCATGTGACGACGAATTCGAAACGCCGCCCACCAGGTTTTCAGCAGCCGCCACAGATACGGGGCCGATCCGATCAGCATCAACACGGGAGCCAACCAAAGGTAATCCCAAACCGTCTTCGGCGCCGCCACTTCGCCACCGTCGGCCGCGGCGGCATCACCACCGCCGGAGCCGCTGAACATGAAGTAGACGAACGCCAACGCGACGATCACGCTCCATGCGCAAGCAAACCAACAGCTGATTTTGGCGACGATGTTGCCGTACCCCAAGTGCCGCCGCAGCGAATTCCAGCGTTCGATGAACGAACCATCACTGGACTGGTCATAGCAGGCGGCCAACAGCAACAGATCGCGCGCGGCGGTGCGGTCCAATTTCGACAACATCTGGCGATCGATGCCGTCGTTCACCTGGTCGGCTTTCAAAATTTGGTCGACCAGTTTGGTGACGCCCAAGCAGAGGATCGAATCCATGTGATCCCAAAGCTTCCATTCTTTGAGCACGCGTTCGGGTTTCCGGTTGGTGCGGCGGCTGAGTCGTTCGCTGAAGTGATCCAGGAATGGGTTGAAGTCATCGTAGGCGATCGTATAAATCCGCTCGCCGGGATGTTCCTGATTGAACTTCTGCAGATGCCGCAGGACCTGCAGCCGCATCGCGGTTTTGCCCGACCCCTTGGGGCCAAAAACGATGGCCGTCGATGGTTCGGTGGGATCCCCGTACACCTTGTCCCAGACGGGGTGGTACGCGTTGGCGATACAGTGTTCTTTGAACACCTGGTCGGTCTGGGCGTCTTCCTCGGCAAAGGGATTGCGGACGATGCCGTGGTGTTCCAGCAAGCTCTGGATATTCATGTTCGAATCATTGCCTCGTGCTCAGAAACTCGTGCTCAGAAACTCGAGTGTCGAATTTCCAGAGCGTTGCCTGGAATCAGATGAAGATCTCAAGCGAGCGCCCTCAAGTACCGGACGGCTCGCCCGTTTCGATTGACGACAGCGACCGGTTTACTGGCTGATCGATTTGACCATCGCCACAAACTTCTCGCGGTTGCCTTTGACGATTTCGGCAGGCCCGATCATTTTGACGAAATACTGCCGGCCTTCCGGTTCGACCATGATCGCGCCGGCCATCGCGTAGTCTTCTCGCTGAACCACCTTGCCTCCGGCGAACGGCCCGCCACCCATGCGTTCGGCATAGGCACCGCTGACGTCGACGATGTGGACGGACCATTTGCCGATGTCCATTTGTTCGGTTTTTTGTGCCGCATCGTCTCCACCGGAAAACTGGCCTTTCCATCGTTTGATGTTGGCTTCGACGCTACCGCCGGCGGCCATCATCGTCAACCGCGCCGTCGTTTCACCCTCGCCGACCTTGAACTCATGTTCGATGATTCGCGAGGCGGGGCGGGTTCGCTTGAATTCGGCCGGAACCTTCATCTCCGCTTTTCCGAGCACGCTGATCGTCTCGCCTCCTTTCTCCGCTTCGTCAGCCTTCAGCGGGCAAGCGGTCAAGACGATGGTCGACGTAACGAATGCTGCAATCAGGGCGATGGGGCCGGCGGCTGCATAGAGAGATCGCATTTGGGAACTCCGCGAGGGTCGGGGGAGAGTTAAAAGCAGGGACGGTTAATCTTGGGACACTTTAGCCGATCAGGCAAAGGGTCTGAAAGTCGGCGGGCGGTGCTTTGTCAAAGCGAACCGGTCCGCGTCACGTTGACGTAGCTACGCTCGCCAGAGCGTGGCGAACACGGCGGATCCACCTTCTGGCGAAGGTAGCTACCTTCAATCGGCAATTCACGACGTTTCGTAGGCAAAGCGGCGCCGAGCAACGATCCGCCGCCGAGCTAGCCGCTGGTCGAGGCCACCAGGATCAACGTGACAAACAAACCGACGACCAAGGTGGCCAAGACGGCGACCAAGGTGATCCTGCGCGAAGAGCGTTTGCGTCGGACCGCACCGATTTTGGCATCACCGGCGAAATCCGATCCGATCCGGCTGGTCTTTTCGTGGGAGATCCGGGTGGTCATCTTGGATCCACTGGGGGCGTCGGAGAACGGCTCGATCGCGGTCGTTGACGGTGCCCCGGGCAGCGAATCGGCGATCTCCGCCAACGCATCGGACGCTTCTCGCCACTGCGGCCAGCCGTCTTTCCACAGCAATGCGGTTTTGGCCACGCGGCCTTCGCCGATCCAGATCTTCAGCATCTCCGAAGTGGCAGGTCCGTATTGTCCCCCGCTGGGTGGGCGGACGTACCAGGTCGCCGCCGAATCGCCGGAAAGAATCTCCGGGGCCTCTCCTGCGAAGGTTCCCTCCGCGTCCTCCGTGGGGGAGGAACCAGCGGCCGTTACCGATGATGTCGCAGTGGCGGTTGCCGTGCCGGCCGCTGCCGCCGCTTCGGTGGACGCGTTTTCCGCCTGTGGTGAACTCGCCGAGAAATCCTCTGCCACTGCGTCCGCTTCCACGCGGTTCACTTCGATGCCGGTCGCTTGTGTGTCGATCGCTGCCGCCGCGGGCCGGGGTGTGGCGATCGGCGACGAGAATTCGGCATCGGCCAGGGGAATTCGGAACCTGGTGCCGCACTCGGGGCAAACGCCACGACGACCCGCCAATTCGGATTTGATGTTCAACGGTTTCGCACAACCGTGACACGAAAATCGGATTCCCATCGGCCTGATTTGAAAAGACTGGAACGGAGGCCCGATCGAGCATGCCACGCAGGTCGGGATCGGGCGAAGGGTCCAGTGTAGCCCATCACCGGTTCGCCGTCGGACCGTGCAGGTCCATCGACTTTAAAAAATCAGGCCAGTCCTGGTCTCCCGCCGCAGCTTGATTTTCGGGTGGGCTGGACCGTCGCCGTCCTCTCCGAGGTCGGCGTGGGGGAAAGCTTCGTTTTTCGTGCGCCGAGTTCGGAGAACACGGCGACTCTCCGAACGCATCGGCTAGCCGTAAATCGTGAGCCGATGGCGCTAGCCACGGGCCTCGAAGGGCGATGCTGGCACCGCTAGGCCCGCGGCTAGCGCCGTCGGCTCACTAATTCGACAGCCCACTAGAGATTGGAACTCTCACGCTGCATCGTCAGCGTCCGCGTGATCGTGCTGCCACCGGTGAATTGTGGCGGCACAAACGTGTTGGCATCCAACGAGACTTCGACGGTCAGCGTCAGTTCGGGGGTTTGGTTGTTGATCGTCGACGGTGAAACATCGACCGTCGTGGCCCGCAGACCCAGGGTCCCCAGCACGTTGTTCGCCGCGGCACGGGCGTCGGCCGCGGTCGCCCCCGGAACGATCGCTCGGCGACAGCCTTCGTACACCGCATTGTCGACGGTGTGCCGAATCATCGCGACGCGGCAGAATTCAAAGGCGGCGAAAAAGAAGAAGAACAACAACGGTGCGACGATCGCGAATTCAACCATCGCCGCACCGCGTCGCGGGCGGATACGGCGTCGCGGCGTTGGCCGACGTGCCGATCGCAGGTCGGGGCGACCGATCTGGAGGGGGCGGTCAACTGCATCGGTGGCATTCACGTGGTGGTCGCTCCTGTTCGTCGCCAACGCGGATTCTGTTGTGGCCGTCATTCTGTGATCACCGTTCCCAACGTGAGTGCGATCTCCCGATAGGCCTCGACCAGTTCGGCGGCGCTGAGGGCGTGGAAGTGGCGTCCGCCGCCGATGGCCGCAACCGCTCGCATGCGGTTTTGGTCTGCCCCACGTCCGAAGGTGATGGTGTGGATTTGGATTTGATCGGCAGCCAGGTCGGTCGCCACCGTCGCCGGTTCGGGACCTTCGTTGTGCAATCCGTCGGTCATCACGATCATCGTGCGTTCCACGAAATCTTCGTCGCGCCCGGAATTGATGATCGCTTGACCGGCTCGCATCCCGCGGCTGATACTCGTGCGTCCGCTGGTGACCAGGGCGGACAACCCGCTGGTGATTTCACCCAGGTTTACCGTCAGTTGGACGTCTTGGGTGGCGAATTGATTGTAGGACGCCAACCCGACTTGTTCGTTGACCGGGGTGGTGCCCAGGGTTGCGACAAACACGCCGATCGCGGTTTGCAGGTCCACGAACTTCGTTCCGGTCATCGAACCGCTGCGGTCGACGACCAAGATGACGTCGCGTTCGATGTAGGTCGCCGCCGACGTCAGTTGCGGTTCGAAGGTGCTGAACCCCAGGATGTTTCCGAACAATAGTGGGATCGCGCCCGACGCCGAACCGCTGGTCCGACGCCCGGTCACACGAACGGTGTTCAGCGGTGTGGCACCGTTGCGAAATACGAAACGCCCCTCGGCGTCCTGGTCGCTACGGCCGAATTCAAAGTCGCTGTTTTCCAATTGCAGCGGCTGGCCGTTGACGCGGTTCAGCAATGCGATCTCCTGGCCCCGACGGATCGCAAGCGAGGTGTCGAAGGTTTTCGACAACTCCTGCGACGCCGCCTGGCTGGCCGCATCGGTGGCCGATCGCAGCTCCGTTCGGGACAGATGCATGTGGGCGATGTCGACCGAAAAGGCGACGGTGGCGACGAACCCGACCAGCATGACCAGGATCAGGATCAGCATCGCACCGCGGCGTTTCCGCCGACGCATGGCAGTGGGGGTGACCATCGGTTTGAATCCAACGGGGGTGTCAGTGGAAAGGGGCACGCTTGTTCTATTCCTTTAACATCACGACGCGGGCGGTCAGGTCTCGGTTGCTGACGAATTCGCCCGCGATCGGGCTGTTGGTCCGCGTCGGGGCAGAGACTTCGCAAATGATCTGATCGCCACGTTGCAAGTTTTCCACGCCCGAGGGGAATCGGATCTCGAAATCGTTGACGCCTCGGGATTCCAGAATCGCAAGCGCACGGGCGTCAGCCTGGGCCTCGGTGCTACCCGGCTTGGCGGCCTCGCGGATTCCCTCGTAGCACGCCACGCTCAAGGATTGTTTCAAAAAGATAAAGCTGGATGCTTCGATCGATCCGAACACCAGCAACACGATGACGGGCAAACAGACGGCGAATTCGACCGCCGCGACCCCGCTGCGCTTGCGTTTCAATCGTCGCTTGCCACCCATCGAACCACCCCTGGATGGACTACCCATCGGACCGCTCCCCTGCGTTGTCCGTTGCCGGTGTGCCTGTTGCCGCCGCGGTGGTGCCCGTCGTGTCCGTGGTCGGCTGGTCGGCTTGCCGCAGCTGCATCACGTCATTGAAATGGGACGCCATCTCCTGCCAGAAATCGTTGTCGCGAAACTTCAGTGGAGCGACCGCGCGGCCCGCCTTGATGTCTTTCAGGGTGTTTCGCAATCGCAGGATCGGGCCGGCAAAACGATGACTCAGCTTCAACGTGTCCCAGACGAACGCGGGGATCAACGCGACCGTGATCACGAAGAACGGCAAGAACCGTCGCAGCGTGTCGCCGAAGGTCTGGCCCCAATCGGCATCGGGTTGCTCGAACAATCGAATCCAGAACGTCAATGCGATCGTGTTGCAGACGAAGAACACGATCCAATGCAACGCCACGCGGCGGACCAAGCTGCCTTGGACCTCCGTGTCGACGAGCGTTCTGCTGCGTTTTGCGGGAATTGTAGCCATCGTCCTATCAGATTGATTCGTGGTTGACCGGTACTTGCGGCCTGTCGCAAGCACGCCCTACGGAAAAACGTAGGCCACGAATAACGTGATCGGGGAGGACTTTTTTAGCTCTGGCTCGGGTTTAGCTCTCGTCCGGGATCGGCCGCCCGTGCGGGTCCTCGACCGGCGCATCGGTTTCTCTGGCAAGCTCGTCGCGGAGATTTCGGTCGGTGAAGTGCTCGAACCGCTCCGCCTGGTCGTGAATTCGCTCGGCCCCGCTGCCCGCGCGGTCGACCAGGTATTGCTCCCACAACCGGTGCGATCGGACCAACCGTTGTCCCCGTTCGCGTCCGATGTCCGTCAGTCGCAGTGCATCGTCGCGCACGGTGACTTCGCCGCGCCGGCGGAGCAAGGCCAGCGCCATCTTCATCGACCAAGTCGACGCAAACAGCTCGCCCGCCAACCATGTCGTTCGGGGCGCCGGGTGCTCGAGTTCTTCACCCCGAAACAGTGACGCGACGATGTCGTCACAGAGGATGCGAAGTGACAACAATTGACGCCGCACCAGTTTGACGACAACGCCGTGCCGCGGTCCGAACGTCGCCGCGGCGAAAAACAGACCGCCGGCGGCAACGGCGATCATGCCCGACGTCGTTGTGCTGCGATAGCCGATCCATGTCGGGATGCTGAGCGCCATCATATGGCCCAGCACCGCCGAAATGATCGCCAGCAGAACACTGATCGCGATCATCACGCCCAGCCGATCAGTCAGCATGTAGGCCGCCGCAGCGGGCACCACGAACATCGCCACCACCAAAATGCTGCCCACACTTTCAAAACAGGCCACCGCGGTCACCGAGACCAGGACCATCAATCCGTAGTGCATCCAGGTCGACGAGAACCCCATCGTCGTCGCCAGCGCCGGATCGAACGAAGTCAAACGCAGCTCTTTAAAAAACAGCAACACGAACAGCGCATTGATCACCGTCACCACCGACAGCACGACCGCCGCCCGAGGCACTTGGTAACCCAGTACCGAGACGGTATCCAACGGCGTTAATTCGATCGATCCGTACAACACACAATTCGGGTCCAAGTCCACCGCGTCGGCGGTTTGCACCAGGATCACCAATCCGAGCGCGAACAGAGACGTGAACACGACGCCCATCGACGCCCCTTCGTCCACCCCGCCGGTCCCCCGAATCCACTCGGTGAATAACGCCGTCAGCAATCCCACCACCACCGCACCGACAAACATCGGCAGGCTGCTGCGGGTCTGGGTGACCAAAAACGCGACCGCGATCCCGGGCAGCACCGCGTGCGTGATCGCATCGCCCAGCATGCTCATCTTCCGCAGCACCAGGAAATTTCCCAGCAGCGACGAAGCGACCGCCGACAACGCGCCGACCACGACGATCCAGCCGTCCAGCGTCCAGCTCCACGACAACCCCAGGCATAGCGTTTGCCCGGTCATCGGTGACAAGAACGTCTCGCTGATCACGTCGAAGCCCCCCGTGAGGTGTCCGATTGATTCACCGCCGCGCCGGTTGGGTCCTCGTCGGCGATGCCGTGGGGGCTGATCGGAACGGGGATCATCATGCCCTGTTCGTCCAACAGGTCTTCCAACTGATCGATCACCTCGGGCGCCAGCACGTGTTCGATCTTGTCGGCATCGCGGTCGACATTGGCGGTCGCCACGTCGGCATAGGCGATCAGATACATTTCCCACAACCGGTGTTGGCGGGTCAAACGCGCCGCCTCGGTGAATCCGGCTTGCGTCAATTTGCAGTCGCCCTCGTGCATCCGCAGCAACTCATCTTCGACCGCTTGATCGATCGCGCGGCACAATCGGCGGCGTGACCAGCTCCGCATCGAAAGCAGCCGATCGACGGTGACAGGCGTCCGTCGGTTGGTTCGCAGCGCAAGGTCGCGACGAGCTTGTCCGCCGGAATGTTTCTCGATCTGCTCGTACATCGCGCGCAACAAATGCTGGCGATCGATCCGGCGATTGAGCCGCAGCCGTCGCAGGAACCGAATGATCACTCCGCGACGCGTGCCCAGCATCATGCTGATGAAGAAAAAGATCGAACACACCAACACGATCATCGCGCCGGACGGAAGCCCGGGAAACAACGCGCTGACCAAACCGCCGACGATGCTGCCGCAAGTCCCCAGCAGCGCGGCCCACAGCATCATCCGCCACATCGTCTCGGTCCAGAATCGAGCCGCGGCGGCCGGGATCACCAGCAACGCGATCATCAGCACCAGGCCCACCGCCTGCAATCCGACGATCGTCACCAGCACCACCATCGACATCAGTCCGACGTCCAACGCGACGACGGGAAATCCCTGCGCACCGGCGAACCCTTCGTCAAAGCACAGCAGTTTTAGTTCTTTGAACAGGATCAAACAGCCGACGATCACGACCAATGACGTGACCGCGATCAACTGGGCATCGGCGGCGCGCATCGATGCCGTTTTGCCGTAAATGAACCCTTCCAAACCCGCGGCATGTCCCGTGTCCATCTGCTGGATCACGCCCAACAGCGCGACGCCGGCCCCGAAGAACACGCTCAACACGATCCCCAACGCCGCGTCCTCCTTCAATCGCGTCTGGTTGCGGATCACCAAGATCACCGCGACCCCCAACAGCCCGCTGGTGCTTGCGCCGACCAACAACCACAGCAGCGATTTTTCGTCGCCGCCGAACCAATTGGCGGCGATGAAGGCGATCGCGATTCCCGGCAAACTGGCGTGGCTGAGTGCGTCGCCCATCAACGCACGCTTGCGCAACAACGTAAAACTGCCGACCAATCCCGACGCACCGCCAAGCACGGCGACGCCGAAGATCACGATCCGTGTGTTGTAGTCCTTCATCAACAACACCCGCCCCCACTGGGAATCGACCCATTGAAATGCGGCTTGACGGGAGCCATCGTTTTCCGGAGGTCGGCCCCGCGCGTGACACACCGTTGCCGACAACGTCAGCAAGGCCAGCAGCAACAACCCGCGCGCGAGCGGCAAGCCGTGATCACCGCAGGCAATCCTGGCAGAAACGCTTATCCGGCTGGTCATCGCATGCCACATTTCGTTTCGCTTGCATTCCGATTCACCGCAACTCCCAACTCCCAACTCCCAACTCCCAACTCTCAAATCGAACTCTCCCGTCGCCGCATCGCTTCGGTGACTTCGTCCAGCAGCGTCAATCGTCCGCCGTAGGTCTTTTGCAAATTGTCTTGGGTGAACGTGTCTTCGACCGGCCCGTGGGCGACGACGCGCATGTTCAGCAGCACGACGTAATCGAAGTACTCGGGAACGGTCTGCAGGTCGTGGTGGATGACCGCGGCGGTCTTTCCACGGGCCTTCAAGTCACGCAGGATTTCGACGATCGCGCGCTCGGTGGCCGCGTCGACGGCCGCGAACGGTTCGTCCATCAGGTACAAGTCGGCGTCCTGGACCAACGCTCGGGCCAAGAACGTTCGCTGTTGTTGGCCACCGGACAGCTGGCTGATTTGCCGATCCGCCAGGTCCCCGATCCCCACACGCGCCAGCGCCTCGCGGGCTTGTTCGCGATGTTTCTTGCGAACCGGTCGGCACCAACCGATTTTGTCATACAGCCCCATCGCGACGACATCCAAGGCGCTGACGGGAAACTGCCAGTCGACGCTTTCACGTTGGGGCACATAGCCGACGCGATGGCGGTTGTCCCGGTAGGTGTCACCGAAGATACGCACCCGCCCGGACGCCCGTGGGATCAAGTCCATCACGGCTTTCAGTAAGGTGCTCTTGCCGGCGCCGTTGGGGCCGACGATGCCGATCAATTGGCCGGCCGGTAAATCGAAGCCGACGTCCCAGATCACGGGTTTGCGGTGGTAGGCCACGGTCAAGTCGTACACCGACAGGGGCACGTCGGCGCCCGACCCATCGTCCCGTGCGGCGGTCGGGAGATTCGTTTCGTCGGTTCGTTCTTGTGGATTCAACATGATCGGATCGGGCCGTGATGACCGCTGTCAATGTTCCGTTTGGCCGCTCAGTTTGCCTTGGAACCCGCCCGGATCGGCTTGACCGCCCAGTGCCCGCGTGGTGGTCGTCAGGTTGTGATCGAGCATCCCGATGTAGGTGCCTTCATAGGTGCCGGGGCGTCCCATCGCATCACTGAACAGCATGCCTCCCTTGACGACCTTGTGCCCCTGGCTTGCGGCACCCTCGATCAAGGCCTCGACGTTCTTGGGCGAGACGCTGCTTTCGACAAAAACGGCTTTGACGTTGCGGCGAATCAACAGGTCGACCAACGCGTTGATCTGTTGCAGGCCCGCTTCAGATTCCGTCGAAATCCCTTGGATCCCGCGGACGTCCAATCCGTATGCTCGCCCGAAATAGTTGAAGGCGTCGTGAGAGGTGATCAACAATCGGCTTTCTTCGGGGATCGTGGCGATCGCCTGGATCCCGTATGCATGCAGTTTCGCCAACTCGGCTCGATAGGCCGTCGCGTTGGCTGCAAACTGATCGCCGTGTTCGGGCGCCAGACGCGTCAATTCATCGCGGATCAACTCCACGCACTCACTCCACATCGACACGTCGTTCCAGACATGGGGGTCGCCATGGGATTGCCCGCTCCCGCCGCTTTCGTCCCCCTCCCCGGCCATCAGCCGGCCGCGATCGATCGCGTCGGTCACTGCAAACACCGGTTTGCTGCGGCTAACTTTCTCGAGCGTGTCGGCCATCTTTCCCTCCAACATCAACCCGCAATAAAAAACCGCTTCGGACTCCATGATGTCTTGGACGTCGTCGCGCGTCGGCATGTACAAGTGCGGGTCGACCCCGGCGCCACAGATCTGCGTCACCTCAATCCGGTCTCCGCCGACCGTGCGGACCAAATCGCCGACCATTCCGACCGTTACCACCACCCGCAGCTTCTTGCCGGAAGGTGCTGTGCCGGAGGATGTCCGGGGCGTTTGATCGCCTGAGTTGCATCCCAAAAACAGTGCGGCGATCCAGAACAGGGCGATTGGAGCGTTTTTCATTAAGTTTTCCTTTGATTTTACGCATCTTCCGCCGTGCAATTTAGGCGGATTGTGGCCCGAATCCCAGCCGAGGAAAGCATGAAAAAAACGCCCCACGCCCGCCGGAATGTCCATTTTGCTTGCCGACGGGGGCTCCGCCGGCGGTTTGCTGGGCAAAAACGTACCCATATTTTTGGGTATCCAGGCATAATCCCCCAAAGAATCACTCCCAGCCCACCTGGAAATAGTGTTACACTGACCGCACGTGCGGACGACGGTTGTCGTCGTCCGGCTAGATCGAAGACCGAGACTCTCAGAACGAAATGGACGCCAATTGTGCGTCGCGGACAGCTCCGAGTGATGAGGCCTTCTGGAATTTGGAGCTGTAGTAGCGATGAAGATGTATGTGGGAAATCTGGCTTGGGCCGTTACGACGGAAAAGCTGGAAGAAGTGTTTAGCCAGTACGGTCAGGTCGACGACGCGATCGTGTTGACCGACCGGGAAACGGGCCGAAGCCGCGGCTTCGGCTTTGTGACGATGCCCGACGAGGCGGCTAAGGAAGCGATCGAGGCCCTGGACGGGCAGGATTTCGAAGGTCGTCCGCTGCGGGTCAATGAAGCCCAAGAGCGAGCGCCGCGTGGCGGTGGCGGTGGCGGTGGCGGTGGCGGTTATCGCGGCGGCGGCGGCGGCGGCGGAAACCGCGGCGGCGGCGGTGGTGGTTACGGCGGCGGCGGCGGTGGAGGCCGCGGCGGCTGGTAATTAGCCTTGCGCTCTATCGCGTGACAGGGTTCACTCGGACCAATGCGCCGAAAGGCCTGCGTTTGAGTGGCGGTGGGCTGATTCCAGTTTCCACACCCCCGCACGCTGACACGCTCATTCATGTCTCAAACGCGACTCGGGTCGATCACGGCCCGGTCGCGTTTTGTTTTGCGCTTTTGCAATATCGAGCTTTTCCAATCTGGCCGGGCAAGTGATTAACCCCATCGGCATCAAGTTAAGACGAAACCCACGTTGGAATCATTGATGTCGATACGACGTTCAATGGCTCCCTTCTCCCCCGGCTTTGCGGGGGAGAAGGGCTGGGGATGAGGGGGCCAACGCCGCGGAAACTGGTTGGGTGTACGGCCCCTCACCCCCAACCTGGCCTGATGAAAAAGTACGTGGCGTCGAAAACGGGTGAGCCGGCAATGATTGAAAATTGCAAAATGAACAGTGCAATTTGCGAAATGATTTGAGCGACGATTCCCGGCAAATTTGAATTCTGCAATGAACAGTTTGCAATTTGCAATCGAGGGATCCAGCAGAATCGCTGGACGACCCCGAACCTACCCAACGTTCCAAGTTCCATTGATTTTCGCCAGCCCACCCCCAACCCATCTCCCCAAAACAGATCGCGGACATCATCCTTCCGCGATCGAATTCTGTTTGCGCGATCTGTTTTAGGGAGAGGAGAGCCATGCTCTAAATTGCGGACCGATTCGTGTAGACACCAACGCACTGGAAGGGAGGGTGACGTCGCGTGTTCGATAGTTCCCCGCCTTCACTTGGCGCCTATGCCCCGCGCTGCGCTCGACCCTCCCAGCCAGAAGGATGATTTCAAAACCGCACGCGCTGGGCAGGTGTGCGTGGATCTGGTTGCCGCGGCGGTGTTGCTGCTATGCTCTGGGGATGTTCGCTTGGCTAAAAAAATTCGTCTCCGGTCCTGCGTCGCCGATCGCATCGTCAGGTTCATCGCGCGCCGCGCCACCGAGCGATCTGCGACAGACGCTCCAAGTCGCGACCGTCTGGCAGGTCGTCGATCGGTTCTTGACCCAAAACCCCGCGCCCACTCCGCTAGGCGTCCAAGCACTCGTTGATGCCGGGGCCGCCAATCTGCTCGACGCGTCCGAGCTGATTCAGGTGTGTGAGAAGATCCAGGAGCACGGCTATCAGTTTCCGATCAATCCGACGTTGATCAATGAACTGAAGCAGCCGGAGTTGCTCGAGTTCTTGCGCTGGCACCAGCAGCATGATGTGGAGCCGGAGTACTACGCCAATGAAGCGACGATTCGCGAGCTGATCGAGCGGTTCCGCGCCAGCGGCTGAACGGCCTGTCTCACTTGGGCATCGCGACCAGGATTCCGTTCTTCAGCATCGACCGCACGACGTCCAGCCCCTTCTTGCGCCCCGTTTCGATCGGCAGTCCGATCTCTTTGGAAAACAGGTCCAGGCACTGTTGCACGTTCCGCGAAGCGTCGAATTGTTCGATCAGGGTCCGGATGTAGCCGTCAATTCCGATGGTCACCGGCAGCCCCTTGTCCAGGTGCAGAACGATCGAGTCGCGTTTCCAGCGAAAGTCTTTCCAGTGAGACGTTTCGACTTGACGCAACCCGTCGGCGACGGCCAATCGGCTGGACAGCAGCCGGTCATCGCCATCGCTGCCAAAGACGATGTCGCGGCTTGCGAACCCCTGGGCGATCGCATCGCCGATCGGCTCGCGAACCGGCTTGGTCAGCTCCGTGAAATCGAACCAGTTGTTCCCCCGGCGGCGTCGCAAGAAGATAAATCCGCCTTGGATCGCAGCGACGCCGCGCTGGCGAAGGTACTGTTCCCATTGTTGCTGTTGCGTCGACAGTTCGGATTCATCGTCAATGGATTGGCTGAGCACGCTGCGGGCATAGGTCGATGGGAACTGGCGGTTGGCCGAAAGGACCCAGACGTCGCAGCCCGAACCGGCAAACCAGCTCCTCAGGCGATCCTGCCAGTCCTGCCCTTCCAATTCGACCCACTCGCAGATCGTCTGAAACGTCCCGCCTTCTTCGAGATGTTCGGGGACAGCGGCGAACATTATCTTGATGAACCCGTCCAGCTCAAACGGGCTGTAACGATACGTGGTAACCGCCGAGGGGGAAATGATGAACGGCGGATTGGCCAAGATCGTGTCAAAACGCTCGCCGGCGACCGCCGAGAAAAGGTCGCCGGTGACGGCACGCACGTTTTCACAACCGTTCAGTGCCGCATTGAAGCGGGCGAACTCCGCCGCCCTGGGATTCAAGTCCGAAGCAACCACCGACTCACTGCGTCCGCTTGCGGTGATCCCATGCAATGCGAACCCGCTGCAAAGGTCGAGCGTTTTGCCGCCCCGGTTGTGAATCGCGACCGCATTGAGATGCAACGCCGCATCGCACAGCGTGGGGACAAACAAGTCGTTGTCCAAGTAGTCGGTCCGCTGTAGGTCGGCGGCGAACAACAGGTCGTCTACCGGGACCAGGGTCGCGGCCGGACACAGTTTGCTTTCGTCTTGTGACACCAAGCCGCTTTGCAGACACGACTGGACGATTGCGGTCGGCAGCAGCGTGCCGGCAACGTCCGCATCGACGGGCACCCCCAGGAAAAACAGCCTCGCGAGCACATCAAACGGACTCTCGCAGGGCCCGAGCGAAGCCAGTAACGCCGGCGGCAATCGGTCGCTGGGAGGCGGCACCAGGAATTCAAACGTCTCGTGTAGCTTTGTTTGCGTGTAGCCGGCGGCGCGGCAAACATCGCGAAAGCACGCGGCGTCCTTCGGCGACAGTGGGACCAGGGTCGTTTCAGAGATCACGGAATCAGAGCCTTTCATGTGGGGGCAGCACCTCAGGATGCTTCATGACGATGGGCGGCGACCAGGAACCCGGTCACGCTTTCGTGTCCTTCCTTTCGGACTTCTGCCTCGGTGAACACCGTGGTGGAAAAGCCGCTCTGTTCCAGCCAGGATCGCACGCAAGCCTCGGTGTGCTGGTATCGCCCGGATGTGCCCAGTTGGTATCCATCGCCGACCAGGCCGTGGTTCGGGGCGTTGTCGTCCGGTGACCCGCAGGACTTTGGGGCAGGGTCGCAGCTCAGTTTTTCCAGGCTAAAGACCAGCGTCCCGCTGGGCCGCAACGTTCGCGCGGCCGCATCGAAGGTGGACCGCAGGTCTCCGATGTAGATCAGCGTGTCGGCGGAAATCATCAAGTCAAAGGTTTCATCGCATGCGTCCAAGTATTCCGTCAGCTCGCTTTCAATCAGCTCATCGTACTGTTCTTTCTGCTGTGCCCGGGCCAGCATTCCGGGCGACAGATCCACGCCCACCAAATGGTCGGCGTATTTCCGCAGGTAGCTCGCGCACAGCCCGGTTCCGCATCCCAAATCGACGACATTCAGCTTGCCGCGGTCATCATCCGCGACCAGGTTCTCGATGATGTTCGCGAGCAACTCGGGCGCCCGGTAATCGAGATTCGTCAGCAGCGACTCGAATCGTTCGGCAAAGACGTCAAAGGTTTGTTTGACATAGCTGGACGACGCCCGATCGGGCGGTGCTTCGCCCGGGCGGCAAACGAGCGCGAAGTGTTGTGCGATCGGATTGTCCGGTTCGATCGCCAACCATTGTTGATAGATCGCAAGCGCGTCTTCCAGTCGTCCCATTTGCCGGAACACTTTCCCCATGCCGTCTTTTGGGGAGATGTAGTTTGCATCCAGTTCCATCGCACGCTCGAAAGCCGCGATCGCATCGTCCAGCTGACCGATTTTATCCAGCGCCCAGCCGAGTGTGTTCCACAGCGCGGCGTCGCGGGGCTCTAATTCGGTTGCCCGTTTGTACGCCGCCACCGCTTCCAGATGACGATCCTGGTAGCCGTAGACGTGTCCCAGATGAAGGTGGACGTGGGGATCCGTGGGTTCAAAGTGAATCGATCGCTCATACGCATCGATGGCCTCGTCGTACCGTTCCGCTTCGGCCAGCATATTGCCCAGGTTGTTCAGCGCGCCGGGCTGATTGGGGTCGATCGTGATCGATTGGCGGACCCGCCGGATCGCCAACTCCAAATTTCCGAACTGCGCCGCAATGACGCCCAGCAGTTGCATCGCGACGGTTTGCTCGGGTTCACGCTCAAGCACCTCTTTGTACAGCCGTTCCGACTTGGTGAGTTCTCCTTCGTGATGCAATCGAATCGCTTCATTGAGGAGGTCATTGGTTTCCCCCGACACCTCGCTCGCCATAATCCAGCCCGTCGCGTAGAGATTTGTGAAGTATTAACGTTGGCATGAGTCTAACGGACGCCGCGGGTCTGGCACAGCGGCAACCGTTGTCGGTAGGCAGCCCGACCACCAGACCGTAAACTGAAGCACTCGATCCGATCGTGCCGCGTCGATCTGTTTGAAGTTCGACGCGCCTTGCCACACGATGAACGCTGTTAAAGTCATGCCATGCCGCGTCCCACGCCACTAATCAACCACCGTGCGGGCAGAGCGGACGGAGAATCGGGGCGTGACGCTCGTTCGGCCGGCGTCCCCTTTCATTCCCATCACGCCGCCGCGTGCATTTTGTGCGGAAACGTCTTGACGGTCGGTGAGCAGGCGGTGGGAAAAGTCTGTGGCCGAGGTGAGTGCAAGACCCGCCACGTTCGCGAACAGGCCCAAGCCGAACTTCGCCGTCAATCCGCACTCCAAGAGCGGGCCGCCGCGGCCGAACAAGCACTCGTCGATTCCCAGGCGATTCCCGCGGCCAATGACCGGGCCCACAGCGTGATTCCGGCCAATCGCCGTCGCTTGACCGAGTTGCCCAAGCGGCGTGTCCGTGAATTTGTGGACCGTCTGATGGGTGTCCTCAGTCAGGCCGCCGCGGTCCGGTTCGGGAACGCGTCGTTGGACAGCGAACCGGACCTCTACGACGAGCCGTGCGGATTGACCGAAACTCAACTCGCAGTGCTTGGCAATGGCTGTGCCGTTTGCCGCGGCCACTGCTGTCCCCAAGGCAGCGGGCATGCGTTCATCAATGTCGAAACGATCGTCCGGTACATGGAACAGCATCCGGACCAACGGCCGCGCGATGTGTTGTCCGCCTATGTCAGTCGTATCGGCCACCGAACGTATGAGGATTCCTGCGTCTACCATGCAGCGTCCGGCTGTACGTTGCCGCGTGAAATGCGATCCAAAGTGTGCAACGGCTATCTGTGCAAAGGCCTGACGCAGATTTTGAATCAGATCGATGAAACCCCCTCGCCCCAGGTCTTTGTCATTTCCGTCAGCGACTATGAACCGAACGAAGCGAACGACCAAACCCATCCCACGACGCGGGCGGCGCTGATCGACGCGCACGGCGTCACTTCCCATTCCTTGCCGCCCGCGACCGGCGGCGAAGCCGATGCCGTAGGCGACACCCCCAAACGATAGGAGCCAGATACGCGTGCCGATTTGCACCAAAACGTGTTTTCAACAGGGCGGGCGGGAATTGATCGAACTGCTCACGCACTGTGTGTTGTCCTTCAACACCGACGTCCTGTTCCTTTACCTGACGCGTGAATATCAGTTCCGCCCGCAAGCGGTCAGCGCGGTGGCGCTGTACGACGTGTTTTGTGCCCCGCAAGCGCCGGCGCGGATCAGCGACACCTCGTTGATCCCTCCCGGCGATCTGAGGCTGGACCAGACGATCGCCGAACTGCGTCGGGCGTTGCAGATTGCGACCGGCGACCACAACGCGTCGGATCAAGCCACGACCGAACACGGCGTGGACGACGCCTGTCCCGATCGTGATCACGTGATGCCCCTTGCCCCGGCGATCCCGCTGCCGCCGCACTTCTTGTTCGATCCGATCGCGGCTCGCTTGTCGGCGGAGAACCCCAAGCTTTCGGCGTTGGAAAGCTATTACGATCCCAAGCTGACGCCCCATGAGAACTTGCCCGGAGGGAAGTTGTCCGTCGGCGGCCGCGCCTTCGTCGATCACGTTTGGACCCCGAGAATCCGTCCATACCTGGTTGCGTCCGGGTTTTGGAGATTGGCAACGGTCGGCTAGTGCCCAATACCTATGCTCGTGCCATACGATCCCGACGCCCTGGTACGCCCTCCACGCTCCCCTGAAATCACTCCGTCATGGCAACCTCTCCGCAATCCCCTCCCGTATCCGACGTCGTCTCGTTAGCCGTCTCACTGCATCAAGGCGGTCATTTCAGTGAAGCGGAGGAGCTGTATCAGCGCGCGTTAGAACGAGACCCCAATCACATCGACGCACTGCACTTCCTAGGCGTCCTGCGGCATCAGCAAGGTGATTCCGAAGAAGCGGTGCGGTTGATCCGCAGGGCGCTTCTCGGAAACCCGGCGTATCACGGCGCTCGCAATAATCTGGGAAACGTGTTGAAGGAGTCCGAGCGTTTTGATGAGGCCGAGGCCGAGTACCGACGCGTGATTCAAGCGGCTCCCGGTCATGCCGATGCGCACAACAATCTGGGCGCCGTGCTGCGGGCACTCAAGCGGACCGACGAGGCGATCGAATCATTTCGGCGGGCGATCGAGGCCCAGCCCCGTCACGCCGACGCCCACCTGAATCTAGGCAACGCGCTCAAGGCATCGGGCCAGCGGGAGGAATCGCTGACCGCGTTTCGAACCGCCGTCGAAATCAATCCACGCCACTCGACCGCACACCTCAGCTTGGGTCGCGCACTGTATGTGTATGGCAGAGCCGATGAGGCGGTTGTCGTGTATCGAAGTTGGCTGAAAATCGATCCGGACAACCCGATCGCCAAACACATGCTGGCCGCTTGCGAAGGCAACGAGGTGCCGGATCGATGTTCCGAAGATTACGTCCGACAATCGTTCGATGCGTTTGCCGCCAGCTTTGATGAAGTCCTGGAACGGTTGGACTATCGCGCGCCCGCCCTGATCGCCGACGCACTTTCAGATCTGATCCCCCATCCCCCGGGCAACCTGCACGTGCTCGATGCCGGTTGTGGGACAGGACTGTGCGGCGAAGATCTGCGGCCCTATGCCGAGCGATTGGTCGGAATCGATTTGTCGCCCAAAATGATGGTCAAAGCTCGGTCGCGGAACGTCTACGATCAACTGGTCGAGACCGAATTGGTGGCGTACATGTCTGGCCGCCCGGATACGTTTGACCTGATCGTTTCCGCCGACACCCTGATCTACTTCGGCGACCTTGAACATGCCATCGCGACCGCGGCCGAGGCGCTACGGCCTGGGGGGGCATTGGTATTCACGGTCGAATGTCTGGAACAGTCCGAATCCGCGCCACGCTATCAATTGAATCCGCACGGCCGCTACAGCCATCGCCAGGATTACTTGTGCGATTGCATCGCCGCCGCATCGCTTCGCCTTCATGAAATCCGATCGGTCGTGCTGCGTCGCGAGGTGAGACAACCCGTCGCCGGTTTGGTCGTGACGGCGCTGAAGGAGAGTTGAGTCCCTCATCGGATCAGCATCCAATATCGCGTTTGACGACGTTGGCCGTGTTGCCACCGCAGTCTGGTGCGGAAGTCGTGCGATACTGTACAATCCCGCGTCTACGGATTGTCCCGGATCAGGCGCATTGAGATTGGCTAAATTATGAGTTCGTCCCAGACAAATCGAGGGATCGCCGTCACCACTCAGGCGGGGCCGGACAAGCTGCTGTTCCATCGCATGTCCGCGTTCGAACGACTGGGATGCCTCTTCGAATTTTCGCTGGACCTGTTGTCAGACGACCACAACATCGTCCTTGAAGACCTGCTCGGTACACCGGCTTGTGTGTCGGTGCTGCTGCCCAACGGTTCGACTCGCTACTTTCACGGTTTGGTCAATCGGTTTTCGTGGGCGGGAAGCCACAGCCAGAAATCGGTTTATCGCGCCACGCTGGTGCCCTGGCTTTGGTTTTTGACCCGCACCTCGAATTGTCGAATCTTTCAGAACAAGACGGTTCCCGAGATCATCGAAACCGTGTTCCGGGACCACGGCTTTACCGACTACGTCCTGCGCTTTCGTGAAACCTACCGGCGATGGGATTATTGCGTCCAGTATCGCGAGTCCGACTTCGATTTCGTCAGTCGCCTGATGGAGCAAGAGGGGATCTATTACTTCTTCTCGCACGAAGACTCCAAACATGAGATGGTGCTGGCCGATGACGCGTCTGCCCATTCGGCGGCAAGCGGTTATGCAACCGTCCCGTTTTTTCCGCCCGACGAAGGCCGACTGCGCGAGATCGAGCATGTCTACCATTGGTCGGCTTCCAATGAGGTTCAAACGGGCGCCTATGTTTTGGACGACTACGATTTCGAGCGTCCCAATGCCGACCTGTTGGCCACATCAAAAAGTCAACGCAAACACAACCTGTCGAAATTCGAGGTCTACGACTATCCCGGTGAATACACCAAGGGACAGGACGGAACCAATTATTCCCGTCGTCGTATCGAAGAACACGAGGCGAGGTTTGAACGCGTGCGGGGCAGCGCCAACGTGCTCGGGTTTCAAACCGGTTCCCTGTTCTCGCTCGACGGCCACTTTCGCTCCGATCAAAACGCGGAGTATCTGATCGTCGCGACGAATCTGGAATTGACCACCAGCGAATCCGAAACCGGACAGTCGGACTCGGAGAGCGAGAGCGAACTGTTGCCCGAATGCTCTTTCGAGGCCATCAAAAGTCGCCAGGTATTTCGGTCGCAGCGGCAAACGCCTTCGCCCAAGATCCGCGGTCCGCAGACGGCAGTCGTGGTTGGCAAGGCAGGCGAGGAGATCTTTACCGACAAGTATGGCCGCGTCAAAGTTCAATTCCATTGGGACCGCGAAGGCAAATCGGACGAGAACAGTTCCTGTTGGGTTCGCGTCGCGCAGTCTTGGGCCGGCAAACGCTGGGGTAGCATCCACATCCCACGCGTCGGTCAGGAAGTGATTGTCGAATTCCTGGAAGGCGACCCCGACCGGCCGATCATCACCGGCCGGGTCTACAACGCCAACGAGATGCCGCCGTACAAGTTGCCGGACAACCGAACCCAAAGCGGGATCAAAACGCATAGTTCGTCCAAAGGCACCGACCAAAACTTCAACGAGCTACGGTTCGAAGACAAAAAGGGCGAAGAACAGGTCTACTTCCACGCCGAAAAGGATTTCGAACGGATCGTCGAAAACAATGACACGTTGAAAGTCGGTTTCGAAAAGAAAGATTCCGGCGATCAATTGATCGAGATTTTTAACAATCAAAAGGTCGTGATCGGTGACGCCAAAGCCAAGGACGGAAGCCAGACCATCAAGATCCTGAAGAACTTCACCCAAACGGTCAGCAAAGGCAACGCAACGATCGCTATCGAAAAAGGGAAACGTTCGACGACCATCTACGACGACGATGCCCTGACGATCAAGACGGGAAACCGAACCACGGTGGTCAGCCAAGGTGATGACTCGGTCAGCATCAAAGCCGGTGCGCACAAGACCGAAGCGGCCAAGTCGATCCTGCTGAAGGTCGGCGGAAGCAGCATCAAGATCGACCAACAGGGAATCACCATCAAGGCGATGAAGGTTTCCGTCCAAGCCCAGATCAAGGCCGAGGTCAAAGGCACCATGGTCGATGCTGCCGCCAGTGGGGTGCTGACGCTGAAAGGTGCGATGGCAAAAATCAACTGATGCGTCCTGCAACACCCACGTCGCCGCCGGCAGCGGCCCCCTCATCGAGCCACATTCTTCCTTTTCGGGTCTCCATTCATGAGAGTCATTCTTCAGGTCACCGCAGGACCCGCACTGGGTCGGCAAATCCCGCTGCAATCGGGCGAACGGGCGCGGTTCGGAAGCAGTGATGTTGCCGATGTCTGTTTCCCAGACGATGCGGAGATGGCCGAAGTGCATTTCGAATTGGAATGCCAGTCCGATCAGTGCCTGGTGCGGGACATGACCGGGGCCTCGGCAACCTTCGTCAACGAAACGCCCATCGATGAAGCCGTGATCGTCGACGGCGATAAAATCGTCGCCGGACAAACCCAATTGCGAACGGTCATCCAAGGGCGTCCCGGTCAGGCCGACGATATTGATGCCCCTCAAGAAACCGAGCAACCCGACCAGCCGAAACTCTCCGCCGTCGAACTCTGTCAATTGACCGACCTGGAAGAGGAGTCGTTGCAGCTGTTTCGCCCCAGCCATTCGCCGGAAGAATTCATTCGCGTCCTGGCCGAAAACAAGCTCTTCGCCGACGCGATCCGGATCGCCACGCTGTATCTGCCCAAACGAAAAACCGTCTACTGGGCCTATCGGGTCGTCGCGGAAGTGTTCCCCCGCGAACTGGGCCGAGAGGAACGCGACGCACTGGAATTGGTGATGGCCTGGTTAAAGGAACCGAGTGAAGTGAATCGCCGGGCGGCCATGGCGGTCGCTGAAAAGTTGGAATATGCCAACGCGGCCAGCTGTGTCGCCGCCGCCGCGTCCTGGAGTGAAGGCAGCATGGCGCCGGCCGAATTCGACGAGGTCCCCGCGGACCCGCGATTGACCGCACAAATGGCCGCCGGCGCGATGATGATGACCGCGACCACCGGCGACACGATGTCGATCGATCATCGCTACCAGAAAATTCTGGACATCGGCAACGAGTTCCTCGCTGGCAAGGCCGACCTGCCGCAGTAGTTGGGGTGTGGAAATGGCAGAGAGAGACGGGCAAAACGATGGGGGCAAAACGATGGGGGCAAAACAATGGGGGCAAAACAATGGGGAGGCAGAATGATGGGAAGGCAGAATGATGGGAAGGCAGAATGATGGGAAGGCAGAATGATGGGAAGGCAGAATGATGGGAAGGCAGAATGATGGGAAGGCAGAATGGTGGGGCATTGCCGACAATTCACACATTACCCGCCCTGACTAATATTGTTTTGCCCCCATCGTTTTGCCCCATCCTCTCCCATCCTCAACTGTCTTCATCATTCTGCCCCGTATCATTCTGCCAACCTTCCCTTCATCCACCGACCACCGCCACTCGATCCACCATCGCCCCCTGTTGCCCTGCCTCTTCACGGTGGTCCGGTTCCACTTCGATCGTGATCGTCCCGCTAACGGATTCACTTTCCTGCCAGGAGTCCGCAGCATTCTTTGATCGATACCGGAATCCTGAAACACCGACTCGGACCGTTCTCGAAATCACCGACATCTCCTCCAGTGATGCTTGGTCCTCCGACTCGCTACCGTCGGCGATATTCGCTGCCTCTTCGGCCGCTGACGTTTCGACGCGATAGGCCAATGTAGCGATCAACGCTTGCACCTCTCGGGCATCGACCCCTTCGCCGAATCGAACCCGCAAACGATTCGACGCGCCGTCATCGGAAAGGAGTTCTCCGATCTTTTTCAGTTCCGCGTGGTGATGGGCGCGGTGGTAGCACATCGTCTGCCCTTGCTGGTTTCGGAGAACGATCGTTGCGCCCAGCAAGTCACGACGCGGTCGAATTGCCAACTTTTCTCCTTCGATCGATTCACCTTCGATGCTGACGGTCAATTCCGCGCCGTCGAATCGGGCCAGTCGGCTGGGATCGCTCAGCAGCGCCGACGCCCCGATATTTTTGAAGGGCACATTGCGTCGCACGGAGAATTGGTCGTTGGAAAATGCAAACGTGATAGGAGACAGCGGGGCACCTTCCCAGATCGTCGTTTGGCCGTTCATGCCCGAGGACAGCAGGTTTTGACCGTCGGGCGAGATCGAAATGGACGTCACATCACTTTCCGCATTGACTTCGCTTTCGGCGTCCAACCGGAACAGTTTTTTATTCAGCGTAAACAGTTCTTTGATCAGTCCATTCGAAGTGGTTTCGGGCGCGCCCATCGCCTCGTCTTCCGCCGGATCCTGGGCGGCGATCGCGTCCAAGATCCGGCTGGTGTCCCAGATTCCGATCCCTTTGCCCTGGCCGGTCACCAAACGTCGACGATCATAAGACAGTGCCAATGCGGTCGTTCCGCTGGCATCTTCTTCGTCCATTCGCGCGAGCAGTTTGCCTTGCAAGTCCCAGAACGCGACCGCGCGGTCACCGTCACAGGTCACGATCCAACTGCCATCGTCGGCAAAGACGGCCGTCGTCACCTTGCCCGGTTGCCACGTTTCCATGATGCGTTCAAGTGTGCCGTCATCACCGAATCGCCACACGCTCGCGCCGGTGTCGGTGCCGATCAGCACCAGGTTTCCATCGGGGGAAAACATCGCAAAACTCAATTCACGACGTTCTTGGTTGGGAATCGCCAACGGAACCGACTCCCACGTCGTCGCGTTGAATTGCCACAGTTTCCAGGTGCCGTTGCGATCCGCGGTGATCATACGATTCGGATCGGTCGGGTCGAAGACCGTGGACACGATCGGCCCGTCGTGACGTCCGGCCAAATGCACCGACGCGAGACTGGTCTCGCTCCAATGCGTGCCATCGAATTCCCAAACACGGACGTTTCCTTCGCTATCGCCGACGACCAGACGATCACTTTGACCGCTCGCGATGTCATAGGAAAAGTCGACCGCGGCGATGCTGGACGCCGGGCGGAAACTCCGTTTCAGCGTCGTAAAGCTCAGGCGGCGGTCGTCGTCGGCGGCCAGCAATCGAGCTCCTTTGCCGCCGACCACCAACAGTTGACGCTCGCGCGCTTCATCGCCGACCACCATCGCGGTCGAGACGTCACCGAGTTTCGAAGAATTCATTTCGGCGAAATCGGATCCCGCGTCGTTCCAGGTCCAATAGCCCACGCGGTAACGCGATGCGCTTGTCGATTCACCCGCCGAAGACGTCTGCGCCGGAAAGAACAGACTTAGCACCGCCTGGTCGGAGCCGGGCACAAAACGCGCCGATCGGATCGTCGGCCGGTTGTCGGTCCAGTCGCGCCGTCCCGCCGGATCGGTCAATGCGAATTCGGCTTCCGATTGAAAGGCGTCACCTTCCAGACGATACAACTGGGCAACGGGAAACTCCGTGCCTTCAAGCGGGGCGTGGCCGACCAGCAATCGATCGCCACCGGTCGAGATGTCCAGCGCCGTCACCGGTCCCTGCCACGGCAGTTTCGTTTCCTGCGTTCCGTCGTTTGCGTTCCATTTGACCACTTCACCGTCCACGCCGGCGGTGATCAAGGACTGACCCGGTGGCAAAAATGCCGCACAACTGACCGCCGATCGGTGCGCCCGAAATCGAGTCAATTGGCGTGGGGCCGACGATTCATCATCGACCTGATACACGAAACAATGACCGGAGGAATCACCGATCATGAATCGCTGACCGTCGGGAGCAAAGCTGATCGTGGTCACGTCGGGGATTCTCCGCCGCAAGCGGTCCAGTTCGTCGATCCCTTCGCTGCCCGAGCGTAGCGCCACCGCCGAGACACTCGCGCTGCGACGCTTGGATGCCGCGGCGGCCTGCTGGGTCAACTGCGTTTGGGCATAGTCCGCCAACAAAGCGGTTTTCACGACGTCGCCGTTCTGATCGATCCGCCAAAACCAGGCCGGAGTCATGTGTTCGTCGCTGCCGGTGACCACCAGCGTGGTCGGGGAATCTGGACGCCAGGCGACATCGGCGGCACCGCGGTATCCGGTCCCGTCAAGTTTCAGCGTGTGGGTGCCGCGGTTGGTGTCCCATAGCCGTGTGGTGTTGTCGCCGGCGGATGTCAACAACCGTTCGCCGTTACGATCCATCACGCCGGTGGCGGCCAACATGGCGTGGCCGTGGACCAGCATCTCGCCCGTCGCCCGCCCCGGATTTTGCAGATCCCACACTTCGACGGTCCCGTTGGCATACACCGTGGCGATCCATCGTCCATCGCGTGAGTAAACTGATTTGAGCGCGCTGGACAATCCGCGTTCACTCGGTTGTCGACTCAACCGCACCTCCGGATCGGGCACCAAATCGCGGGGCATGGAATAATCTTGCCAGGCCCACAGCTTCAGTCCGTCATCGGCCCCCGACAACACGAACTCGCCTTGGTTGGAAAAGACGCATGATTGAACCCAACGCCCGTGACCGCTGAGCACTTTGTCGAGCTTCCAACTCCCACCCGCCGGCTTCCACACACGGACCGTATTGTCGTTTCCGCCGGTGACGATGCATTGTTGATCGCCCAGTCGGCCCACGTCGATGCTGCGGATGCTGGCGGTGTGTCGGTCACCGGGGGCGCCGATTTCATCTCGCTTGTTCGCCGCCAATTGACTGCCGTCCAGCCGACCTTGCAGCCGCTGTTTCAGCAACTCGCTGCTCGACGCGACGACATCGGCCTGGGCCGAATCAAGGTTCCAACGCAGCAAGCTGCGATCGTATCCGCCAGAGAGCACCGACCGTCCGTCGGGGCTGAACACGGCGGCATAAACCGGACCGTCGTGGCCACGAAAATCGTACAACTTCTTCGCTTCGCTGACGCCGCCGGAATTCGACGCCGTCTTCCACACCCGCACCCTGCCGTCTTCACACGCGGTCACGACCAGATCGGGATCGTCCGCCGACAACCGAGCGCTCCAGACCTTGGGATCCAAGTGGTCCGCCATCACGGAGCGTCGCTGGCCGCTGGTGCGATCCCAGACCACTGCGGTCCGGTCGGCGGCGCTGGTGACAACCTTGGTCGCATCGCCGGAAAAACCAACGCTCAAAACTTCGGCCTTGTGTCCGTGAAGCAATATCGGGGATTGTGCGATCCCTGCGGACGTGACCTCCCAAACACAGACGTCAAAATCGCTCGGCTGTGTCGCCGCATCCGGATCGCGATGGCGAATGCCTGCCGCAGCTAGAAAACGGCCGTCACTTGAAACCGCGACCGCGTTGATCTTGACGCCGAACCGGATCGTCGTCGGTTCGACCTCTGAATCCAGATCGTCGACGCCCTGCCACAACAAGACATTTCCGTCGTCGGTCCCCGCGGCAAACACCAGCCCCTCTCGCGAACTGGCGACCGCTTTGACATGGTCTTTGCCCGTCAGCGTCGCGACCGCAGCGGGACTCCAACTGTGTTTCAGGATTCCCCACTCGATGTGCCGCAATTGTGACATGACCGGATCGGCATCGGGTTGGGTCGGATCCAGTTTATCCAGAATCCGCTCGGCCTTGTCGCGCAGCTTGCGTCGGATCGATTCGGCGGCCAATCCGATCTCCGATCCATAGGGGGCTTCTTCGGCGCGACGTTTTTCCAGTCGCGCTTCGGCTTCCAATCGCCGTGCTTGACGTTGAGCCCGAAAGGCTTCGTTCCGCGCGCTTTCGGCATTCTCTTTTTCGGTTTCGGCCTTCGTTTTTAGATTCGTGGCGATGACCTGTTGTTCACGGGCGTAATCCCGTTGGGTTTCCAGCGACTTGGCGTTTTCCAGCGACTCCATGTAGAAGTACAGCGTCACGGCAACGACCGTCAAAACGGCCGCGATCGCGGTGCCCGCTGCAATTTTAGAAAACCACGCCAATCGGCGGCGTGCGGCGCGCTTGAGTTCCAATTTGGACAGCAGGTCGCGGTGCTCGGGGTTTTCCGGATCCAGGACGGAGATTCCCAGTTCATAGTTCTCTTGGTCGAGCGCGTTTCTGGCGTGTGCCAGGGTCGCCAAACGCATCCCGCTGACCGCGGCGGTGTTGCCGTCCCAAAGTTTTAACGCTTCTTCATAGGCGAATCGGGCGCGGGCAAATTCGTCACTGCTTTGATTCTTTTTCGCATTGGCAAAGTGCTCGTCGGCACTTTCGGACAACTTGATGCTTTCGCGGTGCGATTGATATTCACGAATCGCATCTTGCAGCTCTTGGACGCTCTGGTAGCGGTCCTCCAACTTGGTCGCCATCGCTCGACGCGCGATGTCCACCAATTCTCCCGTCCGCGTCGTGGGGATGATCTCGTTGGCCGCCGCCGCCAGCAAGGCTTCGCCGGTGTCGCCGGTCTTGGGGTGCGGCGGGGTTCCCGTGACGATCTCGTACAAGACCGCCCCCAGCAGGTAGATGTCGCTAACCACGCCCAGCTCGGAAGGATTGTGGGCGGCCATCTCGGGCGCCATGTACGCCGGTGTGCCCGCCGGTCCGGTTGCGACCGAAGCCCAAGGTTGGCTGGGATCCTTGGTGATCGACACGGCGATCCCCCAGTCCATCACCGAGACTTCGCCGAACTCGCCCACCATGACGTTGTGGGGTTTGATGTCGCGGTGCAGGAAGTTCCGGTCGTGAGCGAAGGCGATCGCGTCACAAACCTTCATCAGGATTTCCAGGTTCTCCTGGTCCGTGTTCTCACCAATGAACTCATTCCAAGGTCGCCCTTGGACGTGTTTCATGGAGTAGAACGGGATCCCGGTTGCATCGCGTCCCAGTTCGTAAATCGGAACGATGTTGGGGTGTTCCAGTTGTCCGGTGACGACGACTTCGGAAATGAACTGGCTTTCGCCCACGCTTCCGGCGCCGGCCAACTCCGCCATCGGCACCTTGACCGCCACGTTTCGGTCCAGCGATGTTTGGCGGGCCGACCAGACGCGGCCCATGCTGCCTTCGCCGATCACTTCGGCCAACTCGTAATCGCCTTCGCTGGCCCCCTTGGTGCCGGGTTTTCCCTTGGTGATTTTTCGCGTCGCGATGCTCAACGTCGGGCTTTCGACTTTCGTTTCCGTCGACGGCTGGTGCGAACTGAGCGTGCTTTCGGCGGTGAATCCGCCGCCGCCGAAGGTCGATTCCCAGGTCCGCTCGACACGCCGTCGAAACTGCGGCGACAGGCGCCGCGGCTGGATCAACCCTTCGCTGCTGTTCAATTCGCCCCGCGGGCTGTCCGGCTCCACTGCCGTCGGGTCAAATCCGCTCGCTACGGGAGCCTTCTCGCCGGACTGATCGCCGGCTTCTTCGACGGACGTCGCGCCAAGTTCCGGTCGGTCATCGGGCGAATCAGGCCGGACTTCATCGCGATCCGCTTTTGGTGCGGCAAACGGAGACGCCGGGCCATCGTCAGCTGCTGCGGCCGACTCGGAGGTCGGGGCGTCGGGGATGATTTCTTCGTTGCCGGTAAAAAAGCACGCGCAGCTTCCGCAACGCCCATTCGCCTGGTCGCGTTGGCTACACAGTGAACCGCAATAAGAACAGATTAGCGCCATGACGCTGGTCTCCGTGCTGACAATTGATTTCGATGGCGTCTTGCCGACGACGAGACGGGTTGCGACGATCGACGCAGGCCTTTGGCATCCCGTTTGGCCATCCCCGCGGCCAGAATGATGCTGCCGCTGGACACGACCGGAACGCTACCGAGTCGTTCGATGCTGCTGAGGTTCGCTCGACCGCCCGACTCCGCGTCGGGCTGTTCTGGCGGCACAGCGTCTTGTTCGGCGTCGATCCGATTCTCGCCGTCTTCCTCGACGGACTCGCCGTCCGATTGGACCGGGGCGTCCGTTTGCGCTTCGATCGGTTGGCCGTCGCGAATGATAAAGTCCAGCACCAAACGCTCGGTTTGGCCTTCGATCAAATAGATTCGATAGCGATCGTCCGGCAGTCGTTTGAACAACTCCGGCAGTTGGCTGAGTTCGAATCCCGCACCGGAATCGGGGTCTTCCAAGTCCGGCAGACTGTATTCTTCTCTGCCCTGTTCGGACTCCCAAAGCTTGACCTCGCCTTCCGACTCGGCACCAAACGAAACGATTCGCAGCACGTAATAACGTTGGCTGGTCACAACGGCCGAACCGACCGAATTGTTCAATTGCAACGGGGGGGCGACGACGACGATGCGTTGGGTCGCCGGAGTGGTGATCACAATCTGCTCGATCGTGCGCACGAAGGTGACGCTGTCTGATTCGGGCAGGGGCGCCGAAAACGGCAGCAACGCGCCTTCCACTTGCAGCGTGACCGTGGTGGCGAACTCCGGTCGATCGAGTACATCGAATGAGTTTTGTGTCAATAGGATCGAACCGTCGGCGATCGACGTCAGTGCGACGTTGACGATGATGTCACCCTGGTTCGGGGCGACGTCATAGGAGTGTTGATAGTTCACCGCGACCCCACCGACGCTGATGTCTTGCTCCAGCGGGTTGCGACGCGACGGGTCGCTGTCCCCGGGGGTGCCCTCCAACCAGTCCACCTGGGCGACGAACCCCAGCCCCGACGGATCGTTGACCGTCACGTCGATTTGCGCGTTCCGCTGGGTGCCGCCGAGCCGCTCACCGACTTGAACACCGCTGATCGGATTGCTGGAATTGACCAGCACGCCGCTGATCCTGCCCTTGTTGGTCGAAACGATGGCGGAATCGTCCAGGGTCAGCAATCCCGATCCGGCGCCGTCGGCGTTGGCCGCGATGCTGACCCCGACCGCGTCGTTATTTCCGGTGGTGACCCGGCCCGCTGCTAAGATCGATAAGTCATCGTCGGCACTCAAGTTGATTTGCCCGCTATCGGAGCTGATCGTTCGGACGACGACCAAGTCGGATGCCGCGCCGGTAGCCTGAACCGTGATCGCTCCACCGACCGTGGTGATCGCGTCGTTGACCGAGCGACCGTTGTCCACCACGATCGAGCCGCCGGCGTTGATGTCAACGTCGCCGGAGCCGAGTTGGTTGGCATTGGTGATCGTGATCGCGTCGGATTCAGCGATCTGTATGTCTCCCGAGCCCCGATTGATCGCGCTCAGCGCCGAGACGGTGGTGGCCAAATCAATCCCCGTCACCGCATCGACCGACAATCCGCTGGCCGTGATTGACCCACCGGACTGTTGGACCGCGCCACCGGAAGCGGTCAGAGCGAAATTGTCATTTGCGTGGGCGATTGCGGTGTTCAAGGTCAGATTGCCCGACGAGGCGGCAAGACTGATCGTTTGCGTCGATGCATCGGTCGAAAGCGTCGTGATCTGGCTGGTGTTCAACGCCCCCTGGTTGATCAACGAAATGTCGCCGGCGGCACCGACGCCCGAACTGGAAAGCTGATAGGAGATTGCATCGGCCGACAGTGCGGTGCCGATCCCAATGCCCCCGGCCGCAGACAGTCGCAACACGTCAGCCGTCGCGACCGAGCCGCCGATCAGGTCACCCGATGCCGCGATCAGCGTCAAGTCATCGCTGGCATTTCCGATCGCACCATCGACGGTCAAGGGACCGGCGGATGCCGTCAACGTGACGGTTTGGCTGGACCCATGAGTCGACAATCCGGTGATCTGACTGGTGTTCAACGCTCCGGTATCGATCAGCGTGATGTTGCCGGCCGAACCGGAGGCGGCCGATGTCAAATCGTAGCTTGCCGCATCGGCGACGACGGCGGTGGCGATCCCGATGCCTCCGCCGGCCGATAGCGTCAGACTGTTGGCCGTCACCGTCGCCCCGCCATTGATGTTTCCGGCGGGAGTGGCAAATCGCAAGTCGTCGTTGGCGTCGCCGATCGCGCCGCCCATGTTGAAATCTCCGCTGCTGATCGTCACATCGATCGTTTGGGCCGACGCGTCCGTGGTGATCATCAAATTGGCCGAGTCGGCTTCGACGATCGTGATGTCACCCGCCGATCCGATTCCCGAGGATGTCAAGTGAAGGGTGTTGGCGTCGGTGTCAAACGCGGTTCCGATCCCGATCCCACCGCCCGCTTTGACGGTCAATGTATCAGCCGTCACGGTCGATCCACCACCGACATTACCGGTGTTCGCTGTCAACGATAAGTCGTCGTTGGCATCACCGATCGGTCCGGCCACATCCAGGTTGCCCGACGACACGGTGATATCAACGGTCTGGGCCGATGCCGCCGTGGTGATCGACAAATCGACCGCGTCGGTTTCGACGACGGTGATGTTTCCCGCCGCGCCGCTTCCGCCTGTGGTCAGGTTCAACGTGTCGGCGTTGGTGCCCAGCGCCGTGCCGATACCGATGCCGCCCGATGAGAGAACCGTCAACGTCGCAGCGGAGGCGATCGCGTTGCCGACGACGTTTCCGGCACTGGTGCGGAGCGTCAGATGATCGGTCGTGTTGCCGATCGCACCGCCGACGACCAAATCACCCGACGATGCGGTCAAGTCGATCGTTTGCACCGACGCGTCGGTTGCCAGCGTGACCTGGGCGGTGTTCAAACCGCCGGTGCTGACCAACGAAATGTTGCCGGCCGCACCCACACCCGCGGTGGTCAAGTTGTAGGTCGCCGCGTCGGCAGTGACCGCTGTTCCGATTCCGATCCCGCCACCGGCACTGAGGGTCAAGTCGTTAGCGGTCACGGTTCCACCGCCGACGATGTTCCCGCTGGTCGCGGCAAACATCAAACTGTCGTTGCCATCGCCGATCGCACCGCCGACGGTGAAGTCGCCGGTCGACAGAGTGACGGAGATCGTCTGCGCCGAGGCGTCGGTCGCGATCAACAGGTTGGCCGCGTCGGCTTGAACCACGCGGATGTCGCCCGCCGCACCGACGCCCGCCGATGTCAGATCCAGCGTGTTGGCATCGGTCTGCAAAGGCACCCCGTTGCCGATGCCGCCGCTGGAATTAACCGTCAACGTGTCGGCGGTCACCAGACCGCCGCCGACCACGTCGCCACCCGACGTGATCAACACCAAGTCATCGTTGGCGTCACCGATCGCGCTGTTGACCGTCAGGTTTCCGTTGCTGACTGTGACGCTGACCGATTGGGCCGACGCCGCGGTCGTGATCGACAGGTTGACCGCATCGGCTTCGACGACCGTGATGTTGCCCGCACCGTTGCTGCCACTGGTGGTCAGATCCAACGCATCGGCGTCGGTCTGCAGCGCGGTGCCGATGCCGATCCCGCCACCGGCGACCACCGTCAAATTCGCCGCCGTCGCGGTCGCACCACCGACGACGTTCCCGCTGCTCGCGCTCAGGACCAAGTGATCTCCCGCATCACCGATCGCCACGTCGACGGTCAGATTGCCGGTTGATGCGGTCAAACTGACCGTTTGTGTCGTCGTCGCGGTTGATAGCCCCGTGATCTGGCTGGTGCTCAGCGAATTGGTGTCGATCAGGGTGATGTCGCCGGCCGAACCGATTCCCGAAGTCGTCAGGTTGTAGCTTGTCGCGTTGGCGGTGATCGCGGTGCCGACACCGATGCCGCCACCGGCTTGCAACACCAATGCGTCGGCCGTCACCGTCCCGCCGCCCACGATGTTTCCGGTCGTCGCGACGAAGGTCAAACTGTCACCGCCGTCGCCGATCGCACCGCCGATCGTGAAGTCGCCTGTGCTTTGTGTCAGCTGGATCAACTGGGCCGACGCGTCGGTCGTCACCGAATAGGTGCTTGCATCGGATTCGACGACACGGATGTTCCCGGCCGCGCCGACGCCTGTTGTCGTCAAGTCCAGCGTGTCAGCCGTTGTACTCAAGACCGTTCCGATGCCGATTCCCCCGCTCGCCGTCACCGTTAACGTCGTCGCGGTTGCCGTCGCACCGCCAACGACGTTGCCGGCCGCTGCGCTGAGCGTCAGACTGTCGGTTGCGTTGCCGATCGCCCCGCCAACGATCAGGTCACCGCCCAACGCATCCAGGCGAACGAGCTGCGCCGAACCGTCGGTCGACAGCGTGACCTGGGAGGTGTTGAGTGTGCCGGTGTCGAACAACGTGATGTTGCCGGCAGCCGCATTGCCAGCACTGGTCAAATGATACGTTGTCGCATCGGCAGTGACGGCGGTGCCGATTCCGATTCCACCCCCGGCCTCCAAACGAAGTTGGTTGGCCGTCGCGGTCGCCCCGCCCACCACATCGCCGACCAACGCGCGAAGCGTCAAGTTGTCGACCGTGTCGCCGATCGCGTTGTTGATCGTCAAATTTCCCGTCGATGCGGTCAAGTCGACCGTTTGGGAGGACGCGTCGGTCGTCAGCGCAACTTGGCTGGTGCTCAATGCATTGACGTCGACCAGACGGATGTTGCCGGCCGAGCCGACGCCCGCGGTGATCAAGCTGTAGCCGGACGCATCGGCCGCAACCGCCGTTCCGATACCGATGCCGCCGCTTGCATTGAGGGTTAAGGTTGCTGCCGTCAACGTCGCGCCTCCGCCGACGATGTTTCCGGCCGTCGCGGTCAAGTGCAAATTATCCGAGGCATCACCGATCGCACCGCCGACAGTCACGTTGCCGCCGGTGGCGGTCAAGCGAATCGTCTGGGTTGACCCCGCCGTCGATAGCGTAGTGATTTGATTGGTGTTCAGCGCCCCGGTGTCGACGAGCGTGATGTTCCCGGCCGCCGCGGCACCGCCGCTGGTCAGGCTGTACGTGGCGGCGTTGGCGGTGACCGCAGTCCCGATTCCGATGCCGCCGTTGGCATCGAGTGTCAGCAGATTGGCCGTGACCGTACCACCGCCGACGATGTCACCGGCGGTTGAGATGAAGGTCAAATTGTCATTGCCGTCGCCAATCGCACCGCCGATGGTCAGGTCGCCACCGGACGCGGTCAGACGGATCGTTTGAGACGACGCGCCGGTGTTCAGCGTCGTGATCTGATTGGTGTTCAGCGCTCCGGTGTCAACCAGCGTGATGTCGCCCGCCGCACCGACTCCGGCAGAAGTCAAACTGTACGTCGTCGCGTCGGCCGTGACCGCAGTCCCGATTCCGATTCCGCCACCGGCGCTCAAGGTCAAATCGTTGGCCGTCACCGTGCCGCCGCCGACAATGTTTCCCGACGTCGCGCTCAAGGCCAGACTGTCGTTCCCGTCGCCGATCGAACCGCCTAGGGTGAAGTCGCCGGTCGAGACGGTCACACTGATCGTTTGTGCCGACGCGTCCGTGGTGACCGAAAGATTCGCAGCGTCGGCTTGAATGACCGTGATGTTGCCGGCAAGCCCCACGCCACTGGTTGTCAGGTTCAACGTGTTGGCGTCAGTCATCAACGCCGAACCGTTGCCGATCGCTCCGCTAGCCGTGACCGTCAACGTCTCGGCGGTCGCGGTTGCGCCGCCGACGACATCTCCGGCCGTGGAAACGAGAGTCAAGTTGTCGGTGCTGTTGCCGATCGCAGACCCGATCGTCAAGTTTCCCGTGGACGCGGTCAGGCTGACCGTTTGTGCCGATCCGTCGGTCGCAAGCGTCGTGATCTGATTGGTGTTCAGCGCGCCGGTATCGATCAGCGAGATGTTACCCGCGGTGCCGGTTCCCGACGTGGTCAGGCTGTAGCTGTTCGCGCTGGCGGTCACGGCCGTCCCGATGCCGATCCCGCCGCCGGCGCTGAGCGTCAAGGTTGCGGCGGTCGCGCTCGCACCGCCGACGATGTTGCCGGCGGTCGCAATCAGGGTCAAGTCGTCGACGGTGTCGCCGATCGCGGTGCCGATCGTCAGGTTGCCGGTCGAGGCGGTCAGGCTGACGACTTGCGCCGAAGCATTGGTCGTCAACGACGCGATTTGATTGGTGTTGAAGGCTCCGGTATCCACCAACGCGATGTTGCCGGCGGCACCGACAGCGGCAGTGGTCAGGCTGTAACTGGTCGCGTTGGCGTTGACCGCGGTTCCGATCCCGATCCCGATGCCGCCGCTGGCGTCGAGGGTCAAGGTGGCCGCCGTTGCCGTTCCCGCACCACCGACGATGTCACCGTCCAAAGCGGTCAGGTTCAAGTCGTCTGCCGAATGGCCAATCGATCCACCGACGGTCAAGTCGCCCGTGGTCGCGGTCAAGCTGATCGTCTGCGCCGATCCGGCGGTCGACAGGGTGGTGATTTGGCTGGTGTTTAGGGCGCCAGTGTCAATGAGAGTGATGTTTCCGGCCGCGCCGGCACCGCCGCTGGTCAGGCTGTAAGTGGCCGCGTTGGCGGTGACGGCGGTTCCGATACCGATGCCGCCGCTGGCGTCGAGTGTCAGGGCATTGGCGGTCACGGTGCCGCCGCCGACGATGTCGCCGGCCGAAGCGATGAAGGTCAAGCTGTCGTTGCCGTCACCGAGCGCGCCGCCGACGGTGAAGTCGCCGGTGGAGAGCGTGACGCTGATGGTTTGGCCCGAGGCATCGGTGCTGACCATCAAGCTGGCCGCGTCGGCTTGGATGACGGTGATGTCGCCGGCGGCGCCGACACCGGCGGTCGTCAGATCCAATGTATTGGCGTCAGTGGCGAGCGCCGTTCCGACCCCGATGCCTCCGCTGGCGACCACCGTCAACGTGTCGGCCGTCACGGTCGCTCCACCGACAACGTCACCGCCCGACGCGGTCAGGTTGACGTTGTCGTTTGCGTCGCCGATCGCTCCGTTTACGGTCAAGTCGCCGGTGGTGATGGTTATGTCGACCGTTTGCGCCGAGGCATCCGTGGCGATGGAAAGATTCGCCGCATTGGCTTCGACGAGGGTGATGTTGCCCGCCGCGGCGATTCCGCCGCTGGTCAGTGCCAGCGTCGCGGCGTCGGAATTGAATGCCGTGCCGATGCCGATGCCGCCGGCTGCATTGATGGTCAGCGTCGCCGCGGTCACGCTTGCCCCGCCGACGACATCTCCGGCACTGGAGACCAGCGTCAGATTGTCGGCGGCGTCGCCGATCGCCGCACCGGCGGTCAAGTTTCCTGTCGATGCGGTCAGACTGATGGTTTGCGTTGTTCCGTCGGTCGCAAGCGTGATCTGATTGGTGTTGAGTGCCCCGGTGTCGACCAGCGAGATGTTGCCTGCGGCGTTGGTCCCTGCCGTGGTCAGGCTGTAACTGGTCGCGTCGGCGGTCACGGCCGTGCCGATGCCGATCCCGCCTCCGGCCTGCAGTGTCAAGGTTGCGGCGATGGCGGTCGCGCCGCCGACGATGTTGCCGGCGGTCGCGATCAGGGTCAAGTCGTCGATGGTGTCGCCGATCGCGGTGCCGATCGTCAGGTTGCCGGTCGACGCGGTTAGGCTGACGAGTTGAGCCGAAGCATCGGTCGTCAATGATGCGATTTGATTGGTGTTGAAGGCTCCGGTATCGACCAACGCGATGTTGCCGGCGGCACCGACAGCGGCAGTGGTCAGGCTGTAACTGGTCGCGTTGGCGTTGACCGCGGTTCCGATCCCGATGCCGCCGCTGGCGTTGAGCGTCAAGGTGGCCGCGGTTGCCGTTCCCGCACCGCCGACGATGTCACCGTCCAAAGCGGTCAGGTTCAAGTCGTCTGCCGAATGGCCAATCGATCCACCGACGGTCAAATCACCCGTGGTCGCGGTCAGGCTGATTGTTTGCGCCGACCCGGCAGTCGACAGCGTGGTGATTTGGCTGGTGTCCAGGGCGCCGGTGTCAATGAGAGTGATGTTTCCGGCCGTGCCGGCACCGCCGCTGGTCAGGCTGTAGCTCGTTGCGTTGGCGGTGACGGCGGTTCCGATCCCGATCCCACCGCTAGCGTTGAGCGTCAACGCATTGGCGGTCACGGTGCCGCCGCCGACGATGTCGCCGGCCGAAGCGATGAAGGTCAAACTGTCGTTGCCGTCACCGAGGGCGCCGCCGACGGTGAAGTCGCCGGTCGAGAGCGTGACGCTGATGGTTTGCCCCGACGCATCGGTGCTGACCATCAAGCTGGCTGCGTCTGCTTGGATGACGGTGATGTCGCCTGCGGTGTTGACACCGGCGGTTGTCAGATCCAGCGTGTTGGCATCGGTGGAAAGCGCCGTTCCGATTCCGATGCCTCCGCTGGCGACCACCGTCAACGTGTCGGCCGTCACGGTCGCTCCACCGACGACGTCACCGCCCGACGCGGTCAGGTTGACGTCGTCGTTTGCGTCGCCGATCGCTCCGTTTACGGTCAAGTCGCCGGTGGTGATGGTCACGTCGACCGTTTGCGCCGACGCATCCGTGGCGATGGAAAGGTTGGCCGCATCGGCTTCGATGAGGGTGATGTTGCCTGCCGCGGCGAGTCCGCCGCTGGTCAGTGCCAGCGTCGCGGCGTCGGAATTGAATGCCGTTCCGATGCCGATGCCGCCGGCCGCATTGATGGTCAGCGTCGCCGCGGTCACGCTCGCCCCGCCGACGACATCTCCGGCGCTGGAGACCAGCGTCAGATTGTCGGCGGCGTCGCCGATCGCACTGCCTGCGGTCAAGTCGCCGGTCGATGCGGTCAGGCTGATCGTTTGCGTGGTTCCGTCGGTTGCGAGCGTGATCTGATCGGTGTTCAGCGCACCGGTATCGATCAGCCTGATGTCGCCCGCGGTGCCCGTGCCCGTCGTCGTCAAACTGTAGCTGGCCGCGTCAGCGGTCACGGCCGTCCCGATCCCGATCCCGCCAACGGCGCTGAGCGTCAAGGTTGCAGCCGTCGCGGTCGCACCGCCGACGATGTTCCCAGAAGCCGCAATCAGGGTCAGGTTGTCGACCGTGTCACCGATCGCGGTTCCGATCGTCAGGTTGCCGCCCGACGCGGTCAGGCTGACGAGCTGCGCCGAAGCATCGGTCGTCAGGGATGCGATTTGGTTGGTGTTGAGAGCCCCGGCATCGATCAATGCAATGTTGCCGGCGATACCGACACCGGCCGTGGTCAGGCTGTAGGTCGCCGCGTCGGCGGTAACCGCCGTTCCGATCCCGATCCCACCGCTGGCGTCGAGCGTCAACGCTGCCGCCGTTGCCGTTCCCGCACCGCCGACGATGTCACCGTCCAAAGCGGTCAGGATCAGATCATCTCCCGAATCGCCGAGCGATCCGCCGAGGGTCAAGTCGCCCGTCGTCGCGGTCAATCGGATCGTCTGCGCCGACCCGGCGGTCGACAGCGTGGTGATTTGACTGGTGTCCAGGGCGCCGGTGTCAATGAGGGTAATGTTTCCGGCCGCGCCGGTACCGCCGCTGGTCAGGCTGTAGGTGGCCGCGTTGGCGGTGACGGCGGTTCCGATGCCGATGCCGCCGCTGGCCTGGAGCGTCAAGGCGTTGGCAGTCACGGTTCCGCCGCCGACGATGTCGCCGGTCGAAGCGATGAAGGTCAAGCTGTCGTTGCCGTCACCGAGGGCGCCGCCGACGGTGAAGTCGCCGGTCGAGAGCGTGACGCTGATGGTTTGCCCCGAGGCATCGGTGCTGACCATCAAGCTGGCCGCGTCGGCTTGGGTGACGGTAATGTCGCCCGCGGCGTTGACCCCGGCGGTTGTCAGATCCAGTGTGTTGGCATCGGTGGAAAGCGCCGTTCCAATCCCGATGCCACCGCTGGCGTCGACCGTCAACGTGTCAGCGGTGACCAACGCACCACCGACGACGTCACCGCCCGACGCGGTCAGGTTGACGTCGTCGTTGACGTCACCGATCGCTCCGCTGACGGTCAAGTCGCCGCTGGTGATCGTCACGTCGACCGTTTGCGCCGACGCATCCGTGGCGATGGAAAGGTTCGCCGCATCGGCTTCGATGATGGTGATGTTGCCCGCCGCGGCGAGTCCACCGCTGGTCAGTGCCAGCGTCGCAGCATCGGAGTTGAACGTCGTTCCGATGCCGATGCCACCGGCCGCATTGATCGTCAGCGTCGCGGCAGTCACCGTCGCCCCGCCGACGACATCTCCGGCGCTGGAAATCAACGTCAAGTTGTCGGCGGCGTCGCCGATCGCACCGCCCGCAGTCAAGTCGCCGGTCGATGCGGTCAGGCTGATGGTTTGCGTTGTTCCGTCGGTTGTTAACGTCGAGATCTGATTGGTGTTGAGAGCACCCACATCAATCAGCGAGATGTCTCCCGCAGCTCCACTGCCCGCCGTGGTCAAACTGTAGCCGGTCGCGTCAGCGGTGACCGCGGTCCCGATGCCGATCCCTCCGCCGGCCTGGAGCGTCAGGATTGCAGCCGTGGCGGTCGCTCCGCCGACGATGTTGCCGGCGGTCGCAATCAGGGTCAGGTTGTCGGCCGCCTCTCCGATTGCGGTTCCGATGGTCAAATTGCCCGTGGTGGCGGTCAGGCTGACGGTTTGGATGCTGCCGTCTGTGGTCAGCGTGTTGATTTCATTGGTGATGAAACTGCCCGTGTCAACCAACGCGATGTTCCCGGCGTTTCCGACACCGGCGGTGACCAAATTGTAGGTGGTGGCGTTGGTGCTGACCGCGGTTCCGATGCCGATCCCGCCGCTGGCGTCGAGGGTCAAGGTTGCCGCGGTTGCCGTTCCCGCACCGCCGACGATGTCGCCTGCGATAGCGATCAGGATCAAGTCATCGGCAGGATCGCCAATCGCTCCGTCGAGGACCAGATCGCCGACCGTCGCGGTCAGGCTGATCGTTTGCGCGGCTCCGGTGGTCGACAAAGTGGTGATTTGGCTGGTGTTCAGTGCACCCGCATCAATCAGTGTGATATTCCCAGCCGCGCCGGCACCGCCGCTGGTCAGGCTGTAAGTGGCGGCGTTGGCGGTGACGGCGGTCCCGATGCCGATGCCACCGTTGGCGTCAAGTGTCAAGGTGTTGGCCGTCACCGTGCCACCGCCGACGATGTCACCGCCTGATGCGATGAAGGTCAGATTGTCGTTGACGTCGCCGAGTGCGGCACCGATGGTCAAGTCCCCGCCAACGAGTGTCACACTGATGGTCTGTGCCGACGCATCGGTGCTGATCATCACGTCGGCGACATTGTCTTGAATCACGGCGATGTTGCCCGCCCCAGCGATGCCGGCGGTCGTTAGGTCCAAGCTGTTGGCATCGGTCGAGAGCGCGGTTCCGATCCCAATGCCTCCGCTGGCGTTGACCGTCAACGTGTCGGCGGTCACCGTCGCGCCGCCGAGCACATCACCGTCGGAAGCGGTCAGGTTGATATTGTCATTGCCATCCCCGAAGGCTGAATTGACGGTCAAGTCGCCGGTGGTGAACGTCACGTCGACCGTTTGGGCGGATGTGTGGGTGGTGATGGAAAGACTTGCCGCATCGGCTTGGACGATCGTGATGTTGCCTGCTGCGGCGACTCCGGCACTTGTCAACGCCAATGTCGCGGCGTCGGAGTCAAAGGTGGTTCCGACGCCGATCCCGCCACTAGCGTCCAGTGTCAACATGTCGGCCGTCACCGTTGCTCCGCCGTCCAGATTCCCACCGACCGTCGTCAACGTGACGTTGTCATTGCCGTCGCCCGATGCAGCGTCGATCGTCAAGTCTCCGCTGGTCACTGTGACATCGACCGACTGTGCCGTGGCGGCGGTTGCGAACGATAGACTCGCCCCGTCGGCTTCGACCAACGTGATGTTCCCGGCACCGGCCGCCCCGCCGGTGGTCAAGTCCAGGGTGTCCACATCGCTGTTGAAGGTTGTGTTGTTTCCGATCGCACCACTTGCGTCCAAGGTCAACGTCGCCGCCGTGACGATGCCGCCACCGTTGATGTTGCCGCCGGTCGTCGTGATGTCCACGTCCCCCGTGCCCGCATTGATCGCCGCGGCAACAGTGACGTTTCCTGTATGGTTCAGGGTGACCAGGCCGCCATCGGTCGTGATTAAACCGCTGCCACTGTCGTTGTCGAAGTCGACGCCGGAGGACGTGAACGTGCCGCCTCCGGTCGTGACCGCATCACGCACACGAACGTCGCCGGCGGCGGTGAATATGTCGCCTTGGGTCCCGCTGTTATCATTGGCGATCAATTCCACATTCAGCGTGCCCGTCGCTGTCGTGATCGTGCCTTGCAGATCGATGTCTCCGGCCGCCACCAAACTTAACGTGACCGTGACCGCGGTCGAAAGCACGATGTCGGCGTCGGATTCGAGCCGGATACGTCCGCTTTGAACCCCGCCGCCGCCGGCATCGGTGGTGATCGTGACGCTGGTCCCCGCGTCGAGCGCTGCGTTGATGTGGTCGTCACCGATTTCCGCACCAGCCGCGTTGGGGGAAAACACGCCGGCTGCGGTGTCGATGTTGGTTTGGGTATTGCCGTTGGAAATCGTGACGTTGTACGGGTCCAGCAGCCATGTCCCGGCGGCACCGGCCGTGGCGCTGGCATCGATCCAGCTGGACCGGACGTCCAACGACGCCTTTCCGGACGTTTCGATCAGCCCGCCGTCTCCTTGTGCGTTGCCACCGCGCGCGGTGATCGTCCCGTGCACGCGTGTCGTGTGGTCGGCCCAAACAATCACTTTCCCGCCGCGCCCGCTGTCAATTGCGTCGGCGCGTACGATGGACTGTTGCGACACGTACGTGACGTTTGCATTGCCGACCGATCCCTTGCCTTGATAATCACCGCCGATCAAGACCGTTCCGCCGCCGGCGGGTCCTGAGGCGTCGATCCGCGCCGCGTCGAACAAACCGACGTGCATTCCCAGAACATGGACGACCCCGCCTTGTCCGTCTGCGTCAACGGATGACACATCGATCAGACCGCGGACGATCGAGACGCCTTGATCACCGCTGTCGATGGAAACAAATCCCGCTGAGGCTTCGATCGATCCCGCCACGTCGATCGCTGGCCCCGACAACCGAACCGTTCCTCCGTGGTTCGTGATGCTGCCCGATTCAGCTAGCGACAACTCTTCGGTCGCGGTAACTTCGATCGCGGCATGGTCCGTGCGGATGGCGGATTCGAAATGCGCATGGCCCGCCGTCACGTTCAAGTCACCGCCGCCGAGATCGGTTTCGCCCGCAAACACGATCGAATCGTTCTGGTCGCCTTGAAAGACAAAGCTTGCGGCGAACGAATCCGCAAGCCCGCGGACTTCGACCTGCTGCCCGTCGGATTCATCGTCGACATCCGAAACGATTCGCAACTCCTCGTCGGGTGCTTCCAGCGACAGCGTGAACGGCGATTGCGTTTCGGCAGCTGATTCGGACGTGTGCCAAACCTGAATCTGACTGACACCCGGGCTATCGATACGATCGATTGCGGCTCGGTCGACATCGTCTCCCAACTGGACGGTCATTCGCTCCACATTCAAATCCTGGCTCAGGTCTTCGATGCCGACCAATTGCAGGTTTGCAGTGCCGGAATCCGATCGCACTTCCGATTCGATCGCCCCCGGGGCATTGATCGAATGAATCAGGGACTGGATGTGTTCGGCGGTGACCAGACGAACGTGATCGCGACCTTCACCCCCGTCAAATCGAATCTGCTGCCCCGCCAGCGAACCGTCACCGAGGTCCACGACCAGCGAATCGTCGTCGCTGGAGCCTTGGACCGTGATCGTGTCGGCTTGGTCGATCGACACACTGTTGACGCGTTCCCCGTTGACGCTAACGTGCAGCTGGTCCTGATCGAACGTCAGATGAAACGCATCGGCGTGTCCGTCGTTGGCGTCGGCGCCGGCGTCGATCACCAATCCATCGCCGTTCAGCACACGTCGTGTCTCCAGCCGCGTGACGTTCAATTCGGCAACCAGATCGTTTCTCCGTCGCTCCTTGCGTCTCCGACGCACCGGCAAGCGAGCGCCGGCGAGCTGCTGGATCCAATGGGAGAGTTTCATGATGGCGCGACAGGAATAGTCGAAAAAAGCGATTGCAATGCGACGATCGACGCAACCTTCAAATCTTAACACATCGCCTTTGAATCACCGTCAAAAACACCGACGCTTGCGCAACCGTCCCCGTGTAATTTCGGAACAAACGGATCAGATTCTCAAGGATTGCCGGATCTCGATCTGCTTGTGCCGCGATTCTGGTCATCTAATGGATTTGATCGGGATGTAGCGGTCCTGCCTGATTGATCGACCGCCGTCACAAACTGCAGAGCAAGGACAACCGGCGACGAATCGATATCAAGCTCAAGAAACTCTGTCCTCCATCCACCGCGGCCGCCGGCGGCGGCCCACCGATCGGAGCGGCTGGTTTTCTTGCCCGTGCATCAACCCTTGGGAACGTGACAGGTGATGACTGATTCTGACAACCGGTCGAACGTCGCTCGCTTCGCCAGCAGATGGGTTCCCGACGTTTTCCACGCTCTGGCGAGTGTCGCTACATCGAACGCCGCGTCCCCGGCAAGACTCGCCACCGCCGCAAGACTCGCCACCGCCGCGGTCGTGTTGACGGCCACACCGCTGGTCGCCCAAGAAGGCGTGCCATGCCTCTGGCGTTCCAGCGGTCATGGGCCGACCACCACCGACCCGTCCGCAACCATCGTACGTGTTGCCCCCCGGATTCTGATTAGCAATCCCGCCGATTCCGACGCGATGCCTCGCGATGAAGATTCACGAGTCACGTTGGCCGCACTCCATCGACGCCCCCGACCGTTGCAAGTCGAGCAATTCGAATCGCTGCCAAGTCCCTCGGACGACAATCCCGTCGAGGGGCAAGTCGAGGAGCCGACGTTGGTCCAACCGGTGCCATTAGCGCCGCCGCCATCGCTGTTGCCCGTGCCCGACAACACGCCGCGCGGATCGATCGATCAGTTTGACGACGGGCAACCCGAGCTGATTGAAAGTGATGTGTTGGACTTGGGAGAGATTCCACTGGTGCCCGAGGCAGTCGAGAATCAATCCGTCGACTACCCGCCGCAATCGGGCGGGGCTTGGTTGGACATCCGCCCACGCGGGATCGGATCATTTTCCAACGAGTTGGTCGCCGAGGCCGATCTTCCCGGCGACACCAGCGGGCTTGCCCAAAAGGAACCGATTCCGCAGCTGGTCATGCTTCACCGGGCCGATTTGAACATGCGAGATTTCTGGGGTGGGGCATCGTTTTGCCACAAGCCGCTGTACTTTGAAGACAACCGTTTGGAACGCTACGGCGCGATACGCGGTCCACTCTGCCGCGCGCCCGCGCTTCATTCGGGGCTGCACTTTGCCTTGAAAGCCGGCGTGTTGCCGGTGTCGGCGGCCATCGATCCGCCCTGCAACTGTGTTCGCAGCGGCTATCACACGCCGCCGCTGAAGCGGTTGATCAAATGACGGATTTGAAGGTCCGCGAGAGCACGCGATACACTCGCTGGCTGAGCGGCTGACCTTGCACGATGATCTTTGCCCGTCCGCGGGCCCCGATCAACAGCGGCACATCGGTCGAATCCAACGTGACGTGTGCCTTGTACGATGTCGTCTGCGGTCGCAAAACACCCGACGAATCGATTCGGTTGGAAATCTGCTGGTCCACCGCCAATTCACTCGGCACGCTTTCGAGATTGACCCTGGAGATCTCCGTCACTGTGCCGTTGACGACTTCGCCGCCGGCGATGTCCAGCCGCATCTTGACGCGTTGGTTTTCGCGCACGAATTGCAGGTCCGATTGGTCGATGTAGACCGCCGCTTCGAACGCGTTTTCCTGGCCGACCAGACAATACAGCGTCTTCCGCTCCAACGTGCTGCCGCGATTGCTCGGGTCCATCGGCGTGCCGCTCCAACGCGGCAATTCCAATTCGCTTGATGTCTGGGCCGCCGCTTGGTTCGCCAGCGTCGGCGGGGCCAACACCGTGCCGTCGACCGGGGCGGTCAGCACCAACGCCTGTTCGTCTTTGCGTAGTTGCTGCAGCCGTCGCTGCAGATCCGCAAGAATCTCTCGGGCGGCGGGCAATTGCGACGCCAACGCTTCGTCATTGCCACGCAACGATTCCAGGTTCTTGACCCTCAGTTGCTGTTGCCGCAGCTGGCCTTGCACACGTTCCAATTCGCGGCGGACATCGATGTTCTCCAAGGTCGCCAACGGCTGGCCGGCGGTCACCTTCGTCCCGACCGCAACCGCTTGGGTCAGTCTGCCCGGCACCGACACATAGACCCGACGCGCCTGCCGAGGCTCGATCATCATCGGCGCCGCAATCCGGCACGGAAGTGGGATCAAAAAACACGCGGCCACGATCAGCGTCGTCACGACACTCGACGCAATCAAGCGGCCGGTCTTGACCCGTCGACGCACAGCAGGGTTGGTCATGATCCTCCATCCAGCGGTTAGCGGAGTCGAAAGTAACGCGGCAATCAAAACGACGGCCAAGACCTGGGCGATGAAGGCCAATCCGATCGGTTTGCAGATTCGGTACACCAGAAATAGGATCGAAACCATCACCACCGCACGATAGGTCATCGAAGCAAACGCGTAAACAAGATTCACCCCGCGACGCGATTGCATCGACACGCTACCGCCCGGATCAATCCCGGTGAACACACGCGATACCAAACGACGCGCGGCCTGTCGCGAGTCCTGCCAAAGGTTCGGCATGTCCAGAAAGTCGGACAACAGATAATAGCCGTCATACCGCAGCAGCGGATTGCCGTTCAGCAACACCGTGCCGACCGAACAGACGATCATCACGTTCAAGCACATCGTATTGAACAGCCCCGGTTGGCTGGAAAACCACAAGATCGTACAAATCGCCGCCAACACAATCTCGACGATGATCCCAGCGGCGCTGATCGCCATCCGCCGGTAGCGGCTGGGCAGCTTCCACGCATCGGTGACGTTGCAGTACAAACACGGCGTCAACACCAGCAGCATCACGCCCAATTCATGGCAGCGGGCGCCGTAGTGTTTGCACGTCAACGCGTGAGCGAGTTCGTGCAGCAGTTTGGTCGCCGCCATCGCCACGGCCAACACGATCAAGTTGCCGGGGCTGAGCAAGGCATTCATCTCTGGCAACCGCTGTCGCAATGATTCAAACTCGGTTGCCAGAAGCATCAAGGCGGTTGCGACAAGCATCAAGCACACCGCCGAACACCACCACGTGAACACCCAACGCAGCTTGGGGTACAACCAGCAAAGGAATCGTTCGGGATCAAACCCGCGGAACCGAATCGCCAAGGGATTAGCAAACGCGCTGGTCCAAGCAGACCAGCGCTGGCGTTCAAATCGGGCGCGCAAGGGAGTGCCTTGGCCCGGCGCATCGGACAGCACCAATCCGTTGCGATGCAGGTTGGCGACGAACCAGTGCAGCCGCTGTTGCGTCATCCGTTGCGGCGCGAATCGTTGCTCAAAGCGTTGCTTGATCCGCTGCAAACTGGTGCGGCCGTCCAACCACTGCAAGATCGCGTACTCTTCCTCGCGAAACTGAAAGTACCGCAGCGACAGCGGATCCTTGATCACCCAGACGTTGTGGCCACGTCGGCGTTGCGGAAAGATCTCCAAGTCCAACCGACGTCGCAGTCTTAAACGATTCTCCGAAGGCGATGATGATGCACCATCGTCTTCGGAATCGCTATCGGTCGTCTGGTCGGTTCGTGACACGTCGCTCGTCTCCGGTCAATCAAACAATCAATCCAACGTGATCGACATCCCGGCGCGATGCCCCGGTTGCAACCGCCCGTCGGGATTGTCGACTTCGGCCCAGATTCGTACCTGACCGTTGACCGGGTCGATCTCGCGGCTGACAAACACGACGGTTCCGGAAAATGATTGCCGTTGTCCGCGCTCATCCCGCAAGACAACCGTCACGGGGGCCCCTTTCAAGTCGCGGGTCACTTGATCGGCCTGCACAAAACCCTCAGCGCGCAGCCGTTTGATGCTCACGATCCGAAAGATCTTTTCGCCGGGCGTGACCCACTCGCCCGCCGCATGCAACACCTCGGCGATCTCACCACTTTGCGGCGCCACGATCCGCCGCACTTCGATGTTGCGTTCGGCCATCGCGAGTGCGTTGGCGGTTAAGCTTTTTCGTGTCCTGGCGTTTTCCAGCTCACTGTGTGCTTTTTCGACTTCGAAAGCGTCTTGTTCGGCATCCAGGCGAGCTTTTTCGAGTTCCGATTCGGAGACGCTTCGTGGTCGATCGACGTTGGCACGAAAGAGCCGTTCGAATTGTTTCTGTGAATAGTCCCGCGCCTTCATGGCCGATCGAATCGCGACGTCGTTTTCCGCGTCACGTGTCGCGATGTCCAGTTCGTACGCCGCCCGTTTGTGATCCAGTTGTGCTTCGGTGTCGTCGATTTGTGCCAGCAATTGTCCCTTCTCGACAACGGTTCCCTCGGAGACATGCACGGCGGCCAACGCCCCGGCCGCCCGGGCGGGAACGTCGACCTCGTCGATCAATCGGATCAGGACGGAATCGACGTCGATCGTTTTGCCCGATGCGATCGCGGCCGGCAGTGTGATGAACAGGCAGCAAAATGCCAGGTGCACGATTGGAGATCCGGCTCTCGCTCTCGCCGGACCACGCCACGCCCACGTAGCTACGCTCGCCAGAGCGTGGAAACCCGCGGCGATCCACCTTCTGGTGAAGGTAGCTACGTTTGAATGACGATCCACGGTGGTCCTCGTGCGGCGTGACGCTGTCCAGCGAGGCCGCCGGGGCGGGGCTTGCCGACGACCGCCCGGAAGGGCCGTCGTACTGGGAGCAGCGTGACGGCCCGAAAGAGGCGTCGTACTTGGGGAAGCGATCGTCGTCGCCTGGATGTTTTTCATTGTTGGTTCCCTGAGTTCAAAACGCGGCTTTCTCAAAACAGGATCCATCCGCGTACCGTTTCATAGATCTCGTGAAACCAAACGTACCCCAGTGATTGAGTCCCGCAATCAAATTTGGCTTTGATCGACACGCCCGGTCGCAGCATCTGTACCGCGTCGCCCGGGACCGAAACCAGGACGCGAGTCGACGCTTGTTGCCCGTCCAACACTTCGGTGCGGCCGGCGATCTGTGCGACAGAACCGCGATACGTCGGCGCACCTCCGGTCGCGAGTGTGAACGATACCTCCAAGGGTTCGTCACGTTTGTTCTGGGCGGAAATTACATGACCGATACCGCGATCGGGAACCGACAACTCCAACTCCCAAGGGCCTCCCAAATCCGCCACGCTGACCAACAACTGGCCTCGCTGGACGGGGCGATCCGATAACAGCTGTTGCGGATTCCAGGTCAGAATCCGGCCGTCGATCGGACTTCGCGCCTGCAATTGTTGTTGCTGTTTCCGAACCAGAGCGATCTGTGTTTGAAGACTCGACAATTGTTGCTTCAATTCCTGTTCTTCGGCCGCCAATTGGCCGGGGAATCGCCCCGATGAATTGTCGGCGACGGATTGAACGCGGGCCGATGCGATCGCCAACAATCGTTTTTCGATCGTTTGGTATTCGCCCTGCAGCCGTTCCGATTCCAAGTCCAGTTCTCGGCTGCGGAGCACGACGACGACCTGATCAGCGGAGACGGGGGCGTCGTGATCGCCGAGCACCTCGACCACCTCGCCATCGGCCGCAGCATAGATGTTTCGGCGGACCACCGGCTGTGCTTCCCCTTCCGCTTCGACGTAATGGGTGGCCGGAATCAATTGCAACGCAACGATCACCAGCACCGCGGCGATGCCGCCGATCGTTAGTTTGCGTCGTTGCAATTCCCCATAGCCGACCGCGCGCCTCAACCATCGCGCCAGCGACAACAAGGGCAACGATTCATAGTCGTTCGCGTTCCGCAGCGCGCTGCTGCACAGATTGGCGATTCGGGTCACACGCTCTTCCCACGCCGCATCGATCGTCGCGTCAAACTTCTCCAAAACCAACATGCCGACCAGGGACTCGGGCGCATCCGATGGACCAGCGGATGTCGAAACCGACGGCGCCAACAAAGGCACTACGTCGATCGATTGCGAGTGGGACTGGTCGGCAAACTCGCTCAGCGGTTGTTCCAACTGGGGTGGCAGCGGTTCCTTCTGGCCCCGGTACCGCAACCACTGCCGCGACGGCGCGAGCGATCGGGCAAGCGCTTCCATCAAACGCACAAGGTCTGAACGCCGATCCAACGTGTCGACTCCGCTGATCGCGACGGCCACCAATTGCTCGCCCTTGGGAATCAGCAAACTGGCCCGATCACAGCCGATGAACCAACGTCCGTCGTTGACCAATTGAAACGCCGTGTCGCGAACGTCCAGACTCGCGTGGGCTCGCTGACACAACGCCTCGTACTGACGCCATCGATCGACCGAAGCGCGAAGATCCTTCAATTGCTGACGCCGCAAAAAATCGCTCGCGAGATCGCCCACGATTGCTAGCAAGCGTTCGCTGCCGATGCGTGCGGCGTCGCTTTGCGGTGGCGATTGAACCACTTCGATCACGCCGGTCACTTCACGATCCACGCGGACGGGGGCGCCGGTACAGAGGTAAAAGTCTGACGCGCTGCTGGAACGATTCGGCGAGTCCCCTGTTCGAGCGGCGGGGATCGTGGCCGATTGCGGCTGGCCGCTTTCGGCGATCGTTTGGCGCAACCGCGTGTGATGTTCACTGCGGCTCCGCGACTGGACCGTTAATCCATCGTCCGTTCCGGCGTAACAAAGCGGTTGGAATTCTCCGTCATCGTCGACCATCCAGACCGTTCCGCCGTCCGCGCCCAGCATTTCGACGGTTCGGTCGAGGGCTTCGCTGGCAAATTCGTCCAACGAGACGGCGGACTGGGAAAGCTCGGAAACCTCAGCAACAAACTGCTCGATCTCGCCCCACTCTTCGCCGCAATCTTCGGGGGATGACGTCACACTATCTGCCAATGGTTGCCGACCTTTACGTCAAATAGGAAGCTTGGGGAGCTTGTTCGGAATGTATCAAAAATGGCGTCTTTGCCGAAAACAGCGTCTATTTCGGCCGTCACGATGCCGATCTACGGCTTGGGGCTACCATCGTACCACGTAAGTCTTCGCAAACGCTACGGAAAGAATCAGACGCCCGATGACGCGTAACAGCACCTTCTTTTACAGCTGTTCAGCGATTGCCTTGCTGACTTTGGTCGGTTGCGCGACCCGGGTTGCCGTTCCGTCGTCGGCCGTGTCCAGTCTGTTGGCCGAGGTGACGATCGCCCAGCCCAGCGTGGATGAGATCATCCAGAGCGATGCGCAGATGTCGTCGAACACGCCGTTCTCGATTCGCGACAGTTCGCTGCCGGCTGGGACTCCTCCGGAGCCTTGGGATCTGACGAACGATCAAGCGGTTCAGATCGCGCTGGCCAATTCGACGGTGCTCCGCGACTTGGGGGCACGTGTGATTCAAACGCCCGGATTGACCTCGACGATCTACGGACCCGCGATCCAGACGACCGATCCGACCGGCGGGGTAGAAGCGGCGCTCAGCGAATTTGATGCCCAGGTCAACGGCGACCTGTTCCACGAAGACAACGACCGGGTTTTGAACAACGAGTTTTCCGGCGGCGGCGAAAACTTCTACCAACAGCAACTCACCCGCCTGGAAACCAGCCTCAGCAAACAGACCGTCTCGGGCGCCCTGTTCACCCTGCGACACAACTTCGACGCGGACCTGAACAATTCCGATCGCAACTTGCTGGACGACACCGCGTGGAACTGGAACTTCGAAGGCGAGGTCCGGCACCCGCTGCTGCAAGGCCGCGGCGTCCATTTCAATCGCATCGCCGGTCCCAACGCCACGCCAGGCGTCTACAACGGTGTGGTGATCGCCCGGCTAAACGCTGACGTGACGGTGGCCCAATTGGAAATCGCGCTGCGCGACTACCTGAGTGACGTGGAAAACGCCTACTGGGACTTGTACTTCGCCTATGCCGACTTGAAGGTCAAACAACAGGCCCGGGACCGCAGCTTGAACACGTACTTGTTGCTCAAGGCGCGGCAGGGGTTGCCGGGTGCCGAAGACGACAAGTTGGCCCAAGCCAAGGAACAGTACTTTCGTTTCGAGCAGGACGTTCAGAACTCCTTGGCCGGTCGACTGGTCGTCGGTACGCGGACCTTCAACGGCAGCAGTGGCGGGACGTTCCAGGGGACCGGGGGCGTTTATTCCAACGAGCGGCGTTTGCGGTTGATCATGGGATTGCCGATCAATGACGGCCGATTGATCCATCCCACCAGCGCGCCCGCCGATGCACCGGTCACCTATGACTGGAACGACATCGTGGCCAACGCAATTTCACGGCGGACCGAGCTGCGGCGCCAACGGCTGAATGTCGATCGTCGTCGTTACGAATTGACCGCCAGCCGCAATTTTCTGTTGCCACGACTCGATGCCGTCGGTCGCTACCGTTATCGGGCGTTGGGGGAAAGCTGGTTCGATCACAACATCACCGCCAACGGGACGCCGACCAGCACGGGAACGCACGAGTGGTTGATGGGGCTCAGTCTTTCCTATCCGGTCGGTTTCCGGCAGGCGCATTCGGCGGTCAGAAATGCCCAGCTGCGGTTGGCCCGTGAACGCGCGCTGCTGACTGAGTTGGAGCGGCAAGTTGTTTACGGATTGAGCAACGCGATGGCGGAGAGTGACCGTGCGTTTGCGATCTTGCGGACGGCGCTGAATCGTGAAAACGCGGCGCGGGAACAGTATGAAATCCTGGCCGGTGAAGCCCAGGCGCCGGTGCGTCAGTTCGACTTCAACGCTTTGCTGGATTCCGAACAACGCTATGCCGAAGCGGCCAGCGACGCCAATCGTGCCCGCGTGCAATACGCGCTGGCGACCAAGAATTTGAATTTTGAAATGGGTGCCTTGTTGGAGTACTTCAACATCCACTTGACCGAAACCCACGCGTCGTCATCCCACCACCGTTCGTCCGCCCCGGGCAGACAAATCGTCCGTTCCGTCGTCGACTTGGCCAAAGTCCCCTTCGGCGGCGACAAGCAACAGGGAGACGCCAAACCGGCAACGCCACAACCCAGCGAGGTGATTGCGGTTGAAGAATCGATTCTGGGCGAGAGCGAAATCAACGCGATCATCGAACGCGAACTGGCAGGCGAATCCTCCATCACCCGCCGCAATGACCCCGACGTCCCGGTCGAATCCCCTTCGGATCGCACCTTCTAGCCCTGCCCGCGACGGCACCCGGCGGAAACAACCCCGTAGCGGAATTCGCCAAGAATTTCGCTCCCCTTGGCCTCTCCCAGATATAAACACGCCACCTCCGTTGTCAGCGTCGCCATCCTAGACACGACACGTGCGTTTTAAGCTTTCGTTTTAAACTTGCGCTTTCCGTACAAGCCCGAAGCGCAAGCGAGTGAGTCCTTTTCCAAAGTAACCCGAAACGCAAACGGCTGGATCTGCTGTGCTCCCTGCTCGCCCCACGGGCCAATAAAACAACGAGCCGCAAAGAATTTCGCACCTCGCTTCCGCGACTCTCACCGGTGGACGTCGTACCTTTTTTATTGAAGTACTGCATTCGGGGTGGAAGTCTCGGGAAATCGAAACGCCCACTGATGGCAGCGCGAACCCACGGATGTTGTGCGGCCGGGGATCCGTGGGTTCGCGCTGCCATCCGTGGGCACTGATCGGCTTGTGGTCCAGGCGGCCGAGGAAAGGAGTAAAAAAAACGAGACGTTACACTGTGGCGGTAGAAGAGGTGAGAAGATTGCGGAGGTAGGAAAATTGGCCAAGTCGAACGAGGGTGCGATTCATCATTTTCTCACCCCCAAAACCTTCTTACCTGACTCTCGCCGACACTCCCCGTTCCCGCCACCGAGACGCGCCTTCAAACGCCGCTCCCAAACATGAATGAAAATCTCCCCCGGTTAACAAAAAATAGACGGGAAGGATCGGCAGCCCGTGGGTGTATGATGGTTGTACTTGGCTGTCGCTCGATGGCCTTCACTTTTCTCGAAAACTCGCCGCACCATCCATCTATTCAACTCCACTGACCGACCATGCTTAAAATCCAATACGACCGATACGTTGCCGACGGCTTTGACGAGTTGGGGGCCTTTGTGATGGTGATCGACGGCTTTCCGGCGGAGGAGCGTTATGAGCCGACGGTTGAGCTGCTTGAATCTCTCGGCTATCGCCGCAGCCAGGTCGCCGAGATCGACGAAGGCGAATACGTGATCAGCACGCCCGCCAGCGACGACACCGAGAAGGCGCTGAGGGTGTTCCTCGTCAAATTCAAACTCGGCGAGTTTTTGATTCAGTACCAGCCCCTCAACCGAACGCTATTGCGAGGCAAGTCCTGTACGCCGCACCGGCCGGAGTCGGATTTTCGCTTCGCCGATTGGTACCCCGTCAAAGGAAGCCCGGTGAAGGAGCGTGCCGGCGCGATCGAAGACCAGCTGGCCGACGACTTTCCCAACGCCGCCTTGGCGGCGCAGTTCCTGCACGACCACGGATTCAACCGGTCCAACACCCACAAGAGACTCGGCAAGAACACGTACTTCGTCGCCAGTCGACATGGAGACGGCCAGCCGTCAGGGATCGTGTTCCGCGGCGAGAAGGAAACGTATTTTTTCGACTACTACGCCGACACCCGCTACATCATGGGCGCCAGCGGCCTGATCAAAGACGAGCAGCCGACCGAACGCCAATTTCAGACCACGGCATCGATCGCAATGACGAACCTGTTCGGTTGAAGGCATCCCCAAACCACTTGCCGCCCCCACGCCGGCAAACTCAATGGTCCAGCGATCCGTAGGCGTCGCTTCCGCATCCCAGTCTTTGTTTCCCTGAAGTACGCGTTTCCCTGACGTCCGGTCGCGCGGAAAACAACTGCTCAGATCCAACCGAACGATGCCCCTTCGCCAGAACGCCTGGTCAAATCGGGTGGTTTCCATTATCGGCAGTCCGACTGCTGATAAGATGAGTAAATCACGGCAGTCGGACTGCCAAGAATTCATCGTTCCCCGGCTGATAGTCGTAGAGCTCACATGTTCAAACACGCATAGCTAATGCCATATGCTATTTGCCCGAAATGTGGTCGACGGACGCACCTGAACGTCGGGGCGACTGATTTGAAGCAATGGTACGCCGATCACTATCCTGACACGCCATTTGGTGAATCTGTACCAAGTGATTGCTACGACTGCTGGCGACTTGAAAGCGGCATTGTGATTCAGCAGGATGAAGTCGCACATCGAAAAGCGGTCGCCGATGGTACGGCACGTTCATTTCCTTCTGATGGACCTCCCTGTCCCAAGTGCGGAACTGCATTGCGAACTGCTGAATCGCAACAATGCTTCACCTGTGGTGCGGACTGGCATTGAATTCTCGTGCTACAATGAGATTCCGACTGACGTTCAGTGCAAACTAGCGGAAGCGGGGAACCATGACATGCACGGGAGGACGGCTCGCGCGGTTTTTGAAGTGGAGAATCTTTCGTCCGTCCCCCGTGATGTCTACCGTTCCCCGACGAACTGTTGCATGATCCGTGACGCAAACGAGTCAGACATACCGTCCTTGGCGGCTGCGATGGTGCGGCTTCAATCGACACATGTGCGCGCTTACCCCGACATCTACCGACAGTTCGACGTTAGCGACGCAATTTCGCATTTGTCCGAGTTGCTTTCACGCTCTAATACGATCGTGCGTGTTGCTGAGTACGATGGCACAGTCGTAGGGCACGTTCTGTTCCTCATCGAGACGAAACCGGAAACAATGTTTACACACGCACGACGATACGGACACATTGCTCAAATAGAGGTGGAGCCTGAATGTCGGCGAGGAGGCTATGGGCGGTCGCTTATCGCCGACTGTGAATTGATTGCGGCATCGCATGATTTGGGCAGAATTGTTCTTGATGTTTGGGGATTCAACCACTCTGCAAAATGCTTCTTTCGATCCCTCGGCTACGATGATTTCGGTTCCAAGATGTCGCGCGCGATTTAGGCCGTGACCGCTACGGAATTGCCGGCGACCGTTGCGCTCGATATGATTGGGTACCCGTCAATCGAGGTGGTTGACGTTTCTCCTCTGCAATGCGGGGAACCATCGGATGCACCGAAGTGCCGGTGGATACTTTGCACGAATGGAAACTCAACTCCCGGCACTCGGTGATCCGTGCCGTTCACGCTTCCAACCGACGCGTGACACGCCAGTCACTACGATTCGTGTCATTCGAGTGATTCGTGGACAAATCTCTTCTCCGCTATGCGCATTCTGGTCCAACGCCTGACATCCCGACTGCGATTGGTGCGCTCGAATTGCGCTCATCGGATTTCATCAGACCTCTATTTCTTGGGATTCGCTCCTGACGTCATCGTTCGAGCGGTGCGCGGTCGACTCGGCAGACGATGACAAACCGACGCCTGACGATTGCAACGCTGACAACCGACACCCGAAGTGCTGACCGCAGATTGGGACGCTCGATTTCCCTTGGCCATTCCGATCGAGTACATTGGCCATCAGCGACGATGGCTCAAGCTGTCGTCGTGGTCGATCCGCGTGAACCAAGTGGTGCACCGCAGTCGGCGAGTCGAGTTTGTTTTTGAGTTCCGGTCCATCGCGCCGACGCGGTGACCACAGGCCGTTCATCGACTGGAATTGCAGACTTGGCACTTGTCCCCAATGAGACCATTGTTTCCAAAATCCGTCCGCCGCTTGGCCCTGATTGCCGCTTGCGTTTTCGTTCTTGTAACGATGGGCGTCTGTCACTACCTGATGCAGCACCAGACTGCACGAATGTGGCATCATCCCGCTCCAAACAAACCCTCGGTCAAGGACTGGGCTGAGCGATGGTATTCGGAAAATGCAGAATGCAGGGTGGTTGCGGGCTGTGATTGCTGCGCTGGTGTCTACGAAGTTCGCGGGCCACGACTCGCTATTCTTCTGTTTCCTCGCGTTGCCGATGATGGGATCGACTGGAAAAACGACGGATGGGTGCTTCCAGGGCGAGAATGAAGATTCGAATAACAATGCCGTGCACACGAAGCCGCCGATCACGCGGTTTGCCAATGGAGAGCGTGTCTCCGGCGGCTCGGTGACGGCTGCCGTTCACACTGCTAACCGACGCCCGGCAGCGACGGCCCACCTTTTCTCTGTGTCCCTTCGTGACGTCTATGGTTTCACATTCATCCACGGTTTGATTGATGCACCCGAAGTGGGAGATGTGGCAGACGAATGATTGGCAGACGAATGGGAGAGCGCCAATAGCAGGCGGCAGACCTAGCAGGATTCATTCGTCTGCCACCGATTCGTTTGCCACATGGCTCGACAAGGAAGGGCTCAAACTTCCATGCCCCGAGGATTTCAACGGATCACTCGGCGTTCCAATAGGGTTCTCAGGAGCGGCTACTCAATAGCCGATTGAGTACGATCCGAACCAATCCCACGCCCGAGATACTGACCGCAGATTGGGATACCGAATTTCCCGTGGCGATTTTAATCGAGTACATTGGCAAACAGCGGCGATGGTTCGAACTGTCGTCGTGACCGGACGCGTGAACCATCCGTTGCACACGCAGGCACGGAGTCCGCGTCAATCGAAAACACAATGTCGTTCGCCGTGCCGCGGTGAACGGCGGTCGTTCCCCGACCAAAGACAAACCGTTCTCGACACCATCGTCATGCCGATGAACCGAAACGCTCCCGACCCGCAGATTCGTCCACGACGATCTCTGCTGTCATCTCTTACTGACACATCGAAATGACAGCGAATCTCGTAATCTGGAAGTGGAACTCGGATCTGGCTGATCCGGCAGCCCGCCGCAAACGGAAGATCAAGGTTGGTAAGGCGGCGGATGCGATCCTACACGATGCTGGCGACGCCTTGACTGATCCATTCCCTCAACAGCCGCTCTTGGATGCTATCGACGCTGCTTTCCCAGAACCAGAAGAAGATCGTCCTTTTGTGATCGAGCAGAACCCGAAGCACGTAGTCGTAAATGTTACTATGGCGTCGCGAATCAAGATCATTTCCGTGATTGGACCGCTCGCGAATAGAATGGGACTTAACGCGTCCGAAGCCTAGAGCAGCGGGGAACAATGCCGTGCACCGGAGGACGGCGTCGCGCGTTTACAAATGGAAAATCAACTCGCCGTCCCCGGTGACGGCTGCCGTTCTGCTCATGAAGTATCGGCTTGCCGAACGCGATACCCTACTTTTGATATTGGATCGACAGAGGAAATGAACCGTTCCGCCACTAATCCGTATGTCGCTCCAAAATCGTCTGACGATGTGACCGACCGCAGACCCAGGTGGCTACGAAACATCGTCATCCTGAACATGATTCTCCTGTTGCTTCCGTTGTTACTTATGATGGCGGGGTACATCTTGCTCCGGATCGCGATGGCAACAGCGAATGGCGGAATCTACGACGTTCAATTGACTGGGGTTTCAAACGTCACGCTGTGGCCGCTCGTCCTTTACCTGATGATCCCAAACCTGGTTTTGTTTTGCTGGATGCTTTTAGCCACTCGAAGACGCGATTCCACAGACTAGCAGGCAGGAACAACGCCTACCGAGTGCGCCGACGGAAGAGACGAGCAGAACCATGAATTGCACGGGAGAACGGGAGTCGTGTTCAATGGTCTGCTTGCATGCCTTCCGACCGTTCCCCGTGAATTCCGTCGTTCGCGGCAGTAGACTTGGCTGCGATGGTCCGGCGCCTGTCGTCCATGCTGCTGACGGGTGCGCTCGAATTTGGCCCACTTGATGTCGTCGAACCTCCGTTTCCTGGGATTCGCTCTTGATGTCACGGTATGACGGGTGCGCGGTCGACTCGGCTGACGAAGACAAACCGACGCCTGACGACTTCAATGCTGAAAACCGACGCCTGAAATGCTGACTGGAGATTGGGAGGTTCGAATTTCCCGTGGCGATTCGAATCGAGTACATTGGCAAACCGCGACGATGTTTCAAGCCGGCGTGCCGACCGGCGCCACGAACCGGGCGATGCACCCCAGCACACTCATTGTTGCGAGACGCAAACTTTTACCCGATTCGGTCATCACGCTCACGCCATCTCAATCGTAAAGGTCCGTGTGCGAGGTGATCGCTGATGTTCCACAATCGAACTTCGACACACACGAGTCATGGATTCTCGTTAGCAATGTCACCCGACGACATCATTCATCATATGGCGTGCGACATTTCACAATGCATCAGCGACATTGTTCCCGCATGGCCTTTCCCGGGCGAACCTGCGGACGCGTATACGGATGCCGTTTGCGCTGTTTTTGGTGATGCTCCCACTGAGCAATCGGTGCTCGAAGCATGGCGAAAGGGAAAACCTGCGGAAACACTGCGTGACGAGCTAAACGATGGAGAGGAAACGGATGTGGTTACTTTGAAGGCCGCAGAGATGCTCGTTCGGATCATGATCGTGAACAATTTCGGACCTGAGGCGGTTGCTTGAGGCCTGGGAATGACAGGTGTGGAACAATGCGATGCAACGGAGCGGCGGCATCGTTTTTGCAAATGGATGATCTTGGGTCGCCGCCCGCTGATCGCCAACGTTCCCCGAATGAATGATGGACGCTGAATGGTTTGCATCGCGTCTCACGTCGACTGACCGTCGATCGCAATGGTGGGCTGCGGTTCAATTGATGAACGCTGGACCGGAAGCGAGCGTCCACCTTTGTCGACTTCTCGAAATCTGCGATGAGATCGATATCGATGGCGAATTGCCTGAACTTGAACACTGGATCACGTTCTACGCCGCACGCGCATCTGGACGGATTGTCCATTCGATAGGCTACGACGGTGACGACCGCCTCCACAAACGAGTATTCGATTGGATTAAACGGCTTGCCTTGCACCGAAACGTAGAGCGTGCAATCGGGGGGATTTGGGGACTCGCTGACCTAGGCACGCCACCTGCCGCAACCATCGGTCTTCTTGTTGACCTGACGTTGAACGACACACGACGCGACCCGACAGGCGAGCATTCCGCTCGTTCAGTTGCTTTTCGCATGCTTGCACGAATCGACCGCGCGGCGGCTGTGCATTATGCTGACACACACGCGGGGCGTGAGTTTATTGCGGACGTGTACCGTTGGTCTGAGGCCAATCCAGAACGTGCCGTGGGACCAAACGGCATACTGACCGAAGCCGGTTGGTTGATCCCGGAGATCGGGGAACAATGACATGCACCGAAGCACGCGAGTCGAGATTTTTGAAGTGGCTGGTCCACCGCGCGTGCTCGGTGATGTCCGGCGTTCGCGGCAGTAGACTTGGCTGCGATGGTCCGGCGCCTGTCGTCCATGCTGCTGACGGGTGCGCTCGAATTTGGCCCACTTGATGTCGTCGAACCTCCGTTTCCTGGGATTCGCTCTTGATGTCACGGTATGACGGGTGCGCGGTCGACTCGGCTGACGAAGACAAACCGACGCCTGACGACTTCAATGCTGAAAACCGACGCCTGAAATGCTGACTGGAGATTGGGAGGTTCGAATTTCCCGTGGCGATTCGAATCGAGTACATTGGCAAACCGCGACGATGTTTCAAGCCGGCGTGCCGACCGGCGCCACGAACCGGGCGATGCACCCCAGCACACTCATTGTTGCGAGACGCAAACTTTTACCCGATTCGGTCATCACGCTCACGCCATCTCAATCGTAAAGGTCCGTGTGCGAGGTGATCGCTGATGTTCCCCGACTGAAGAGACTGCCCGCTCATCGTGAACTTTCTCGTGATGCTAGAAGACGACCTGGATCGCATTTCGCGGTTTCGTGCTGTTTTGGCTCTGTATCATCCCGAGGCGACGCTGGGCGTATATCGATCGGCGCCTGATTTCATCGCCGGGTATTCCTCTCTCGATCGCATTCCTGACCTCGTCTGCCTCGACCACGATCTGTTTGCCGACTCGCCTGATGACCCGGATCCGGGTGATGGCCGTGATGTCGCTGCGTTCTTGGTGACACGCCAACCAATCGCTCCTGCACTCATACACTCGACCAACGCCGTAGCAGCAGACTCAATGCTTTATTCGATGCGTGACGCCAGCTGGAACGTCGAGCGAATCGCACCACTTGGCGAGGACTGGATTGAGTCGTACTGGTTCCCGACCGCTCGCGAAATGGTGGCTGCCCACGAAGGCCAACGCTAGAATTGCGGGGAACCAAGCGGTGAACGGGAGCCGCCGATGACGCGGGTTTCGAAATAATAGATTGTTGGCGGCGGCCCCGTTACCGCCGTCGTTCGCCGACAGGGGGTAGCATTGATTGCCTCCCCACCAACCGCACGCTAAAATGTCAACCGACACTTAACGGCGAGCGAAAAAGATGCAAAGTGAACCAGAAACCGTAAAACAAGCCGCTTCGTCAATTCTTCAGGGTCTTCCTGACGACGTGACGTGGGAGCGTGTGCAGTATCACCTTTTTGTCCGTCAACAAGTCGAACTTGGGTTGGCAGACGCTGAGGCTGGGCGGCTTCTTGAAACGTCAGATGTGCGCAAACGGCTGGATGTGGCTAAAGCGAACGCATCCAAATGAAGCTCCGCTGGACCGAAAGGGCGACGGATCAATTGATTGGTGTCCACGACTACATCGCTCAATCCTCTCCAGAGTTCGCTTCTGCGGTTGCCGAACGAATTTTCGCTCGCCCCGAGCCACAACTCATTGATTTCCCGTACTCCGGATCCGTTGTTCCCGAATACGGACGCAATGACATTCGCGAAGTGTTCTCCGACTCATATCGGATCATACATCAAGTACTGCCTGGCGAGGTTCGTATACTTGCTGTGATTCATGGATCGATGACCCTTCCAATGTCTCCTCCATCAGACGGCGAACCAGACGATGCACGTGAGCCGCCGAGCTGAGTTTGTTGAAGTGGTGAGTCGTTTGCGGCGGCCACGTGATCGCGGTCGTTCGCGGCGGTAGACTTGGCTGCGATGGTCCGGCGCCTGTCGTCCATGCTGCTGACGGGTGCGCTCGAATTTGGCCCACTTGATGTCGTCGAACCTCCGTTTCCTGGGATTCGCTCTTGATGTCACGGTATGACGGGTGCGCGGTCGACTCGGCTGACGAAGACAAACCGACGCCTGACGACTTCAATGCTGAAAACCGACGCCTGAAATGCTGACTGGAGATTGGGAGGTTCGAATTTCCCGTGGCGATTCGAATCGAGTACATTGGCAAACCGCGACGATGTTTCAAGCCGGCGTGCCGACCGGCGCCACGAACCGGGCGATGCACCCCAGCACACTCATTGTTGCGAGACGCAAACTTTTACCCGATTCGGTCATCACGCTCACGCCATCTCAATCGTAAAGGTCCGTGTGCGAGGTGATCGCTGATGTTATGTCGCTTCATTGATCGCGTCAAATTCTTCCAATATTTGCAAGCTTTGACCGAATCACCTGTAGTTCTTACCTCCGTCACTGGGAAAAACGCATGAATAATCCATTCCTACCGGCTCTAGTCATTTTTGGGCCATTTTTCTTGCTTTTGTTGTGCTTTACCCTTACTCGAGCAAGGGACAAAGAAAACCGGGTGACTCCGAACTCCGTCAGTTTGGCAATTGGTGCGTCCCTACTTATTGGCGTTTTGGGCGGTGCCGTCGTTATTACGATATGGTCACTAAACGCATAAGATTTCACTTGTTCCCTTAGCTGAATCTCCAGACGAGTACCAACTATCTTGTGATCAACGCGGCTGGCAGTCGCTCATAAAACGCCACGACATAACAAAGCCGTGAACCGGAGCACTCATTCACGCGGCAACTGAAATCAAAGCCTTCCGTTCGTGCCCGGTTACGGCGGTCGTTATCGGGACGGGATGATCTCAAGCGAACCGGACGCTTTCCTCTCGTGTCTTACGGCTCATGGACGACTCAACGACACGCCCGCTTCTCATCCTTGATCTGGATGAAACTCTCATCCACGGCGCAGAATCGCGTCTTCACCGTGATGCCGACTTCAAGGTTGGGCCATTTCACATTTACATGCGTCCGCATCTGCAAGCGTTTTTTGATTCGATCGCTCGACACTTTGATGTTGCGATCTGGTCGTCAGCATCGCCGGACTATGTTGACGGCATCGCGTCCATGCTTGCAAGATTCGTCACCAGTTGGCAATTCGTCTGGAGCCGTGTCCGTTGCGTACAGCGAATGGATCCCGAAATGATGACGAAGATCTTCATCAAGGATCTTCGGAAGGTCAAACGTCGTGGATTCGATCTTGATCGCGTCTTAATGGTTGATGACACGCGGCACAAAGTATCACGTAACTATGGCAATGCGATCTACATCCCGCCCTACGAAGGCAAGGACGAGGATGCTGAACTTCCGCAGCTAGCCAAGTACGTTAACTCGTTGCGTCATGAGCCAAACTTTCGCAGAATAGAGAAACGCGGTTGGCGCACCAAGCCGCTATGAAATAGATGAAGTCAATCTCGCACAAACTGCCCGATAACCATGACATCCACCGAAGGACGCGAGTCGAACGGTTTGGCAATGGTTGAGTCTTTCGCGCGTCCTCGGTGATGTCTGCCGTTCGCGCTCCTACCCGACGCGTGGCGGCAACGCCGGGTCAACTTTCGTGTTTTTCGCGTCGTTCGTGGTTGCTCTCTTTTCCGCTGTTCCCATCGCGATCCTAGGCCTGACATCCCGGTTTGATTGATGCGCTCGAAGAGCCCCCATCGGGATTTTCAGACCTCTGTTTCCTGGGATTCGCATTTGGTTTCGTCGTTTGACTGGTGCGCTGACAAACCGACGACTGATATGACGACTTTAAAGTCATTGCTGAATCCAACGGACCAGCTGCCCGGGCGATGTGTCTGAGGCCCGGAGGGCCGGCAGAGTGTCTGCCGGTGGCGTCAGCCCTCGTTGTTATACACAAATTTTTGATGATGTATTGATTCGCGAAATCGCTCAAACTGTTGCTTACAGGGAGTTCAGGTGCACGACAGGTAGCAACGGAGTGTTTGCGATGGTGAGCCAATGGGTGATTGACGAATTAGAAACGGTGGATCTTGGCGACAAGAGACGAAATGAACGACTTGCCGAAGTGCTCTCCGCCATGGCTGGTTTGCCGAGCAAGAGCATTCCTGCTGCAGTCGGCGCAGGACACAACGAAACAACGGCAGCCTACCGACTTTTTGATAACGATGCGATCTGCTTTGAGGACATTTTAGCGCCCCATATAGATGCCTGCTATAAGCGTCTTGCTGAGCAAGAAGTTGTCATCTTGGCTCACGATACGACGGAACTGGATTTGACGAAACCTAACACGCAAGTAGAAGGGGCCGGTCCGCTAGATGGCAGTTCACGCTACGGCGAGTTGCTTCACCCGCTGATGGCGTTCACTCCCACCGGCACGCCCTTAGGAACCGTTGCAGCAGAACTTTGGACTCGCGAGGAAGGTCCGTCAAAAGCCGATGATCGAAAGAAAGTGCCGATTGAAGAGAAGGAGTCTCTGCGATGGCTTGAAAACCACCGCGAAGCACAGTTGATCGCTAGCGAGCACCCCGAAACGCAAGTTGTCTGCGTGGCTGACAGCGAAGCGGACATTTTTGAAGTCATCGAGTGTAATTCCGATTCTCCAAAGAACTTTTGGTGGATTATTCGCAGTTGCTATGACCGTTCGATCGTTGATCAGCACGGTCGGCCATCAGGAAATCTGCATGAAAAACTCGCCGCGAGCAAAGTACGCTACACCAAAGCGATAACGATTCGTTCGCACCAACCCAAGTTAGCCTGTGACAAACGAGCACGCAATCAACCGCGAGAGGCACGCCAATGCGAACTCGAGGTGCGTGCAACGACGCTGACACTGAAGACCCCCTATCGGCCCGATCGACACCTACGGCCCACGAAAGTCAACGCGATTTGGGCTCACGAGATCGATCCGCCTGAAGGGGATACGCCTATCAGTTGGCTGTTGCTGACCAATATGCCGATTTCGAACAAGGAAGAGATTGAGCTGGTGTTGTCTTACTACTGCATTCGCTGGTTGATCGAAGTATTCTTCCGAACTCTCAAATCAGGCACTCGCATCGAAGCAAAGCGGTTTGAAAAGATCGAACGATTCGAGCGTTGTCTCGCTGTTTCGATGATCTTGGCGTGGCGAACGTTCTACAGCGTGCGGATCGGTCGCGAATGTCCAGACGTCAGCTGTGAAGCAGTATTCGTAGCCGACGAATGGCAGCCGGTATACAAGATCGTCACCGGGGAAGATCCGCCAAAGAAACCACCGACGTTGAAGGAGATCGTCCGCATGATCGCTCGGCTTGGCGGCTACATCGACCGACCACGACATGACGAACCTGGCACCGATACGGTCATGCGCGGCATGGAACGACTCTACGACATCAGTAGTTGTTGGCGAAGCTTTGGTCCAAATGCAACCAGATCAGGGGAATGAATTGTGTATAACAACGAGGGCTGACGGGCCCGGCAAGCACTCTGTCAGCCCATCGGGCTTTCGCCACCCAGCTCGAATTCGCGTGGTGCTGAGAAGCTGGCACGCTCCTCCTCGATCCGCTCTAATTCGGTCCTGTGAGCGGCCCACCCGAGGGCTGACAGTGCTCTCAAACGCAATCGATCCCCGTTGCTCCCGTGCGGGGATTGATCGCCATTGGTTACCCGTAGAAGAACCTGACACGCGAAATGCCTTCTGACTTTTTCGGCGATCTCCGTGGACCTCTGAAAATCGAGTTGACCCGACTTCTTGCGACACTCGCAAAGGATAAGGACAACTACGGCTTTGCTCTCGCCGTTCCGAACGACTACGGAAGTGCCTTCTTCGTCTACGCCGTCGGAAAGGAATCGACTCTCGCGAACGATTCGCTTGACTGTCGGTATTCGCCCGTTGAATGGACGCCGTCATGGATGCCCTTGGCCGACGCAAACGATGCGTTGCAAGGGGCTGTGGAACGATTCAGTGCGGAGTACGAAGGTGTCGCTGATGCTGCGGAACAGGAACAGATGCATGATCAGTTTGTCACTGATTGTGCCACCGCGTGTCTGGAAGTGCTTCAAGAATGTGGTGACGAGGGACTCTTCGGCTGTATTTGGTACAAGGTGTTGGACATGTCTGACGATGAGCATCCCGTCGTGGCGGAGGCGTTTCGTCGTCTTAATTCTGGCCGGGCGAGGTCAGAGGCCGCGCCGCTATTCGACTATTGACCGCCCAGTTCCGACGATCCGCTGGCGATCAACCTGACAACCGCGAGACGGCGATGGACCGATCACTTCGGCATCACAGGCAGACTGAATGATGATCGACAGTAACTCTAGATTTGCTCGGGCGATTGCAGACGAGGATGTCGCGGCAGCGATCGCGATCGCCCGCGATGATCCGGGCGTGATCGACTTGAAACTCCCCAGTTCGTATCAGTACGAGCGGGCGCTGCATGCTGCGGTTCGAGTCGATTCAGCAGAACTTGCCGAGATCGTGCTCGATCACGGGGTGGAGGTCGATGTGCACGATGGCGAAGGGTACACACCGCTTTTCCTCGCTCCAGAGCGTGGCGCGTCATTGGACGTGGTCAAGTTATTGGTCGAGCGAGGAGCGGATATCCACGTTGACAACGACAACCCGCTGTGGTCCGCAATCTGGCATGTGTCGTACGGGTTCGGCGGGATGCCGATCGTCCGTTACCTGGTGAAACAAGGGTCACGCCCGCGAGGATTGACGCATGCCGCCGAAGCCGGAAAGTTAAGGATCGTCCAAGTCCTCACGGAGCTGGGGGCGAATTTGAACGAAGTAGACGAGGCCGGCCACACGCCCCTGGACTATGCCACCGGAGTGGCCAAAACTTTCATGTGGGAACAAATCAAAAAGAAGAAATCGCGGGAGCACAAGGGCGTGGAGAAGTTTCTGCGTTCACAGGGGGGCAAGCTATCGGCAGAATTGAAGTGATGCCAAACCACTTCGCTGTACCGGCGCCGCGGACCTCGTGGAGGCTGTAGTGGAGGCTGTAATTGATGACGACCATTCACAGCAACTCCCCCTGCGACGAGCTGCCAACCTGAATTGTTCTTGCCAGATAGCAAGGCCAAAATCATGCGTGCACTTGATCACGGCCTAGGTCGCAACGATGACTCCACGATTTAGTTTGCGTCAGCTGATGTTTGCCTTGACGATCGCCGTCTTCGGCGTATGGTCGATCTCGATCGGGCTTTCGCGCGCGCGGCACAACGCGGACGCATCCCAGAGTACCTACGCCGCGAGACTGGTCGCGCAAATGTGTGTTCGGCACATGAGTTTCAACGGTGATACTTGGCCGAAAGGCTGGCATGAACTCCGAGATGACTTCGCCCCATGCATGGCACGCGCACGTCAACCATGGGATTTCGATGACCTCATGGACCGGGTCGGCGTCGACTGGAACGTCGATCCGACGGATCTGCTGACGGTGCCGGATTCTCCCACCGTCATCTGGGTTGCGAGCGATCCAGATTTTCCATTTCACGGCACAACTCCAAACGCCATCGTGCTGCGACACCTTCACGATCAGAATCATTTGCAAAACGCTGGTACGGTCAGCGTGGATGCGTTCTAATCTCGCCGTGAGGTTGGCTCAACTAAGGCTGGAAATGCTCTGATGCGCGATCGACCTTGCACGACCACTAATGCCAATCGATTGCTTGTCACAACCTCAATGACGAGGGCCGATCACGGGATTCGCTTTGACAGACGTTTTTGGTGTCAATGATGTTAGTGCTTTGGTATTGAGTCGCAATGACATGCGGTTCCCGAGGGCGAGTTTCTTCGTCCCAACGACGCAAGCCGCCACTAGGATGTGGACTTAAAACGTGTCCGTTTTCCAACTGCCGATCGAGACAGACCGAATGTTGATCCGTCGCCTGGTTCAAGGCGACCGCGACGGCCTCTTTGCGATCTATGGTGACGCAGAGAACGCTCGCTACAACTTCTATCGGCCATGGACAATCGAGCAGATTGAATCGCATATTGATGCGCAGTCGCAGATTGATGTCGATTCCCCCGGAATTGCGGTGATGCTGGCGGCATTTCTGCAAGATTCCGACGAGTTGGTTGGTTGTATCGAACTGACCAATGTCAGCCCTGACGATCGTCAATCCGAAATCGGCTACTCATTCAACCGATCCTATACTGGAAAGGGATTAGCGACGGAGGCTGTTGTCGGAGTGCTCGGCTATGCCTTCAACTGTCTAGGTTAGCACCGAGTTTGCGCGGGCGTGGACACCCGAAACGAGCGTTCTTGGCGACTTCTGGAACGCGTCGGGATGCGAAAAGAAGCGCACTTCATCGATGCAAATCTGGAATCGGATGGCTGGTCGGATGACTTTGTCTATGCGATGTTGGACTACGAGTGGAACCGGAAATATGCGAGCACCACTTAGCAATCGAATAAATGAATCGATTGCCTGGACCCCGTCTGGCAGCACGAGTCGCTACCGGCTCGTGTTGTCTGGAAAGACTTTCATGTGCCTCACCAAGTCGGCAATCATTCCTTGATCGCCCGAAACACTCTCCCCGCTTGCGAGGAGAATGTTTCTGTCACATGCTCACGTCTATTCGCCGACGCTTTGCTGTTCGTTCATCTGTGCCCCTTGGCCTTCGATCGCCTCCCAATCGATCCCCTCTGGGGAGTCGAGTTTCTTGGCTTCGGTGGACCTGTCGCACCCGATCGTGCCGATGGCGGTGGCAATGGCGCAAATCGCGATGCAGGCGAATTTTCTTGCTCGTAATGGTTTCATCATGACCTCATTGTGAATTTGTTTCTTGTTTGTCCGGTGAGTGCTCAATCACTGATTGAACGCCATTTCAATCGTTTCGCTTGAGCCGATCGAACCCAATGCTCCCCAAAGCCCATAGGGGCTGGATGCTCCGATGTTGTTGTGGTTCTTCGAGACACTCTCGGCTTGCCGATTGCCCGCCTCGATGGAGTCGGTGATGAATTGAACCGAACCGTCCGCGAACAGCGCATGCGCTCCGCCTTGGTGATGGCTTGATGCACTGAAGATCCCCGACTGCCAGGCCGTGCCCCACTGCATGGCGCAGGTCGGAGAGTTCGGAGGCAGGACGGTGTTCATGCCCGAGATCATCAGGTGGTAATTCCACCATCGTCCGCCGCGCGAGGTTCCGCCGCTGTCCCAAAGCTGAACGCCTTGCTCAAAGAACTGGGGGCGATCGGGATCAACAAGACTGGTGCAGACGGACGTGTCCCTGCCCATCGAGTCGTCGTTTGAAAACTGGTCGCGGTGGACGACCGAGCCGCCGATGTGGCGGTCGCCCAGGTTGGTCATGATTTCAGCCAGTGCGATCGTGTTGGACAATCCGTCAAGAACATCACGGAACTTGCGAGGCCGTTCTCGCATGAACATCCCGCGATAGACGCCACGGTCGTGGTATTGGTTTGACGGCGGGTAACCGACTCGCAAGATGGCGTCTCCGTGACAGAATGCATAGTTCGTCATGCCGGTACCGAGGGGCGAGACGCCAGGATCAGACGGACACCGCATCGTCGGGATTTCCGTTTGGAACGGGTCATACTCGTTCAGGTCCACCCAGGGATAAGGCCCAAAAGGTGGCCAGGCACCGTTGGGCATGACCCGGCCGCCGCTTGGCGTTTCGCCCGCTTCTGGCATCAACGGATTCGACATCATGTCCCACACGGCCTGCTGTTCGAGAAACGGAAGCAGACCGACGTTGGGCGACAACTGGTAGCGTGAGTTGTCCCAAGGCCCGGTCCCATTGGGCAAGAGTTGCTTGAACGTCGCATGATAATTGTGCAGCGCGATGCCGATCTGTTTGAAGTTGTTGCCGCACGACATTCGGCGCGCCGCTTCCCGAGCCGCTTGGACCGCTGGAAGCAACAGCCCGACAAGGATTCCAATAATTGCAATGACAACCAGCAGTTCCACTAGCGTGAATGCGGCGCGACTTGGACGAGTTCGCATGTGTTTCACCACCCTGTAAGAGTTAAAAAAGTCGGCCGAATTTTGATAGTGCCGACGAACGAGAAGTGGTGCTTGAAGAGCGTTGCGGTCCGCTTATTGGACAACAATCTGAGGAAAAGATGAAAAATTGGCTAAATTCGATTCTTTTCTGTCCAAAAACACGCGGCTCCGGCTCTTTGATGACTGCTTTCGTACCGAACGGTACTTCTTCCTGCCAAAGCTCATGCAGCGAAACCCGCGATCCGATCTGGCGCGGGGGAAACAGCGAATACCCGTGGAGATTGTTTTGACCAACCAAAAAACTGGCCGACCAATGACTCAAAATCGACGTCAATTCCTGCGTGTTGTTGGGGGCGTCGGAATTGTTTCTGCCGTCGCCCCGGGCTATGTCGTTGCCCCCGGCCGTGTCGTCGCGTTGGGCAATGATTACTCGCGTGGGGTTCTGATCGAGGCGAGTGCGTTCGCAAATCCCGGCGGCTGGAAACTCGATACGCAACATTATCAACAGATGGGCGGTTGTTACCTGCTCGCCCACGGCATGGGGAAGCCGGTCGACAACGCCTCGACGATGGTCCAGGTCGATCAACCGGGGACGTGGCATGTTTGGGTGCGAACCAGGAACTGGTGCCCCGGCGATTGGGAGTCCCCCGGCCGATTTCAAGTCCGCATCGACGGCGACCAACTTGCCGCCACCTTCGGCACGGAGCGTCGCGAGTGGCACTGGCAATCCGGTGGAACGGTCGAGATCAAGAAAGCGGGTGCGATCGAGGTCCGGCTTGAAGACTTGACGGGTTTTGATGGACGGTGCGATGCGATCTTCCTTTCCAAAGACCCCAGTCCTCGACTGCCGAACGAGGATCTGGTCGATCTCGCCAGCTGGAAAGACGAACTGTCCGGCAGGTCTAATCTGCAGATCACCGAGGAAAGTTACGACCTGGTTGTGGTCGGTGGCGGCATGTCGGGATGCGGCGCCGTTCTGGCGGCCCGATCGCAAGGATTGAAGGTTGCGCTGATCCAGGACCGTCCACTGCTGGGCGGAAACGCGAGCGAAGAGATTCGCGTTCACACCCTTGGGATTCACGGGCCGAGTTCTGGGATCCTGAATCGAATCGACACCGAGCACTATCCCAACGGAAGTGATCTTGCGGCGGTGGATCAAAAAAAGCGTGAACGCGAGATGGCCGAATCGGGCGCGGAGATTTTCGCCGGTCACGTCGCATGTGGGCTTTCCAAGAACGCCGACCGCATCCAAAGCGTGGAGGCAAGAGACGTGCGGACAGGCATCATCCGCCGGTTTCTCGCTCCCGTTTTCATTGACGCGACCGGGGACGGCTGGCTGGGTTACTGGGCGGGGGCGGATTACCGCGAGGGCCGTGAATCGCACCAAGAATTCGGGGAGCGATGGGACAAGCACGGAGACCTGTGGAGCCCCACCGTCGCGGACAACCGTGTGATGGGAGCCTCCGTACTTTGGAACGCAGAGAAAACGAACCGCCGCGAAGATTTCCCCCCGGTCCCCTGGGCGCTTCCCGTCGCGAAAGATCACGAGGCGACCGCCGGCGAATGGTACTGGGAGTACTCCGACAACGATCTGGATCAGGTCAAAGACGCCGAACAGATTCGAGACCACATGTTGCGAGCCATCTACGGATCGTTCTCCAACGCCAAACAGCACCCCAAGAACGCGACGTGGCGTCTGCAGTGGGTGGCACACGTCGCCGGAAAGCGAGAATCACGGCGTTTGATGGGCGATTACATCTACACCATGAAGGATGCCAGCGAGCGACGCACGTTCCACGATGCCGTCGTCGTCGAAAAAAGAGAAATCGACAGCCACTACCAGCGGGTGCTGAAAGGCGAGTCCGTTGATTTCCTTTCGACCGCATTGTTTTATAAAACAGGCGGCGAGTACTTCATTCCGTTTCGGTGTCTGTACTCCAAGGACATCGCAAATCTGATGATGGCGGGGCGGTGCTTTAGTTGTTCGCACATCGGTCTGGCGGGACCACGCGTCATGAACACCTGCGGTCAGATGGGAGTCGCGACGGGATACGCGGCTGCGCTTTGCAAGAAGCACGAGGTGGCACCCAGGGGAGTGGGGCAGCAGCACATTGATGAATTGAGGACGCTGATCGGATTTGAGGCTGCTTCGACGTGATGCGTCACGTGATCAACATCGGCTTGCTGTGTGCGTTTGCGACGTTACTGTCGACGGGCGTGATGGCGTTTGCACTGCCGTTCTCGATCGCCACAACACGAGTCCACGTTTTCTCCGGGCTGGTGGTTTCGGTGTTGGTTGCTTGTCACCTCGGATCGCGAGTTGCCTATTTCAAGAACGTACTTGCCGCGCGAATCCGCGGACTGTCCTATCCGACGCTTGCCGTTGTCGTTGCGTTGTCGGCGGGATTGGCTTGGGCGTCCCTGTGGGGATGGCAGCCGATCTCGTGGCTGATGAACCAAAGCTACGAAGCACGCCATCGAGAGATCATTTTCCGGTCGTCGTCGCTTGTCGGTTTCGGGCGTCCCTCACCGCACAGCAGGGTGATTGTTCGCACGACCAAGGACGCTGGTGGACCAGAGTTGGCTGTCCTGCTGAACTTTCGTGAAACCGTCTCGGGCGTTCCCTCGGTGGCTGTTTGGGCAGAGTCGACCACGGGGACGATGATCGAAACATTGTTCCTGGAGGACCGACTTGCCTACAGTGAAAAACCTGATTGGCTTGGTGGAGCACGGGGGCGAAACGAGATCCTGCCGATCTGGCGACACAAGTACACCGCCGTCACCGGAGTGGATCCGAACGGCGAGGTCGATGCTGTCAGCGGAGCGACGGAGAACCACACGTTTGCACTGGATGAGCATCTGGAATACGGAAAAGGAAATCGATTCGTGTTATGTGTGGAGATCAATGCACCGGCCGACCCCAACGGTGATTGGACCGACTCGCAACTGGGCCAGCCATCGCTCCTCTACACCGCTCTGGTGGACGTGGATCGCGACAGTCCCCATGCGTTGTTGGAGTTGACAGGCCATGGCGGCGGAGCGACCGAGGACGGAAACGTGCAATACGACCTTGAATCCATCACCACCGCAAAAGGCATGGCAGATCTGTTTCTGGTGAAGCTTGATCGAGAACCCGATGTCCGTTGAATATTGTCACGTCGGTTCGATCGGGCGTTCAACGCTACCCCGAGCGGCCGTGATATCAGTGTCCTTCCCTTTGCACTAAGATTCAATGCAACACTCTCCTCCAGAACATGTCGTGATGAAAGCGGGCGAAGAACACTCCTCCGAATTCGTGCAGCTCCTCACGGAGCACCAACGAAATCTGTTCACGTACATCCATTCGTTGCTGCTGAACAAGGAAGATGTTGAGGAGGTGCTCCAGGAAACCAATCTCGTTTTGTGGCGTGAGTCGAGCAATTTCGAAATCGGGACCAATTTCCGAGCCTGGGCCTGCACGGTGGCGTTGAACCAAGTGCGGGCGTTCATCAAGCGAAGGAAACGACATCCGGTTCTGTTCGAGGAAGAGACGATTTCGGCGATTGCCCGCCGCCAGGAAGAGAATTCGGCCCATCTCGATCGACGCGCCGACGCACTGGCGGGTTGCGTTACCAAACTTTCAAAACGTAAGAGAGTGATTTTGGATCAGCGTTACGGGCAGGGGCAGACGGTGGAGGAGATGGCGCAAGAATATGGGCTGACTCCCGCCGGGGTCTATAAAATGTTAAGCCGCATCCGCACAGCGCTTCACCTGTGCGTCAACCAGTCACTTTCAGTCAAGAGCTGAGCAGAATCATGAGTGATCAAGAACGATACAAACGCCTGCGTGATGCGTGCCTGGATGGTTCGGCGACGGAGGCGGAAATGAAGCAGTTCAGCGAGCTGCTTTCCACGTCGGAGGAGTTTCTGGACGATTACCTGGAGCATGCCCAGCAAGACGCGACGCTGCAGTGGTATGGATTTTCGAAACATCTTGTTCAGAGCGACGATCCGATTGAATCTCCGCGGATTTGGCGCGGCAACCGACTTGCGATTGCCCTTGCTGCTTCGCTGTTGCTGATTTTGACGACGGCCTGGGTGTATCGGTCGACCAGTTCGCCGGTTGCGGTGGCAAGGATTGAGAGTGCGAGCAATTGCAAGTGGGGGATGAGTACGGTGCCCACGTCATTCGATTCGGATTTACCGGCGGGGCGACTCCGGCTGATTTCGGGAGTTGCGAAGCTGAAATTTCCCAACGTGTCTGTCACGCTTGAGGGGCCGGTGGACATGGAGATCTTGTCGCGTGACCGCTGCCGGCTTCATTCCGGCCGCGTTGTCGGCTGGGTTGAGCCGGGTGGGGAAGGGTTTGTTGTTGAAACCCCGTGTGCGGAAATCGTCGATCGTGGCACGAAGTTTGGTGTCACGGTCAGTGACAGCGGCAATGCCCAACTGGATGTGATCGACGGCAAGGTCGACATACGGCATCTGAGCACGGGGCGTACGATCACCGCAAGAGGAGCGAGCAGCATCCAAGCAACCCAGCAAGAGATTGAAGTTGTTGGAAACAAGGTTCGCCCAAATCAAACTCCTGAAGCCAGTGCTTCTCCTCGTCGAGTTTCCTACATCAGCACCTCCGATGGCGTCGGGGACGAGGCGTACATCACACAAGGGGAACAGTTGGAAGGAAACGATTTTCCTCGTCCCGACAACACCTTGCTCGTCAAGCACGCTGACGGCGAGCCGCATTGGGAGCGGAAGACGATCCTGCGGTTTGATCTGTCAAAACTGGATGACGCAGAGATTCTGCACGCACACTTGCGACTGGACGGAGTAGCGACGGGGATGGGGTACGCGTCGCTTGTGCCTGATGCCACGTTCGCGATCTACGGACTCTTGGAGGAGTACGAAACGAATTGGGATTCCGACACCCTTTCCTGGGAGCTGTTTGATGGCGTTTATAAAGACTCCGACGAACTGGATGACGAAAAGGTTGTCTTGCTCGGTCATCTCCTGATCCCTCAGTCGCAACCAGAGGGTCGGTTTATCTTGGATGACCCGCGTCTGGCCCGCTTTCTTGTGCAAGATTCCGATTCGACAGTGACACTGATCGTCGAGCGAATCACGTCAGGAACAGCGGGGCCGAGCTACGTGCACGGTTTCGCGAGCAGAACTCACCCGACTGCCAGCCCTCCGACGCTTCGTGTCGAAACGAATCGCACTGCGAATTAAATCGTTAGACGCTACGATGGTTGATCTGCGGTCGACTGTGATTGGAGAACCCGTTTGAGTTTAACCCGCACGTAGTAGCGTAGATTCGATGACCTGCGTCTGGAGCATTCGAGGACTGGAAATTGATGGACAAGTAAGTGAATGGGGGCAATGGATCGGCGACACTCGGGTTGCGATCGCGACACTTCCGGCCAATCTGGGAAGTAATGAATCGGCCGAGGGCCGGTATGAAAGCTCTGCCGTCGGACTTGCCGAGGCCTGGGACGGGTTCGTTGTCCTGAGTGAGCCGATCGAGAGTGCTGGGGTCGAAGGCCGACACCAGATCATTAACACCGGTCCGATTATTTTCCGGCGACATTTCTACATTGTCAATGAAGTTGCCTTGATCGCTGTTGCCTCCTATCCAGAACACGATCACGATGAATCTGTCGTCGAGCACTTCTTGTCTCGGTTCGAGTTGCTTCGGGATGGTGATCCCGTCGCACCGCTTGATCCAGGAGACACTCTCAATTCACGAGAACTCGAATGATCCGGCAATTCAGCATTCGGCACCTGATCATTGCGACAACGGCGGCGGCATTGTTCAGATAAAATACGTCCATGCCGTCCGAGAACAACAACGACAATTCCAACTCATTTCTGCGGGTTCGATCACCGAAGCTGGGCGTGATGCCCGGTGAGGAGGAGGAACTTGTCAATGAGGGCATGTATGGAAAGGCTTTCGCACTGTATTTGCGAGATGCGTTGGGTCGGAAGGGATGCCAGGCAACGCAAGTCGTGTGCGAAGATTGGGGGTGGTGGGTGACGGTTTCGGGGTTGCCGTTCTCGTGCGGCATCGGGATTTATGGGATGCGAATCGATCATTCGGATGACCTTGATCTGTGCGTCACCGTACTGACACCTCGTGGAAAGAAATGGAGTTGGAGCCGATTCCGATTCGTCGACACCACTGCGGACGTGGATCGACTGCACGAGGCGATTCGTGAGATTTGCGCCGCCGACGACGATGTGACGATCGTCGCCGAGACGCCGGGTTTTCCGCTTTGAAAGTCGAAGGGGCTGCGGAGAATGCTGGTGTTCAGGCTTTAGCCGCCCACGGTCGCTGCGGGGACGTCGATTGCTTTATTTTGTTAGCCCGTAAGGTTGTCTCACGATGCTGAGGAATTCATTCCGCAGCACTTGCCCAAAGGGCATACACATCCGTAGCCTGGGGTTACGCCCGGATTCGCTGGGGCTCATCCGGTCTTACCCGAGGCTAAGTTGTAGATCGCCGTTGGCGAACCGAGCAGAGTGATCTTTGATGACGCACGGAACAATAGGAACTGAATCCATCAGACATACAATCGATGTCCCGAGCAGCGACCGGAAATCACCTAAAGGCTAGACACCAATGCGTATGCCCGTGTCACTAGTTTGTTGCGCGATCGACTATTCGATGCCGCACGAACCCCAGCGGTTCTTCGTCATGCCTCCCGGCATTTGGGTCGACGACGTCGATCAGATCATGGACGTCTGGGATGGAAAGATCGGAGCAGGCCGCTGATTGAACGGGTACAATCGGAATGGCAAACGAATCTTTGCAAATCAATCAACGGCGGACGAATGAGGTGAACCATGAAACGGACGGTGATTGCCGCGGTCATGATCGCGGTTGCTGGAATGTGGTTCGTCATGAACCGGACCGCTGCGCAGCAGAGTTCCGAGAATCAACATGCCGAAAAGATTGCGGAGTTGATGCAGCAGCGGCACGATGTTTTGCAGCAGCACTATGAGGTGATTAAACGTCGTTACGCGGACGGCCGATTTGAGTACGATCAGGTCATTTCGGCGATGGATGCCTTGTTAAAGGCGAAACTTGATCTGGCGAAATCAAAACAGGAGCGACTCGACATTTGCAAGCAGCGTGTCGACAATCTGCGGTCCTTGGAACAATGGGGCGAATCACGATTGAAAAGTGGTGTGGGAGCCGTGGAGGAAACGATGCTGGCGACGGCTGCCAGAATTCAGGCAGAAATCGACTGTCTGCGGGAAGAACAATGAACGAAACGACTGGAACATTTTGCATGGCGACCCCTGCACCATCAACGACAGCAAGGCGATGATCGATGACGAAACGCTGGCGATCCTGGGTTCCGGTCCTGAAAGTACGCGACACCCGCAAGAGCGTCGAATTCTTCTGTCAACGTGTCGGTTTCACGAAGGATTGGGAACATCAATTCGACGCCGATTTTCCGCTCTACGCGTCGGTCAGCCGCGATGGATTGACGCTCCATCTGAGCGAACATGGCGAGGAAGCGACCCACGTCACGTTGGTCATTTCCGTGGAAGACGTGGACGCGGCCTATTCAGAACTTTGTAGTAACGGACTCTCACCCGAAGGTCCGCCTGAGGACCGCCCCTACGATGTGCGTGACTTTGCCTTCACGGACCTGGATGGCCACCGGTTTGTAGTTGCGATGCCGCTGGACAACTTTGACGAGTCCCCGGGCCGCACCAATGCAGATGAAGAATGAGAAAACGTCGATGGCAACGGGCGATCCTCTCGCAATCGCAGATCAATTTGCTCAGGCACTTGATCGCGAAAAGTACGCGGTCGCCGAGAGTCTGATTTCCGACCGATGCGAATATCACTGCCGCGGCAGCGTCTACCACGGTCCGGCGGAGATTGTGGCGTCGTACCAGGGGAACGGAGATGTTGCAAAACAATTTGATGCCGTGGAGTATGAGAGCACCGTTGAACGTGAACTGAACGGGCAAATTCGAGTTCGGTTCGTCGATCACCTGACCCATCGCGGGCAGCGGTTGACGTTCCGGTGTGAACAGGTTGTCGAGATCGGCGAGCGTGGAAAGATCGTTCGCATCGAGCACATCGACCTTCCCGGACAGACGGAGGCTCTCGCGGAGTTTAAGAAGACGGCGTTCGGGCAAACGCCAAAGTCTGAGCGAGAATCTGGCTGATGCGGTTTAGCTTGCGGACGCTGATGATCGTCACACTCGTGATCGCCGTTGCAGTGGCGGCTGTTGCGGCGTACTGGCGTCATTTTGGCGGGCAGGTCTATTATGCTCGCCGGATCGAGCGGCAAATCGAAGAACTTCACAGTCGCTGTCCTCCGTCAATGACGACTGCACAGTGGAGTTGCATGGTCGAATGGACGTGTAATTTGCACGGGAACAGTTTGATCCCCTTTCAAACCACGCTTGAAGAGATTTCCGAGTTTGAAGCCCGCCTGGAGGAGCGACTCGATAGACCGGTTGATGCGTCGACGATCGAGTGGACTTGGAATGAGTATGCTGAGGTCTGCGACGGTGGCAAGCAGTACCAGAGGTTTCGCTTGATGGTCAATGAGGAGTTGAGGGCGCATGGTTCGCCCGTGTTGCTGGAGGCACGCGTGGATTCGCGATGACTGCTGGTCTGCTTCTGATACACTGTTGAGGGCGATTGGTGGAGATGTCGAATCCGAATCGAAGAGAACGCAAATCATGAAGGTCAACCGAGGCAGGTTCATTTTGTTGACCCTGTTGATCGCGCATTGGGTGGTTCCACAAGCGGTTTCGGCCGATCAGCCGGAACGCGAAACGGCGACGTTCGGCGGCGGGTGCTACTGGTGCGTGGAGGCGGTGTTTCAACGGATCGAAGGAGTTTCGAATGTCCGCCCGGGATTCATGGGCGGACGAACGAAGAATCCGACCTACCAACAGGTGCTCACAGGACGGACCGGTCATGTCGAGGTGATTCAATTTGAATACGACCCCGACGTCGTTTCCTACGACACGCTGTTGCAGGTGTTTTGGCGGACCCACGATCCGACGACGAAGAATCGGCAGGGGCCGGACTTCGGACCGCAATATCGCAGCGTCGTGTTCGCTCACACCGACCAACAACGCGAAGTCGCGTCGGAGTACAAGCGGTTATTGAATCGGCAGCAGGCGTTCAAATCACCCATCGTCACGACGATCGAACGCTCTGCCACGTTCTATCCCACCGATGCGGATCACCAAAATTTCTTCAACCGCAACCGCGACAATCCGTATTGCGAGTCGTACATCGTTCCCAAGCTAAAGAAACTGCAGACGCTGTTTCCCAGCCAACTGAAACAAGGTGCGGGAACATCCGAGAAAGTCGAATAGACAATAGGAGTTTGCAAATGCGAGAGGAGCGGGTGATTGAAAAGACTCAGTTTTACGCCACCGTTTCGCTGCGGACGCTGCTTTTGTCCGTCGCTGCGGTCGCGTTGTTCCTTGGACTGAGTGCGACGGACGTGCGAGACTACGGACCGTTTGCGCCGATGGTCGTGTTCGTCGCAATGATGTCGCTACTGGCACTGACCTGTTGGCTGTTCGCCAGCTTGGCGGATGATGTATGGCGCGATCCCGGCGTGACGATTGCGGCGGGATTCTATGGTCTGCTCGGCTATTGCTTTTTGATTGGGATGCTACTGTTGTGCTAGCATGATCGTGGATCGGCCCCGAACCGATTCGCGAGAAAGCACGACGACTGTGCACGGTGAAGCAGATCGGAGAAGAGAGGATTCGACATCGCAGCGCACGTTTCTAAAACCCGAGTTCCGTTTCGCCTCGCGGCGGGATTGTTGGGCATGCTTTTCATTGCATTCTCGTTCTACCGAGTGCTCGGTGGGGCGGCGGGCTGGATTGAGTTTATCACCGCGATCGTCGCTGGGCTGATTGGCGTGCAGTTCGTCTATTCCGGGTTGACCGGGCGGTGGACGTCGTTGTTTGAACGCTTGAATCGTGATCTAGAGGAACGAACTCCCGGAAACTTTTTAGTGGTTGATCCGGTGTCGTGTGAAGTTTCCGAAACCAACGTTGGCCGTGCGTCTGGATCGCCAATGCAAGCCGTCAATCCTTATGCGCCACCGAGTGACCTGGATGCGACCTTGATCGCTGACGGGACACCGAATGGCGAAGCAACATTGCAGGTTCTGACGCAGCAGTTTTTGGACGGTCACCGGTTCATTCACTATGGCGTCGTGTTTTTCCTTGATCCCGGCGACGACGCGTCCATCCATGCGGCTCTTCCGCTTGTTTCGCAGCGTCAGGTCGATGCGCGTCGAAACGTCGACGAAGCAATTCGTGTGCTGCCCGAGTTTTTGGATTCACTGCCCGCTGTGAGACAATCGGTCGTTGGGCGGAACCTGGTGATTCGAATGGTCAAATCTTATGAACGATTCGATCAGGAGGTTGCCGAGCGCGTGGTGGTTCCTTAATCAACGACAAAGTTCTGCACGACCAGCAGGGCGGTCAGCAAGAGTGCGATGATCCATCCGAGGATGGTAAAGGTGGTCAGCAGGTGTTGTTTGCGGCGCGATGCGGGCGTCCACTGGACCTTGGATTGTTCGTCGACCAATTTGTCTTTGAATACGCCCCGGACGAACGCGGGTTGCCCGGTGAGCGCCCCGCTGGCCGCGAAATAACAGCCGCTGAAGAAGAATGAATCGTCGTTGTCGCCGTCGAGGTCTTGCTCGCTCGACTCGCACCCGAACGCTTGACCGAGCACGATGCGGAGTCGCGGTTTGAGTTCGTGCCGGATCTTGCAGGTGAGCGCGTACAGCTTGCGGTTGCCGCGTTGTTGGGCCAGCCCGTCTTCGCGGCTGAACAATCGGTAGACCCAGTCTTCGAAGGCGTCACACAAGCGGTCGCTGTGGGTGTTCAATTCATCCGGCGTCGGACGGCTGCGCAGGTCAAAACGTCCTCCCAATCGTCGCGACAGCAATCCCGACTGCAGCCGACGAACGAGTTCGGTGAACCCCTTGTCTTGTTCCAGGCCGACAAGCACGGCGGTGACCGGAGATCGAACGCCCAGTGTTTGCTGGATCGTTTCGACATCATTGCGGGCCGATTGGGCGATCGCCGAAAGTTGCAGCGGGCCGACGCGTGACAGTTCGAACGGAATCAGCGTCACCGCGCCATTGATGCCGCACATCGGCCGCCGCGCCCGCTTGAGCAACTTGCAAACATAACGCAGCCGCGGGATTTGATCGGAGGTATCGAGCGATGCGGGAAGGGCAATCTTTTTGTGACCGCCACCGCCGGGTAGGGCCAGCGGGGCAGCGGAGCTCGTCAGCGGCTGAGTGGGGCGTGCCGGACCGGTTGATGCCTTTACGTCGTCATTTCGTTGCGGAGTTGAATCTGAAGCCTGACTAGGTCGCCCCAGCGAACGGGGCTGTGTCGTCGTTGCTTGCGTCGTGTCCGCAGTGGCGGCGCGAGTGGGCGAGCCGGTCGGTTGGGCAGGTGCAGAAGGCTGGCTGGGCGGGTATTGGTCAAATGAAATCGTGCCTTCGTACCGCGGTGCCGGCCGCAGGGCATCCCCGGCCGCTCCGCCAGACGCGGGAGGCGTCGATTGGGGGCGCGGCGATTCGGCGCGTGGTGTTTCAGAGCGCGGTTGCGGCCTGGGTGCCGGCACGTCAAACGCGGACGCTCGCGGCATTGCAGCCGTTTCACGCGGCGGGCCCGATTGCGGCGACGAATCGAGGGCGTGCTGCCCGATGGTGCCCAGGTAGGGTTGCGGTTGCGATGGTTGTGGACCCGGCGGCGTGGATTGTGGTGCCGGACGCATCGCGGATTCTTTCTTCAGCGGCGTCGGCTTTGACGCGCCCGCCGGTGCGGGAGCTGTCCCTGGGGTGGCGCGTTCGATCTTTTGAATCCCGTTCAGACCGGTTGCCGCACCAGGCACTGCGGAGGGAGGGCTGCTGCCCGCAGAACTCGCCCCGCCGGCTGCCCCGCTGATTCCGCGGCGCGCGATGCGGCCAGGCGCGACGTTCATTGATGATGGCGACCAACGCCCCATCAGCGCGCTCAACGAACTGGCACCGGGACAGAACAAATAGATCGCGTCGCTGCTCATGTACCACTGCAACGCATGGCTGACACCCGAGGCGTCGGGAACGCCGTGCACCGACAATTCGGTGTCCAGGGCTTCCATCAACCCCTGTTCGGTTTCATTGCCGGCCGATCCGAGGATCAAGAAGATTGGGTAGTCCGACGGAGAAACGCCCTTGGCCCGAAGCGCGTCGATCCCGGCTTCCCAGGCCCGGTCGATATCCGGAAACTCGCCTTCGATCACTTGGTTCCAGCGTCGGATGCCCCAGTAGAGCACCAGTGGGATCAGGATCACCAGTGCGAATTCGATCGCGATGTGGAGCGGCGACACCGCATGGATCAAACGAACGCTCTGGGACCCGAATAGGCGAAAGATCCAAACGACGATCAGGATGACGACCAGCGCCAGTGCCGTCACCGTCGCCGATTTTCCGGCCAGCGTCGTGGGCAAAAAACGACGGTGCAGCGGGAGCTTTTTTTCGGGCGACGGTTCGTTGGACATGATCACTATCGTTAGCGGTCACCGTGACGTCGGTCATCAGGTGTGGAAGAAGGAAAGGGCAAGCAGTCCGGCCAGTAGGATGGTCAGCAGCCACGGCCAAACGAGTCGGGCGCGGGTCCAGTGCGGAACCGCAGGCACCAGGTTTCGTTCGCACTCTTGGCCAGCGGTGGAATCGTTCCAACGTTGTCGCGCCTGAGAGACGGCATTGCCGTATTCGGCGGCCCAGGACGGCAGGTCCGTCGCCAATCCGTATTTGTCGATCAGCATCCGATTCAATTTTGGATCGCGATACAGGCCTCGAAAACCCAGCATCACGCAAACATAAATCAGTTGCAGTGCGTCATCGGAACCGGAATTCAGTGCCGTCGTCGCGTTGACGTAATACAAGTCGTTACAGCGTCTGGAATTGAACAACGTCCATTCCAACACGTTGTCGCGCCACCAGTGTTGTCCGGACCAGATGTGCGCATCGACCAGCATTTCGTCGATCCACGTGGCCAGCGCGTACTTGGCCAAATCCCAATCCTGGGTGTGTCCGGCAAGCCGGTGGTCGGCTTGTTGCAATAACCCTTCCAGCGTCCGTTTCTCCTCCGCCGGAGCGATTTCCGCTCCCGCATCGATTCGCTCCATCAGAGAAAACGCGTGAATCAGAATCGGATCGATGGCGTCGGCAAATCTGGGCGTCATGACTTACGTGCGGATGGCGAATAGGGCGAATCGGAGTCGGGCGCGATTGCCGTCCGGGGTCACGACATCCAAATGCCTTGCACCGGTCAGTTCGTCATAGTTTCGCACTCGCATCGCAACGGTTTGCGTGCGGCGAATCTCCGGCCATGCGGGCGAGTCGTACTCGTCTTGCGAAACCTTGTAATACGTCCAGTACTGACGCGACGGCAGGTCGGGGATCGTTGTCGACACGATCTCGCGGCCCAGGCCGTTCTGGCGGACGTGGAAAAAATTCTCGACCTGATCGGCGCTGGCGAACACCCAGTACCATTCCGGTGATCGTTCCAACAGCTCGCGCAAATTCGATTCGCTCGCCCCGCCGCGTTCGACTCCCAGGTACCACTCCCAGTCCGGGTCGAACCATTCCGGTCCCAACCGAGCCTGCATCATCGATCCGTGGCCTTCGAAATTGGCGCGCAGGTATTCGTCGAACTGGGTGGCGTACAGGATGCCCAGGATCTTTTCGCGGATATCGGCGAAGATGAAGCCCAAGTTGTCGTGGTCGTACGGTTCGACTTCGATCGCACGACGTTCGGGGCCGAAGATTGACAGACGGCCCAGGATTCGAGCCAGTTCCATGTAGGCGTCGAACGGGTGCACGCCCAACGCGGGACCCATCACGTCCAATGTGCTGTAGGCTTCGTTCAAACGGTCCAGCATCGAAACGCGTCCCGAGTCGGCCGGTTCCAGACTGTGTCGACCGACACTTAACTGACGCACCGGTTCGCTAAGCGTGTCCATGTTTCCGCTCAGCACGTCGCGGATCCCTTGGATGTAATGTCGACGCAGGTAGTGCCAGGAGTGGGTCGCCAGGATCGGTGGGATGTAGTTCTCGTCGATCACCGGTTGGACTTCGCGTTCGCTGGCGCTGCGGACGCGGGCGATCGGCAACACTTCGTATCCGGCGGTGTCGCTGCCCACGATCAGTTTCAAGTTCAGCCGGCGGAATTCGATCGGTTGCCCACTGTCTTGCCCGTTTTCATCGGGAACCGTCGATTGGGTGCGTGTGAAACGCGCGAATCCGTTGGTCGCATCGCTCGTGACGTTTTCACCGCCCAGGTTCAATTTGGGCACGCCGACGTAGATCATCAGCGAGGTTTCCGACTCGCCGGCCGGCTGGGCGTCGAAGGCCGCTTTCAGATCGACCTCAAGCTCCTGGCCGGCATCCAAGCGAATCAACGTTCCATCGCGGAGGCGGGCGTCCAGTTCTTCGACCCGGAAATGCCCGCTCGCCAACGCGTCTTTACTGTATTGGAAGGCGTGCAGACCATATCCATAGGGATGATCCCAGCTTTCGGACGTGTGCGACAGTTCCAACCAATGTCGATCGGCTGCCTGGAGATGGTGTGGCCGTACGAACAGCCCTTGGTACCAATGCACGCGTGGATTCTTCATACGACGGTCACGCCTCTGTTCATCATCAAGTCGACCCTTTGCTGTCTAAATTCTCGCGGCCCGCCCATTATGCGCGTCTGCCGGCGGATCTCCTACAGCAGTCATCGTCATGTCAATCCCGCAAAACCACCCCGAATTCTGTAGCCGGCGTTCATTGCATCGGACGTGAAACTGCGGTGGTCCGTTCGTGGGCCATCATTTCCGGCTTTCGACCGGCGTGTTGATTCAGTCGAAACGAAAAACCCGACGGTCAGCCGATGGGCGCTAGCCCCGGTTGTGTGGCGGCAGAACCCGCGGCCAGCGCCGTGCGGCTGATTAAATCAACAAACCCCGACCGGGGCGTCATCGGCATCCGCCCGCCGAATATCCGTATCCGCACGCAAGTCGGGCGGGAAATGAAACGGACGGACGCTAATAACCGACAAATCTTACCCAATTCTCATGACCGTAAGGATCTGAACGGTCGATAAATCGACAGAGACCAGCAGTGGCGAACAATCCTGTCGATGGATTGCACCGCCGCGTTGGCCGGTCCGTGCTGTGACTCTTGCTCGCGTATCCTCCAGAGACTTCAACGATTTCAGTGACGATTCCTCGGCATGTCACGTTGCGTCCCCTGATTGGGCTGCTGTTCGGGTTCGCCGTCGGTGCGTTCGGTTCGGTGTCGGCTCAGGATCCGCCGGTGCCGACGAATCAGCGCGTGATGTCTGCCGAGGCTCCGTTCTCGTGGACCATCGACGATCCGCAGCCGATCGAAGGCCTGTTGCTGCCCGGTGGTGTCGCGGTGGGCGAGACCGTTGTGGCTGAGATGGATCCGGAGGCAAGCACGAACGCGCCGGCGCCTCTCGCATCGCAACCGACGTATGTCGCCGATGCCCCGCGGCCAAGGATTTTGTTTCAACCGGCCGTCCCGACCTGGGACCCCGCTGCGGGAACGATCCTGAAACCGACGGTGCACTTGGCGGATGATCCCGCCGCGGAGATTTTGCCGACACCCGCGCCCTCGTTTTCAGAGCAGATCCCGTCGGCGATTCCCGACACAAGCGACCGCATCCCGATCACCGAGGATCTTCAGCCCGATCGCGTTTGGGTGCCCGCCGGTGCGAGCGAGCGATTCGAAGCGTTTCGCAATCGCCGCCGAAAACCGCTGGCAAACCTGTTCGACAACGCCGTTCGTGCGATGCGCAGCCAAAGCGGCCGCGATCTTGGCGTCGGTGTCGAGCGATTGCCGTTCGCATTGTTTGAGATCGACGCGTCGCAACCGTCGAATAACTTTCGCGTGCGATTCGAATCGGCAAGCGACTGGGAATTCGCCGATCGCGTGGAATACTTTTGGTCACGGATCGGAAAGAAGGGGCCGGAGTTTGCCAATCCGTTGACCTTCGAGCCGTCGGTCGATTACCAGGACATCCGTTTGTCGTTCGAAGTCGGTGGCAAGAAGTTTTCGGCGACCACTGAAATCCCGCTGCGATTCATCGATCCCACCATTCTGAGCAATACAGGGGGAATGGGGGATATGGTGCTGACGACCAAAACCGTGATGATCGACGGTGATTCGTTGCAGCTGACACAGGTCTTGCGCAACCAGTTGCCCACCGGATCGGCCAAACGCGGACTCGGCAACGGTCACGTGTCGATGGAGCCTGGGTTTGTTGCTCGCTATAAGTGGAGTGATCGAACGCTGATCCACAACGAGTTAAAGCTTTGGTTTCCGATCGGCGGTGAACCGGGATTCTCGGGACCAGTATTAAGATACGGTATGGGTTTTGCTAACGTTTTGTATGACAGTGACACCTTCGCCATTCTTCCGACCTTTGAGATTGTCGGCTGGTCGATCTTAACCGGCCAGAAATCAGTCGGTGCGGTCAACCCTCAAAGCATCGACGGCGAGAACATCATCAATCTATACCCCGGCGTGCGATTTGTGAGCGACAGACGGCGGCTGTTCGAAGTGGGGATCAGCGGCGGGGCCAGCGTGACCGAGCGGCATTGGTACCGCAGCGTGTTGCGGTTGGATCTGCGTTGGACGTTCTAGTCTTCCGCCGCAGCTTCGTTTTCGATTGGTTCGGACAGTCGCCGTCCTCTCCGAGGTCGGCGCGGGCCAAAGCTTCGCTTTTACGCGCACGTCGAGTTCGGAGAGGACGGCGACTTTCGGAACGCATCGATTTGCGAAAAGGGGGCCGGGATGAATGGCCCACAGGTTGCATCGCAAGGACAAGCATCATCGACCGGCGGAGAGAATCTGGGGGACGACCGACGCGCTGTGACTCAAGCCGATGGCATAAGTGCGCCGAAGGAAGAGCTTCAAGAGCAGCACGGTGCAGGAACCAGGTTCGCGCGACAAATTTTTTCCACCCGCCCCACATTGACGACTGTAGGAATTGTATCTTGAACGGTATCACCGGTGTTTTCCGTCCATCCGACCGTGGTGGGGTAAATCGTGGCAGCCAAAATTCCTTGTCGACGACGACATCGCTATCGATGTTCTAGGGTTCCCAAGACCAACGTTCAACGCTTTTTGCGATTGACCCTCTCTCGCGACGTGGCGGCGTCGTTCGGCACCACCTCTGGTGCAGTTTTATTCCATCTCATTCGCTTTCCGGAAACTTGATACGCTGATGGATCTATCGGATCACGAAACACTGCTGGCGCCGATTTCCGATGACGAACCCTGCGGTCCGGACTTGGAGTACGATGCGGAGTTTGGCGAGATGGAGCGGGCTGCGCAGAGCAGCGAAGAGCAGCAGTTCGGTGACACCATCGTCGAGGCGGAACCGCCGGATTGGAAAGATGTCAAAAAGCGCGCCGAAGCGCTGCTGTCACGCACCAAAGATATGCGTGTGGTCGCCTACCTGGCGCGGGCCACGCTGAATCAAGATGGCGTGGTCGGTTTTTCACAGGCAGTGCATTTGCTGCGAAGTTATCTGGAAACGTTTTGGGACACGGTTCATCCCGAGCTGGACCACGAAGACAACGACGATCCGACCTATCGCATGAACACGTTGATCACGTTCTGCGATGAACAGGGGATCTTGAAGGAGTTGCGTGACGCGCCGTTGGTCGCCTCACGCACCGTGGGACGTTTTTCACTGCGCGACGTCGAACACGCCCGCGAAGCCGCCGAAAACCCGCCCGAGGATGGCGACGCCGGCGAGGAGTCGGGAGCCAAGGGGCCGACGCTGGCCGTGATCGAGGCTGCGTTCAGCGACACCGACATCGAAACGATCCAGGCGACCGAGGAGGCACTCCGATCGGCGGCCGAGCATATCGACGCGATCGAGAAATTTGTCACGCTGCAGGTCGGTGTCAACTTCGCCGTCAGTCTTGCTCCGCCACGGTTGTTGCTTGAAGAGATGGACAAGTTCGTCGTCTCGCAGCTCGAACGGCGTGGCGTTTACGCCGACCAAGCGGAAGCCGAAAGCGAAGACGAATCGGGTTGGGGCGACTCCAGCTGGGATGACAGTTCCGGCGGCGACGCCGCCCCGCAGGGTGATGCCGCGGCAGCGTCTGCCCCCGCGGCGGCACAGGGCTATCGCGTCAACGGCAAGATCACGTCACGCAAAGAAGCGATCAAGGCGTTGGATGATGTTTGCGATTTCTACGAGGAGAACGAGCCGTCCAGCCCGCTGCCCCTGCTGATCCGCCGTGCCCAACGACTCGCCTCGAAAAGCTTCCTGGAGATTCTTCGTGATTTGGCACCCGATGCGGTGTCACAAGCCGAGGCGTTAGGTGGAAGCAGCTCGGAGAGTTCCGATTCCTCTTATACCAGCAGCGATTCCAGCGACGCTGCTGCCGACGATTCATCAACCTGGTGACCTTACAATTCCTACCGCGGCGGGAAGTGCCCGCCCGAATTCTTACGCAGGAGTAACAGATGGCTAAAGCTAGCGCTCAGAAATTTATCGCGAGGAATCGAGCTCCTCGCGTGCAAATCGAATACGACGTGGAAGTCTACGGTGCCGAAAAGAAGGTTCAGCTTCCCTTCGTGATGGGCGTGCTGGCCGACCTTTCGGGGAAGCCCGAAGAGCCGCTCGCTCCGGTGGCCGATCGCAAGGCGCTCGAGATCGATGTGGACAACTTCGACGAGCGAATGAAGTCGATGAAACCGCGCGTCGCTTTCCAGGTGCCCAACACGTTGACCGGCGAAGGCAACATGGCGGTCGACCTGACGTTCGAAAGCATGGACGACTTTTCCCCCGCCGCGATCGCTCGCAAGGTTGACTCGCTGAGCAAATTGCTGCAGGCCCGCGAGCAACTCTCCAACCTGCTGACCTACATGGACGGCAAGGACGGGGCCGAAGCCCTGCTCGCCAAAGCGCTCAAAGATCCCGCACTGCTGCAATCGCTTTCGGCCGCCCCGAAAGCAGACGGCGGCGACGCTGAAACACCCGCAAACGAGGAGTAATTCAAAATGAGTACTGACGAAGCCGCATCCGGACAGCAGGCCGAGGGCGCGACCCTCGAAATGAGTGAGTTCTCTTCGCTGTTGCAGAAAGAATTCCGCCCCAAATCCGATCAAGCCAAAGAGGCGGTGGAAACCGCCGTCCAGACGCTTGCCGAACATGCCCTCTCGCAAACCGCACTGATCTCTGACGACGTGCTGGCGTCGGTCGAAGCGATCATCGCCCAGATCGATTCCAAGCTCAGCGAGCAGATCAATCTGATCCTGCACCACCAAGACTTCCAAAAGCTGGAAGGTGCCTGGCGGGGATTGCATCACCTGGTCAACAACACCGAGACCGACGAGTTGTTGAAGATCCGGGTGATGAACATCTCCAAGAAAGAGCTTCACAAGACGCTCAAAAAGTTCAAAGGCACCGCCTGGGACCAAAGCCCCATCTTCAAAAAGATGTACGAAGAGGAGTACGGTCAGTTCGGTGGCGAGCCCTATGGTTGTCTGGTCGGCGATTACCACTTCGACCACAGCCCGCCGGACGTGGAACTGCTCGGCGAGATCGCGCAAGTCTCCGCTGCCTGTCACGCACCGTTTATCGCCGGAGTCGATCCGGCGGTGATGCAGATGGACAGTTGGCAAGAGTTGACCAACCCACGCGATTTGACCAAGATCTTTCAAACGCCCGAGTATGCGGCGTGGCGATCGCTCCGTGAGTCGGAAGATTCCAAGTACATCGGTTTGGCGATGCCGCGTTTCTTGTCCCGTCTGCCCTACGGAGCGGCGTCGGACCCCGTCGACGAATTCGCGTTCGAAGAAGACACCGATGCGGCCAACAGCGAGAATTATTGCTGGGCCAATGCCGCCTACGCGATGGCGACCAACATCACGCGATCGTTTAAAATGTACGGTTGGTGCTCACGGATCCGCGGTATCGAATCCGGCGGTGCCGTCGAAGGGTTGCCCTGTCACACGTTCCCGACCGACGACGGCGGCGTGGACATGAAATGCCCGACGGAAATTGCGATCAGCGATCGTCGCGAAGCGGAGTTGGCGAAAAATGGTTTCATGCCATTGATCCACAAAAAGAATTCCGACTTTGCCGCGTTCATCGGCGCCCAATCGTTGCATCAGCCGGCGGAATATGATGATCCCGATGCGACCGCCAACGCCAATTTGGGCGCACGTCTGCCCTACCTGTTTGCGACCTGCCGTTTCGCTCACTACCTGAAGTGCATCGTGCGTGACAAGGTCGGCAGCTTTAAAGAACGAAAGGACATGCAGATCTGGTTGCAAGACTGGATCAACCAATATGTCGATGGCAGTCCGGGCACCTCGGACGAGGAAACCAAAGCTCGCAAACCATTGGCCGCCGCCGAAGTCGTGGTCGAAGAGGTCGAGGGCAATCCCGGTTACTACACCTCCAAATTCTTCTTGCGTCCGCATTACCAATTGGAAGGTCTTTCGGTATCTTTGCGGCTCGTCTCGAAATTACCATCAGGCAAAGGGGGGGGCTGATAGAGGACCGCGCGATAGGTAGGTTATGCATGATCGCGAGGCACGCGGCCTCGCGATCTTATGAAGATACATTGGCACTCGACTGCAAAAGGAAACTACGATGGCTGTTGATATGTTTTTGGACATTGAAGGTGAGATCAAAGGAGAATCTCAAGACGATAAACACAAGGACGAGATTGATGTTCTCGCCTGGAGCTGGGGGATGTCCCAATCCGGTTCGTTCCACGTCGGTGGTGGCGGCGGTGCCGGCAAAGCAAACTTCCAGGATATCAGTGTCACAAAGTGGATCGACGCCGCGTCTCCCATCTTGATGCTCTACTGTGCAAACGGAGATCACTTCAACAAAGCCACGCTGACCGTTCGCAAGGCCGGTAAAAAGCCGTTGGAGTACATGATCGTTGAAATGAAAAAGGTGCTCGTCACCTCCGTCAGCACCGGCGGTTCGGGCGGCGAAGACCGACTGACCGAAAACATTTCGCTGAACTTTGCCGAAGTCGAAGTGAAGTACAAAGAGCAGAAAGCCGATGGCTCCGGAGGACCGGTCAAAGGGTTCAAGTGGAACATCCCGGTCAACAAAGGCAGCTCCAGCTGATCGCTGCGGTTTGATTGCCAACCGATTCGCAGGCCAATGCCGCTCGGGTGCCAACCCGGCGGCATTGGCCCGGTGAACCGGATCGCGTCGCGTCGTACACCATGGGTCGTGATCGGATTGATCGTGATCGTTCGACCGACCATTCTCCGCCAGCCGAGATGTCATGCGTCGCTCAACGACGGCGCCGTTCCAGCTGGTCAACCTGCTCGATTCTCCCAGGACGCAATAATCATGCTCGCCGAAGAGTACCTCCGCGATGGTAAACTGGATGAGGCCTTCGCCGAGTTGAAGAAGGCGATTCAAAAAGACCCCTCGGACGCAAAGTATCGGGTCTTTCTGTTCCAAATGCTGACCGTTCTGGGCAAATGGGAGAGTGCTCAGACCCAATTGGAAATCGCCGGCGACCTCGACCCGGGCAATCTGGCCATGGTCCAGGCCTATCGCGAAGCCATCCGATGCGAAGCAACGCGGGCACGAGTCTTCGCCGGCGAAACCTCGCCGCTGATTTTCGGCGAACCCGATCGTTGGCTCGCGCTGATGATCGAAGCACTCAAGCTTTCCGCCACGCAGAAATACCAACAAGCCGAAGATCTGCGTTCGGAGGCCTTCGACCAGGCACCCGCCACGTCCGGAACACTCGAAATCACTGGCGATCAGCGGCACGAATTCGAATGGATCGCCGATGCCGATCCCAGGATGGGACCGGTGCTCGAAGCCCTGCTGAATGGCCAGTATTACTGGATCCCCTTTCACCGAATCGCCCAAATCGATTTCGAAGCCCCCGCCGATCTGCGCGACTTTGTCTGGACTCCCGTGCATTTCACCTGGGCCAACGGCGGTGATGCGGTCGGCATGATTCCGACGCGCTATCCCGGGTCCGAGGCCGTGGAGGATTCCCAGATTCGGCTGTCCCGCAAGACCGATTGGCAGTCGCTCGGTGATGCGGCAGCAGAGATTTCGGTCGGGATCGGCCAGCGAATGTTGGCCACCGACGTCGACGAGTACGCGTTGCTTGACGTGCGTAAGATTACTTTGAACGTCGAAGCGGAGGCCGGGCCGGAGGATTCCGAAGCGACCGACCAATCCGGTGGTGATCAGTAACCGCCATGGCAGACCTCAGTTCACAAGAACGGCTGTTTCCATCGTTGCTGGATCGTCTGACCGATGATCAAGCGGGAACAAAGAACGAATCACGCGAGCAACGTGTCTTTTCCATTCACAAGTTGCGCGCCGCCGTGTTGCGTGACCTGGCCTGGTTGATGAATACGTGCCACTTGGCCGCCAACCAAGATCTGAGCGACTATCCGGAAGTCGAAAAATCGGTTCTCAATTACGGCATCCCCGATTTGACCGGGAAAACGGTTTCGGGGTTGCAGATCTTTGAAGTTCAACGTGCTCTTCGCCAGGCCATTCTGGATTTTGAACCACGGATTCTGGCCGAGACGCTTGAGGTTCGCGGGGAGAAGGACCCGGATTCCCCGCTTTCCAATTCGTTGCAGTTCGAAATCGAAGGCGAACTCTGGTCCCGACCATTCCCCGAACGACTGTACCTACGTTCGGAACTGGATCTGGAAACGGGCACCGTCAACATTCACGAAGCATAACGAGGCCGCGTCGCATGGATCCGCGTTTGCTGCACTATTACAACCAGGAACTCCAATTCGTTCGCGAATCCGGGGCCGAGTTTGCGGCTGAGTATCCCAAGATTGCCAGCCGCCTGGGGATCGACGACTTCGAATGCGCCGATCCCTACGTCGAACGCTTGTTCGAAGGATTCGCCCTGCTGGCGGCGCGAATTCAGCTCAAGCTGGATGCCGAGTTTCCTCGATTGACCCAGCATCTGTTGGAGATGGTGTGTCCGCATTACTTGGCGCCCCAACCGGCGATGGCGGTCGTGGAGTTTCGTCCCGACCTGACCGAAGGCACGCTCGCCGAGGGCTTCCGTCTACCACGCCACACGTTGCTGCACAGCTTGCTGGGCAAGGGCGAACAGACCCGTTGCACCTTTCGGACGGCAGACGAGGTCACGTTGTGGCCGATCAAATTGAGCAAGGCAGACTATTTCTTGCGAGACGTCGCGGCGTTGGGATTGCCGGATCATCCGTCGGTCAAAGCGGCATTGGTGCTGCGATTGGAATCCACCGCGGGTTTGAAATTCAATCAGATACCGATCGACCAGTTGCCGCTGTTCATTCGCGGCGCCACCGACATCCCGATGCGGATTTATGAACAGTTGATGACCGGCACCGTTGGGATTGCGGTACGGCGCGGTGGATCGCAGTCACCGTGGGACGTGCACTTTGGCAAATCCAAGGTTCGTCCGCGTGGTTTTGACGACGACCAGGCCTTGCTGCCTTACGGCCCGCGATCCTTCCAGGGTTACCGCTTGCTGCAAGAGTATTTTTCGTTCCCGCAACGTTACATGTTCGCCCAGATCAATGAATTGGGGCCTGCGGTCAAGCGATGCGACAGCGAATCGATCGAAATCGCGATCTTGATTCGGCGCGGTGATCCACAACTGGCTAACCGTGTCGACGCCAGCCACTTTTCGCTGTTCAGTTGTCCGGCGATCAATCTGTTTGAAAAACGCGCCGATCGAATTCACTTGAGCGACCGAACGGCGGAATATCAGGTCATGCCCGACCGAACGCGCCCGCTGGATTTCGAAGTCTACGAAGTCGGTGAAGTGCGCGGTTATGGCACCAGCAATGACCGCGAACAAGAGTTCAAGCCCTTTTATTCGCTCAGCGACTTTACCGCCGACCATCGCGCCCGGGCGTACTACACCGTCATGCGACGCCAACGTGTGCTGTCGGCCAAGCACAAGCAGTACGGCCCGCGATCGAGCTACGTCGGCAGCGAGACGTTTCTAAGTCTGGTCGACGCCAATGAATCACCGTATTCGCACGAATTGCGGCAACTGTCGATCGAAACGCTTTGCACCAATCGCGATTTGCCGCTGCAAATGCCGGTCGGAATCAGCGAGACCGATTTTACGCTGGAGGTCAGCGCGCCGGTTGAATCCGTGCGCTGTTTGGCCGGCCCGACCAAGCCGATGCCGTCTAAGAGTTACGAGCAGGGGCAAACGACGTGGCGGCTGATCAATCACCTTTCGCTGAATTACCTATCGTTGGTCAACAGCAAAACCGGCGGCGCGACGGCACTGCGAGAACTGCTTTCGCTTTACTCGGACACAAACAACGTGATGACGGGGAAGCAGATCGATGCCGTCCGGTCGATCGAATCCACGCCCGTGACGCGGCCCTTGCCCTCCACGGGACCGCTCAGCTTTGGGCGTGGGCTGGAGCTGACACTCACGTTGGACGAAACCGGATTCGAGGGGACCGGCGCGTTTCTGATGGCGGCCGTGCTGAATGAATTCTTTGCCAAGTACGTATCAATCAACTCATTTACCGAGACGGTTTTTCGAACGACCGAGCGAGGTGAGGTAACGCGATGGCCCGCGAAGATGGGACGACGGCACGCCCTGTAGACGGGACGTTGCAACGGCTAAACGATCAACCGTACAAGTTTGATTTCTATCAAGCGATGCGGTTGCTGGAATGTATGTTTTCCGATTCCCCGCGATTCGGTCACACCGTTCGTCTGTCCGATGACCGCGTCCGGCTGACCCAGCAACCGTCGCTCAGTTTCGCGCCCTCATCGTTGTCAGAGTTTGAACTCGGCGGAGGGGCCGGCGGCAATGATTATCACAAAATGGCCGTCCGCTTTTTCGGGCTGTGCGGTCCCAACGGCGCCCTGCCGCTGCATTTGACCGAATACATCCGTGATCGCATCCAGCACCACGACGACACGACCTTTGCCGCGTTTCTGGATGTCTTCCATCACCGCATGCTGTCGTTGTTCTATCGGGCCTGGGCAGACGCGCAGCCGGTCGCCCATTTCGATCGTCCCGAATCGGATCGGTTTTCGGTCTACGTCGGTTCGCTGATGGGGATCGGGATGCCGTCGCTGGAGGATCGTGACGAATTGCCTGATTTGGCAAAGCTTTTTTACGCCGGCCGATTCGCTTGCCAGGCCAAAAACCCCGAAGGCCTGGAGGCGATGATTTCAGATTTCTTTAAAGTGCCTTGCCAGATCGACGAGTTTGTCGGCCGCTGGACCGAGATTCCAGAGGACTGTCGCTTCCATCTCGGCGACGATCCCGACAGTTCCAGCGTCGGCGTCGCCTGCACTCTCGGATCACACGTTTGGGAGTGCCAGCAGAACTTCCGCCTCACCGTCGGCCCCGTCGGTTGGGATGATTTTGCCCGTCTGCTTCCCGGCGGTGACAGCCTGCATCGTTTGACCGCGATGGTCAAGAACTACATCGGCGAAGAATTGCTGTGGGATCTGAATCTGGTCCTGAAGAAAGAGGAAACGCCTTCGTGGCGATTGGGCGAAGCAAAACTCGGGCAAACCATGTGGATGGATGCCGCCGGAGTCCAAGAGGACCCGAAAGACTTACTGTTGCACAGCTGAGTGCATCAATCGAATACACCAGTGGGATAGGCTTGCCGCCTGTCGTGTTCACAACCCAGGAGAAAGACCGTGTCCGATATCAGCCGCACCGCACTGTTTGGAAAACTCAACAGTGTCGGTTACAAGTCGATCGAGAGTGCCACCGTGTTTTGCAAAATGCGCGGCAATCCCTACGTCGAACTCGTTCACTGGTTCAATCAGATCCTGCAACTGGAAGACTCGGATCTTCACCACATCGTCAAGCAGTTCAACCTGAACCCGTCCAAGTTGGTCAAGGACATGACCGAATCGCTGGACAAACTGCCGCGGGGATCCACGTCGATTTCAGATTTGTCATCCCACATCGAAGAAGCGGTCGAACGGGGATGGGTTTTCGGCACGCTGATGTTCGGTGAATCGCAGGTGCGTACCGGGCATCTGGTGGTCGGCATGCTCAAGACGCGCAGCTTGACGCACGCGCTGTATGACATCTCGCCCGAATTCGAAAAGGTGAAACTGGACACGTTGACCGACCGCTTTGGCGAAGTCGTCAGCGGTTCGCCGGAAGAATCGATGCACGCCAGCGACGGATTCCAGGTCGGCGGCGGCGCCGCTCCGGGCGAAGCCAGCGGCGCGATGCCTCCCGCGGCGATGGGCAAACAGGAAGCGCTCAAACAATTCACCGTCGATCTGACCGAGAACGCGCGCCAGGGCAAAATCGATCCGATCGTCGGACGCGACGAAGAGATTCGTCAAATCATCGACATCCTGATGCGCCGTCGGCAAAACAACCCGATTTTGACCGGTGAAGCCGGTGTAGGAAAAACGGCTGTCGTCGAAGGATTCGCACTCAAGATTGCTTCCGGCGATGTTCCGCCGCCGCTGAAGGATGTCACGTTGCGTGCATTGGACGTGGGACTTCTGCAGGCCGGTGCCAGCATGAAGGGCGAATTCGAAAACCGGCTCAAACAGGTGATCGAAGAGGTTCAGTCGTCGGAAAAACCGATCATCATGTTCATCGACGAAGCCCATACGTTGGTCGGCGCCGGCGGGGCCGCGGGAACCGGCGATGCGGCCAACTTGCTGAAACCGGCGCTCGCCCGCGGAACGCTGCGGACCGTGGCCGCGACGACCTGGGCCGAATACAAAAAGCACATCGAAAAAGACCCCGCGCTGACGCGACGGTTCCAAGTCGTCCAGGTCGAAGAGCCCAGCGAAGAACGGGCGATCTTGATGATGCGTGGGATCACGTCGACGCTGGAAAAACACCACAAGGTCAAAGTTCTGGACGAGGCTCTGGAGGCCGCGGTTAAGCTGTCCCACCGCTACATCCCCGCACGGCAGTTGCCCGACAAATCGGTCAGTCTGCTCGACACCGCCGCGGCACGCGTCGCCATCAGCCAGCATGCCGTCCCGGCGGAAGTCGACGATTCGCGAAAACGGATCGATGCACTCAATACCGAATTACGAATCATCGCCGACGAAAACCTGGTCGGCGTCGAGACGACCGAACGGCAGAAACGAGCCACCGAAGCGCTCGCCTACGAACAGGAACGTCTGAGCGGCTTGGAGGAGCGTTGGAACAACGAAAAAGAGCTGGTCGAAAAGATCCTGGATGTCCGCAGCCGGCTTCGTGGTCACCACGGCAAGGTCGAAGGCACCGACAGCCCGTTAGAAAAGGCTGCCGATGCGGAAGCCGAAACGGTCAAAGTGCAAACCGCCGAGGCGTCCGACGACAAGACCGAAGCCAAGTTGTCCGATGCGGACCGTCAAAAGCTGCTCGATGAACTCAAGGATCTACAAACGAAACTTCAGGAGCTGCAAGGCGAACACCCGCTGATCCTGCCCACCGTCGACGAACAGGCGGTCGGATCGGTCGTCCAGGATTGGACCGGCATTCCTGTCGGCCGGATGGTCAAAGACGAACTGGCGACCGTCTTGAAACTCGCTGACATTTTGAACGACCGCATCATCGGCCAGCGGCATGCGTTGGAGATGATCGCCAAGCGAATCCAAACATCCCGGGCCAGCCTGGACAATCCCGGCAAACCGATCGGCGTGTTCATGTTGGCCGGTCCGTCCGGCGTCGGGAAAACCGAAACGGCGCTCGCACTGGCCGAAGCTCTGTACGGCGGCGAGCAGAACGTGATCACGATCAACATGAGCGAGTTCCAAGAAGCCCACACCGTCAGCACGCTCAAAGGCGCACCTCCCGGATACGTCGGCTACGGCGAAGGCGGCGTGTTGACCGAAGCGGTGCGACGACGTCCCTACAGCGTCGTGTTGTTGGACGAAGTGGAAAAAGCTCACCACGATGTCCACGAAATCTTCTTCCAGGTCTTCGACAAGGGCTGGATGGAAGACGGCGAGGGGCGTGTGATCGATTTCAAGAACACGCTGATCCTGCTGACCACCAACGCCGGCACGGACCTGACCATGAACATGTGCAAGGATCCGGAGTTGATGCCCGACCCCGAGGGGCTGGCCAAAGCATTGCGTGGGCCGCTGTTGAAGGTCTTTCCGCCGGCGTTGTTGGGCCGGATCGTCACGATCCCCTATTATCCGCTCAGCGATGAAATGGTCGGCGCGATCGCCAAGCTGCAACTCGGCCGAATCGCCAAACGCATGCAAGCCAACCATGGCATTCCGTTCACATACGACGATGAAGTGATCAAGTTGATCGCCAGCCGCTGCACGGAATTGGAAAGCGGCGGCCGCATGATCGATGCCATCCTGACCAACACGGTGTTGCCGCAAATCAGCGGCGAGTTCCTGACCCGCATGATGGAAGGTGATCCGGCCAAGAAGGTTCACGTCTCGGTTAAAGACGGCGAATTCGACTATCAATTCGATTAATCTGCCGCTGTGATCGGATTGGACGCTGCGTCGCGGTCGATCTTTGTGTTTCGATTCAAATAGGGGAAATCATCAATGTATGTGAAATGCGAACACTGCAAGCATCAAGAGAATGCCGATTGGCTGGACCGAGTGCCAACTCACGAGAAGTTTTTCTATCAATGCTCCAACGGGTGCCCGCCGTCGAAGACCGGGTTTGAGATACGGATGCGTTCGACCCTTGAGGTCAAGATTCCGTATGAGCTTCCGCGGGTCACGTCGATGCGAGCGATCGCACTGGCATACAAGATCTACGAACGTGCGAATGCGAAAAGCTTTTCTTGGATCGAGCTTTCCAAGCGGACGACCAAAGCACTCGAGAAAGATTCCGGGTCGGCAAAGATTATCCAAGAGTACCCGGTGTTCGGTAGAAGCTGGCGTGGACTGACGGACAGTTCGCTGGTGGCGATGGTCGTGGTGTTCGAGAATCCCGGTCAGTTGCCTCCCTATTCGATCTATGTCGTGTTCCGCGGGTCGGTGGGCGGCAAAAACGAAGGCGGTGCGGGATGGCTTAGCAGCGCCCAGAAGGTCAACGTCGATTGGCGAGCCAACTTCGACAATGTTCAAGAAGAAGCCGACTATGGTGGTGCCGGGTTCCTGATTCATGGCGGTTACAAAAGCAGCCTTGGATCCTACCGTGACCGCGTGATGTCCGCGATCGCCAAAGCGGAGCGGGCGTTTCCGGGCAGCAACATCGTGATCACTGGTCACAGCCAAGGGGCGGGGCATGCCGCCCTGTTCACCCATTGGTTTTCGTACCAGGTGCCGCACCTTGTTCCAAACATGTTCTGCATCCCGTTTTCTCCGCCACGTGTCGGCGATTACCGGTTTGCGTCGGACTTCAATCACCGGATCGTTGCGCGACAACTGATCCTGCCGTTCGACGGCGTGCCCTCACTCGGTGCCATGTTCGTCGTCAAGGGGCATGATCCGGTGTCCTTCGACATGGAGCAGGCCTATGCCTGGAAGGGAACCAACGACGGTCACGAAATCAGCATGCGGAAATACGCCGACTCGGGATTGGTCAAAGGTGGCTTGGCGGCCAAACGCAAGGAAAAGAAATATGGGGGCGGTGGGCTGCAAACCTATTTCCACCCCAGTTGCCTGAAGATCCTTCCGGGGGCAAAAATCGCCAAAGGCATCGCGCAAGTCTTGAACCACAAACCGAATTGGATTCGAGACCAGATCCGTAAAGAGTTCAAGAAGACGACGTGAAACGAATTCGACGACGCAAGACGCAACTCAGTAACGCGTCGGTTTTTTGGCCCAATTGAACCGATCCCCGACTCGGTGACCGGGATTCCTGATAAGATCTATTCCGGTGATGGTTCCGCTAATGAGCCGATGGCTCGGTCGGAGTCGTTGGCGGATCTCTGTTGGTCTCCAACTGAACAGTCAATGGTGAATCCGGGCCCTCTGAGGAAGTGTCGATGTCCAAGAAGACCGCAAGTGAACGGGCAGAGGAAATCTGGACCTACATCAAGAGTCGAGATGCATGCTCCGGCGCGACGGTGGACAACATCAAAGGTGCGATTCGACAGAACGGACAGTCCGATGACGGCATCGCAATGCACTTTCACCTCGGTTGGTGGGTCCGCGGAGGAGATGCCGAATCGAATCGTCGAAAAGCCGTGCGGGCGGCTGCGTTTTTGAACTGTGTCAATTTGAAACTGACCAGCGAAGACGCGATCTCCCGTCAGTTGACATTGCTAAAGAAAGATAAGAAGGGCGAGCTGGACGAGCGAATCGACTCCATCCTGACCCTTTATGCCAGATCCGCGCGAAAGTCTTCGCAACCCGCCGTTGGGAATGCACTGATTACGGAGGTGAGGCCGGAATTCGCACCGTCGATGCAGGCGACCGGACCCCGGCTAAACGGCCGCGAACGAATGCTCGGGAAGAATTCACTCACGCATGCCGATACGTTGATGGCGCGCACGTGGACGTGGTTGGTCAAAGCAAAAACGGCGGGATCGGCCGCCCGCGCCTATTTTGAACTCTGTTTCGGACCGTACGACCAAGGTCGATACAACACCGTCAAACGCAATTTCCAGACTATCCACAGCGTTGTTTGTGGCGGCGAAGTCGTCTTGCACCTTCGTACGATGAAAACGGTGGGCATGCCCGACGATACCCCCGGCGCCGTCGGGAACATTCAAGGGCACATCGATACCGCAAACGGACGCTATAACCTGGCAGATTTATTCGCCTGGGCCATTCCTCGCGGTGCCGACGGAAAGCCACACATCTTTCTGTGCGACGTGTTTTTCAGCACCAACGCCAAAGGGCCACACGCCGGAGCCAAGGCGATGGAGTCCGGTTCGGGGCAAGACAATATCGGGGGAGTGATGATTCACGAACTCTCGCACGCGCTTTGCGGGACTGCCGATGTCGTGCACCCCGACTTCAACCAGGCGTGTTACGGCAGACCATTGTGTCAGCACCTCGCGGCAAACTATCCCGACTTGGCCGTCAATAATGCGGACAATTACGAGATCTATTGCGAGGACACCGAGAATCGAGAGCTTTTCTAGGTCGCTGATTGATCTCAAGACCGTTTTCGACGCGCACGGAGTGAAGTTCCGCCATGATAGGAAATCAACACCGAGCCGGCGTCGGTAACGTCTCGGAACACTGACTCGATAAATCTTTCTTCGGCCGGCCACGGATAGACATAGACCACCGCGCCGGACAGGGTACCCCCAGACAGTGTCCCGTCAGACAGTGTGCCCTCAGACAGTGTGCCCTCAGACAGTCTCCCCTCGGACAGTGTGCCCTCTCGGCGGAGATCACGGTAGCTGGCTTGAATGAATTCGGCGGCGACACCGGCCTCGTCGGCCAGTGTTCTGGCGAACTCACAAAGTGACCCTTCGATCTCAATTCCTGTTGCGTTGAATCCCAACTGCGACGCGATGCAGGTGACCACGCCCAGTCCGCTGCCCCATTCACAAAACGACAGGTCGCCGCCCATTCCCGTGTCCCGTACGTGTTTGAGCGCATGGTAGGCGATGTAAAAGTTGCTGTTGACCAAAGCCGGGATGTCGGAGTCACACGCGTCCGACATCAACGTCTCACGCAATCGATCGGCGATTTCAATCGTGCGCAGGATCTTCGGCGGGGGCGCGTCCCAGCAAACAGGAATCTCGATCTCACGTAAATCCATCGGTTCGTAATCGACAACTCTGCAGCAGGCACCATCCTAGGACCAGGGGCCGGCAAGCGCCGACGCTGGAGACGAGACCGATTGCACACGCAGCACACGCGCGACGTTGCGATTCTTAAAACTCATCAACGGCATCACGCCTTGATCGAGAATCTGTTCGGCGACCCGCTCGGATAAAAAGACTTCGGCACAGGCCTTCAGATGGACTTCGCCGTCTTCATCCTTGTACGTCAGCGCCGGCAAGTCTCCGATGTCCTGCAGATCTCCCGGCGTCATCTGCCACCCGGATTGCAAGTACGACGTCGCCAGCAAGGTTGCCACGAACAAGGAGGATGCGCCCCACAACAACGACTGGTGATTCGCGATCGGGTCGTCGATTTCCTGAAAATCAAATGCGTCGACCGGGCTGGTCGAGGCGCCGTAGGGCAACCGCAACAAAAACCGGGGGCCGGCCAAGCCGATCCAAGCGGCCGCCGCGCTGGTGCGAATGCTCTGCCAGTCTTGTTCCCGGCGATTCGCTTCGGCGTTCGGTTTGGGGATCTCGTCGGTCCAGTTCTGACAGCCGACCAATTGCGGCGATGCCGCCGCCAGCACCGGGCCGCCGGAGTTCGCCCCGATGGCGCCCAAGCGAGTCAGCAAGATCAGATCATTCAATTCGTGGCTGAACGTTTCCGTACTGACGAGCAGCGAGAATGTCGCTTGCTCTCGATCGGTCACCAATCGGCGAAACAGCAGCGAGTCTTCCAGTTGTTCCGACGCCGACTCACCTGCGTGTAACAATTCCGCTTTGGTCACGTCCCATAGAAAAACCTGGACCTCTTCGGACTGTGCCACCTGAGACACCAGGAAACTCAATCCCAACCACGCCGCTTCCAATTGCTGGAACGATCGGTCGTGAAGAATCGCCCGCATCTGGCCCGCGATCGCGGAATCGGTGTGGCTGACATACTCGTCCTGCCTCGGATCGGGTTTCGGTTCGATGTAAGGGGCGACGATCTGGTTGATCAAACTTTGGATGTCCACCTGTGGTGGTTTGGCGGCGGACGTGTCGACGCGTTTGGCGGATTGCCCCAACACGCGTTCCAATGTGTCCGCATCACTCTCATCGGTGGCGGCCGGAGGCGAATCCGGTGCCGTCGGCGTTTCCTGGGCCGTGCCTTTGGATTCGCTGTCGGTTTGAAGTGCAAGTGTCTGGTTCAATTCCGCCGCGGCATCCGAGAACGAATTCGGATCCATCAATCGTTTCCGCAATTGACGCAATTCGTGAAAGATCGGCACGTTGCGGTAAAGTGCGTCGGGGTGAAAATCGTCCAGTTCGCTAATGCCGATTTCAATCATCGCATCGGCACTGTCGCCGATTCGGACTGACGCCTTCGGGGCGATTTTTTGCAGAACGTCTTCAAAGTTGTCGATGTCCACGCGCCGGAACTTGCGTTCGGCCACCGATCCATCAGCGTCGGCGCTGCCGGAAAAATTTCCCATCACCACGATCCGCATCGGTTCTTGGGGATCAAGCTGACGAGCCGATCCGGCATTGCCGAACTGAAAACTGGATTCAAATGAATTAGACAATCGTTCGGACTCCGAAAAAAACGGGACAGGCTGGGAGGAATGGTTGGTGTCTAGGCTTTAGCCCAATACCGCTAAGTAAAGGCCGAGGGAGAAGCCCGGACGCTGGCGCGAACCGGCTGATGTCGGACGATGATCAGCCGTATGGCGCGAGCTTACGGGCCCGCCCCGTTTGCCGATTCTCCCCGGAAACACTCAGGCCGCCAAGGATTTCGGTTACATCGGCACACCGCCGAAAGCCGTTGGCGACTTTCGCTATTGTTTCAACGATTTTGCCTCACGGTAGCCGTCTTTGTACCCGCGTTTGTAGGCTTGATTCAGCAATGCCGCGTAGTGTTCCGCGCTCGATGTATCGCGGCAGGTCATCATCGAGCGGCCGGAGGGATCCAGGACCTCGAATTTCCCCGATTCTTCGACGACGTGGAAAAGCTGACTCTCTTCTGACAAAACAACTCTCCGACATTCACATCATGGCCCGGCGCGAGGGTTTCTGGTTCATACTCTACCAGCATTGGGAAGCATTGTCGCGAGTTTGGGGTGACAAGACCATGATGGTCCGAAGCCACGCGTGAGTTTGTGAAGGATGTGATTCATGTTTTGTATTTGCATGCCGAAGGTTGCCGAGATGGCGGCCGGAATCCAGGTCCCGCCCGTCGCGATCCAGATGCCGCCGTTGCCCGCCGGCGCAGCCGGTTTAGCCGCCGCCGCGGGGATCGCCGCGGCGGTCAATGTGACCGCCGAGATGGCCGCCTCCGGGGCGCTGGATGCGGTGCTGTCCGCCGAATTGCCGCCGTTTTCGCTGGAAGCCGTGTTGGCGATGGAATCGATGGCACAGGTCGGCGCTTCCCTGGGGATCGAAATGACCAGCCCCAGTGCGGCGATGGATCTGTCGCTTGCCGCCGGGGCGCTCAACATCGCCGCCCCCGCGCTGGGAGATCTCGGAGGGGCACTCGGCGCCGCGATGGAGCCGCTCGGTGGCCTGCCGATGGCGTTGGGCATCAATGCCGCAATCGAATCATCGTTGGGAATCGACATGGCCGCCCCCGGTGCGGCGGCCGCGTTGGAAGCCAGCTTGGCGGCGGCGCTTGAAGCCTCCCTGGCGATGTCCGGCACACTCGGGCTGTCGGCCGCGGGCGGAGGATCGTTCGCGATGGAATTGGCTTTGGCTGCGCGTGCACTCAACGCCGCCCTCGCGCTGGGGTTCAATCCGGCGGCCCCCGGTGAGTTTGCCGCGGCGCTGGAGATGGCGGGCGGATTGGAAGTGCCTCCGCTCGCGATGTCCGCCGGCGAAATGGGGGAAGTCAGCGCCGGGCTCTCCGATTTCGGACTCGTCAGCGGCGCGATGGGCGGTCAGCCGATGGAAATGGCGCTGCCGGCGATGGAAGCCGGCGCCGCGGCGCTGGCAGCCAACCTGGAAGCGGCCGTCGACGCCAGTGCCGCAATGGCGGCGGAACTGACCGGCGGAGCCGGGGGCAGCGCCGAACTCGCCGCGGCGATGTCGGCCGCCGCCGAAGCGCCGATGCCCGCGGCACCCGCCTTGTCCGCGATGGAGATGGGCGGGCTGCCAAGCATGGGGGATCTGTCGGTCGCCGCGACGATGGCCGCATCCTTCGAAGCCGCCATGGGAACCCCCATGATTTCGGGCGCGCCCTGTCCCAACATTTTTTGTGTCGCCGGACGCTAACGACGTGGGATCGGTTCCCAGCCTGTCTTTTCACAGCCAACGATTCCACCCGTCCACCAAGGAGACTTCCGCCGTGCTACGTATTCAAGCCCGCCACATCCAGGTCTCGACACCCGAACTGGCCAATGAGGTCATGACCCAATGGCAGCAGGGGGCCAGTTTCGATCAACTCGCGCAGACCTATTCGGAATGTCCCACCGCTCGCCAAGGTGGATCGTTGGGGGAATTCGGACCCGGACACATGGCCCCCGAATTGGAACCGGTTTTCATTGAAGGCGACATCGGCAGCGTCTACGGCCCGGTGGCCACCGCACACGGATACCACCTCGTCGAAGTCACCGGACGTAAGGACTATCCCTAGTATTCCCTCTCGCCTTACGAATTGTGAAAACGGTAGTGGACGACGTGAGCAGTCCTCGCGGTGCGCAATCCGAATGGACTCGTCGCCTCGTCCACTACCTCGAAAACCAAGTTGACTTAGCTACGATCGACTGACCACTGCGATGGCAATCGGACGAACATCAAGCTAGACTCTACCCGAGTATCCTTCCTTACTTGCGGACATCCCTTCGAGCCTGACCCCATGTCCCCTCCCGCTGCACGCATGACCGATCTTGTCAAACAGGACGCTCCGCACTGTCATGCACCGATTCATCCCGCAGCTCCGGTCCCGACGCCGGTTGCGCACCCCGCGCTTCCGTTGATGATCGTCAAAGGCGCGCCCAACGTGATGATCGGAAACATGCCTGCCGCACGGGTGACCGACACGACACTGCCGTGCATGTTGCCCGGCTGTGTCCCGGCCGGCCCCGGCATGATCGCCAAGGGATCCTCCAGTGTGCTGATCGGTGGCATGCCGGCTGCCAGAGTCAACGACATGACGGCCCACAGCAGCTGCGTCGCCCCGATCCCCAGCCCGGTCGGCAAGGTCCTGCCGCCGGGATGTCCGACTGTGATGATCGGGGGCTGACGTCTCGTGCGACGGCGGCATCTCGAAACCTTTCAACCGGTCTGTCCCGTGTGCCGCGTCGCCCGCGGACAATTCCATCTGCTTGATCTGGCAACGGTCATCAAAGAAGTCGATGACCACATCGTCGAAGGGCTGTTGCACTGCAGCGATCGGAATTGTCAACGCGAGTATCCCATCATCGATGGCGTGCCGTTGATCATTCGCGACATCCGCAGCTATCTGTCGGACAATCTGTTCCAAGTCTGCCAACGAACCGATCTGAGCGAAACGATCGAAAGCGTCTTGGGGGATTGTGGTGGACATGGTTCGGTCTTCGACGCGATCCGCCAGCACGTCAGTTCGTACGCCTGGGACCACTACGGCGATCTGGATCCCGACGAACCGCCCGGAGATCCCCGCCCGGGATCGATGCTTCGCGTTTTGCGCCGCGGGATCGCATTGTCGGGCCTGGAATCAGATCGGCCCGACAGCATGTTGGACGTCGGCTGTTCCGTCGGCCGTAGCACGTTCACGCTTGCCGAAACACTCGATCGCCCGGTCCTGGGGATCGATTTGAATCTCCCGATGTTGCGAGTCGCGGCGCGGGCGCTGCGCGAGGGCGTGGTACGATACCCGCGACGTCGCGTAGGGATTGTTTATGATCGCCGCGAGTTTCCAGTCTCGTTTCGCTGCGCGGACCGGGTCGACTTTTGGGCCTGCGACGCCACCGCGCTGCCGTTTGCCGAAGAATCGATCGGCGCCGCACTCAGTCTGAACGTGTTGGATTGCGTCCACTCGCCGATGGAGTTTCTTTCGTCGCTCGGAGCGGTCCTCCAACCGAACGGCCGGGCCGTGATCGCGTCGCCCTATGATTGGTCGTCATCGGCGACGCCCATCGAAGGCTGGATCGGTGGCCACTCCCAACGTGGTCCCGATCGCGGTGCCAGCGAATCGATCTTGCGACAGATTCTTACCCCCGGTCATCCACAGGCAATTCAATCCTTGCGGCTGATCGCCGAAAACAACTGTCCCTGGCACGTCCGCATGCATGATCGAAGCGTCGTGTCCTACGACAGCCACTTGGTCGTCGCGCAAAAAGTGGGATAGGCTTCCACGAATCCGTCGTGGACGACGCGAGGAGTCCTGGCCGTGCTTGGAACGAATGGACTCGTCGCCTCGTCCACTACCTGAAACACCGAGCTGCTGCGGAGTTCGAGTATAGCGCCACACCTTCGTTTTCGATTGGGCTGGACAGTCGCCGTCCTCTCCGAGGTCGGCGCGGGACAAAGCTCTGCATGTTCGTGTGCCGAGCTCGGAGAACACGGCGACTCTCCGAACGCATCGGCAACTACGCGACTTGAGTTACGGTAAACCCCTAGTGCCCCACCGGCAGCAAGCCGCCTGACTCGGGAATCCCTACCTCCACCCAATCACGATCCAATTGCCAAGCACCGTCGATTTCATGAGTCTGATTCGTGACGCGGATCTGCTGGACCGGGGCGTTGTTTTTGGTCGGATAGTAGAACGTGTGCACCGACATTCGCCGCAGCGGGTCGAACTGTCGCACGATGCGGATCGGCAGTCCATCGATCGATTCATCAAGACTGACTTTGATGGATGTCACGGGGATATCGGGGTCGGCAAACTCAACGACGTACCTGCGCCGCGCCACGCCGTCGGCAAACGTGGTGCCCAACGGATCGATTCGCACACTGATCCCCGATCCAACGGCGATCGGTTCGCCCGACGTCTCGTCGACCGGGATCGCCCGATTCAGCCGCGCTACTCCGCCTCCATCGCTGGCCTGATTGCCTCCGCCGGCAATCCCCGGCGGAAGCAATTCGATCGTGGTGGATTCTTCGGCGGGCCGCGACCAAACGCGCACTCGTGCCTTCA